>JANQGG010000004.1 GCA_028277445.1 Chloroherpetonaceae bacterium | reverse complement strand
TCTCCACCACCACTGACAGCTACAATTCCAACCATAGAAGCGCAATTAGAATTGCAACCAATATCCGGCGGACTCCAGGATACCGGAGATAACGTTTTTTCACTGAAGTTCGGGCCGGAGGCCTGGACGCGGACATTGAACACCCCCGACAATCCTGGCGTCTGCAATATCGCTGTTGGATTGTCAGAAGTTATAGAGCCGGCCCAATTGCCATCTTTTTGCTCAATTTTTACTGTCCATTTTGTCACAAATTTCGACGTTTCTTCTTGAGGTGAAATATACGCCCAGAACTGAGCGCCGCCGCCTAATTCCAAATTACGTTCTACATTTGCTGTACCATACATGATTTATCTCCTTATTTGCCCTCGATTAAATTTGTCAGGTATTACATGAGGGCTTATTGTAATGCCTAACAACAAATCGATTAACATGCCTATCAGATTTTTTATTTTCAACGCACAAATACGAATACAGGCTCTACAAAATCTTCAATAGATTCATTTTCATACACTTAGAACATTTTGCTTTTTGTTAAACTTTTTTGCAGAAATCAATTTAAACATGATGCCTAAAACCCATCTATAGTAATGCGAGCGCCAGAATGAATCACGTGCATAAAAGCATGGTAGGCTCATCTATATAAGCTGAATAAACCCCCTATATAACTCAGTTTCCGGCAACTGAGCGGCAAGTAATGCCAGCGATTATGCCCGCTAAATCTTAGTTCTATTATTGATGTAGGGGTAAAACAAATTGTTATGCTTTAGGGAAAACCAGACCAAGCCTGGGTGAAATTTGCTTTGAAAAAATTTAGATATAGTTTTTTTATTTACCAAACATTTTCATCCAACTCTTTTAACACTTCAATCTAAAATGTGTTCTAGCGGTTGTACCCCTGAACACCTAACACTGTTTTTTAACTTAAACAGACTCCTTTTCAAAATGCCTTACATTCGTAGAATTAAACATCGATATTAAAAAACCATTTATCGCACTATTATTGCCGGTCAATCTTTTTTATGCTACATTTTAAAGATGTACCTAATAAAACAGGTTGCAACGAAATTCGCTTCATTTAATTATTTCAAACCATCAGTTTTCATGCCCTTAAACGTTTATAACACGCTTACCCGAACCAAAGAAGTTTTTAACCCGCTAAAGCCCGGCGAAGTTTCGATGTATGTTTGCGGCCCAACCGTTTATGGGCACTCGCATTTGGGCCACGCCAAAAGCTATGTCTCGTTTGATGTGATTGTTCGCTGGTTAAAGGACTTGGGGTATCGGGTAAAGTATGTTCAAAACATCACCGATGTTGGTCATTTAACCGATGATGCTGATGAGGGTGAAGATAAAATTGCTAGGCAGGCCAAAAAAGAACGCACCGATCCTATGGAAATCGCTCAGTTTTATACCCGCAGTTTTTATGAAGATATGGATGCGTTAGGAAATCTCAGGCCTAACATTGCCCCAACGGCTACCGGCCATATCCCTGAGCAGATTTTTCTCATTGAAAAACTGATCCAAAATGGTCATGCTTATGAAGTTAATGGCAATGTCTATTTCCAAGTAACCTCATTTAAAGATTATGGTAAACTTTCAGGCCGAACTGATCAAGACGAGTTAGAAGCGGGCGCGCGCGTAAATGTTCGATCGGAGAAACGACACCCTGCTGATTTTGCCCTTTGGAAAAAGGCTGAACCTAACCATTTGATGAAATGGCCCTCGCCCTGGAGCATAGGCTATCCCGGCTGGCACATTGAATGTTCGGCCATGTCGATGAAATACCTTGGTGAAACATTTGACATTCACGGCGGAGGTTTGGAAAACCAGTTTCCGCATCACGAGTGTGAAATTGCCCAATCCGAGGGCGCAACCCAAAAACCGTTTGTTCGATACTGGCTGCACAACAACATGGTCACGGTTGATGGCCAAAAGATGGGTAAATCGTTAGGCAATTCCATTTTATTGAAAGATATCTTTCAGAAATTTGACCCCGTAGTGATCCGCTTTTTCATTTTACAATCGCATTATCGCTCAACACTCGATTTTTCCGACTCGGCCCTTGATGCGGCAAAATCCGGTTTAAGCAAACTCCAACAAACCATTGACCGCTTAAAGCAAGTGCCAGCTGGAAATAATGCGATTGATTTGGCAGAATACGAAATGCGTTTTTCCGAAGCCATGAACGACGATTTTAATTCTCCAATCGCGATTGCTGTTTTGTTTGATCTTTCGCGTGAGCTCAATTCGCTTTTGGATAAAGGCGGACTTAAGGAATCTTCTTTATCCACGGTTCAGGGATTTTTTGAGCGTTACGCCAAAAATGTATTAGGGATTGTCGCCACTAGCGCTCAGAACAGCGCTTCAAAAGATGTGTTGCCCGATGTGATGCAGCTTGTGCTGGATTTAAGAAAAGAAGCGCGCCAAAGTAAAAACTTTGCGTTAAGCGATCAAATCCGCGATCGCTTATCCGAAATTGGCATACAGGTCAAGGATGGTAAAGATGGAAGCACGTGGAAGATGATTTAATTTGGAATTATTTGTGCTTCCCTAGTTGGAATTTACATGAAAAAAAAATACAAATTTTAAACCCTCTGGTTTTTCCTTGAAGCTGGATGTGCCATTTTCATATAAACACCGCCTTTTTCAAGCTCATCAAGCATTTGGGTAAGTCTTTTATTCTTCGTTTCCAGTTGTTTAGCATCATTGATCCATCCAATGTAATCATTCTGCTGGTAAGCCGGTCGTTTTCTGTAATCCTCCATTAATCCTCGTTCTTCAAGCGCTTGCTTGATAAAATCCGACATAGGATGTATTGGGCGAGTTAATTTTGAATCTTTTTTTACCATTTGCTCCCAATTTTTCCGAGAACCTTTCAACTTAAATTTGTCAAAAAGAATCCGTTTTTTTATTACGCAATTTTTTTCTTTAATGGTGGAGCATGAACAATGCCAAGCCAAGCAAACCATCTATCGAAATATCTTCATCTAAAAGCGGCCAATGAATGCCATAACCAGATGGCGCGATTTCAAAAATACTTCTTTCTTGCTCCGATGCTTTCTCAATAATCGGTGATACTTTTTTTAAATCAAATCGTTTTTGTTCTCCATCAATTGTACATTACAAGAAAATTACTTTCTAATTTTAAATCACTTACACTATGATAGTTCTTCATTACAGTCGCTTTTTTTTTGTAACGCTCAGATTCACCCAAATTTTCACCTTTCCCGTAGTCATCAAATCTTTTAATCCACCAATCATTTGGGTCTTCATTTCTCAATTTTTCTATTAGTTGATAAAATCTTTGCATCCAAGGTATCTCTTATATTTCTTAACTAATTCAAAAAAACTGGTTGAAATTTTTCGAAATCAAATATAATCTTCCTGTTGTTTGCGTTTTAAGGTATCAACCACCGATTTTACTTTCTGAGAGTGCTCCCGCTTGCAAATAAGCAATGCGTCTTTTGTATCCACCACAATCAAATCATCCGCGCCAATAATGGCAACGGCTTTATGCTCGGGTTTCACAACAACGGTTTGGTGTGAATCCACCATTTGTAATAAGCCATCTTCATCCTGAGTTTCACCATTCAATTCTTGCCGGCGTAACTTTGCCACTTCATCCCAACTACCCAAATCGGACCAATTGAATGTGCTTTCAATAACAAACACCGGATCCGCTTTTTCCATAATGCCGTAATCAATTGAAATTGGATGAGTCCATGTGTAAATTTTTTCAATGGTTTCTTTTTCTTCACTGCACCCAATGCTATCGTAAATGGCCATCATATCCTTATAAAGTTCCGGCATGTTATGCTCGAACTCCCGCGTTATGCTGCTATTGTGCCAGATAAACACGCCGCTGTTCCATAAAAAATCACCGCTGTTCAAAAAAACATTAGCCATTTCAAGATCCGGCTTTTCGGCAAATGTTTTAACCCTATGCGCGCGAATATCAAACATGTCTTCGATGGTATTCAATAAATCGGTTTTTGTATCATCCGCCTGGATGTAGCCGTATCCGGTTTCCGGCCGCGTTGGCTTTATACCCAGTGTAACCAAAGCAAACGAGCGATTGGCTATTTCAATCGACGCTTTGAGCGTATCCTGAAAGCGAACCGTATCCATAATCAGATGGTCGGCTGGCAAAACAATCGTTGTTGAGTTTGGATTTCGTTTTTTGATGTAAGCTGTGGCAAGGGCAATGCATGGCGCCGTATTTTTACCGGTTGGCTCAACAATGATATTTTCATGGGGCAAATCGGGCACACATTCTTTGGTTAAATCGCCGCCAAGCTTATTGGTTACAACCATAATGTTTTCTAATGGTACCAACCCCCTTAAACGCTCAATGGTTTTGGATATCATTGTACCATCGCCTAAAAAGTCAATAAATTGCTTTGGGTGATTTTTTCGGGATAACGGCCAAAGCCGGCTTCCAACGCCTCCGGCCATTATTACTGAAAATAACTCTGGTTTTTCGTGAACTTGATCCTGAATCTCACTCATTATCCATCTCCTTATTTAATACAGATTTGTTTTCCGAAGTGATCATTTCTTCACATAATTTTAAAACTCGCCATGCCTCAACATGTTTCGGTTCTATAGCAAGAACTTTTTCAACATAAGTTTTAGCCCGTTCATAATCGGCATTTTGAAAGTAGGCTGTTGCTAAATTCATTATCGCTAGTGTAAAATCTTTCTTTAACGATGTTGCGATTAAAAATTCTTCAATCGCTTGACTGGTAAATCCTAATTCCAAATACAAATAGCCCAAATTATTATGCGCCATCGCATAATTTTTATCGATAAGTATCAGTTGTTTCAGCAAGGTTAGCGCTTTTTCAACATCTCCGGTTTGATACAATGCCACGGCCAGATTGTTGTAAGCATCGCTGTATAAAGGAAATTCTTCAATTATCCGGGTATAAATCCGGATTTGCTCCTCGATATTTTGAATCTTTTGTGCCTTTTCAAACAATCCGTATGCATTCCAACTTACTTTTCCGTTTTCGAACGATTCTAACAATTCCAGATTTTCTTTTGCAATCGCATAATTCGGATTAACCGACAAAGCTTTCTTATACAGCTCGGTAGCACGCGCAATATTTCGTTTCATGAATGCCAGATACCCCAAATTGTTGTATGCTTCAGCATAACCGGGATTCAATACTACGGCGTATTCGAACTTGTGTTTGGCCGAATCATTTTGATTCAAATAAAAAAATGCTTTTCCGTAGGCATTATATAACGCAGCTCTATCTTTGGCATTAAACACACGTGGATTCATGACATGAGGATGCGCATTTTTAAATGATGCGAGTGATTCCTCGTAACGTTTCGACGCCAATAATGCAATGCCCTCTTTGTAATACAAGAGCCCATAAGCTTTATTTAAACTATCCGATTGGGCTTCTGTATCGATATGTTGAATGGTTGATGTTGAACTGCATGCCTGAATTAACAACATCAGGCTAAAATAATTGATAAACCATTTGATCAGTTTTTTGATCATCATTTAAGTTAATAAGGTTTGATAGAATTAAAAATGTTGTTTTATTTCCCTATTATTGATGACGAACTACGAATTAAAATCATACCTGAATTTGAAAATTTCTGAATTAGACATTATCAAACATTGGTTTGAAAAGCACAATTGTCCAATTACTAACGAACAACTGAATTTATTGTGGCAGTACGGCCAACTCATTTTAGAATGGAACAAGAAAATTAACCTGATCAGCCGAAAAGATGAAGATGGGGTTTTAATTAAACATATATTACATTCGTTAAGCATCAATTTTTTCTACCGCCTCGCTCCAAGTGATTCGGTACTGGATATTGGAACAGGTGGAGGATTGCCCGGCATTCCGATGTCTATTTTAAACCCCAACGCTCACTTTTTACTTATTGACTCGATTGGGAAAAAAATTAATGCCTGCCAAAACATTGTCGAACACTTAAGCCTAACCAATGTTAAAACTCAAAAAGTTCGTATTGAAGAATTACATAAACAAAAATTCGATCTGGTTCTCAGCCGTCAGGTTGCACCACTCATTCAGTTGTGTAAATGGGTGACGCCGTATCTAAAACCTAACGGAAAATTAATTTGCCTTAAAGGCGGAAAAATTGATGATGAAATCAATGAAGCCATGCTTTATGGCGCCGAAAATCTGACATTTCCTGAGGACATTCAGGCTCATCCCATTGATTTTTTAGGCGATAGGTTTGATGAAAAATATATCGTTATCTGTTTATAAATACCCCTGGCCTAGATGCTTACGATAGTTTCATTTTAATTAAAAACGTTGTTCCAACCCCGACACGGCTTTCCTTTAGGATTAACGATCCATTATGATAATTCTCCACAATTCGTTTCGATAAGCTTAATCCCAAACCCCATCCGCGTTTTTTAGTGCTAAATCCCGGTCTGAAAATATCATGCTTATTTTTCGTAGCAATACCTTTGCCATTGTCGGAAAGTTCAATGCATACATATTTTCGCTCCAGTTTGATCTTTGCTTCAATTTTGCCATGATCGTTTTCAATCGAATCAATGGCATTTTTGGTAATATTTTCAAACACCCATTCCATAAGCTCCCTGTTCATCTTAATCATAATACGCTCATGTGCCAGAATACTTAGTTCAACATTTTTGTTCATGTTAGGTATTCTTCGGCGGTAGTATTCATAAACCGACTCAATCACATCAACAAGATCGCATGATTCAAATTCTTCTTTTGAGCCAATTTTGGAAAAGCGTGTTGTAATTCGGTTTAACCGATTGATATCGGCTTGAATGTCCAACAGAATTTGTGACTGTTGCTCCGGGTTACCGATTGAATGCTTTAATAATTCAATCCAGCCTAACAGTGATGTTAGCGGCGTTCCTAATTGGTGAGCGGTTTCTTTTGCAAGGCCGACCCAAATGCTGGATTCTTCATTTTCTTTAATGATTTTAAACGAGAAATAGGCAAAAACAAAAAAAATGGATACGGCAATTGTTGATATTATTGGAACAAGTTGCAAGTTTTTAATCAATTGTGAATCGCCATAATGCACAACTTGCAATACAAGACTATCGCCAATGGTTACTTTAACCGGATCATATTTTGAGTCCATTTCCTTTAGGATTTCCTGAAACTCACTATAGATTTCTTCCTCGGACTTTGTTGTGTCTATATCAATATTTCGCCAATTAATGGGGTTATTTTCAGGATCTGTTAGAATTGCCGGGAAATCAATATTGGTTACAATTTCACTGTAGATGAAGGATAAATCTTTTGTTTCTTCGGATTGAGAGTTTACGATGCGTTTTAAAGTTTTAACCCATAATTCAATTGACTGCTTTTGTTGAAGCCTGATTTGTTGAACGGTATCCTGGGTAAAAACATATAGGAAAAACGCTCCGATGAGAGAAGCTAAAATAAAAAGAAATTTAATGGTATTTCTTTTCATGGGTTTTCATTTTCATGAAAAGTAAAAAGGCTTACCTTTTCAGGCAAGCCTTTAAAATTTACGTAAGAAAATTCAAATAAAATAAGTTAATCAAGCCCATAGAGATTAATTAGCTTTCTTTGGATTCCGACTCTTTTTCGTTGTCGCTATCATTTTCCTTTTCTTCCTCCTGTTGAGGTTTTTCAACATTTTCAGTTGATTCAACCGAAGGCTCTATTGCTTCAGCGGTTGCTTGTGTTTGAACATCTTGTTCTTCAACATTCTCTTCAGTTTCTACCACCGATTCTTCAGCTTGTGCTTCAGGCTCTTGACTTTCTTTTAAGGCTGCTTTTTTAGAACCTCGAACACGACGGCTTCTGTCTTGCTTTTTAACGGCTTTTTCAGTTGTCATTTCACTGTAATCCACAAGCTCAATCAAAGCCATTTTTGCAGCATCGCCCAAGCGAGGCGGTAACTTGATCACACGTGTATAGCCGCCATTCCTATCGGCTGTTTTGCTGATTACGTCAGTAAACAGCGTTTTAATGGCTTCTTTATTTTTGATCAACTTAAATACTTCGCGCTGTGAATGAAGCGTACCTTTTTTGGCTTTTGTAATTAATTTCTCAAAAACACGCTTCATTTCCTTGGCTTTTGCTTCAGTAGTCGTAAGGCGTTTGTGTAAAATAAGCTCTGTAGACAGATTTGCGAATGTCGCTCTTCTATGACTTGCATTTCGTCCTAATTTCCGAGCAATAATACGATTTTCCATGATTAGTCTGTGCGTTAATAATAACCTAACAAATAATTCTGACGAATTATGCTAAACGGTATTTTGAAATATCAATGCCAAAGCTGAGATTTTTAGATTCTAAAAGTTCTTTCAACTCAGCCAAGGATTTTTTACCAAAGTTTTTATAACCTAACAACTCATCTTCACGTTTGCTCACAAGTTGTCCTAAAGTATCAATTTCAGCAGATCTCAAACAGTTATGTGATCGAACCGACAATTCAAGGTCTTCAATTCTCGTTAGAAGCAGCTTACGCATATTTTCATATTCTTCATCCTCTTGCTGCACCTCTTCTTCGGTTTCTTCTTCCTGCGTTGGTGAGAATTGTGAAAAAAGCTTGATGTGATCGTTGATGATTTTTCCACCTAAGCTTATCGCTTCATCCGGAGCAATGGAGCCATCCGTTTCAACTTCCAAAATCAACTTTTCATAATCGGTTCGCTGACCGACACGAGTGTTTTGAACACTGTATTTTACATTTTTGATCGGCGTGAAAATTGAATCCATGCTTATAAAACCAATGGGCATGGTTTCCATTTTATTTTCCTCTGCAGGTACATATCCGCGTCCTCTTCCTACAAAAATATCAACTTTTAACACCACATTTTCATTGAGTGTGCAAATATGAAGGTCAGGATTAAGTACTTCAAAATCACCTTCTGGGCTAACAATATCGCCGGCTACGAAATTTTTCTCACCTTTAACAATAATTGAAACAGCAGCATTACGTTTGCTAATCGATCGAAACCTTACTTGCTTGAGGTTTAATATGATTTCGGGGACATCTTCTTTTACGCCTTCAATGGTTGAAAACTCATGCAAGACACCTTCTATCTTAATTCCGGTAATGGCCGTACCGGGTAAAGATGAAAGCAGTACACGCCGCATTGCATTTCCAATGGTTACCCCAAAGCCACGTTCAAGTGGCTGTGCAACGAATTGTCCGTAAAAAAGTGTATAGGATGCCTCATCAACTTCTAATTTGTCCGGCATCTGCATTTGCTGTATCATAATAACCTTATTGTTAGCTTAATCCTTGGTTTAATAGCGTATTCAAAATGATTTCTAAACTTAAATCCGATACTTGAAAACAAAATTCAGCGTTACTTGGAATACAATTCAACGACAAGCTGTTCATTAAACGGCTCCTGCACATCAGCTCGTTCGGGAACATTTAAAAATACGGATTTCATATTTGCTTTATCGACCTGAATCCAAGCAGGAATTTGACTATCTGGCGTTTTATTTAATGAATTTCTGACAGCATCCATATTTTGGCTTTTTTGTCTGAAATCAACAATATCACCTGGTTTCACCAAATAGGATGGAATATTTACTTTTTTTCCATTAACTCTAACATGGCAGTGAGAGACCAATTGACGCGAGGATGCTCGTGACGGTGCAAATCCCGATCTATAAACCACATTATCCAAGCGTCGTTCCAAAAGCTTAACCAAGTTTTCACCCGTAATGCCACGCTGAGCTACTGCTTTTTTGAAATAATTTCTGAATTGACGCTCCAATACACCATAGATGTACTTCATTTTTTGTTTTTCTCTTAACTGAAGGGCGTATTCGGAAATTTTACCGCGTCTTGACTGTCCATGCTGTCCAGGTGCATATGGTCTTCTACCCATGTACTTTTCAGCCTTAGGCGCCAAAGCAACACCTAAACGGCGAGACATTTTTGTAATAGACCCTCTAAATCTAGCCATGTAATTACTTTCAAATATTTATTTTAGAAACTTAAACTCTTCGTCGTTTTGGAGGCCTACAACCATTATGAGGTTGAGGTGTAATATCCCTGATTGTAGTGACTTCAATACCTACGTTTTGAAGCGATCGTATAGCAGCATCTCTTCCCGAACCTGGTCCTTTAATCAAAACTTCTACTTTTCTCAATCCCAAATCATAAGCTTCTTTTGCCGCTGATTCTGCTGTAACTTGAGAGGCATATGGGGTGTTTTTTTTCGACCCTCTAAAGCCATTTTTACCTGCAGACGACCATGAAATCGTATTTCCCGACTTATCGGTAATTGTCACAAGTATATTATTAAAACTTGCTTTTATATGCACAATACCTTCCGGCGTTACATTAATTTTCTTTTTCTTTTTTCCAGTCGTTACAGCCATAATGATTGATATTTAAACAACTTATTTAGCAATTATTTACTTTTTACCTGCTTTCTTTTTACCAGCAACCGTCTTACGTTTTCCTTTACGTGTTCTGGCATTTGTCCGAGTGCGCTGACCGCGTGCAGGCAATCCTCGTCTGTGCCTTAATCCACGATAGCACCCAATATCCATTAAACGCTTAATTGCAAGTTGCTGCTCGCTTCGCGCCTGACCTTCAACTTTGAACTCATTTGATACGATTTCACGAATCAGCTTTGCTTCTTCATCACTGATATCTGATATTTTGCGATCTTCAGGCACATCTACTCTGCCTAATATTTGTTGTGCTGTCGTTCTTCCAATACCATAAATGTAAGTCAGAGCAATTACGGCATGCTTATTTCTTGGTAAATCTACCCCTGCTATTCTCATGTTACGAACTTATCTTGCTTTAGCCTTGACGCTGTTTGTGATTAGGATTTTTCTTACAAATGACATAAATCTTGCCTTTTCGCTTAATGATCTTGCAGCTCTCACAGCGTTTCTTAATGGATGATGCAATTTTCATGAACTCATTAAATTATTATTAAACTTAATAACAACTAAAAAGGGCGTTTAAGATAACAAAATTTAGTCACTATTAAAAATGATTTATTAAATACGATCTATTTAAATCGATATGTTATGCGCCCTTTTGTTAAATCGTAGGGAGAAAGTTGAACCCGAACACGATCACCTGGCAAAATTTTTATAAAATGCATTCTCATCTTACCAGATACGTGAGCCAATACTTCTAATTCATTTTCCAATTTAACTTTAAAGCTTGCATTTGGAAGAGCTTCCAGAATAACACCGTCTACTTCTATTGCTTCTTCTTTCGCCAAAATCCTTAAATTTTAAATGTTGTAAAATTTCAATCTACCGTTTTATCGACGTCCTCTGACTTTTCCGGATTTCATAAACCCATCATAATGGCGCATCAAAAGATGGCTTTCGACTTGTTGCAATGTATCCAAAGCCACACCAACAATAATCAGAAGGCTCGTGCCACCAAAAAACTGTGCAAATCCCGGTGTTACATTTCCAAACTTTGTCAGTATTGTTGGAAGAATCGCAATAAACGCCAAAGATATTGCACCCGGTAATGTGATTTTTGTTAAAATATTGTCAATAAAATCCGAAGTGCTTTTACCCGGTCTAACGCCCGGAATAAAGCCACCTTGCTTTTGCATCGTATCGGCTACATCTTTGGGATTAAATGCAATGGCCGTATAAAAGTAGGTGAAAAACATGATCATTAAGCCAAAAATAAAGGCATACCCCCACGAGTCGTATGCTATAAATCCCGAAATTTGCTGCATGGTTTCACTTTCCGGGAAAAATGAAACCACAGTGCTTGGCACAAACATAATGGATTGCGCAAAGATGATAGGCATAACACCCGCCGTATTTATTCGCATCGGGATGTATTGCATCGTACCGCCATATACTTTTCTCCCAACAACCCGCTTGGCATATTGAACCGGAATTCGGCGCGTACCAACTGTTATCATAACCACTCCGGCAACGATTGCTACCATGATTGCCAGAATAATGATTTCAACAATCCAGTTTTTGCTGCTAAGCGAAATGGATTGGAACTCCGCAACAAGCGATTGTGGCAACCGGGCTAAAATACCGATCATAATCAAAAGCGAAATACCATTACCAATTCCGCGTTCGGTGATCCGTTCGCCAAGCCACATCGCAAAAATGGTGCTGGCCGTTAGCATCACCACTGTTGTCATTGTGAAAAATGCCCCTGGTTCAGGAACGATAGATTGCCCAAATGATGACGGGCTTGAAAGACTAACGCTTACGCCCCATGCTTGCATTGCAGCAATTACAACAGTGCCATATCGTGTGTATTGATTGATCTTTCTTCGGCCATCTTCACCTTCCTTTTGCAATTTTTGAAAATACGGTGTTACTGCGCCGAGCAATTGAACAATAATTGCCGAAGAAATGTATGGCATAATACCAAGCGCAAAAATAGAGGCTCGTTTAAATGCACCACCAACAAATAAATCAAACAACCCAAACAGGTCGTTTGAAGGCTGCTGAGCCGCTGCAGCTACTGCCGCTGCATCAACGCCGGGCATGGTTATATGTGAACCGATCCTGTATACAACTAAAAGCAATATTGTATAGATAATGCGATCACGTAGTTCAGGTATCTTACTAATGTTCCTGATGCTATCTACGAGCTTCATACTTTAAGATTTTTTGGCTTGTTTTTTCTTTTCAGCAACCTCAACTTTTGGCTGTTTTATCGCCTCTTCAAGTTCAAGTTCCTTCATTCGGCTTGCTTCTTCAAGGGTACGTTGAGCGATTTCAATGCTGCCTCCCTTTTTTTCAATCTTATCTTTTGCCGACTGACTGAACGCATGAGCAGAAATTTTCAACGTTGACTCAAGCTCGCCATCTCCCAATACCTTAATTTTATCAGCACGGCGAATCAAGCCAAGACTTTTGTAATCCTGAATGGTGATTTCAGTTGTTAGCAATCCTTTTTTAATAAAGGCTTCGATCTGCTCCAGGCTAATTGTGCGAACAGTTACCCGGTTTGGTTTGGTAAACCCAAATTTCGGCAATCTTCTATGCAAAGGCATTTGACCGCCTTCACGGTTGGAACGCTTATAACCGCTTCGCGATTGCTGCCCTTTATTACCTTTGCCAGCTGTTGTTCCCGAACCGGAACCTGGTCCTCGTCCGATTCTCTTTTTTCTTTTCCGCGATCCCTCGTGAGGGCGTAGTGTACTTAGATTCATATCTTATTTACTGATAAGCTTTCCTCAAGCGGTTAATTTATTCACTAACTTCTTCAACTTTAATAAGGTGACTGACAACCCTCAACTGACCTCTTAACAATGGATTGTCGTTTAATACCCTGCTATAATTTGGTCGCCCCAATCCCAAAGCTTGAATGGTTGCTTTTTGCTTTTTGGTGCAATTGATCGTGCTTCGGGTCTGGGTAATCTTTAGTTTAACAGATGACTCGGACATTTTAAGACAAATGGTTTAATTTCTTTAGCTTTCGTAGACTTCTTGCAAATTCTTTCCTCTGCGGACAGATACATCCAACGCGTCAGATAAACTTTCCAACCCATGAACGGTAGCTTTAACAACATTATGTGGATTCGAAGATCCTAACGATTTGGTCAATACATCGCGAATGCCGGCCATTTCCAAAACTGCGCGTACTGCGCCTCCGGCAATCAATCCGGTACCTGGGGTTGCAGGCTTCATCAAAACCTTGGCTGCTCCGTATTTTGCTAAAATGCGATGCGGTATTGATCCTTTAATGATCGGAACTTCAATCACATTCTTTTTGGCATCTTCTACGCCTTTTGCAATAGCATCCTGAACTTCATTGGCTTTTCCCAAGCCATACCCGACGTGGCCTTCGCCATCGCCAACCACAACAATTGCATTAAAACCAAAACGCTTACCACCTTTTACAACTTTAGCAGTTCGGTTCACATGAACTAATTTTTCCTTAAGATTTAACTCTCCGGGTCTGAATTTCTTACTTGACTTCATTGGCTAACTAAAATTGTTGTTAAAATTTAAGACCACCTTCACGTGCGCCATCTGCTAATGCTTTAACCCTGCCATGATAGCGGTATCCGTTTCTATCAAACACTACTTTTTCAAGCCCTTTTGCAATGGCTTTTTCTGCCAACTGAGCGCCTACTTGTTTTGAAGTAGTGGTTTTATCATCCTCAGTTTTTGCTTGTTCTTTCCCGCTTAAACTACTGGCAGAAACAAGCGTAGTACCATTAACATCATCAATCAACTGTGCATAAATATGGTTCAGGCTTCTATAAACCGTTAATCGTGGTCGCTGGGAAGTTCCTGAAATATTGCTTCGGATTTTTCGTTTGATCCGAGTGCGTCGTTCAAATTTATTTTTCTGACTCATCTGCTTTCAATGTTATAAAGATGATAGTTGCCACCTTTAAATTAAAAAGATTACTTACCTGCCGCCTTACCTTCCTTACGACGGATATATTCGCCTTCGTATCTGACGCCTTTGCCCTGGTATGGCTCTGGCTTCCTGAATGATTTAATTTTAGCCGATACCTGGCCGACTAATTCTTTGCTGATACCACTGATTGAGATATTCGTTACCGATGGCGTTTCAGCTTTAATCCCTTCAGGAAGTTTAAAATAAATCTGATGCGAGTACCCCAATGAAAGGATCAGCATATCTTTTTTGACTTCTGCTTTGTAGCCAACGCCGGAGAGTTCAAGTTTTTTAACAAAACCTTCCGAAACTCCGGTAACCATGTTGCTGATGAGAACACGATACAATCCATGAAGCTCACGAGATTTTCTGTCATCATTTTTTCGGGTAACTTTCACTTCATCTTGTTCTATTTCAACAGCAATATCACCAGTGATCTTTTGTTCGAGCTGACCTTTTGGGCCGTTGACGATCACTAAATCGTCTTTAAGCTCGACTTTTACACCTTTGGCTATTTTAACCGGTAATTTTCCAATTCTTGACATGACTTCAAATCGCGTTTTTAATGAATACTAAATAAAACTTCCCCACCCAATCCCATTTGGCGAGCTTCTTTATCAGATACAATGCCTTTTGATGTAGTTAATACATACAAGCCTAATCCACCTAAATAAGATCGGATATCTTTTCCGGAATAGCGTCGCAATCCCGGACGGCTGAGACGTTTTAAACTTTTAATGACATGATTTCCATACATATCGTACTTAATCTGAACACGAATGATAGGAAATTTATCTGTAGTTATTACGGTATAATCTTTGATATACCCTTTTTCCAAAAGCAGTTTGGAAATATTTTCTTTTAACTTTGAGTATGGTATATCGGTATGTTTGTGCTTAGCTTTTCCAGCGTTTCGAATACGCGTGATATAATCTGCAATAGAATCAGTAACTGGCATAGATTTGAAAATTTCTTTGTGCGTCCTAAAAATCCCGCCAAAGGATAAGTAGCAGCCACAAAGCGTTATGAATTATATTACCAACTTGCTTTTTTCATTCCCGGAATTTTACCTTCCAGAGAAAGTTTTCTTAATTGATGACGGCATAAACCAAATTTCTTATAGACGCCTCTGCCTCTTCCGGTTATGCTACATCTTGTGCGCAAACGTGTTGGAGAACTATCGCGCGGCAATTTACGTAAGGCTTCATAATCACCGGCTTTAATTAGTTCAGCACGCTTTTCAGCATATTTTTCAATGGTCTTTAATCGCTTTTCATTACGAACGACAACGCATTTCTTAGCCATAAACTAAATTGATAGTGTTTATAAAATCTATTTAACTTTTTTTCTAAATGGCATACCAATTTCTTTTAACAATGCGTATGCCTCTTCATCGGTTTTTGCTGATGTCACAAAAGTGATATCCATACCCTGAATTTTGGATACTTTATCAATATCAATTTCAGGAAAAATAATTTGCTCACGAATACCTACCGTGTAATTACCCCGACCATCAAAACTGCTATCGCTTAAACCTCGGAAGTCACGGATACGTGGCACAGCTAAAGCAATGAACCGATCGTAAAATTCGTACATATTAGCTTTTCGAAGCGTAACCCGGCAGCCGATCGGTTGGCCGATTCTAAGCTTAAAATTTGAAACCGCTTTTTTGGCTTTTCTGATTTCGGGTTTTTGACCTGAAATAATTTCCAACTCTTGCACCGCATTTTCAAGCAATTTCGGATCTTGGGTTGCTAGTCCTACGCCAATATTGATGGAAATTTTTTTCAGCTTAGGAACCATCATCACATTGTCGTACTTAAACTGCTCCATCAACTTCGGTACAACTTCACTTCGGTATTTTTCAAAGAGCCTTGGCTTAGGTACCGGTAATGCTAATTCAGCTTCTGAAACCGATCCCTGTTCTTGTTTTTTCTTTGCTTTTTTTGCCATTTTAATCTCAATTGTGTGAATGGTCTTGGTCATTCACAATTACAACAATCATACTTTTTTCACATTCGATGCATGTATGGGCATTTCACGCTCTAAAATTGATCCCTGAGGATTTTCCTGAGTTGGGCGCATATGTCGTTTTCGAATATTTACCCCTTCAATGATCACGCGATTTTTTTCAGGAAAAACACGGAGTACTTTTCCTGATTTGCCTTTATCATTTCCCGCAATTACCTCAACAAGGTCGTTCTTTTTAACATGCACTTTAGGCTTTTTAACACCAAGTTTCATAATCTTTTCTATTGATCTTTAATCGTTTATTCATTGAGCGGGAGACGAGACTCGAACTCGCGACCAACAGCTTGGAAGGCTGTGACTCTACCAACTGAGTTACTCCCGCATATCTTATAATACTTCCGGAGCAAGGGATACGATTTTCATGAATTGCTTGTCCCTTAACTCTCTGGCAACCGGGCCAAAGATACGTGTTCCTCTTGGTTCATCGTTCGCATTCAACAAAACCACAGCGTTTTCATCAAAACGAATGTATGAACCATCCTTACGTCGGAATTCTTTTTTGGTTCGCACCACTACAGCCCTGGAGACTTCTTTCTTTTTTACCGCACCACCCGGTATGGCTGATTTAACCGATACAACAATAGTATCGCCAATTGATGCATAACGACGCCCGGTTCCTCCAAGAACATGGATACACTGAACTTTTTTTGCGCCACTGTTATCAGCAACTTCCAATTTTGATTCCTTTTGAATCATGACTTATAATATCCTAAATGTTTAAAAATCCTGCGTTACTCAATTATTTCGCTTTTTCCAGTATTTCAATCAAACGCCAACTTTTGTTTTTACTTAACGGTTTTGTTTCCATAATGCGCACCACATCGCCAATGTTGGCATCCTGATTTTCATCGTGAGCCATTAGCTTTGTGGTTTGTTTATAATACTTTTTATAAACACGATGTTGTACATATCGCTCAACGGCAACAACAATGCTTTTTTGCATTTTATTGCTGACAACCTTACCGACTTTTTCTTTTCTTCGACTGCGTACAGCTTCATTAGCTGTGGCTGTTTCTACATTTTCAACTGTTGGCTCTTCAGACATATCCGGTTAAATCAATTTTAAACTTTAATAAATTAATCGTTTGTTTCTGAACGGTCTTGTTTTTGCACGTTGGCTAAAGCCGTTTTAATTCTCGCGATATCTTTCTTGATATTTCTAAAAATCATCGGATTTTGCGGCGGTTCAATCACCTTGTTAAACCTAAGATCATGAAGACGACGACGAAGCTCAACCACTTGAGTCTTTAATTCATCTTCGTTCATTGCTGCAATCTCGTACTTTTTCATAGGTATTGGTTTAATGCTTATTAATTAAGTTTGAGCTTCTTCGTAATCCGGTCTAACAACAAACTTAGTTTTGATCGGTAATTTTTTTGAAGCAAGTCTCAACGCTTCCATAGCGACATCTTTAGGCACTCCATCCGCTTCAAACATAATTCTGCCGGGTTTTACAACAGCCACCCAAAATTCCGGCGCGCCTTTACCTGAACCCATTCTGGTTTCAGCAGCTTTTTTGGTAACAGGCTTATCAGGAAAAATTCGAATCCAGATTTTTCCATCACGTTTCATTCGACGGTTGATCGCAACGCGAGCCGATTCAATCTGACGGCTGGTTATCCAGGCTGGCTCTAGCGCTTTAAGACCGAAAGAACCAAAAGAAATCTCAGTGCCTCGCGTCGAATTACCTTTCATTCGTCCCCGTTGAGTCTTTCTATATTTTACACGCTTTGGCATTAACATGGTAATAGCTCCAAATTTGGTTTGATTTTATTAATCGTTTGATTCCATTTCACTTGATTCAGGTTTGTTCTGCGAACCCCCTGATTTGTTTGAACGACGGCGTCTCCGACGGCTTCTATCGTTACGGCCGCCTCGATTTCTTGCATTTTCACGACGGTCCTTGGCTTGCTGGCGTTCTTCTTCTTCAAGCATATCTATACGCTGTCCGAGAACTTCACCTTTGTATATCCATACTTTAACGCCAACGCACCCGGCAATGGTGTGAGCTGTGGATCCGGCATAATCAATATTAGCACGGATGGTATGCAGCGGGATTTTACCCTCTTTATACTGTTCTGCGCGCGCAATTTCAGCGCCACCCAAACGCCCCGCACAACGGATACGAATGCCTTCTGCGCCGCCACGTTGAGCTTGCTGAATCGCTTGTTTCATTGCTCTTCTGAATGAAATACGACCTTCCAACTGCTGGGCAATATTATCGGCAACCAATTGGGCTTCGGTTTCCGGACGCTTTACTTCAATAACGTCAATCTTAATATCACGACCTGTAATCTTACCCAGCTCCTGGGCCAATGTATTGATCTCTTCGCCGCTTCTACCTACGACAGCGCCTGGTCGTGCTGCATAAATGATCAAACGAACATTCTTTGTTGTTCTTTCAATAACGACTTTCGAAACTCCTGCTTTTTGGCGTTTTAAACGCGTTAAAACATAATTTCGGATGGTTTGATCTTCCTTGATCTTTGAAGAAATCATCTCTGTGTTGTCATACCATCGGGAGTCCCAATCTTTAATAACACCCAGACGAAAACCTGTAGGATTAACTTTTTGCCCCAAAGTTTGCTCCTCTTAATTAATTATTAGAATTTGTGTTGCTCTCTAACTCATCGACAATAATTGTCAGATGGTTTGCCCTTTTTCGTATTCGATAAGCCCGACCCATTGGCGCGGGTTGAATTCGTTTTAATGTTACACCCTGATCCACATAAATTCGCTTGATATAAAGCTGCGATTCATCATTAGGATTTTCAGTATTAAGCTGCATAAAGTTAGAAACGGCAGACTTCAATGTTTGTAAAACAGCTTTTGATGCATGTTTGGTGGAATTTTCAAGTATTGCTTTCGCATTTTCCACCTGCTTACCTTTTACCAAATTTGCGACAAGCCTCATTTTTCTTGTCGATGTCGGTGTATGTCTTAATATTGCTCTAGCTTCCATGACCTTAATGACTTCCTAAACAATTTTATGGATATTCCCTGTTAATACTATTTTCGTTTGCCGCCTTTTTCAGCTTTACCCCCGGCATGTCCACGATAGGTACGTGTAGGTGCAAACTCACCAAGCTTGTGGCCAACCATATTCTCAGAAATATAAACCGGAATATGTGTTTTGCCGTTATGAACCGCTATGGTGTGTCCTACAAAATCCGGTGATATCATTGAACTTCTTGACCATGTTTTCAAGACTTTTTTATCGCCTTTTGAGTTTAAGTCAAGAACTCGTTGCAATAATTTATCCTGAATGAATGGTCCTTTTTTTAGTGATCTAGCCATATTTCTATTACTTAGTATCTCTTCTTCGAACGATTAACTTATTAGAACTCTTCTTTGCATGACGGGTTTTTAGGCCTTTAGCTTTTTGACCCCAAGGTGATTTCGGATGCTTACGTCCGCCGCCTGATTTGGATCTACCTTCGCCACCGCCCATAGGGTGATCAACAGGGTTCATGGCCATACCGCGTGTTTGAGGCCTGATACCAAGCCATCGAGAGCGACCGGCCTTACCCAGAGATATGTTTTCATGGTCCAAATTTCCAACAACCCCAATTGTAGCCTTACATTCAACCCTTACTCTTCGCACTTCACCGGATGGCATTTTCAATGTTGCATATTGATCTTCACGACCAACCAACACAGCATAGGCTCCTGCGCCTCGTGCAATTTGCCCGCCTTTGCCTTTTTTCATTTCAACATTATGAACTTCCGTACCCACCGGAATATTCTTTAATGGAAGGCAATTTCCGGGTTTGATATCGGCACCAACGCCACATTCAATTTTATCGCCAACTTTAATTCCATTTGGCGCAAGAATATATCGTTTTTCTCCGTCTTGATAATTTAGCAAAGCAATTCGCGCTGAGCGATTCGGATCGTACTCAATTGTTGCAACCGTTGCCAAAACACCCTCTTTATCACGTTTGAAATCAACAAGCCGGTATGCGCGTTTATGACCACCGCCACGATGGCGAGAAGTAATTCGCCCGTTAGTGTTTCTACCACCGGACTTATGAAGGCTTTTGGTTAACCGTTTTAATGGCTTATCAGTTGTAATTTCTTCAAACCCTGAATAAGTTTGGTATCGTGTTCCCGGTGTTCTCGGGTTTAATGATCTAATCGCCATAGTGCTTTAATAACAAATCAATTATAAATTTTTATCGCTTAGCTGTTACTCTCCGTTGATGAACTGGTGCCTGAATAAAAATCAATAGCATCGCCATCTTTTAAAGTCACAATTGCTTTTTTCCAATTACTTTTTTTGCCTTCAATCAAACCTTTTCTGGTAAATTGCCTTTTTCGCTTACCCATGCACACAACCGTTCTTACCGATGTAACCTTTACATCAAACTTCTCTTCAATTGCTTTTTTAATCAGTGTTTTATCAGCATTCGGATCAACCTTAAAGGTATATTGATTCTTTTTTTCAGTCAGCAATGTCGACTTTTCGGTTAAAACCGGATGTATTAACGCAGTAATCATTTCCTGTATCTATTTTCAATTTGGGTTAAGCGCCGGCAATGCTTTCTTCTAAGACTTTAACAGCGCTTTCCTGAATAACCAATGTTTTACAATTCAGAATGTTGTATGTAGAAGCTTTGTAGGCCTCTAAAATGTTGAACTTTTCAATATTCCGGCCGGATTTTAAAAACACATCATCTTTGGCTGATGTCAGCATTAATGTTTTCACATTATCCAAACCCAGATTTTTAAGCAGCGATGCCACATTTTTAGTTTTTATTTCATCGAGCTTAAAATCTTCCAAAATCACAATCTGCTGATCTTTTGCTTTATAAGACAACGCAGACTTACGAGCCAATTTTTTAACTTTTTTGTTGATTTTCACAACATAGTCGTGCGGTTGTGGGCCATGAGTTCTACCACCGCCAACCATTACAGGCGAACGATTTGAACCTCGCCTTGCATTACCCGTACCTTTTTGTCGAAAGGGTTTTGCACCGCCGCCTCTGACTTCGGACCTGGTTTTCGTTTTATGAGTTCCCTGGTGCAAATTTGCCATTACTGATCGCACATCCATATAGATGGCATGATCATTCGGCTCAATTTCAAAAATATCTTTATTTAACTCTACCGTTTTACCGGTATCGGCCCCATCTTTATTTACAATTTTTAATTCCATGTCTATACCCGGTTGCGATTCGCTTACGTTAGTTCTTTCTTGATATAATTTGTAAATATGTGTTGTTAGGTCCAGGTACCGCGCCTTTTATAACAATCAAATTTGAATCGGGAATCACTTTCAATACTTTCAGATTTTTAACCGTAATCATATCGGTGCCCATTCGGCCAGCCATTCGCATGCCTTTAAATGTACGAGACGGATCGGATGAGTTACCAATAGAACCCGGAGCACGAAGCCTATCGGTTTGTCCATGAGTTTTTGATCCCCCTGCAAATTTATGTCGTTTTACAACGCCGGCAAATCCTTTGCCTTTAGAAATGCCTCGCACATCAACTTTCTGGCCTTCTTTAAACACTTCCACCTTTATTTCATCGCCTTCGTTATAATCTTCGGGCATCTGCTCTTTTTTAAACTCAACCATTTTGTATGCCGGATTAACGCCCGCTTTGTTAAAATGCCCAAGCAATGGCTTACTTACCCGGCTTTCCTTTTTTTCGTCAAAACAAATTTGGTAGGCCTCATAACCATCTTTTTCATTTGTTTTAACCTGCGTTACAAAACATGGACCGGCTTCAATAACCGTGCATGGAATTGCCTTTTTATTCTCATCAAAAAGACTTGTCATTCCAATTTTTTTTCCAAGAATAGCGCTCATCTTACTTTTATTTTGACCAATAATTATGGTTAGCTTTTAATTTCAACATCTACCCCACTTGGCAACTCTAACTTCATCAACAAATCAATAGTCTTGCTGCTAGGATTAATAATTTCAATTAATCGTTTGTGAGAAGCAATCATGAATTGCTCTCTAGACTTTTTATCTACATGTGGTGATCTATTGACGGTATACACATGAGAATTCGTTGGTAACGGTATAGGTCCAGAGATAATTGCATCGGTTTGTTTCACCGCATCAATGATTTTTTCAGCCCACTTGTCTACCAAGCTATGATCGTATGACTTTAGTTTAATCCTGATCTTCTGCTGTACGGACACTTTTTTATCCCTAATTAAAATTTATCTCAAAAAAAAATGGGGCGAGCCAAACAACCCGCCCCAATATCGGACGATACAATAAAATTATTTTACAATGCTTGTAACTGTTCCAGCGCCAACGGTTCTACCACCTTCACGAATAGCAAAGCGCAAACCTTCTTCCATAGCGATCGGAGAAATAAGTTCGGCTTCAATAGAAAGGTTATCACCTGGCATAACCATTTCTACACCTTCGGGAAGTTGAACTGAACCGGTTACGTCTGTGGTTCTGAAGTAAAACTGTGGTCTGTAACCATTAAAGAATGGCGTATGACGACCGCCTTCTTCTTTTTTCAAAATATAAACTTCAGCTTTAAACTGGGTATGCGGCGTGATGGATTTTGGTTTACAAATAACCATACCACGCTCAAGCTTATCTTTATCAATACCACGCAATAAAAGACCGGCGTTATCACCAGCACGACCTTCATCCAAAAGCTTACGGAACATCTCAATACCGGTCACAACCGATTTTTGAGTTTCAGTAATACCAACGATCTCAATCTCTTCATTCACCTTGACGATACCTCTCTCAATACGGCCGGTACCAACAGTTCCACGACCAGAAATTGAGAACACATCTTCAACTGGCATCAAAAATGGCTTATCTACATCACGAAGCGGTTCAGGAATAAAGCTATCGACTGCATCCATCAATTCTTCAATAGCTTTAACGCCGTCAGCCTCACCATTCAACGCCTGCAATGCCGAACCTTTAATAATCGGAATATCATCACCTGGGAAACCGTACTCGGAGAGCAATTCACGCAGTTCCATTTCAACAAGTTCAATCAACTCAGGATCAGCAATATCAACTTTGTTCATAAAAACAACCATAGAAGGCACATTTACCTGCTTAGCCAATAGAATATGCTCACGAGTTTGAGGCATCGGGCCATCGGTAGCCGCCACAACCAAGATAGCGCCATCCATCTGTGCCGCACCGGTAATCATATTTTTTACATAGTCGGCGTGACCGGGACAATCCACGTGCGCATAATGTCGGTTTGCCGTTTCGTATTCCACATGAGCCGTTGAAATTGTAATACCACGCTCTTTTTCTTCAGGCGCTTTATCAATTTCATCAAAGTCCATTTTTTCAGCTTGCCCTTTTTCTGCAAGAACTTTAGTGATAGCTGCAGTTAGCGTGGTTTTTCCATGGTCAACGTGACCAATAGTTCCAATATTTACATGAGGTTTATCCCTCTTAAAAGATTCTTTTGCCATGAATCTAATCTCCTATAATTGAAGTTTAAGGTGTTATAAATTTATGCAGTTACTTTCCCAGATCCGCTTTTTTCAACAATTTCTTTCGCAACATTCTTCGGCACTTCAGCATAATCATCAAATTCCATTGAGTAATTCGCTCTTCCTTGCGTCATTGATCTCAAATCTGTTGAGTATCCAAACATCTCAGCCAAAGGCACTTTTGCTTTGATAACCTGAGCGCCCGCGCGTTGACTCATACCCTCGATATGGCCTCTTCGCCCTGAAAGATCACCCATCACATCGCCCATGTACTCTTCAGGTGTGATCACTTCTACAGCCATGATCGGCTCAAGCAACACGGCATCTGCTTTTTTAGCAGCCTCCTTAAATCCGATAGAACCTGCAATTTTAAAGGCCATTTCAGATGAATCCACATCGTGATACTTTCCATCAAACAATGTAACTTTAACATCGAGCATCGGGTAGCCGGCAATAAAGCCATTTCTCATTGCTTCCTGAATTCCCTGGGAAACCGCCGGAATATATTCTTTTGGAATAGCGCCGCCTTTAATTTGATCCACAAACTCGTATCCTTTTCCTTTTTCACAAGGCTCAACAACGATATTCACCAAACCAAACTGACCTTTACCACCAGACTGACGAACAAACTTGCCTTCCGCTTCAACTTTTTTACGAATCGTTTCTTTGTAAGAAACCTGAGGCTGACCAACATTTGCTTCAACTTTAAATTCGCGCCTCAAGCGATCAATAATAATATCCAAATGAAGCTCACCCATACCCGCAATAAGCGTTTGATTGGTTTCTTCATTGCTTGAAACCCTGAATGTTGGGTCTTCTTCAGAAAGTTTGGCCAATGATAAACCAAGCTTATCGGAATCGGCTTTGGTTTTTGGCTCAATGGCAATCTGAATAACCGGCTCGGGAAATACCATTTTTTCAAGAACGATCGGCTTATTTTCAACGCACAACGTATCGCCGGTTCGCGTTTCTTTCAATCCCACAACTGCAACAATATCACCGGCATAAGCTTCATCAAGATCTTCGCGGTGATTAGAATGCATCTGGATCAAACGCCCGACACGCTCTTTTTTACCACTAATGGTATTGATGACATATGAGCCAGACTTTAACATTCCTGAATAAATCCTCATAAATGTCAGCTTACCTACATATGGATCAGTAGCAATTTTAAATGCAAGCCCGGAGAATGACTCACTATCATCGGGCTTACGCTGCAATTTTTTATCATCATTTTTTGGATCATGCCCTATTACATCACCAACATCAATTGGCGAAGGCAGGTAATCAATTACCGCATCCAGCATAAACTGAACGCCTTTATTCTTAAATGATGAACCACACAAAACCGGAATAATTTGAGTCTGAAGCGCCGCTTCACGAAGTGTCTCGCGAATCTCTTCTTCGGTAAGTTCATCACCATTCAAGTATTTCTCAAGAAGGGTGTCATTAATTTCAGAAACAGCTTCCAGCATCACAATACGCCAATGCTTAGCCTCATTTTCCAGATCATGTGGAATTTCTACTTCCTGATAGCTTGTCCCATCATCCTTATCGTAAATTATGCCTTTCATACGGATCAGATCAACAAATCCCGCAAAAAGCTCACCCTGACCGATAGGAATCTGAACCGGAATCGCATTGGCTTTCAGACGCTCTTTAATCATTTCAACCACATTATAGAAATCAGCGCCCATACGATCCATTTTATTCACATAAGCCACGCGCGGAACCTTGTACTTGTTCGCCTGTCGCCATACGGTTTCAGACTGAGGTTCAACACCGCCAACCGCACAGAATACGGCTACCGCGCCATCCAGCACTCGCAAAGACCGCTCTACTTCAACTGTAAAATCAACGTGACCCGGCGTATCAATGATATTAATTCTATGGCGAACATCTTTTAAAAGCCCGTACTTTGGCTTCCAAAAACATGTGGTTGCTGCCGATGTAATGGTTATGCCACGCTCTTTTTCCTGCTCCATCCAGTCCATGGTAGCTGCGCCTTCATGAACCTCACCCAGCCTGTGCGTACGACCGGTATAATAAAGAATACGCTCGGTTGTAGTTGTTTTACCGGCATCAATATGAGCCATGATACCGATATTTCTAACTTTATTTAATGGAATTTGCCTTGGCATAACTAATGAAATACTTATGGTTTAAATTTTAGAATCTGAAATGCGAAAACGCTTTATTAGCTTCCGCCATTTTATGAACTTCTTCTCTTTTCTTTACAGAAGAACCTTGATTGTTTGCCGCATCCAATAACTCTGATGCCAACCTCTGTGCCATTGATTTACCCGAACGTTTTGTCGAATAAGTTTTTAGCCATCTTAATGCCAGCGCAACTCTTCTGTCTGCACGAACTTCTACAGGGATTTGATAGGTTGCTCCACCAACTCGTTTTGCCCTTACTTCAACAACCGGTGAAATGTTCGACATTGCCTTTTGAAATACCTCAAGAGCGCCCTCTTCGGATTTTTCAGCTATAATATCCATCGCATCATAGACAATCTTTTTTGAGATTGTTTTTTTACCGTCTCTCATTAAGGTGTTGATCAAGAAGTAAATCACAGGATCGTTATACCGCTCATCAGTTTGTTCAATTTTTTTGGAAGCTGACTTTCTGCGCATGTTTTTTTAATAAATTCTTTATGTGTTTTTAGTTAGACTCTTCTTTAGGCATTTTAGCCCCGTATTTTGATCGCCCGTTTTTTCTATCAGCAACACCTGATGTATCTAACGAACCACGAACAATATGATAACGAACACCCGGCAAATCTTTCACACGACCACCCCTGATCAATACAATAGAGTGCTCCTGTAAATTATGCCCCTCGCCGGGAATATAAGCGGTTACCTCTATGCCATTTGACAAACGAACACGAGCCACTTTTCTTAGCGCTGAGTTCGGCTTCTTTGGCGTTGTTGTATATACCCTTGTGCATACGCCTCTTTTTTGAGGACAACTTTCAAGAGCCGGTGAATCGGTATTTGAACGCTGACTTTTTCTACCCCGTCTTACTAATTGCTGAATCGTTGGCATTTATAAAATTTCGTTAAAAACAATTAATCAATTCCTCCTTCAAACTTATCTAAAACCGCAAAATATGCTTTTTAAACAAATATGAGGGCAACAAAGTTAATCGATAATCGTTTAAAAACAAAATGTACCCTACCTGTTTTTTCTCTTTTCCCTTACTTTTTTCAGCAATTTCCGAAAATACATTTTAATCTTATTGGCGCTCACCCAAATTGTTACGTGTAATTGCTCATGTTTATAACGTTTTCTCAGTAAGTGTTACAATATATCCGCTCAATTGCCCCAAAATCTTCATAATAAATATTATATTCAGAAGTTTGTATCATCATTAATTTGCTTTGGATTATATGCAACGAGAAAAGATTATCCCTATTAACATTGAAGACGAGATGCGGGATTCGTATCTCGATTATTCAATGTCAGTTATTGTTAGCCGCGCGTTGCCTGATGTACGTGATGGCTTGAAACCGGTTCACCGTCGGGTATTGTTTGGCATGAATGAGTTAGGATTGCAATCGGGCCGGTCCTATAAAAAATCTGCCCGTGTAGTGGGTGAGGTTTTAGGTAAATATCATCCCCATGGCGACACAGCGGTTTATGATAGTATTGTTCGCATGGCTCAGGATTTCTCATTGCGTTATCCGCTTATCGATGGGCAAGGCAACTTCGGTTCGGTTGATGGCGATTCACCGGCTGCCATGCGTTATACCGAAGTTCGTATGATGAGAATCGCCAGTGAAATGCTCCGCGATATTGATAAAGACACCATCGATTACAGCACGAACTTTGATGATTCATTGGAAGAGCCTACGGTTTTACCATCAGCAATCCCAAACTTGCTCGTTAATGGCGCTTCCGGTATTGCCGTCGGTATGGCAACGAATATCCCGCCGCATAATCTCAATGAAATTATAGACGGTTTATGTGCTTATCTGGATAATCGGGATATCGCAATCGAAGAATTAATGGAACATGTAAAAGCGCCGGACTTTCCAACCGCTGGTATTATTTATGGGTATGAAGGCGTAAAGCAAGCCTATACAACAGGTCGGGGTAGGGTTATTTTGCGCGCTAAAGTACAGGTAGAAGTCAATCAAAAAAGCGGCCGTGAATCGTTAATTGTCACTGAACTTCCTTACCAGGTCAACAAAGCGAGATTAATAGAAAAAATTGCCGGTCTGGTTCAGATCAAAAAAATTGAAGGCATTTCAGATTTAAGGGATGAATCGGACAGAGATGGCATGCGTATGGTGATTGAGCTAAAGCGAGATGCTGTAACGCAGGTTGTGTTAAACCAGCTGTTTAAATACACTCAGCTCCAAGAAACCTTTGGATGCATTATGCTGGCGCTGGTTAAAGGCTCGCCAAAGGTCATGAACCTCAAAGAGCTGATGAGCCACTATATCGAACACCGACATGATGTGGTTTTAAGGCGTACTCGATTTGAGTTGGATGAAGCTGAACGACGAGCCCACATTTTGGAAGGTCTGAAAATATGTCTGGATAACCTTGATGAAGTGATCACCACCATCCGAAAATCGCCGGATACCGAGACCGCAAAAACGCGATTAATGGAACGCTTCGGTCTTTCGGAAATCCAGGCCAAAGCGGTCCTAGATATGAGGCTTCAGCGGCTTACCGGTCTGGAACGCCAAAAAATCGAAGATGAGTACAAGGCGTTGCTTAAAACCATTGAACGGTTGAAATCCATTTTAGCCAGTCCGGCTTTACAATTCCAAATTATCAAAGATGAGCTTCTGGCCATCAAAAAAACCTATGGTGATGAACGGCGCACAGAAATCGTTTATGAAACCGATGAATTCAGTATCGAAGATATGATCGCTGAAGAAGATGTTGTGATTACCATAACCCATCAGGGCTTTATCAAACGATTTCCGGTTTCGGGTTATCGCCGTCAGGGGCGTGGCGGCAGAGGCATTTCGGGAGCCATGGCCAAAGACAACGACTTCATTGAACATATGTTTATTGCCTCTACGCATAATTACATCTTGTTCTTTACCAATTTCGGAAAGTGTTATTGGATTAAAGTCCATGAAATACCCGAAGCTGGCCGAACTGCACGAGGACGCTCCATTGCCAATCTTATCCAATTTGAAAAAGATGAGCGCATACGTGCCATGATCAACATCAAAGAGTTTAATGAAGACTATTATATTTTGATGGGCACCCGAAATGGCCTGATCAAAAAAACATCCTTGAAAGAGTATTCCAATCCAAGAAAAACCGGCATTATTGCAATCAACATCTCCGAAAACGATGAACTGATTGATGCGTCGCTTACTGATGGCGATAATCAGATATTACTTGCCAAAAACACCGGTTACGCTATTCGTTTCCATGAAAACGGCGTTCGCAGCATGGGGCGCAATTCCATTGGCGTAAAAGGCGCAAATCTATCGGATGATGAATTTATTGTTTCGATGGTTTCAACCAAACGAAACGACGCCACGCTCTTGATTGTAACGGATAAAGGGTATGGCAAACGAAGCGATATTGATGATTACCGAATGACCCGTAGAGGCGCTTCGGGTGTGATCACTTTAAAATCTACGGAAAAAGTTGGCAACCTCGTCAGAATGCTGGAAGTAAATGATAGTGATGATTTGATCATAATCACCCAAAAGGGCATTGTAATACGCCAGCATGTTGCCGATATTCGCGTTATGGGACGAAACACATCAGGCGTTCGCTTGATCCGTCTGGGAGAAGATGATATTATTTCTTCAGTAGCCCGAGTGCCTAAAGAAGAAAATGGCGATAACCCGGATATTGATGATAGTCAGATGGAATTGCCGTTATCAGATTCTTAATCCTTGGAAACCGTAAATAAAAAAAGCTGTCTTGTAAGCGTTATCTTACGAGACAGCCTTTTTTGCTAATCTTTAACCTAACTCAGTTTCAACTTTCTTTGGCAAAAGCAATTCTTCTAAACCATCGATTTTATCAGACCTTAAGTTTACAATAATATCCAATCTATCTTTTACGTCGGCAACCAAACCGCCCACAACTCTTGGACACGCCATATCCAATTTTGTAAAAGTAGATTCCAAAACACCTGTTATGTGAGTAAAGTTGTCGTGGCGAATAAAATGTAGTGGGAAATCAACTTGAAACTGTTTTCCGGCAAAACAAAGTAATCCAGAAATGTTTTTGCTTAAATGTGTATCAAAATTTAAGCTATCGTATGCTAACCAGTCAGATGTAAACGTAATCTTAGGATGATCAGCTATTTGCAGAAAATCCTGAACACTTTTATCTCTTTCAATCATACCAGAGTCTAAGGATTCTACCGGTACTGAAACATGTACCTTAAATTGATCGCTGCTTTCATTGAATTCTATAGTGGAATGAATATCATAACTTTTTCCGGTTACAGACAACGTGGTAAGCATAAACATCTTTTTTTCAGTAATGTAAGCCAACCCGTGATCGGTGTCTTCAAACAGGGAGTCAGCGATATGGGCAAATCCAATGATAAAAGTTAAACCAATAACAACAAACAATAACTCTATGGACATAGGATCGATATGTTTAAGGTTTTTAAGGAAAACAAAGAATTGGTTTAGTAATAAAGTCACATCATATGCAAAAGAGTTCCATCGAACTTTGGCGATAGATACTTTTTTTCCATAACTTTAAAAAATTAAACTCACATTTATGGCAGAATCAGTAAAAGAAAACCAGCCGCTTTGGCATGCCATTTCCCTTGAAGAGGTTTTTAAACACCTGAATTGTAGCGAAAACGGGCTCTCCACAAACCAAGCAACCGAGCATATAGAAACTTTCGGGTATAACCGATTGCCTGAAACAGGAAAAAAAACCTGGTGGCAAATCAGTCTGGCACAGTTCAAAAGCCCGTTAATAGCAATTCTTGGTGTTGCCGCGATCTTATCTTTGGCGATAAATGAAGTCACCGATGCATCATTTATTGCAGCGGTTTTGATTTTAAACGCCGTTATCGGAGCCACTCAGGAATGGAAAGCTGAAAAAAGCAATGAAGCCCTCAAACAATTATTGAAAATCCGCTCCATGGTGCTCCGCGACAATGAGCTTACAGAAATCTCATCTGAAGAAGTTGTGCCTGGCGACGTGGTTGTGCTGGAATCGGGCAACCGCATTCCCGCCGATATCCGCATTATCGAAGCTCGGGGCTTGGAGGTAGATGAATCCCTCATTACCGGTGAAAGTCTGCCGGTACTAAAAAATCCCAGCTGGATTGGCGATAAAGACATTCCCTTCGCCGACCAGCAAAATATGGTATTTGCCGGTTCGGTAGTCAATCGGGGGCGCGCAAAGGGTGTGGTTGCCACTACAGGTATTCAAACCACCGTCGGGCAGCTTGCCACTGATATCTTAAGCGCTCCTTCAGCCAAGCCACCCTTAATTCACCGGATGGAATCCTTCACTAAAGCCATTGCCTTTGCTGTGCTTGGGATTTCTGTTTTAATAAGTATTATCAGCATTGCTCTTGAGAATCTGGACATTGTGGATATGTTCATGTTTACGGTGGCCCTGGCTGTCTCTGCAGTACCCGAAGGCCTTCCTATAGCCATGACGATCGCGCTTGCCATTGCCACAAATCGTATGGCCAAACGCGGGGTAATTGTCAGAAATCTCTCGGCGGTTGAAGGGCTGGGCAGTTGCACGATGATTGCCACGGATAAAACCGGCACACTCACCTGCAACGAATTAACTGTAAAACACATCTATTTGGGTAATAGTAAAGTGTTTGAAGTTTCCGGCGAGGGATATGCCCCGGTAGGTGAAATTTTAAAAGACAACAAAACCGTTACTCCTGCAGAGCATCCACAGCTTATCAAGTTGATCCGGGCGAGTGTCCTGTGTAATGAATCGGCGTTGTTTTTACGAGATAAAAACTGGGTTAATCGCGGGGATGCGGTTGATATTGCCCTGTTGAGCCTTGGTCATAAAGCCGGTTTCAAGCAGGAAACGCTTCTGACAAATCATCCCGAAATTAATCGCATACCCTTTGAGCCGGAACTTCAGTTTTCGGCCTCCTACAACCGCGATGAAACCGGCGTGCTGGTCTTTGCAAAAGGGGCACCCGAGCGCATTCTTAACATGTGTGATTTTTCGGATAAAAAGGATGAGCTGCAAAATCATTTTAACGTAATGAATGAGATGGCCCAATCCGGATTTCGGGTTATTGCGCTGGCAGAGGGCCGGATAGAAGATGAAACAATCGTTCAGAAAACCGTAACCGAACCCAACGGTTTAACCTTTCTTGGTTTTGTTGGCATGCAGGATCCCTTGAGGCCGGGTGTCAAAACGGCCATAGACACCTGTCATAAAGCCGGTATCCAGGTTGCTATGGTTACCGGAGACCATCAAATCACCGCTCTGAGCATTGCCAAAGACCTGCAGCTTGCCACTACCCAAGAAGAAACGATAACAGGAAGAGAACTTGAGCAAACTACTGAAGGCAACCTGGATAAATTGATAGAACAGGTTCGGGTGTTTGCCCGGGTTGCCCCACATCAAAAGCTGGATATTGTTAATTCAGCCATCCGAAACGGGAATTTTGTAGCTGTTACCGGCGACGGGGTAAATGACGCGCCAGCATTGCGGGCAGCTAATATTGGGGTTGCCATGGGTAAAAATGGAACCGATGTGGCCAGGGAAGCCGCCGACCTGGTAATCAGCGATGATAACTTTTCAACCATTGTTGGTGGTGTGGAAGAAGGGCGCGCGGCCTACGACAATATCAGAAAAGTCATCTATTTGTTGATTTCAACCGGTGCGGCCGAGCTGGTTATGGTGGCCTGCTCCATTGCCCTTGGCCTGCCGTTGCCATTATTGCCCGTTCAGCTTCTCTGGCTGAACCTTGTCACTAATGGCATTCAGGATGTGGCCCTGGCGTTTGAACCCAAAGAAGAAGGCATTCTGAAACGTCGGCCACGTGCGCCACACGAGCATATTTTTAACCGGCTCATGATTGAGCGCACCGTTATTGCTTCAGTCACCATGGGCATTCTCTCTGTTTGGCTGTTCAATCACTTACTGGGCAAGGGCATGTCGGTAGATGAAAGTCGCAATATGGTTCTGCTCTTAATGGTTTTGTTCGAAAATATTCACATTGCCAATTGCCGCTCGGAGTGGAAATCCATTTTCAAACTCTCCCCGTTCAAAAGCCCGATTTTAATGACAGGTACCATGCTTGCGTTCAGCATTCATGTCTTTTTCATGCATATGGATTTTGGAACCAAAATTCTGGGAGTAATGCCGGTAAGTATGGATCACTGGATCATAGCATTTAGCCTGGCGCTTATAATTCTGCCAGTCATGGAAGTTCATAAATTTATCACCAATAAATTCAAAGAACGTTACTTTAAACATTAATAACATTGAGAAGCTTATGTTCCCTTTAAACCTGAAAGCACATGATTAATAAAAACATTCTTCTGGCCACCGATCTCTCCGATCTGTCTATCAAAGCCATTTTACATATTGGCCCACTCATTAAAAAGCTACAAGGACAGCTATCGTTGATCTATGTGGTGAAATCGTACTTTTCGGATTGGATCAGTTCGCACGAGGTGCAACGGGTGGCCGAGCAACGCCTTCGCCATTATTTGCAGAGGCTTAATGAAGATGGCACCCAAACCGGAAATGTGATCATTGAAGTGGGTAATGTGGCTGACCAGGTACTAGCCGCAGCCGATGGCATGGATGCCGATATTATCATTATCGGGGCTGAAGAAAAATCGGCGTTGCAACGGGTAGTTTTTGGCGCATCGGCCGAGGCGATTGTTCGCCAAGCCCGGCAAATTGTCTGGATCCATAAAGCCGACTCATTCAAAGGCATCCAAAAAATTATATGCGGGGTAGATTTTTCACCCTCATCAAAAGGAGCTTTTGAAAAAGCCTTGTCCATGGCCCAAAATTTTGAAGCCAGCCTGGAAGTTTTGCATGTGATCCACGTACCCAATGTGGAAGCTATTGGCCTGTCCAAAAATATTGGCGAAGAAAAAATTTTGGCTTATAAAGCCCAAAAAACTGATGAATTGGATGCATTTGTCAGCGACTATAACACAGACGGCACAACGATTAAAAAACATGTGCTTTGGGGAAATCCGGCCCAGGTGATCTTAAATTATGCCGAAGATGATGACACAGATTTGATTGTTCTTGGCGAAAAAGGTGAAGGACAGATCAAACGCATGATTATGGGAAGCACTACCGAAAAAGTGATGCGATCAACAAATTGCTCACTTTTGATTTGCCGATAAACGTCTTCCTTGAACATTCACACGCCGTTGGTAACGCTTAACATCTATTATCTTCGGGCATTAACTCCAGGATTAATCGGTGAGTTCTTTAATTTTTGCTAAAAGCACTGAAAGCGAATACGGCTTTTGGAAATACGTCAATCCATGTTTTAAAATAAAATTGTTATGGATTTCGCTTTCAGTGTATCCACTTGTAAAAATAACGGGCAAATCGGGACGCAATTCATGCAACACTTGGTAAACTTCAACCCCGTTTTTTTTAGGCATAACCGCATCCAATATGATGATATCAATTCTATGGATGTTTTTCGTTCCTAGTTCTATGGCCTCCTGGCCATCTTTTGCTATCAAGAGGTTGTAGCCATAATCCCCTACAACTTTTTTTGTAAGCTTTCTTAAAACCTCATTGTCCTCAGCAAATAAAATTGTTCCCGATCCTTTCACCGGTTCTAGTTGCTGCGTTTCATTTTCTTCACCATGTTTTGTTTCTAAAGGCAATGCCGGAAAATAAATATCGAACGATGAGCCTTTACCTAAGCCGCTATGAACCGATATTGCGCCTTTATGTTGCCTGACAATTCCATAAACGCTTGAAAGCCCTAATCCGACACCTTTGCCTAAAGGTTTTGTGGAAAAAAAAGGCTCAAAGATATGCCTAAGTGTTTCATCATTCATTCCTTGGCCATTATCAGAAATGTGCATCATAACATAAAAACCTTTGTCTGGCTTTTCTACCCCATGAAAATGCAAATCAATATAATCCTCATCAACACTGTCTTGGGTTGTAGCGATCATAATCTCTCCGCCTTCAGGCATGGCATCTTTAGCATTCAACACTAAATTTAAAATTACCTGTGTCAGTTGATGTTTATCGAAGTTTATCTTCAGCAAATTTGGCATGGGTTCAAATTCCAACTGAATATCTTCTTTTGTTGTCCGCTTTAGTATATCCATTATGGATGAAATGTGCAGATTGAGATCAATGGCCTGAGGTTCTATGATTTGCCGACGCCCAAATGCAAGCAATTGTCTGGTTAAGGATGCCGCCCGCTCAGAGCCTTTAAAAATCTCAAGAACCTGATTATATTCTTCGGAATCATTCGGGAGATTTTCCAAAAGCAGTTGCGAATAACCCAACACCGATTGTATGATATTGTTAAAATCATGCGCAACACCGCCTGCCAGATGACCAATAGCATCCATTTTTTGACTTTGCTGCAGCTCAGCCTCTACTTGTTTTTTCTCTTCTTCGAACTTTCGTTGTTCGGTAATATCCTGAATCGTGCCAATACTCGATATTGGATTGCTTAATTCATCAAAATGTGTTTTCATTACAATTTTAACCAGTCGTGTATCACCGGTTTCCTGATTGTTGATCCGATGCTCAATTCGATAATCAGATTTTTTGATAAGGTGTTCTTCATAGACCTTAAAAATTCTTGATTTGTCTTCTTCATAAACATACTTCCAAAGATCAAGATTCACATCAAGGGTTGCTTTGCGTATCCCGACGATTTCCTGCCAGCCCTTTGAAACCGTGAGAACATTCGTTTTATAATCGATTTCAAAACTTCCGGTTAAGGACATCTCTTCCGATAGCTCAAGTAGGGTCTGATTTTTTCGTTGCTCCTGCTCGTACTTTCTTATTTCAGTAATATCCTGAGAAAATGCCGCGCCATGCGCAATTTCAGTGTTGGGATCCTTAATTGGTACCGCTCTATTAATAAATACATGGCCTTTATAGCTAAATTCATATTCAGACGACTTCCCCTCAAAAACTTCTTTCCACGCCTTCTCTTTGGTTTTAACCATATCTTCAGGAAAAAGCTGATAGATGGATTTGCCAATTAAATCTTCCTTCTTTAAGCCCACGAGCGCTAAACCTTTGCCATCCACAAATTCATACGTGAAATCTTTATCAAATAGGCTCAACGTTCCGTTTGGGAAATTTTCAGCCACCGTACGGTATCGTTTTTCAGAGTCTTTAAGCGCAAGCGCTGTATTGAAGAGTTCAGTGTTATCAAGAATCACACCTAATACATGTTTAGGTTCACCTTCTTCAAAGTCAATAACTGAAGTTGTAATAGAAACCCAGATAATTGCCCCATCTTTTTTTAACATACGCTTGTTCATCATGTGCAAACCATGATGACCATGCAACCGTTCTTCTATGGCCTCTTCATCAATATGTTGATCTTCAGGGTGTGTTATTTCTTGAATGCTTTTGCCAATGAATTCTTTAGGACTATACCCAAGCATATGGCATAGAATATCATTGGCTTCCTGAATTTTACCTTCAGCAATGCTTACAATAGCAATACCACTGGGAATACTTTGGTAAAGATGTTTGTATTTTTGCTCGCTTTGCTCAAGTTTTTTTTGAGTTTTTATGATTTCCGTAACCTCTGTCCCTAAAACAAAAACGTGTTCGATGGGTTCATTTTCATTATCTGGGGTTAACTTTATCTGATAATGTCGTGTCGGGCCTTGGTTTGTGGTTATATCAGAGACAAACTCCACCATTTCCCCGGCAAAAGCTTTTTGAAGATGCTCATCGCTAAATTTCTTAAAAAGTTCATCACCAATGACATCTTGTAAATGCATACCAACGATTAATGATTGTTGGGTTTCAAACAATTCACATGTGGCGGGGTTGGCTAATTGAAGTGTGTAATCTTTGTTTATAATCGCAATAAAATCCCGCGTTTGAGCTGCCATTTTGGCAAAATTGTCCAGATTTATTTGTGTTTTCTGATGAATGGATTTTAACTCGAGGTTTTGCAACGCAAATCCTAAATCCGACGCTAGTTCATTGAGCAACTGCCATTGGGTTTCATCGTTGGCATATTTTTTTATCGCCGATATGGTTAGCCACCCATAAATGCGATCCTTGTATTCAATAAGTGCACACAATCCACAATAGTTTTTATAATACTGTGATAAGGGACAGTTCTTACACTCTATTGCCGGATCTTGTATTACAACAAGCTTATTATTTAGTCTGGTTTTTTCCATGCATGCCAAACATCCTTCTTTGGTTAATACTTCTTCCAATGATACGTTCAATCGATCAAATCCGGCGCTGGCAACATGTGTGATCTCTTTATTTTCATTGCACAATGCAATCCAGGTGTTGTTATACCCCATCTCACTAATCAGGGACTGACATGTTTTATCGATCAACTCCTGAACATCTGAGGTTTTGGCAATCAAACGATTAACTTTTTGAATCGCTTCTATAATCGCTTTTAGATATTCTAAATGCGCATTCGATTCACGAACTTGTTTTTCGGCAGCAACAATTCTTAAAAAGGAATCAAGTTTAGCTTTTAATTCACGATTCGAAATTGGTCGGGTTATGTATGAATCGGCTTTTGAATCTAAACCTTGTATTCTATCTTCTGGGGTAATTTTATAACCGGTGATCAGTACAAAAAAGGTATGTTTGATTTTTGGATCCGATTTAACCAATAAACACAGATCAAGTCCTTCGGTTTCTGGCATAATCACATCTGATATTACTATATCAGGGTGGTGAACATGTATCAAATCCAACGCGGTTTTACCATCTGCTGCTTCAAGAATAGTTAGGTTCTTTGTTGGCAGTAGACCAATGGTAATTTTGCGAAGTTCTTCATCGTCATCTACAACTAGTACAGCTACGTTTTCCGACAAGTTTGTGCCACTAATAAAATCATCCATAAGGGGTGAATAACGTGTGTTAACAATTATTTGTTACATGTACTACAACATATGATCGGCTTTTAACCTGATATGCTTAACAAAGCCAGGTATTTCATATCCATCTACAATAAAGCTATACAATTATAAATATATTAGGTAAAATGAACGATAAAAAACGTTTAGCTAAATGAAATTGGAATAGCATTTACTTAACTCTATCATTTCTGCATCTCGGTTAATGATTTTAATTTTCTTTTTTATCTAACAGATCACGAATCTTAGAGAGCATTTTATTGATATTAAATGGTTTTTGAATATAATCAACACCTTGTTCCAAAATAAAATTGGTATGAATGCCGCCGGGACTGTATCCACTAATCAACAATACCGGTAAATCCGGATTTAGTTTTCGCAACTCTTTCATTACAGTTTTTCCATTTTTTTTAGGCATCACAATATCAAGCAATGCCAACTGAATATCCTGAATACTTTCTTTGCCAACGTTTATGGCTTCTTCTCCATCCGAGGTATCCAAAACCCTGTAACCATAGTCCGAAAGAATTTTACAGACTAATTTTCGTAAAGCTTCATCATCCTCGGCAATTAAAATGGTTTCACTGCCTCTTTTTGGATGAATCTCAGTTTGGGGCTTCACCGGTTTTTTTGGCGCTTTTATGGTTGGGAAATAGATATTAAACGTGCTGCCTTCACCCGGCTTACTATCGACAAAAATAAAACCGTTGAGTTGTTTTATGATTCCATAAACCGTAGAAAGACCCAATCCGGTGCCTTCTCCAAGCGGTTTTGTCGTAAAAAATGGCTCAAATATCTTTTCTTGGATTTCAGGCTCAATGCCACAGCCGTTATCGGAGACGCTCAAATGAACATAGTTACCTTTTTGCGCCCAATGATTGGCTTTACAAAAATCATCGTCAATGGTGATTTCCTGAGTGATAATCTGCAATTGCCCACCCTCAGGCATGGCATCCCGGGCGTTTACCGAGAGGTTCATTAAAATTTGTTCGATCTGACCCACATCGCCACTAATGGTTGCCAATTTGGGCTTCAACTCCATTTTTAACTCAATGGTTGCCCCGATCAACCGACGCATCATTTTCGTGAGGTTTTCTATCAATTGGTTTAAATCCAGATCTACCAGTTCAATAACCTGGCGGCGACTAAATGCCAAGAGTTGCCTGGTTAAACCTGCCGCTCTTTCAGTTCCGTTGTATATTTCCTCAACGAATTCGTACTCAGTAGTACTATTTTCTAAGCTATCCTTCAATAATTGTGAATAGCCCATTGTAGCCTGCAAAATGTTATTAAAATCGTGAGCTACGCCTCCTGCCAACTGACCAATGGCTTCCATTTTCTGGCTTTGCCTTAATTGATCCTGTAATTTGAAACGCTCATTTATCAAAGATTTCATTTCGGAAATATCGGTGCTGCTACCGGCAACAAACTCAATATCATTATTAGCGTCAATAATTGGAAAGCCGCGTTCTAAAATCCATTTAATAGCGCCATCTGGCATGACAATTCTGTATTCCAATGTATATGACTCTTTCGTCTTAAGGCTATTGGCGAATGCTTCATTAAACAATGTTCGATCATCTTCATTCATATAGTCTAACCGGGTCGTTGGAAACGCCATTAACTCGGATAAAGGCCGCCCAAAAACTTCTTCATAGGCCGGACTGCAAAAAATAATTTCAGTAAAATCAGGTTTTTGTATCCAGAAGACATCTTTGATGGCATTTATCACCATTCTGAACTTAGCTTCACTTTCCTGCAACGCCTTGCTTGCCTTAAGCTGTTCCGTGACATCGATAGCCGTAAAAATTATCCCGATTTGATCTTTATACATCTCCATTTTAGTAGAGCGTAAATGAATGTCTATAATTTTACCATCTTTCCGTTTATACTGAGTTATTGTAAATGCAAGGCCTTCTTTAGCGATCTGTATATAATGATCTTTGCCAATTCTGTCGTACTCATCTTGGGATGGATAAATCATACGAGTATTTTTTTCAAGGAGCTCGCTTTGGCTATATCCAACCATCTGGCAAAACGTATCATTGACCCGGTAAAACTTTCTTCCGACAACTAACCCAATACCAATCGGCGAAGCTTTGAAAATGCTTTGAAGACTTTGCTGGCTTTCAATCAGTTCTCGTTCGGCTTGTTTTCGCTCCGTTATATCACGTATTGAACCTTGTATGCCAATCGATTTGCCTTTTTCGTTACGGATAACTTTTGCGGATATTTCAACATCAATCGTTGAACCGTCTTTTTTAAGGATTTGAGATTCAAACGATATAACATCCATATGATTTTTATTTTTAAGCGAATTGAGAATATTACGCTCTAGTAAAATCATATTGTTCATCGTCTTATGATCGCTTAAATTCATCGTCATCCATTCTGATACTGTAAATCCGGTAATATTAAACACGGATGGGCTTACATAAGTAAACCGCATTTTCAAATCCATTTGCCAAATAATGTCGGTTGCATTATTGGCCAGCAAACGATATTTCTCAGCGCTTTTCCGCAATGCTTCCGTATAATGTTTTCGTTCGGAAACATCCTCAAACACCACAATCACTTCTCCATTAGTGATTCGGAAGATGTAATTTTCAAGCCAAATCTCTCGTTTTTGTGTGGTAATTTCACGAGTCGGTAAATATTCGGCTTTACCAGTATCAAGCACTTTTTTAAGCATCTCCATCATGCCCATATGCTTTGATCCGGCTTTTAGGGTCGATAACCGTTTTCCAACTTCGACTTCGGAGTGATGTTTTGTTAATCCCATTCCAGCACGATTTATCTCTTTGACCACAAAGTCATCTCCCTGGTTGATCGCCTCATAAATAATGACGCCATTAGCCATATTGTTAAATATGCCTCTAAATCGATCTTCACTTTCCCTAATCTCTTTTTCCGTTCGCAACCGCTCCGAAATATCTCGTCCAATTGAAATCACCAGTTTTTTTCCTTCATGCTCAAATACCCTAGCATGCAGTTCAACAGGTATTGCATCTCCGTCTTTGGTTAAAAGGTTTTTAACAATTTTTAATTCTCCACTGGCAGATAAAGTCTCTGATTCCTCGCGTAAGAGGTCTTTGTCCTTTTTATTAATAAGATCAGTAGGCCTCATATGTCTGAGCTCATCCAGAGAATACTTGAGCCGTTCACATGCCCATTGATTGACTTCAATAAAATATCCCGTCTCGTCGTTTTGTTGAAATTCATGCAGGAATACAAAATCCTGGGGCAGCTCAAACAATCTTTGGTAATGCTCCTGGCTTAATTTCAACGCCTGATCAGCTTTTCTATGCCCTATATATGTTGAAAAAATTGAAGCAATGGATGTTAAAATCTCAACATCTTCCTTGGGCCAATGTTTGTTAACCCGGCATTCATCTAGCCCAAGGAAACCATAATAAGCGCCGCTGACATACATTGGCACAACAAGCAACGATTTAATTTCCTGTTGTTGCAGTAACTCTTTCTCAGTCTCTGAAGGGATTTTTTCGATGTTCTCAACATTAATCACCCTCTTTTTTAACATCATTTCCTGCCTCCAGGGTGTTACATTGACCGGTAAATCCTGTAAATGATCAATTTGAGATGCACAGCCCTTAGTTACCCACTCATATGTATTGCTTTGATTTTCTTTGGTTGAATTATACTCGAAGATATAAACCCGGCATACTGAAAACACATCTCCGATTAGCCGAAAGCTGTTGTTTATAAATACCTTCTCATCAGATTCTTCAATAGCCAATTTTGATATGTTTGCCAACAAACTTTCATAGGCCAGGCGCTTTTCTACTGCATGCTCGGCCGCTATCCGTTCAGTGATATCATGAATAATCGCATACAATAACGTTTGATCTTCAATCTCAACCTGACCGCTAAACACTTCAACTTCTCGTTGCTTGCCGGAGGATAATTTTTGTGTAACAAAATAATGATGACGTTTTTTTGAAGCAGCCAGCTCAATGTTTTTCATATCGTCTTCCGGGGTTAAAACATTGATATCATTAATATTCATTGAAAGCAATGCTTCTTTTTCATACCCATAATAGGCTTCGGCCTCATGATTTACATCGATAATTTTGCCGGTTTTAGGATCAATTAAAAGCATCACGGACGCGCTATCTGTAAATAAATTCATATAACGCTCCCTGCTTTTTTGAAGCTCTAATTCAGCTTCTTTACGCTGGGTTATATCATGGACTTGCGCCAGCACCACTTTTTTATGCATAAAATCAATTAACTTTGAACTAACTTCTACAAGAATATGCCGTCCATCCTTGGTTCGAAAGTAAGTTTCAAACAATGCAAGTCCATGATTTAATTGAGTTTTAGAAATGCGGTCAAAGTCTTTAATGGCATCTTCAGGTTGGAATTCCGATAATGAATATGTAACTAATTCTGTATAAGGGTAACCTAATAAGTCCGAAGCGGTTTTGTTTGCTTCAATGATCTTACCGGTAAAATCCACAATAAAAAGCGCATCTGTGGTAAGATTAAACAGCGAACGAAACTTTTCCTCACTGTTTAATAACGCATCTTCCATTGCTTTTCGCTCAGAAATATTAACCACATTACCTAAAAAGAATAACGGCTCACCAACAGAGTCCTCAACTAAATTTGCGTTCAATAATCCCCAAACCAGTTTACCATCTTTGCGCACAAAGCGCTTTTCCAGCTCATATTTTGGAACAACTTGTTGCCCCAGTTTCTTTTGCATGTTTTGATTTTTGGGCCAATCTTCCGGGTAAGTAATATCTTTGATAGTTTTCGTTTTGAGCTCTTTTTCACTGTAACCAAGCATGTTACAAAATGCTGAATTGGCTTGTTGGATTTGGTAATCCAATCCCACAATTGCTACGCCAACCGATGTATTTTCAAACATCTTTCGAAACTTTTGCTCACTTTCCTGGAGAATGTTTTCAGCGCGCTTTCGTTCTGTAATATCCATTGTCGAAACCACTGCCTTGTAATCATCAGGTTGCCTTTTTTCAAGCCTTAACTTTAAAAATATCTGTTTAAGCTTTCCTGAAATCGTTTTAATTTCAGCTTCTATTGTAAAAACATCTTTGCCTTCAAATATTGTGACTAATTCTTCTACAAAAGCTTCCTGAGATTTTGGGGTGAAAACTTTTTCTAAATAATTGAGGAGGTCTTCTTTATTTGTCGCTTCATGAAACTCGAGTGTTGCATGATTGACATCCAGGATTTTAATCTTTTCAATGCAATTTGCCACTTCATCTGGATGATCCCGGAAATATGCCCTTAAATCCGTAATGCCATTTTCTTTAATACTTTCCAGATGTTTGATGAGCTGGCTAAAATCTTCTTCCCATAATGGAACCGGGGAAGCATCAAACAACCATTGGTATCGGTCTTGACTTTGTTTTAGTTCCTGTTGATGCTGATGAACTTCTGTCAGATCAACGGCGCTTAAAATTAAATGATTGATTTTACCATCAGGATCCTTATATGGCGAGATGTGAACATCGTGATAAACCCATTTGCCATCCTTGTTCATGATTTTGGCGGTGTAGTGAACATGCTTACCTCGAAAGGCTTTATCCATGTTCTTTTTAGCCGTAGTTTTGAAATCATCCTCTCCTAAAATATCAACAACACGTTTTCCCTCTAGCTCCTTTCCTGAAAGGCCAATATGCTTTTTATAACCATTGTTGACAACTACATACCGATAATCCCGGTCTAAAACCGCCAAGATATTTGTCGTTGTTTCAACAATTTTTGCATACAACGCATTTTGGCGTTCGATCTGTAATTTCTTGGTGTTAATTTCATTACGATGCAATGCAAAACTCAAATCCCGAACCAGTTCTTCAAAAAGGTCTTGTTCATCATTTTCATGGGCATATTCTTTTGGCACGGAAACTATAATAAAACCATAAGTGGATGACTCATATTTAAGTTCTGCGCAAAACATGCAGTGGCTCTCAGGATTATTAATAAGTGAGGAAATTGTACAGGTTTGTTTGGGATGCTCAATAACGCAAAACGTTTTGGATTTGCATGCCAATTCAAAGCATTCAAGCCTTTGGTTATTTTCTAATGCACGTTGGATTTCCTGAAACTTGCCGCTAAAATCTCCGGCTTTTGCAACTGATTCGAAACGACCATTGGAATCACTCAATACAATACAAACGTTATAATAGCCCATTGATTGAGTAAGCAATTCAGAGGCTTTTTCCATCAACTCCTTGGGTTGAAGCTCTTGGGTTATCAACCGGTTGATTTTTCGAATAGAATTGAGGATGTAATTAAGATGCTGAATTCGCCGGTTAGCTTGCAATAAGGCTTTTTCGGAATGAGCAATGCGGCAAAACGATTTCACCCATGCTAATAACGACTTGTTGGAAATTGGCCGAACCAAATAACCATCCGCAACTGTTTCTAATGCTTGCATTTGCTGCTCTAACCTGACTTTTGATGCCGTAATCAACACAACAAGAATATGCTGAAATGCCGGATCATTTTTTATGGTTTTACACAACTGCAAACCATCAATTTTTGGCATTTCAATATCCGTAAGTATCAGATCGGGGTGATTTTGTTGGAGCTTTTCAAGCGCATCTTCGCCATCAACAGCCGTTATGATATTATGGCCAGTTTTTCTGATTATCCCGGCTGTTGCTTCCAGCAAATCGCCATCATCATCTGCAACTAATATGGTTAGTTTCTCTTCCATGGTCTACCTTCGGGAAACTGAAAAGAAAACGTTTAAACATGTTCATCATCAGGTTTGTCTTCGGAAAGCTGCTCATCGGTTATTACCGTAAGCCTAGGAATGTTGATTAATATCCAGTCAAAGAACGGACTTAGTTCCTTGTAAGTTTTTTCGGAGCATTCCTCTTGAAGTAATGTGAGCGTGGTATCCAGATTAACCGCCCAGTATGTGACATGAAAGCCATGCGAGCGGTAAGTGCGAAATGCCCATAAACAGGTATTAACAAACATTTGAGGATCGTACTCAGAAAACAATGTGCTCATAAACCGGCAAAAATTCCGGCTGTTGGTTTCCATAAGCTGCATGTTGCTTTTGCCAATAAATTGTTCAATATTTGGGCGCTTATGCATCCTCTGGATCATGAGTTCGGCAATTTGCTGGTTTTTTCCCTCAAATTCGCCGGTTGCTTCAGCTGAAGGTCTTTTTAAGGCCTGCGCCGACTTCAAGAGTATTTCATGCTGAGTCATAGGGTGTTTATTTTTGGGTTATTGGTAACACAAGCTTAAAACATGTACCTTTTCCTGAGTTTGAACTTAATTCAATTCTACCCCCATGGGCTTCAATAATTTTTTTTGATATTAAAAGCCCCATGCCTGTACTTTTTTCACCGCCGGTTTTAGTGGTTCTAATGCGCTTATTAGGATTAAAAAGGTTTTTCTGTTGTTGCGCCGACATACCAACGCCGAAATCGCGCACCAAAACCGTAACTTCATTTCCCGATTTTATTGTTTTTACATTAATGCAAGACTCGGGATACGAATGCTCAATGGCGTTACCGATAATATTTAAAAATACTTGCTCACATTTGGAAGCGTCCAAATACATTTCCGGCAGCTTTTCATCGTGAGTAATGTTGATGTTAATGTCTTTTTTTTTGGCCTTTAATTCAAGCCGCCAAAATGCCGAGTCTAAAAGCGATTTTAATTTTAACTTCTGCCGATCAAGTTTAAACATCCCCGATTCAATCATTGAAATATCCAAAAAGTCGTTGATGAGGTTTTTCATAAAAATACCTGAAGCCTTAATTTTTTTTAAGAATGCTTTATGCTCCAGGCTTAATACATCATCGGCATCTTCTTCCAAAAACTCGGCATATGTTAAAATTACGCTTACGGGTTTACGTAAATCGTGGGTGGCATAGCTTAAAAATTGATTTTTCAGTCGATTTAATTTTTTGAGTTCAACATTCTTTTTATGTAATTCCCTGTTGAGTTTTCCAAGATTGTTATTTAGCTCTAAAACCTTTTTTTGCAGGCTCTCCATTTCCTCTACATCAACGTGTCCTAAAACCACATAGCCATCATTTAACGCAGTAAAAGTTGAAAGTAAAGTTTGGGGCAAGCCTGAAAATGTTACAACATTTATGATATGTGTTTTTAACGGATTTTCAGATAGTTGTTTGAAATTTATAGTTCCCGAGAAATCTAAAATTATCTCTTTATAATGTACTCCTATTAGAGGCTTTCCTACAAGTTTACTGGTAAATTCGTTGGTATCTTGTATAATATGATCGGCATCAATTTTGATAAAAAAAATAGGGGCTACTGAGCGTACATATTGATCCACCCATTGTTGAATATCAACCGGTTTCATTAATGGTCGGCTTATCAAAATTTAATAGATACGTTTCCAACTCATCTAATGTTAAAATGCAATCTACTAATGGGTATTGCTCTAATTTGTACCGATAGTTCTTACCCCACAAAAACGCTTGACCGCCAACTATCATATGCGTTTTCGGAAAATGCTTTCTTAGCTCTTCAATACTCGATACAACATTTGGTAAATTAAACGAAATGCTGACCGAAATTCCAATAACATCGGGTTTTAGTTCTTGAACCAATTTGTTGAGATCATTTATTGGTGTGTTTGCCCCTAAATAGTAGCTATGCCAACCATTGATTTCAAAAATATCGGCAACCATTTGGGCGCCTATTTGGTGATACTCATTAAAAGCGCTCGTAACGATAGCCTTCTTTTCAAGATGTTCATCGGTAAATAATATCGGATACACCAATTGCATCAGGTTTTGGGTCATACAAGTTGCCAAATGCTCCTTTGCCACCGATATTTTACTCCGTTCCCATAACAAACCAACATCCACCATTGATCGCTGAAAGAGGTGGGTATATAGTGATTTGATATTAATTTTTTGTTCAAGAAGGGATTGAACGGTTTCAAAACAAGCTTCACGATTGCCATCAAGCAGAGCTTTAAAATAGTTTTGATATAATTGTTCATTAATCATAGACGATTAAGATTACAAGATTAATGTCAAAACCGTGGGGAGTGATAGCAGGTATAAACTTAAGTCCCATAGTTGCCAAGTTCAGAAATCAGAAGCTAAATTCAAAAGGTTTTTTAGATACTGTTTGATCATACGAATAATATCAATTTTTGCTAAGAAAATAATAAGTCAGGAAATATCGTTCATATGTGCGGTTAGAACCTATAAAAAACCATCATTTATAAACACGAGCGTTATTTTAAGCTCCCATTGATAAACCTTAGCCATCTTCGAACGTTTGATTTTATTGCAATAACAGCATAAAAAATACAGGCGAAACAAAAACACGCAGATTACTGCATAAAATGGTCTTACCTATAAGCGCTGAAACCATTCCACGATAAATCGGATTTCTTGCGTATTTAAACTCACCTGTTCTGAAAAGCTTTTTTGACGGGCTAGAAACAGCCATATAAACGTTGTAGAAAGTCGATAGATAATCAAATAGCTTGGAGGGCAATCTTTCATCGATGTATAAGAATTGGTTGGTTTTAAACACATGTAATCTTAGGCATGAATGCTTTTTTGTGTTTTACACAATGGTATTTTTTGATTAAGTTCTCGCACATTTTTAAACCATTTTTTGCTTATGTCATTTTTAACGTTAGCCCTGCTTATTGGGGGATTTGCATTGCTCATCATTGGCGCTGAATTTTTAGTGCGAGGCGCTTCGCGAATTGCCGCTGCCCTTGGCGTGGCTCCGCTTCTCATCGGGTTAACGGTTGTTTCGTTTGGAACGAGCTCACCTGAAATAGCCGTTAGCGTTCAATCCAGCTATATCGGAAAAGCGGATATTGCTATCGGCAATGTTGTTGGCAGCAATATCGCAAATATTTTATTGGTTCTGGGGTTTTCAGCTGTGGCATCACCGTTATTGGTATCGCGTCAACTGATACGACTCGATGTTCCCATAATGATTGGAATTTCGGTTTTATTGCTCATCATTGGTTTTGATAATAATCTTGGTTTTGTTGATGGTATTTTATTTGTCTTACTACTCATCGGATATACTTTTTTTCTGATTTCAGAAAGCAAAAAAAATCAAACAAAGATTGAAGATGATGAATTTGAAAAAGAATATGGCAAAATTAAATCCCTAACCCCTGCTCAAACCTGGATTGTAAATCCTTTATTTATAATTATGGGCTTTGTTATGCTTATTTTCGGGTCGGATTTGCTGGTTCAAAGCGCTGTTGATATTGCAAAAGCATTTGGCATTAGTGAACTTGTTATTGGTTTAACAATCGTTGCCATTGGAACCTCATTACCTGAACTAGCCACATCGGTAGTAGCCAGTTTTAGAGGCGAGCGTGATATTGCTGTTGGCAATGCCGTTGGAAGCAACCTTTATAATATCTTATTGGTGTTAGGGCTATCGAGCGTTGTTTCACCGGATGGATTATTGGTTAGCGAAACGGCCATACAAATTGACATACCGGTTATGATTGGGGTTGCCGCACTTTGTCTGCCCATTTTTTTTAACGGCAAAGTTTCCAGATGGGAAGGCGCTTTCTTTATTATTCTTTATGTCTTATATCTCTTATATTTATTTTTTAATGCGTCGTCTCACCCATTGATGCCTGTTTTTTTTCAAGTTTTGTTGTATGGCGTTGTTCCTCTCACAGCAATTTTGCTGATTGGGTTAACATGGCGTGCCATTCGTATCATGAAAGCTGGCAAAGTATAGCTTTAATTTTTTAACTCATTCTATGGGTATCTGATGATTAGAAAAGCCTGGTTCAAACTTCTCATATATTTTTGGATAACACTGGTTGTTATCATTGCAATTTTGTCGCCAAACACCATTGGCATGTTGGATGAAACAACCAAAAATATGTATTTCCATGTTCCAATGGCCATTACCGCTACGGTAGCATTTTTTTCTGCATTATGGCACAGTTTGCAGTATCTACGCTCAAAGACCATAGAATATGATCTAAAAGCCCTTTCTTCGGCAGAACTCGGTTTTGTTTTTAATATCCTTGCAATGCTGACGGGCGCTTTTTGGGCAAAATTTATGTGGGGTGAATACTGGCATTGGGATCCTCGTGAAACCACTATTTTTCTGCTTTTTTTGATCTATTCGGCTTACTTTGCCTTAAGATCTGCGATTGAATCGCCTGAAAAACGAGGAAATTTATCAGCGGTCTATAACATATTTGCATTTCCATCGGTTATCTTTCTGTATTTTATTCTGCCGAGGCTAATTCCCGGACTGCACCCGGGGTCTCCTGAAAAAGATACAACGGATGTTAATCCAAGTGTTTCAAGCTCAACCGATCCTGAAATTCGCATTATCCTTTATTTATCTATGATCGGGTTTATTGCTTTGTTTTTTTGGCTTAAAAACCTCACTTACCGCATTCATCTTTTGGATGAACAAACGGAACACTATCTTTAACTAGCGCAAAAAACACTATTAGATATCTGCATATGATAGATTTTTTAGAAGCCAATTCGATTTATATTGTATTAGTTGTTGTTCTACTTATTTGGACAGGGTTATTTATTTTTATTTTTAAGCTGGATGTAAAAGTATCACGATTAGAACAGGCAATCATGACCAAACCTGCCAATAAAAGCGACCAGTCAAATTAATTGAAGAACCGATCCTATGAAAAAGAAGCATGTCGTTGGAACAATTCTCATTGTCATCATTGGTGGGTGGTTGTTTTTTACAGCCAAGGAATGGGGCTCGCACACCATTGGTTACCAAAACCTTTCTCAGGCAAAAGAAAACGGAAAAACTAGTTATGTGAAAGGGTATTGGGTCAAAGAAAAACCGACGACAACAAATGCACAGTTTTTCACCTTTTACATGGAAGATGAATCCGGGACGGTTTCAAAAGTGATTTACGCCAAGGGAAAACCCAATAATTTTGAAAACTCAACAAGTATTGTGGTTCAGGGCGCTTTCGAAGCCGATGGGATATTTCATGCACAAAATATATTGATAAAGTGCCCCTCAAAATATCAATCTGAGAAACCTGAGGGTGAAAAAAATATTTGATGATCCAATATTTTTGATCATAAAAAAAAATTAATTGAAGCTTAATTCGGGCGTTTATTTTGACCTTCCATTTTTTTTGGATTTATCCTATCTTAGGCCAAAACAATTTTTTCTCAATTTAATCGGTTATATGATCGCATCTCCTAAATATTTATATCTGGTTCTTTTTCTGCTTATAACCCACTTGGGCATTGCCAGTGAAGCAAATGCTCAAAAAATTGAGAGCTTAACACCCGATTATGTTTTGGCTTCGCTAAGCCCGTCTCCTAATCAACAGTCTACTTCATCTGATTATTTAACCTTAAAGCATCAGATGGTTTATGATATTGATTTTGAAACACATGAAACAAAATCAAAGACGCTTGCCGGATTCTATTCCTTTCTTTTACCCGGACTGGGAGAAGCTTATGCGGGCGATTTTTCTTCCGGAAAATATTCTTTAGGTATTGAAATTGCTTTAGTATCGGGTTTAATAAGTACTGTGGTCTATGCCAATAGTCTTGAATCGGATTATCAAATTTTAGCCAGGAATTCTGCCAGTGTTTCTAGCGGACAAAAATCCGAGCAATTTTGGAAAGATATCTCCAATTATAGTAGCTGGGAAAATTTTAATAATGAGCGCTTAAAAGATCGAAATTACGATGGCATGTATAGCAAAAACAACTATTGGTCTTGGGAGTCGGAAGAGCAGCGCAAAGATTACCGTAGCAAGCGTATTTCAAGTGATCAGGCTTTTCAATCCGCTTATTACTTTATTGCAGCAATGGGTTTAAATCGATTAATAAGCATCATAAATGCGGTCAGATCAACGGCTGAATTTAACAATAATTTAACAAAGAATTTAAAGTTACATGTAACCCCGCTGATGGCCTTAAATCGAAAATACATTATGAATGGATTAAAAATCTCCTTTCATAAAACGTTTTAATTGAAAACCTTACCTATCTTTTGAATTTTCAGTTCATGTTTTTACCCTCACTTCTTGGTTGATTTTCTACAGTTATGTAAGAACCCAAAACGTTGAGTTTTAAGGTTTCATGTGTTATATTATCATCGTTTGTGAGTGCATTGTTAGTATTATTTCAAGTGCTCAACCTCTTCACAACATGGAGAGTTTTGTTTGACCAATACAGAACTTTATGGATGTAGCAATCAAACCTGCTTCAAACCAATTTTACAGAGACACATCTTTGAAGCCCGAAACGCTATTTGGGTCAGATTTTTTGTATTGTGATTTCCTCAAACAATTTCGATTAGTTTTAACCATAACACATACTAGTTACGCAACAACTTAATTTATTTTTATGAACCCGAGAACCATTCTTATTGCTGACAATGAGCCTCAATATGTTTCCTGGATTCGAAAACGACTTGAACAAGAAGGGTATTCCATTGTTTGGGCTAAAGATAAAGCTGAAACCATTGCTCAGCTTTCAAAAAAGCCTGAAGTGATTTTGCTTGATCTCAAACAAGATGATTCTCAAGGATTTGATTTGTTCAGACAGCTTCGATCTATACCTGAAGGCAAATCGCTTCCGATCATTATGCTTTCCAATAAAAATGATGAATCGGAGGAAGTGCTTGGTTTAGAGTTAGGCGCTGATGATTTCTTAACGAAGTCTACAAGCCCTAAGCTTCTTTCTGCAAGAATTAAAAATGTTTTAAAACGCTACAATATTAATACTTCAGAGGAAGTCACTAAACTCAAGGTTAAAGATTTGGAAATCGATAGAAGCACACATACCGTAAAACTTGGAGAGAAAGAAATTTTTCTTCCCCGAAAAGAATTTGAGCTTCTTTGGATATTAAGCACAAATGTTGGCAAAGTTTTTTCCAGAGAAATGCTACTACGACGGGTATGGGGTGAAAACATCTACGTGACCGACAGAACTGTTGATGTTCATATTTGTAAAGTTCGTCAAAGACTTGATGAATTTGGCGATCAAAATATTGAAACCATCAAAGGCGTGGGTTATCGCTTAAAAGCCTGAATTGATAATTCTCTAGAATTCGTTTTATACAAATTATAGATACTAAAGCCTGCATATTGGATTAAAAATCCGGTAGTATGTAGGCTTTTTTTATATGAAATTTACAGGTTTTCAACTCCTAAAAGACCATTTTGCTAAACGTCTTTTCATACCACAACATTTTCCAAAAGCTCAATTTTAATGGTATCGCTTACAATTAAACGTGCCATTGCGCCAAATGGGAGCGTATGCTTGTTTAAGGTATGTCCATAAGAAACGCCTTGCACGGCAGGTGTGGCTTGAGGGAGTTTTTCAGAATAATGCTTGAAAACCTGGTGAAGGCTAAGTGAAGGCTTACTTTCAGGCGCACAATTTTCAAATTTCCCAAGCACCAGCCCCGATAATTGATTTAATATCCCAGCATGTTCACATTGCGAAAGCATTCGATCGATACGATAGGGTTCTTCTGCAACGTCTTCAAAAAAAATCAATGCATTGTTAAGTGATGGCATGTAGCCTGTGCCAATCAGTCCGGTAAATAATGTAAGATTGCCGCCAATCAACCGTCCCTGAGCACTACCTTTTTTTAGAGCCGTCCGGCGATGCTTCGTAAAATTTTTGATCTCAGTAATTGACCTCGAACCCATGAGCAAATCCCAAAAAATATTGAACGAGTAGGGATCGGGATTTACCATATCCGAAACAACCATTGGCGAGGAAAACGTGATCAAACCTGTTTTTGCAAAAATTGCACACGATAATGCGGTGATATCCGAATAACCGGCGAATATTTTGGGATGCCGTGCAATGGTTTCATAATCAATTAAATTCAGCAAACGAGGCGAACCATAACCCCCTCTTAAACAAAAAATGGCATCGACATCAGGATCTTCAAACATTGTGTTGATATCCTGCGCGCGTGCTTCATCAGTGCCGGCTAAATACCCATAAACATCTTTAACATGCTTTCCTAGCTTTACTTTAAAACCACAATTCTTTAAATACATAAGCGCTCTTTGCATTTTATCCCTTCGCTCAACAGGGCTGGCCGGAGCAACAATGCCAATGGTTTGGCCTTTATGTAATCGTTTGGGTTTTAAAATCATCATAAATAAAAAAAGCTACCACCACGCCAAACGGTGGTGATAGCCAAATTTAAGAATTTAAGATAAAGCCGGCTTACATAACATTTTCAGCAAGCAATATGGCCTTGTTATCGCTTACTTCAAAAAAGCCTTCTTTAACATTAAACTTCTTTTCACTCTTATCTGGGAGCGCCAATTTAATTTCGCCTTCACCCAGCGCTGCAAGCATTGGGGCATGGTTTTTTAAAACCTGGAACGAGCCGTATTCCGAAGGCGCTGTTACACTGATCACTTCGCCGCTGAACAACGATTTTTCAGGAGTTACCAGATCCAAATTAAAAGCATTCTTTGCCATAAATCAATTGATTAAAGGTTTTTAGCTTTTTCAACAGCCTCTTCAATAGTACCAACCAGGTAAAATGCATTTTCAGGTAAGTCATCATGCTTACCTTCAATAATTTCTTTGAAGCCTTTGATTGTATCTTCGAGCTTAACATACTTTCCATCCAAGCCGGTAAACTGCTCGGCAACAAAGAATGGCTGAGAAAGGAAACGTTGAACTTTTCTGGCACGGGCTACAACCAATTTATCTTCATCGGAAAGCTCATCCATACCTAAAATAGCAATGATATCCTGAAGATCTTTGTAGCGTTGCAAGATTTGCTTAACAGCCTGTGCGGTATCGTAATGATCATTACCCACAATATTCGGATCAAGAATACGAGAAGTTGAATCCAACGGATCTACCGCAGGGTAAATACCCAGCTCAGAGATTGCACGGGAAAGAACGGTTGTCGCATCCAAGTGTGTAAATGTTGTTGCAGGCGCAGGGTCAGTCAAGTCATCGGCAGGTACATAGATCGCCTGTACCGATGTTACCGAACCGTTTTTAGTAGAGACAATTCTATCTTGCAATTCACCCATTTCGGTAGCCAAAGTTGGCTGATAACCTACCGCGCTAGGCATACGACCCAAGAGCGCTGATACTTCCGAACCGGCCTGCGTGAAACGGAAAATATTATCAACAAACAAAAGCACGTCGCGGTTTTCTTCATCACGGAAGTATTCTGCAATGGAAAGACCGGTAAGCGCTACACGAGCGCGTGCGCCCGGAGGTTCGTTCATCTGACCGAACACCAACGCGGTTTTATCAATAACACCCGATTCTTTCATCTCTTCCCAGAGATCGTTTCCTTCACGTGTACGCTCGCCTACACCGGCAAATACGCTATAACCGGATTGCTGTTTAGCGATGTTATTGATGAGTTCCATAATCAATACCGTTTTTCCAACACCGGCGCCGCCAAACAAACCGGTTTTACCGCCTCTTGAATACGGTTCGAGCAAATCAATAACTTTAATGCCGGTTTCAAACATCTCGGCCTTTGTAGATAACTCTGCAAATTCCGGCGTTTCTCTATGAATCGGGTAACTCTTTTCAGATTCAATTTTACCAAGGCCGTCAATGGGCGTTCCAACGACATTTAACATTCGTCCTAAAACTTTTTCACCTACCGGAGCCTGAATCGGTTTTTCAGAGTTTAACACCTTCATACCACGAACCAAACCATCAGTACCTTCCATGGCAACTGTACGAACGCGCTCTTCTCCAAGATGCTGCTGGGTTTCCAAAACTAATTCTGTTCCATCTTCTCGAGGAACCATTAACGCGTCCATAATTGACGGAAGATTTCCTTCTGCAAAATCAACATCAACTACGGGGCCGATAATTTGAGCTATCTTTCCTTCTTGCATACTATGGGTGTGAGTTGTTTAAATGGTTTATTTATTATAAGTAAATTCAAAAGGGTAACTTATTTCATGTCTGTTACCACCGAGCCACCTGCGGGACTCGAACCCGCGACCTACAATTTACGAAACTGTTGCTCTACCAACTGAGCTAAAGTGGCATTGTAGATGCACGGCAAAAAATCTTTGCTAAATCATACTAACAATTGGGCAAAGAATATACGGATTACTTTCTGTTTCTCAAAGTTTTTCCTGTAATACTAAAAAACCTAATGATACCAAATCATCATGAGATTAACTAAAATTTCAGTCGATTCAATTATTTTTTTGGTTTAGATTTTTTTTACCTAAAAGCTGCCCATTGTTTTTAAAATTTATACCTCTAGTTTTAACAAGATAAATGCTTAACTTTGTGTTCTTATTTATTGAACAAAAATATTTCTAATTCGTACTGAAGTCTCAATATCGTTTTAGTCAGTCTTATCAATTTTTAACTCATGAAACAAAAACAAGTTCTCGTTATTTCACTTACTGTAGTAATTCTTGTCGCCGGCTTTGTCATGGCCTTCAACACATCAGAACCTGAGCATAATCAATCTGCTCAGTCAAAAACAACAACTTCCTCTACTGCAACTCAGGTTAAAAATGCAAATATTGCTCCGGATTTTAGTCTAACGACAATAGATGGAAAAACGATTTCAATGGCCGATTTTAAAGGCAAAGGTGTGATTTTAAACTTTTGGGCAACATGGTGCCCACCGTGCAGAGCTGAGATCCCGGATATGATAGAACTTCAATCGGCTTATGAAACTAAAAATTTTAGCTTCATTGGCGTAGCTGTCGGTGACAGGCTTGAAAATGTAAAAGCTTTTGTGGAGAAACAAAAAATCAATTATCCAATAGTTATGGGCTCTCCTGAAATTACCAATGATTATGGAAAGTTTATAGATGGCGGGATTCGCGGCATACCCACGTCGTTCATTATCAATACCAAAGGCGAAGTTTTAGGCCATTTTGTAGGCGCTCGCTCAAAAGAAATATTTGAAGAAGCTATTATTGAAAGCTTAAAAGAAAAATAGAGTTGAATGAAGTTTTGTGCAAGCCCGGATAAATTATTCGGGCGGTTCACACGTTTCTAAACAGAACTTTTACATCTGGCCAAAGCGTTTCTAATTTTTCAGTTGGGAACTTTGCCTTATTTTTTTTTTATCTTTGCTTGTTCGGTCTTTCGCATCGTTAATTTTTGCCAACACTTTATTCTAAATATGGCAACAGCTCAATCTCTTCAAGAATTCACATGGTCTAAAGACTATCTCCTCCAACATCCATTAAAATCATTAGGTATCATTTTTACTTTAATAATCAGATATCTTTTTGGGGCATATTTTATGCTTGGTTTTGCTTATAAGCTTTTAAAAGATTGGCTTTGGACGGATAAACTTCAAATTGTTTTTCAAAATCAGTTGGAGACTCTTAATCATCTAAACGACTATTTCATCAACCAACTGGACGCTAATAAAACCCTATCTGCAATTGAACCACACTCTCCCTTATATGCATTTGAACCTTACTATTTAACATATTTTGCCATCCCATTTTATTTGCCAATCGCTTGGGTGGTAACCATTGGCGAACTTATGGTTGGTTTGTCTTTGATTTTAGGATTGACGGTCAGAATGCACGCAGCGTTGGCGTTATTTATTTTGGTTAATTTTGCCGCAGGCGGGTATTTTCAATTTCACACATCCTTTCCATTAATGTTTTGCGCTTTATTGTTTATGAGCCTTCCTTCCGGCCATTGGTTTGGGTTGGATAAAAAATTTAATGGATTGTATCCTGATTCGATTTGGTTTAAATAGTCGAATGTTCATTTGCATTCATATTAAATCTTCATTTAGCCATCGTGTTAAATCCATCTAAAAAAGAAGGAGTAGTTTTATGAGCGCACTAGCTCCCGCAACAACCTCGTCGCAGATCGATTTAAATTTTCCTGATAATTTAGCCAACGATAAACTTAAGCAATGGGTATCTGAAATTGCTACCCTATGCAAGCCTGATGAGGTAGTTTGGTGCAGCGGCACTCAGGAAGAGTATGATTCACTTTGCCAGCTGATGGTTGATAACGGCACATTCATTAAGCTTAATCAGGAAAAAAGGCCAAATAGCTTCCTATGCCGATCCGATCCAAATGATGTTGCCCGAGTGGAAGACCGGACATTTATTTGCAGCATAAGCAAACAAGATGCCGGCCCAACAAACAACTGGGTGCACCCGAAAGAAATGAAGGCCACACTGAAGGGGCTTTTTGATGGCTCAATGAAAGGGCGTACCATGTATGTTATTCCGTTTAGCATGGGACCATTGGGCTCGCCTATTGCGCATATCGGTATAGAAATCACAGACTCTCCTTATGTTGTTACTAACATGCGTATCATGACTCGCATGGGATCCAAAGTTTTGGATGTTCTTGGGGATGGCGATTTCGTACCTTGTCTTCACTCGGTTGGTATGCCTTTAGAACCAGGGCAAGAAGATGTTCCCTGGCCTTGCAATAAAGACAATAAATATATTGTTCATTTTCCTGAAGAACGATCCATATGGTCGTATGGCAGCGGTTATGGCGGAAACGCTCTGTTAGGCAAAAAATGCTTTGCGCTTCGTATTGCTTCTACCATGGCCCGTGATGAGGGTTGGCTTGCCGAGCATATGTTGATTTTAGGCGTAGAATCACCGGAAGGTGAAAAAACTTATGTGGCTGCGGCATTTCCAAGCGCTTGCGGCAAAACTAATTTTGCCATGCTCATTCCGCCAGAAAGCTTTAATGGTTGGAAAATCACGACCATTGGTGATGACATTGCCTGGATTAAACCCGGCCCGGATGGCGAACTTCGGGCGATCAATCCGGAATATGGCTTCTTTGGCGTTGCACCGGGAACATCCTACAAAACCAATCCGAATGCCATGAGTTCGTTAGAAAAAAACAGCATTTTCACGAATGTTGCTCTGACACCCGACGGCGATGTGTGGTGGGAAGAAATGACCGATGAATCGCCAGCCGAGCTTATCGATTGGAAAGGAAATCCCTGGACGCCTGATTCCGATACGCCAGCAGCTCACCCAAATGCCCGTTTTACTGCGCCGGCCGGTCAGTGCCCTTGTATTGATCCCGATTGGGAAAATCCTAAAGGCGTAAAAATTGATGCCTTCATTTTTGGCGGACGACGCGCAACTACCGTACCATTGGTTTATCAATCCGTAAACTGGAATTTTGGCGTGTATCTGGCAGCGACAATGGGCTCGGAAAAAACGGCTGCCGCCGCCGGAAAAGTTGGTAATCTCCGTCGTGATCCATTTGCCATGCTACCATTCTGCGGTTATCACATGGGAACTTATTTTAACCATTGGTTACAAATGGGCCGTAACGTTGCCGAACCGCCTCGCATATTCGGGGTTAACTGGTTCAGGAAAGATGAAAATGGCAAATTCCTCTGGCCAGGTTTTGGCGAAAACATGCGCGTATTAAAATGGATTGTTGATCGCGTCCATGGCCGAACGGCTGCCGTAGAAAGTCCTATCGGTTGGATGCCTCATTATAAAGATATCGATTGGACGGGGCTTGAAGATTTTTCACAGAAAAAATTTGATGAGCTGATGTCTGTAGATCGTGAAGCTTGGAAAAAAGAAGTGCTTTCTCAAGAAGAATTTCTGGAAAAACTCTACGACAGACTGCCGAAAGAATTCATTTTTATTCGCGAGTTGATCCTTTCCAGCTTGTGGCGTTCGCCAAAACATTGGGGTATGACTCACGAGCGCTATGTCATGAATCAGGATTAAATGACCTTAAACATTCCTCAAAAGAGCTGCCAAAAGGCGGCTCTTTTTTATTAATTAAATTTGTAAGGAAATAATTAAGAAAAATGGAGCTTTAGCTGGTGCATTCGTTCTTAGAAATTCAAGTTGGTAATTCTAGTGTGATTTACTGTTTCATTTATTCAAAACAACTTTAATCGGGCTGTTTTGTGCAGCTAAGCATCCACTCAATGCCATATTGATCGACCACCTTACCAAACAACGCACCCCAAAATGTTTCCTGAGGTTTTAAAACCACCTTCCCGTGTTCAGATAACGCGTTAAACACATCCATTAACTCCAGTTCTTCATTAAACGACAAACTCAGGGAAATATTATTGCCTGAATGGCAAGTTTGATCGGGCATGCCATCGGAAGCCATAAAAAAGAGCTCACCGGCTTTAAACTCGGCATGCATGACTTTTTTCTCATACCCTTCCGGAATATCCAATGGTGAATTTTCAAAGCGTTGCAGATTTTCAATGGCGCCATTAAAACAGCTTTCATAAAAATGCAAGGCTTCTTCGGTTTTACCGGAAAAATTAAAATATACCGCAAGTTGTTTCATAAAGCACAATTGTTAAGTAGATTTAGTTAGGATTGGTGACCGGCACAATTAGTTTGGATGACCTGAAATCAATATATTTTATAGGATCGAAACTAACGCCATCTTTACACACCATGTCAGTTTTTAACTTAAAACCATTTTTAATGGTTTTCGTTCTCATTTTTTTTGGCCTTTCCTGCCAATCCACACCATTCAGCGACCGCTTAATTCCAATCCGTCATAAAGGCTATTACGGCTATGTTGATGCGTATGGTAAAGTCATTGTCCCGCCAAAGTATTTGGATGTCCTGGAGTTTTCCGAAGGCTATGGGGGCATCAAAGAAAAACATTTGTATGGGTTTGTAAATGTTTATGGTGATTTTGCCATTCCATTGAAGTTCGGCAGTGTTCGGCCATTTTCTGAAAATCTGGCAATTTTTACCTCACGATTTCGATTCGGTTTTATTGATACGCTTGGCGAAGTGATTGTGAAACCTGAGTATAGCGCCGCTCAGCCATTTTCCGACGGTCTTGCTGCTGTGAAATATCAAGGGAGATGGGGCTATGTGAATCGCGCCGGGAAGCTTCAGATACTGGTTCAGTTTAAGTATGCCAAACTATTCACGGAAGGCAAAGCTTGGGTTACTTACGACTCGCTTTACTTTTGCATCAACAAACAGGAAAAAAGGCTTTGGTCTTCTTCCTTTGCTGATGCCAATCCCTTTAGAGAAGGCTACGCCCCAGTAAAAGTGATCGATAAATGGGGATTTATTGATACGAGCGGAAAACTTAAAATCCTTCCCAAGTACGATTATTGCCATGAGTTTCATGACGGCCTTGCTTGCGTAAAGCTAAATGAAAAATGGGGCATGATTCAAAAAAACGGAGAACTGCTTATAAGCATCAAATTTGATGAACTCAAACCATTTTCCGAAGACCTTGCTGCTGCCCGACAAGGCGAGTACTGGGGGTTTATTGATAAAAACGGACAATTCGTCATTAAACCACAGTTTGATTTCGTGGGCAATTTTATCCAAGGCGTTGCTCCGATCAGGGATGGGTTGCTCTGGAGCGGGATTGATAAATCAGGGAAATTGATCTGGACGCCTGAGGAGTAAAAGATTGCTGTGAATTAAACCGGGTTTCATTTTAGTCTATATCCTGAATCTCAAAATAATTTTAACCATTTTCCCCCTTTTTGTCTTATAAAAGATAGAGCGGAATGAAAAAGCTGGATTGTTTCTTAAAGACACAGAAGACAAACTAAAAACCATCCGAAATCCCACACGATGTTTGTTTCAATGCTTCCAATGACGGATTTACGTTATTGGTCACCCTGAATTAATTTCAGGGTCTCAGAAAATGCCAATTTGGTTGAGATGCTGAAAACAAGTTCAGCATGACTAGAAAATGAGTGTCATTTTCTGTTTGTTTATACCCAAATATTTTAGCTTTCCAATGACACTTAAGAATGCGTGTTCTTAATTTTTAAATCCGTTATTAGGAGTTAATTATATGGACAAGCCAAATACAAATAGGAAATGATAGGATAAAATCGTGTGTTGGAGCTGGCTGAAAAACTAACGAATGGGTAGTACAAACTGCAAAATCGGCATTTCGGCTCCGCTCAATGACCAATTTTAAATGTTCTGTTCGGCGATTTTTCGGTAATGCTTCGGCTGTATTTCTGCAAGCTCAGCAATCTCTCAGCATATCTCTCAATAAGCGCTCAGGGAACAATAATGTTATCATTGGAAACTCGTCTGGCAGAACTCTTTTTCCATACACCCCGATTCCAGCGCAATCTGCAATGTATGAACCCTAAAACCACAATGAAGTGGCTCAGGCTTTGAGGGTATGAACATTAATTTGCGGTGGTTGCATTAAATGGCGTTTTACAGCACATTGATCAACAACCTTTTTGATTGCACCGTGGTATTTTTCGGGGAAGTCTTCCGGGAGTTGAACATTAATATCAATGCTTTCAATCATGCCGGTTAAGGGATTAAAGTTGTGGTTTTGAGTTAGCTTAATGCCGGAGGTATCCAAATCGCGGCTGGCACAAAAATGCTTGATGAAAATTCCTGCGCATGTTCCAATTGACGAAAGAAAAAGTTCAAAAGGCGCAGGAGCAGAGTTGTCGCCACCGCTATGAATCGGTTGATCGGTTTGAATAAGATGATCACCAACTTTAGCGTTAATTTTCAAATTGTCTTCAAAAAAAACTTCGAGTTTCATGAAAGGAAATGTTTAATAAGGTTAAAAAAGATCACGCCAAAAAAGTGAGCTTGTATGGCATGGTTAAGCAATTGCAATGTAATATAGTTATTTGGAACGGTTCATCCTGCCATATATAGTTATCTTAAATTCGCTGAAAAAAGCATAGATTTCATCCCACAAGGATTTGCCGCCATTTAAAAATCTATGCATTCATTTGCTGGTATTCATGTGGTTGATAATCTTTCTGATATCTGCATCTCGAAGCTCAAAGCATTGGAAATATTTTAACTAATTAGGAAAAGCCGGCACAACGCCGGCTTGTGTATTTCTCAATTACTTGATCAAAACCATCCGTTTCATAGGACTGGTGTAGTTTTTGGCTGACATTTGATAAAAATACATGCCACTTGTGTATTTTGAAGCATTAAATAAAAATGTATTTACACCCTGTCCGGAAGAAATGTTTGTTTTGAAAACTATCCGTCCTAACAAGTCATACACCTTAATGGTTGCAAAACCAGCTTCTTTCATGGTGTAAGTAATATTGGTAGAAGGATTAAACGGATTGGGATAGTTCTGTGATAGATTATAATCAATGTCTTTCGGATTCGGATTTTGCAACTCTGAAACCTTAAGCTCGACAACAGGATTATATTTGTGAACTAGCCCGGATAAATCCTGACTTTCAATGCTATACACCATAGTTCCTAGTTCAACAGATTGATCTACATATTGATAGTTTGTCGCCGTTGACTTTGTACCTTGGCCTTTTAATTCATCGGATGTCTCATAACTGGCAATCACTTCGCCATTTCGGTAAAGAATAAACCCGGCGTTATCCGTTTCAGATAATGTTCTCCAACTAAGCCTAACACCATTTTCAACCAACGTGCCTGAAAATGAAGTAAGTTCTACTGGAAGAGGCGAATCGCTGTCACTGCCTACAATCACCCATTCAGAGAATGAAAATACGCCTTCGGCTGTAACAATATTCGTTGTTACATTTGAGCCGGGCCCTCTGGGATATTTAAACCAAGTAAAGCCATCCCAGGCAGCTAATTGGAGTTCTTCTTCGGAGCTGAGCCCAGAGGCCTCAAATAGAGCATCGGTGTAATACATGGTAAGCGTTGCCCCATCAGGAGTCCCATGGATGACAAGATAACTTCCAATCGCTTTGTCGTTCACTCCTAGATTTGGATTCTTTTCGCCTATAAAGATGCTAAAATCAGTTATTATGGTGTTCCCAAATCCAATATCGGTTAAGGCAAAAAATGGATTGGTCCCATCCAGCAACCCAAAGCCATATTCTTGTGTACCGCCGGCTGGAGGATTAGGAGGGTTTCCACTATCAAAATACCCTGGCGAACCCTTGTCCGGATTGCCCGGAGTCCATTGCAGCAGGGAGTTACTCCAATTCGCGGGGTCGTTGTTATCAAGGCGTAAATCATTCAATACCATTGATGCGCCACCAGCCAGAGGCCATCCACCACCATATGCTACACTATCTATAACTGAATCATCATCAAGGGTAAGTATGATTTCATCATTTGAATTGGTTAGTAAAAAATTTGAATATTGATAATCGAGTTCAACATTGCCGTTTGCGGTTGTATCGGCATTTATTCCGAGAACTAAAAATCCATATGCTGGAATAGATAGATTTGAACCCGGATCAATCACATGCAGGTCTGAACCATTATCTTTGATTTTCCAGCCGCTCAAGTCTATTTGGTGCTCGGTTGGATTGTATATCTCAAACCATTCACCATTTGCGTCTGAAACAGTAGTCGGATCTTGCATAACCTCAGTTATGATAATCGTTGGCAGCTCTGATGTGGCATTTGATAACGCAAACCCCTGGATGTGATTCACATCCTGATCAATCAGCGTTTGAACTAGGCTTAAAGGTGCCAGATTTCTATATCCAACCAGGTTGTTATGGCTATCCGTCCAGAAGATTTTTGATGTTGTTGTATCTACTGTAATATCCTGAATCAACGCGTCGGAAAGGCCAAAATCATGAAAAATGGCATTTGTAGACGCATCCTGATTGATTAGTGTTGTTGAAGCGATTCGAACATAGTCCTGAGATGAGGTATCGGCCCAAAAATAATACAGCTCATTTGAACTTGGCACAATATCAAAACCCCAGATATCGCCAGAGTTGGCTATTACAACCGTTTCAACATTCTGACCATCCAGATCGCATCGTTGGATTACATCTTTGCTGCTATCCAGCGTAGTGCCATTCCAATACAATTTTTGATTCTGCAAATCTATCCTCAGGTTATCGGGAAGCTGGAGCGACGTATTATCCAGAATCTGAGAGCGATTATTGCCATCCAGGTTGGCTGATTCCATCAGGTGAGAATTTTTACTCACCCAATACATGGTGTTGTTCTCCACATCAAGCGCGATTCCACGTGGGTGATCTGTGCCTGTGACGAGTTCTTCAACAAAACTTGAAAAAGTATTCACCCTGAAAATCCTGTCCCCATAAAAGTCTGAGAAGTAGATTTTATTATTGATGTTATCAACGGCAATTTTACCGGGTACCAGATCGGGTTGCGCTGAGACAATGGTTTGGATATTTGAATTTATCCCGTTTGTGTCTGCGCTTTTAACCACCCAATCACCGGCATCTGTATAGAAAATGTTCTGGGCATGTAACGCGCCTGAGAAGCACATCAGCCACAGAAAAATGGAAAGAAATAGTCTGGCCATGGCTTAAAATTTTTTAGGTTCATGTAAGCACTTTCAATTAGCTGCGAGATGGAAACGTACCTTCCAGTGCAATAATGAAATTAATGGCTTGGAATGGTTGCCTGTTATCATGAGATTGACTGCCACCGGTATTACCAACGGTTACATTCACATTATTTGCAC
>JANQGG010000020.1 GCA_028277445.1 Chloroherpetonaceae bacterium | reverse complement strand
TCTGAATAAACATATCCCATAGCATTGAGGGCAATATCAAAATTGGGATTAATGGCTATAGCTTTTTGATAGCATTCAATCGCTTTGTCATAGTCTTCTTTTTTTGAATAAGCATATCCCATAGCATTGAGGGCAATATCAAAATTGGGATTAATATCTATAGCTTTTTGATAGCATTCAATCGCTTTGTCATAGTCTCCTTTTTTTGAATAAGAAACTCCCATGTTATAGAAGGCAATATCATTATTAGGATTAATGTCAATGGCTTTTTGAAAACAATTTATTGCATTATCAATATTTGATTCGTAAAAACCTTGTCCAATAAGCATCTTACTTTTTTCAAACGGATTTTCAATCCAATTTGTATTGTTAATGTGGTGAAACATGACTAAAGCGCTATCCTTTTTATCTAAAAACAGACTATCGATTCCGTTTTGTAAAATATCACCCCAGCCATTTTTAATGTTTGACAATTTTTCTGCATGAATTACAGCATCAATCAATGGTTTTACCTCATTGACTCCAACCCTAAGCATTATAGAAACAAAATCCTGAATCAGGGATTTGATATGTTGTTTGTAGTTTATACATAACAGATGGAAATATTTTTCACTTGTTAGTTTTCGCCATTGCTCATCTTTTAACCAATCTTCTTTATTTTCTTCAATTTGTAACTTCAGAGCTTTTTTCTCATACCAATCCGCTAAAGTTTTGTGAAGCGATTCCCAATCTTGTTCTGAAATTTCTTTTTGATATTGCAGCATCGGTTCCCTTGCAACCGGATGAAACGCCCATTTTCCAGCTCTTTTTTGGATAAATGGGCGGGAATTGATCCACTCAAAATATGACTTGGTATTTGCTTTTTCTTTCTCAGGCAAAAGACATTCAATAACATCCTGATCAATGTAGTTAGGAATAGAAGCGCTTAAGGCTAAATTTCTTTTTAGTGGGTCAGAGATATGCTTCAAAAACCGTTCAACCACTTTATCTTTTGGATCGCAAATATCGCCAGGGTTGGATGGATCGCCTTCTGTTAATAATGAAAGATAGACAGGTAAATTTCCGGATATAGAAAGAATCGAACGAATGGTATCAGGATTGGCGATCCCTTTTTGTTTGAGATATTCATTAGCTTCATCATCTGTAAAAGGTTCCAGTTCAATCGTATGCATTATCGCTGATAAATCTTTCCATTGATCAACATTCAAAGGATTCCTTCCGCTGATCGTACATAAGATTGGTGGAATATCTCCATACTTAAATTTAAAGAGATCAAACAACCATTGATCCAATTCAGGATTTGATGTTTCAAATGTGTCAAAGAATAAAGCTATATCCTTTTGTTCAGCAATTTGATATAAATCTTCAATCCAAATCGGGGTGAGATTTTTCAAAGGGTGTAAAACAAGATCAAGGTTGTCTTTATTGCTTATTTTTTTCGCAGCAAAGTTAGCCCACTCGCCCATTTGACTTGCGATTTGATCCATAGGCAGCGCATCATGTATCATGCATCCACCCGGTAGCGCTTCTTTACCGAAATAAGCGCCAACTTTAAACCCGGTTTTAGCCAGTAATCCTAAAGTTCCTTTGGGTTTATCTGGATCCGCTTCAAGGCTGCTTTTTTCGTGTAAATAGTCTTTATACCTTTTGAAAAAGGTTTTAAAATGTTTGCCTTCGCTGTCAATAGATTTGGCAATGACGTTCATGGTCTCCGTCGCCTCATATAAACTGCGATCTTCGCAATCGATATAGACGGTAGTATAATCGCTTGACGAGCAAAGGGATTTAAATTTTTTGATCAGCGTAGTTTTACCAACACCGCCTTGTCCGTGGACATTGAAAATATTTAGAAAGCTAACATCATCAGGATTAAGCTTTAGGTTTTGTTCGAATTTTTGAATTTGCTGGACTCGTCCTACAAAATCCGACTTTTGTAAGTTCTTTAGTTTTTCTTGTAATGATTTTCTTTGCTTTGCCATATAAAAGGAGGAAAAGATTAGAAAGAGATATAATTCATCACATCCCCGTCGCCAACCATATATTTAATTTTTGAACGCCAACGACATTCTTAGTCAATTATAAATCTGGATGCCGGATCAAGTCCGGCATGACATAAACCTTACTCTCACACATTAAACCTAAAGTGCATCACATCGCCATCTGAGACCACATAGTCTTTGCCTTCCACAGTCATTTTAACGGCTTCTTTGGCCTTCTGTTCAGAACTGCATTCAACCATATCGGCATATTTAATCACTTCGGCGCGGATAAAGCCTTTTTCAAAATCGGTGTGAATTTCACCCGCGGTTTCCGGCGCGTTCGCTTTAAGATTATTTAAGTAATGGGAATGCGGTTCTCACCTTTTTCAAGTACAATTTTATAACCGAACTGCTTAGCGATATTCATAAAGTTCAAATGTCAATAAAGTGCCGCTTTTACATCGGTTTTTGAAAAATCATTGCCCTTAAAGAGTAACGGTGCATTTTTAGCCTTCGCCAAAGCATAAGAGAACTTATCGCCGTAATTAAGGTATGGATATTGAAAGACAGCCTTTGTCGCGTAATCGGCCTGATCAGAGTCAAAAGGCTCTATTGTTATCCCTGCTGTGGCAAGCAAATTTAAAACACCTTTTTCATTTGTAATACCTTTTTTGTGCTTAAGCACTAACAACAATTCGATATAAGAAGCGCAAGACATAACTGGATTATCATCACGCTCAATTGCAAAGGAAAAACTTTCAGCTTCATCCTCACCCAATATGATAGCCACCAAAGCCGATGTATCAATAACCATCATGAATCTAGACGCTTTGGCAAACCATGTTCGTCATATAATATGTGATCGGCGTTCCTCTCATCCAACACAGGCATTTTTTGAAATTCCTGCGCTGCTGCCAAAATTTTCCTAGCCACACCTTTACGGCTGTTAAGCTTTTTTTTGCGCAAACCTTCCAGCCGGTTTTGTAAAGCGTGCGTGATAGCTTCCGTTATATTCTCACCGGCCATAGCGCTGACTTCTTTGGCAAGGCGAATCGTCTTTTCGTTTTTAATGTTAATCTGCTGCATATCATATTTTTATAGATTATATAATATATAAACCGATTTGTTTCAAATCCCATTAATTTTTCATAGTTCTTTAATCTTTATGTATTCGCAGGGATTGTCGGCGTTTATTCAACAGAGTAATAAAAATGCAATGTTAGCTTGTTATTCAAGTTTAGACTTGTATCCCAATAAATGCAGTTCAGTTCAAAAAATTTGCTTTAAAATTTATGTTTTTCTGTCCTTAATAAGCTTATCCGTGCCATATCTTCGCACATACTTTTTCATCAGGTTGGGCATCGCTTCACCCAATTGGTCGAAACTAAACGTGGCATCACCCTTATAAATCCATTTCGCTCCATCCATAAAAACCGTCATGTATGTTTTTCTGTTGGATTATCATACTCCGTATCCATAGTCTTATGATCGGGATAAAAAACCGGAACCATCATAGGCTTGTCCCACCGTGCGAACGGGATCGGCAAAGCCCCTGACCAAAACCCTCGCATAACGCTCGCCGCTGATCAGATCGTTCTTGCCATGGTTAATATACAAAGCGATAGCTCCATACCGGAAGCCACTCAGAAACCGCAGCGCCACTTGCACTGCTGTTATAATATTTTAGATTGGACTGAGCAAATAGGAGATTGCAACTCGTGTTCAAACCAAAAATTAAAGCTAATGTTGCTAATCCAAGTATTTATTTCATGACAATACCCGTTATAGTTATAGTCATATTTTGCCGAATATTAATATGGTCTCAATATATGAACTTAATTATCATTGAAAGAGCGCCATCATGAACATTCTTTTTACCAAAAAACAGGAGAAAATAAATCTAAAATGCAACTGAGATCGCTAAAGCCAAAGCTGAAAAGAATAGGTGAAATATGATTTATTAGGTAACTATTACTACAGTAATACTGTACTTTTTTATATTGAGAGGATATTAAACAATAAAGGATAAGAAATCATGTCGCGCATTGATTTAAACGAACCCTATACAACATACCTGCAAAGCCAGGTAAACGCAGGTCTTTATAGGTCGATTACAGCCGCTGCAGAGGCGGCCATTCATAAGCAGATGATTGAAGATGAAAAACTTCGTTTGTCCTCAATAGCAAATGCCATTGCTAAGGGAGAAGCCAATATTCAGGCTGGTCGTACTATCAAATATACACCTGATTTAATGAACGAAATTTCAGAAAAAGGCAAAGCAGCTGCACTGAATAAACAAACCGTAAAACCGGATGTCCGACCCTGAGTATAATCTGGAGTTATCGGTAGAGGCTTTTGACGATTTGTTGAATATCCAAAATTATACGTTCAGTCAATATGGCGAAGCAGGTTGGTTAAAGTACGGTCATGATTTGGATAACGCAATGCTGCATATTCAGATGCATCCAAATGCAGGTCATAGTAGAGATGATATTCCACCAGGTTATCTGGCTTGGGTTGTGAATGAGCATGTGATGATTTATAGAATCAAAGAACAAACCATTTATTTGGTTCGTGTTTTACATGCTAAAATGGATTTTCGATTTCAGTTTAAGTGAAAATCAAAAAGTATCCTCATCTAAATCTTCTCTCCTAGGGAGAAGATTTTCTGGGATTTAATTGGAGGCATAGATTTCCCTCTCCTTTTGAGAGATTAAAAGGGTGAAGAAAAAAATCACACATTAAACCTAAAGTGCATCACATCGCCATCTGAGACCACATAATCTTTACCTTCCACCGACATTTTACCGGCTTCTTTGGCTTTCTGCTCCGAGCCGCAAGCAACGATATCGGAGTATTTAATCACTTCGGCGCGGATAAAGCCTTTTTCAAAATCGGTGTGGATTTCACCGGCGGCTTCAGGGGCTTTGGCGCCTTTGCGAATAGTCCAGGCATGAACTTCTTTTTCGCCAGCCGTGAAATAGGTTTGCAGTCCCAACAGATCAAAGCCTGCGCGAATCAACCGATCCAGGCCCGACATCTCTAATCCTAAGCTTTCCAAAAATTCCGGCCGTTCTTCTTCGGGCAGTTCGGCAATTTCCGACTCAACTTTTGCCGAAATCACAATAACCTTTGCGCCTTCTTTTTCGGCAATTTCTTCAACGTGTTTTGTGAGCGAATTTCCCTCAAGAATATCCTCTTCGGTAACATTAGCCGCATAAAGCACCGGTTTTGATGAAATCAAGAAGAATGATTTTAAGAGTTCCTTTTCCTCGTCGGTTTCAGCCAACACGCGGGCAGGTGTACCGTTCTCCATACCCAAAAGCAGTTTTTGACAAAATTCGACATGTGGCGTCAAGCTCTTATCGGAGCGGGCGTTTTTCTGCAATTTTTCCAGCCGTTTCTCAAGGCTTTCCATATCGGCCAGAACCAACTCGGTTTCAATGGTCTCGATATCGCGCTGAGGGCTTAAATCGCCATCGACATGGGTGATGTTTTCATCTTCAAAACAGCGAACCACATGAATAATGGCATCCACTTCACGAATGTGCGAAAGAAACTGGTTACCCAGGCCTTCGCCCTTGCTTGCGCCACGAACCAGCCCGGCAATATCCACCAGTTCTAATGTGGCCGGAATAATGGTGGATGTTTTTACGATTTCGGAGAGGATTTTCAGACGGCTGTCCGGCACGGCAACAGTACCGACATTGGGTTCGATGGTGCAAAACGGGTAGTTTTGAGCATCTACCTGTTGAGCTGTAATCGCATTAAATAACGTGGATTTTCCCACATTCGGAAGTCCGACAATACCGCAACGAAGCGCCATAAAACAAAGGTTAAGACATTTAAAGAAAACTGAAGTTTAAGCGTCGTAAATGTACAAAAACCCAGTTTTCTTGCAAACACCTGTTGGAAATTAAATCCATATTATTTAGCTTTCCAGGCTCAATCGTTGCTTTACAGGCATTGCGATTTACCAAGCAGGAACATTAAACACATAAGTATGTCTGAAGCGCAGGTTAAAAAGAAAATCATTATTGCCATAGATGGACCGGCAGCTTCAGGAAAAAGCACTACGGCGCGCCTTTTAGCCAAACAATTGGGCTACACGTATATCAATACCGGCGCTATGTATCGTGCGGTGGCTTTAAAAGCGATCACAAAAGATGTTGTAGATCGTCTGCAATCCGATGAACAGTTTTTAGCAGAATTTTTGTTAAACACACAGGTGCGTTTGGAAGGTGAGCAAGTTTTTCTGGATGAAAAGGATGTCACGGCAGAGATATATGATAACACGGTTTCTAACGCTGTAAGTCAGATCAGTTCGCTTAAAAAAGTCAGGGAAAAGCTCTTTGATTCCCAGAGGCAAATGGGTTGGCATAAAGGAGTGGTTATGGATGGAAGAGATATCGGATCGGTTGTTTTTCCCGAAGCAGAGCTTAAGATTTTCATGATTGCCGACGCGCATGAGCGCGCCAAAAGACGATACAAAGAATTGTGTGAAAAAAATCCGGATGGCAATCCCGGTATCAGTTTGGACATGCTGGAGCAGGAAATCCGGCAGCGCGACGAAGACGATAGAAGCCGCAGTGTGGCGCCTTTAAAAAAACCATTGGATGCTAAAGAATTGGATACCAGCCATTTATCTATAGAAGAGCAGGTAGAGCGTATTGCTCAAATGGCCGGGGAGGTTATTGAATCTTAATACAATGGTAATTAAACATAAGGTGTAACCATGATTGTGAATGTGGATCAGGCATCGGGTTTTTGCTTTGGCGTTCAAAATGCCGTAGACAGGGCCGAAGAACAGATCCGGCAAACCGGTCCCCTGTATTCATTAGGTGATATTGTTCATAATACGGTTGAAGTTGAACGCTTGGGCAAAATTGGATTGAAAACGATTGATAAAGCCGAGTTCGTAGATCTCCAAAACAAGCGTGTGTTTATTCGCGCTCATGGCGAACCACCCGAAACTTATGCTCAGGCCAAAGCCAATAATATTGAATTGATTGACGCCACTTGCCCGGTAGTCCTAAAGTTGCAAGAACGGATCAAAAGTTTTTATGACAAAGGTTACCAGGTATTGATCTATGGAAAAGTTGAGCACCCGGAAGTTGTTGGATTGAACGGGCAATGCGAAAATAATGCTATTGTCATCCGCTCGCCTGAAATGTCTGAAGCGGATTTGGAGAAAATAGATTTTTCAAAGCCGACGGTTTTGTTTTCTCAGACAACAAAAGATACCAAAGGTTTTGGTGAGCTTCGGACAAAGTTGGAGCAGCATTTTAAAGCGCATGATTCGACAAATAAATTTAAGTCGAAGCAATCCGAGCAGATTTTCACGGAATTTTTAGCTAAGGATACCATTTGCCGCCAGGTTTCGAACCGTGATCAAAAGCTCATAAAGTTTTCAAGCGAGCATGAAGCGGTGATCTTTGTCGCCGGCAAAAAAAGCTCGAATGGTAAAGTGTTGTACGGCGTTTGCAAAGCCGCCAATGACCGAACCTTTTTTGCGGAAAACGAATCGGATTTAGAGGCCGAGTGGTTTAAACGCCCGGATGGAAAATTGGTTGAATCGGTTGGCGTATGCGGCGCAACATCAACGCCAATGTGGTTGATGGAGCGAATTGCCGGGTATATCCGAAATCGATACAATGTTGATTGACGATTTTTTTAAACATAAACTTTCTATAACCTAAAAACCCGTATTAGCTGAACTCTCGCGGCAATACGGTGAAATCTTCGAGAGGAAGGAAAAAGAACTTAATGGCAGAAACTCAAACAACTCAAACCCTTGATGAAATTAAGGCTAAAAAGCCTCGCAGAAATGTAAAATTCTTTGCTGATTACGATCAGGAGGAACTCCTGAAAATGGAAGAACTTTACAGCAGTACATTGAATGAATTGACAGAAGGTGAGATCGTTAAAGGTCGAATTGTTGCAATTTCCGATAAAGATGTCACAATCGATGTGGGATTAAAATCCGAAGGTATTGTGTCTTTAATGGAATTTCAGGATCCCGGGGAATTGAATGTCGATGATGACATTGAAGTTTTCCTCGAAAGCATTGAAGATAAAATGGGGCAGCTCATTCTTTCAAAACGCAAAGCCGATGTGATGCGTATTTGGGAGAAAATCTACGAGTCGCTTGAGCAAGGTACGATTATTACAGGTAAAATTATTGCGCGTGTTAAAGGTGGTATGACCGTTTCACTTTCTGGGGTTGAAGCTTTCTTGCCAGGTTCTCAAATTGATGTAAAACCAGTTCGCGACTTTGATGCATTGGTGAATCAAACCATGGAATTCAGGGTCGTTAAAATCAATCCACTTACCCAGAATATTGTTGTAAGCCACAAAGTGATTCTTGAAGAAGAGTACGAGGCAAAACGCAAAGAAATGCTTGAAAATATTCAGGTGGGTATGGTTCTTGAAGGAACCGTTAAAAACATCACCGACTTTGGTATTTTTGTTGATTTGGGCGGATTGGATGGATTGGTTCATATTACCGACATCACATGGGGCCGAATCAGCCACCCGTCTGAAGCCGTTAATCTGGATGATCCGATCACCGTTGTTGTTATTGGATACGACGAAGCCAAACAGCGCGTATCGCTGGGTATGAAACAGCTCACCAAGCATCCGTGGGAGAATATCGAAGAAAAATATCCTACCGGCGCAAAAGTTAATGGTAGCGTGGTTTCCATTACCGATTACGGCGCGTTTGTAGAAATTGAAAAAGGTATTGAAGGATTGGTCCATATTTCCGAAATGAGCTGGACTCAGCACATCAAACATCCGAACCAGTTTGTGCAGATGGGGCAGGAAGTTGAATGCATTATCCTGAACATCGATAAAGAAAATACCAAGCTTTCGCTTTCCATGAAGCAAATTGAATCCGATCCATGGATTGAATTGGCTGAAAAATACCCGATTGATTCACAGCATAACGGCATCGTTAGAAACATCACCGATTTTGGCGTATTTGTTGAGCTTGAGCCTGGCGTGGATGGATTGGTTCATATTTCCGATCTTTCCTGGACAAAGAAAATTCGCCATCCAAGCGAAATCGTTAAAAAGAATCAGGAACTTGATATTAAGGTCTTGAAATTTGATGTAAAATCACGCCGAATTGCGTTAGGTCATAAGCAAATCGAACCGGATCCATGGAGTGAGTTTGAAGAAGCTTACGCTGTGGGTATTGAAACCAAAGGAAACGTATCGCAAATCATTGAAAAAGGCGTGATTGTTGAGCTGCCAACCGGCGTTGATGGCTTTGTGCCGGTTTCTCATCTCATGCAGGGCGGTGTGCCCGATATCAACACATCATTCAATGTGGGTGATGAATTGCCTTTGAAGGTGATTGAATTTGATCGTGAAAACAAACGCATTATTCTTTCAGCGCTTGAGTACTTCAAAGGAAAAAGCAAAGAAGAAATTGAAGAATATCTGCAGGCGCATCCAAAAGAGAAGCAGGAAATTGAAGCGGCAAGCGCTGAACTGGATGCCAAATCGCCGGAGCAAGAAGCGGCAAATGCTAAAGAAAAATCTTCTGAAGAAACACCGCAGCAGGAATCTTCAACCGATGAAGCAGTATCTGAGGAAGCCTCGACGGAACAAGCCGTCGCTGAGGAACCTGTTTCTGAAGAAACGCCTCAGGAAAAAGCTGCTGATGAAGCCGTTTCAGAAGAACAGCCTTCAGAAGAAGCCGATTCGGATAAAGAAAGTTAAAGTGATAGCAATTGCTTTGTGCCTAAAGAAAAGCTCCCAACCGGGAGCTTTTTTATTTGGTGGTAATTTGTGTAATAGCCAGTACTTTATCTGATAGTTAATGTGTTTCGGGTTTTTAAATGCAGAATATCCATTAAATCTTTTTTCCCCATGGAATATCTTCAGCGCCATGAATTACAGCTAGGATATCTATTTGATCCGGTTTTATATAATAAATAATCCTGTAAGGGCCTTCTATAATTTCTCTGATCTGTTGAATGTCTATCTCTGGCACGTGACGACCTGACATAGGAAACTCAGATATTTGCTCCGACCTTTTTGTGAGCCTGTCCACAACCCTTTTGGCATATTCTTCTGAATTCTGTGATATGTAATTATAGATTCCTTTTAAATGTTCTATTGCATTATCTGTCCAATGGGTTTTCATACTTTCAACCCAAATGATTTGCGAACATCGGCAACACCCTTGGTCTTCCCGGCTTTGCTATCTGCTAAACCTGCTTCAATAGTTTGCCTTACATAAATTTCATGCATTAAATCATCCCAACTGGACCCATCAGGCATTCTGTCAATCAATTTTTTTGCTTCTTGTTTTATGGTTTCTATTGCCATATATACTTTCTTTTTAATAATAGTATTGTTAGCCCCAATTCTCATCTGATTAATCAAAATTTATACTAACAAAGATGAAAACACAAGAAAAGGGCATTTGATTTTTTCTATTGCAGGTTTAAGCAACAACTTAGTATTGGAAGATATTAACGTTTCCGCTATGAGTAGTAGGGGATTCAAAGTGAATTATAATCCGCAGGGACGAGAAAGTCAGCGTGAATCCATCACAAGGGCATGTGCTGTCACCGCCATTGCCTATAGCTATGTGTTGTTGTGTGTTCGTCATTTCCTTTTTAGGTCAACATGCTAATTTTTGATTATTTAGTTCAACATTAAATTTCACATTGGCTCCCAATACTTTGAATACTTTTAATATTGTTGAAAATCGTGCATCTGTAGCGCTGTTTTCAATCTTGGATATTTGGGCTTTTTTTACACCTACAAGCTCGCCAAGTTGTTCTTGTGTCAAATGAAGTTCTTTTCGAGCTTGTTTTATAGCATGTCCTAATAAATCTAGTCGAAGTTCGCTCTCGAATTCGTCTCTTTTTTTAGTTCCTTTTTTTCCGATATGTTTATCAGTCAATTCTTCCAAACTGTAAGTTTTCATTTTGCTTTATTTTTTTGTCTCGAAAATATTGTTGTCTCATCCTTTCAGCTTTTTCAATTTCACTTTTTGGCATTTTGTCAGTTTTCTTTATGAATCCGTGTGTTGAAATCACTAAAGTAGATTCTTTGTCCGTTTTATCCCAAAATCCGAAAAGACGATAATAAGTCTTGTAGGCTTCCCAAAAACAAAACAGTTCAGAAATAGACTTTTTATTATAAAAAGTTAATTCAATTCATTAAAGAACAAGGTTCAGTTTTTTGCATTTTAGCAAATTGAACGGGGCTTGACCCGTTTAAACTTTCATGAGGCCTTCGGTAATTATAATCCTCTAACCAACTCTCTGTCACAGCTCTCACTTGACTGAGATTTTCAAATATAAATGCATCCAACACCTGATTTCTATATGTCCCGTTAAAGCGTTCTATAAATCCATTTTGATAAGGTTTGCCCGGTTGGATGTGCTTGAGTTCTATCTGATAGATTTCACTCCACTCCTGCATCAGATGAGCTATAAATTCAGGCCCATTATCCATTCTGATCCGCTCCGGCTTACCCCGCTGCTTGATCAATCGGTTTAATACCCATATCACGCGAGTACTCTTAATGGAATAATCCAACTCAATATGCAAGGCTTCACGGTTATAATCATCCATCACATTAAAGCTCCTGAATTTACGCCCGTTTTCCATGGCATCACTCATAAAATCTACCGACCAGGTTTGGTTTAACCTCTCGGGTAATTGCAAGGGTTCATTGACTCTCTTTGGCAATCGTCTTTTGACCTTTCTTCTTAGGCTTAATCCCATTTCACTATAAACCCGATACACACGCTTGTGATTCCACAGCTTACCTTCCTGACGTAATCTGTAATACGCTTTCCAAAATCCTTCTCTTGGATACATCTCAGCTTTTTGCTGCAAGCTTTCCCGGATGTCTGTATCATCCTTAACTGGCTGATAATAATAACTCCCACGATTTAACCCCAAAACACGGCAGGCCCTGCTTATGCCAATAGGTTCAGCGCTGACTTGTTGAGCTATTTGACGCTTTTGGCAGGGCATTAAAGCTTTTTTTCGATAATCTCACGGGCTAACTTCAAATCTAATGCCTGTTCGGCATACATTTGTTTTAAACGACGGTTTTCTTCTTCCAATGTTTTAAGCTGTTTTAATTCACTGCCTTCTAAACCAGAGTACCTTTGACGCCATTTATAAAAGGAGGCTTTACTGACACCATACTCACGACAGATTTCCATAACTGACTTTCCATTATCGTAATCTTTAAGAATATGTGCGATTTGTTCAGGGCTAAATCTTTTGCTTTTCATGGCTCTTTTCAGTTTAAGTTAGCATTTATTTTTCTTCTCTTAAACTGTTCAAATTTTGGGGGTGCTTACACGGGCAAGTATATGAAACTTTTGGCATTTCAAAGCGATTTCCTATCAAGTCGTTGCACGTTTGTTAAATGGAACATCCTTAATTTTAGCGCTATCCGCTTTTTACATATAGTAAAGAGGCAAATATTATCTATGAGGGTGAAACGACATAAAAGGAAAGCAATTTAGTTGATTTTGGGATTTAAGTTGACATTTAAAAAATTTTTTCAATTTCTTCCTTTAGCAACAACATCAGGTAAATCTGGAACAAGTAATAAAACTTTTCATTATACCAAAATTCGCCGTATTCGAGACCCGTACGTATGGTGGTGTGAGAGGCCTATTGGCGGTCATTTGTCCGTCAGCCGTCTACTCGATTGTGGGTAGTTATTTTGTCTGTGAACTTCTTTGAAAAATCACTCATAGAATTTATAAAATCGGATTCAATTATATTTTTGAGTTCTTTTCCTTTTTTTCCTTTGAAGAGTTCTATACAAAGGTGACACTCATTTATATACTTTTCTTGCATAACCTTTTCGGCATCCTTTTTACTTAGATATTTAAGACATTCCTTAGGTCCTTTATTTCGAAGTAAGTTAAGAGTAGGGTCAGAAGCGAATTGATATTCAAGTTCAGCAAGGGAATTTTCATAAATATCCCCTACCTGTAAAGGCTCTAAATCTCCACCACCATTGCAGCACATCATTGCTTTCCCTTTCGGATTAAATGTCATTGAAGCAGCAGGACAGACACCAGAAGGGAATTCATCTTTTGGTAAGTTTGCTGCTCGTCCATGCGGCACAAGGGGCATCTCCATTACGGTCATAAACCAAGGATTAGCATCTTCAATTGATTTTAAGACATCGGATAACCTACCTGATTTTGATGCAACTGACCTCACACGGCAAGTCAACTTCAGTTTTTTCGCAGCTTTTATCGCATTACGAACGTACTCGGGTTTTATATATTCCGCATGAAAATGACTAAGGCTTATTCCTAAAACTTTTAGATTATTCTCAACTAAAGGTTTTAATAGTTCTAATGCTTTTTCTTCAATTCTTGCCCAATAACAGTTAGTGATTAATGTTGTATATCCACCATGTTTTTTTGCGTGTTTAACATATTTTAAAAGTTTGTCATAGAACAAAAATATCTCACCACCACTTAATGTTAAACACCAGTCCTTACTGTAGAGCTTACCTGCTTCTTCAATTAGAAACAAGTTATGTTCGTGCTTGATGTGAGATTTATCTTTAGGGCCACTTTCTGGTCCACAATGAGCACATCTGGCACTACAAGTATTCCACGGTAAGAGACTGAGAACGTTTTCAGCCTCTATGTACATGATTTAGAGCTTATAACATTTAGTCTCAACAGCTTCGGTAGCAACAGACCTTTCACAAATTGAACCAGCTGCAAATGGACTTACGCTTGGGTCAAAGTTAATTATGTCATCATCAGAAATTCGTATGTCGATGTTTTTCCAATCAAATGATGAAAGTAGTTTTTTCTCGTTATCATTTAGGCCAGGATATTCTTTTAATACTCCCAAGTCATTGTTTTTTAATGATGATAAAATATTCTCATCATTTTTTGCCAAGTTCAAAAACTTTAAAAATTGGATGTTGTTTGCAAATTCATTCATAATTAATTGATTTTGATTGTTATCAAATATAATAAACTCAAAGTAAAATTCAATTGAGTTCTGTTTTCAATTACTGCCAAAGTATGTGTATAAACTATTGTTCTTATTCCAACATAATAGCGGTATAAGAACAATTGGTTATATTTTCCTTATACATTTAACCCGGTTTAAAAAACAACAATAAGATTCTGTGCTCTATGTATGGTCTGTTTTGAAACATGGGTATAAAATTCAGTAGTATTTGAAATGTTCTTGCCAAATATTTCTTGGATAAAACTTATAAAGCACCCTTGTTCAAATAATAGATTACATTACTATAGTAAATTATAATAAGGAGTCGTTTTTTTTAGATTCTTTATTCGTATGTGGCTGTTTATAAATTATTAGAAAACTTTCTTGTAAGCTATTTTATTCAACTATTACCTTCAAAAAGATAGATATGAAGTTTATAGCATTTATAATAGTCTCTGAATAAAAGAAATGTATTTCAGAGACAAGAAAAGTGTTATTATTGACTTTTTCATCAATAGTAATTATTTATAAATCAATATTAAATCTACGATTGGAGATATTGTTACTCATTAGTTAAAATATTTAAAAAACTAGGCTTTATTCCTATCCCAAATCCCCACCATCTTTTTTGGTTATAAATCCATTTATCGCCAGTACTAGATGTGTTTTTATCATAACCAATAGGAACAAAAGTAAATGTAAAGTTATTGTAAGTATAATTAAATGTTAATGCTAGTGATATAAATATTTGTTTACTTTTATTGCCAGAATCTAAAAAACCCCTTGTATTTATTGAATCTAATTCCTCTATAGATGGAGCTAACCATAATCCAATATGAAATCTGTGTTGAGATATTTTATTAAAGGAGAAATATCTTTCAAATTTCCAATTTATTAAATCGAAATTTAAACCGAGGTTAGAAAGGCCAGATAAGGCATTTGATTTAAATTCATCCATATTAGGTCTTACTTTAACTGGAACTGTCATTACTGTAATTGATACAGGAGAATAATGCAGTGAATTGAAGATATGTGTAGATTTATATATGGTAAAAACATCATATCTGTTTGATAGAATCTTTCTTGTTAGCAGAGTCGAGTCATTATCTTTATTATAGCCGTATATAGTAAAATAATTTTTTTCTGATTTAGCATCGGTAATATTATTTAACTTATATATATAATCATTTGAGTTGTTTTTTGAATTAAAATATTCTTTAAATGTTATTGTGTCATTTTTTTGGCCATAACAAATTAAGGGCGAAATACAAAATCCCAAAAGTATAAATATGGTTTTCATGATAGAGTGTACTTTGATTTATTAATAAATGAATGACAAATACGTTAATAATGGTCAATAAACCTCTTTATTATAATAGTTGTCTTAAATAATAAATTATGGAGCGCTAATGTGAAAAGAACAAAAATTAAAAATTGGAATAGGAGACAGTTGTAAGTTTAAGGGATTAATTTGAATATTATTTCAATAAGAATAATAGTATCTAATATCATCAATGTAAAGAAAACGAATAAAGTTCCCCCTTTGATAGTTTTTTTCTTTCCAAACAACCTTTTTTTGGTAGTTGCCTTGAATTCTATGGGTTTTTAAGTGTTGGGGTTTGCCTGGTATAAATATGGTTTAATTACAAAAGATTAATGATAAGTCTTAGCTTAAATAACTGTAAAGCAGCAAATCCCAAGACTCCTGCTTTCGCAGGAGTTGTAAAAGTCAAGTAATTCGGGGACAGTTTTTGGAAACTTCAAAAGGCGTTTTACCATTTAAAGCCTGATGAGGTCGCTCATGATTATAATAAATCAG
>JANQGG010000018.1 GCA_028277445.1 Chloroherpetonaceae bacterium | reverse complement strand
GCCGATTTTGAAGATCATGTTCCCTTCGGCACGCTCAGGGAACACTAATTTTGTCATTAGTAACTTGATTCAGCATATCTAACTGCTCTCCTTTGTCTGAGACCCTGAAACGAGTTCAAGGTTACTGTTTTAGGAAACCATTATATTTTATTAGCGTTTCCGTCATTCCGAACTTGTTTCGGAATCTTCAAACCCTTAAACAATACTGAAACCAGTTCAGCACATGGTTCAGGGTGAGAATTGCTTACATATAGGTGTATCCAATCGGTGAATCGGATTGGCGTTTTTCCAGAATGGTATTCACGATCCGGTCAAACAGCTCTTGTGTTCCCCGATAGCCCAGATGATGCAATCGCTGACCGCCAAAACGATCGTGGATCGGGAATCCAATTCGGACTAAGGGTATATGCTGTTTTCTGGAAATGGAAAATCCTTTGCTGTTACCGATCAACAGATCGGGATTGAGCGCTTTGCAGTCGTCGGATATGTCCATAAAATCAATGCCATCTCGAACCGACATCCCTAATTCATCCAGATCGGGGATGATCTCTTCCAAACGCTGTTTCAGAAATCCGCTTTTCCCACCTGAAGCACAAAGCACAGGAATGATGCCGATCTCTCTTAAAAATCCTGCCATGGCCACCACTAAATCTTCTTCGCCATAAACCACCGCGCGTTTTTCAAAGACATATTTATGACCATCGGCATAGGAATCCACCAATCGGCGGCGTTCATCAGCAAATTTCTCAGGAAGCGGCGTTTGGGTAACTTTTTCCAAAAAGGCGTAGAACTCATCAGAAGCTTTAATGCCAATGGGTAATCCCATCTTGTAGGATGCCACGCCAAAGGCTTCTTCCAGATACCCGGCAGCAGATTTTTCGGACTGCAAAGTGGCGCCAAACTCTAGGCTTACTTTGGCTTGCCCGGTTTTCTTTAACGCGCTGGCCGGTGTTCCGCCTTTGGGAATACGGTGATACTCTCCCCATGGTCCGCCATCCAGGGTCTGAGAATAGTCCGGCAGCATCACCATCTCACATTTAAATGCCTCAAACACATCTTTCAAATAGCGCAAGTCGCTGGGTGAAACCATATTCGGGAATACATTGACATGCTTGCCTGATGGGCCTTCTTCGGCCAGGGTTTTCACCGTTGAGCGTACCGCAGCATGAAAACCATCAATATGCGAGCCCATGTAGCTGGGTGTGCTGGCATGGATCATAACCGGTAATGGACTGCCGTTCTTAAACTCACTTAAATATTCTTTGAGGATCATGCCAGCATCGTCGCCAATCGTCTCGGAGAGACAAGTGGTGGCAAGGCCAATGACTTCGGGCTTGTATTGCTTGGTCACATTTTGCAACCCGATCTTCAGGTTTCGGCTTCCGCCAAATACAGCCGTATCTTCACTGAAGTTTGAAGAGGCTATATCCACCGGTTCTTTGTAATGGCTGATCATATAGCGCCGAATGTAGGTGGCGCATCCTTGCGAACCGTGCAAAAACGGCACACATTTTTCTATACCGCGATACGCCAAACAGGCTCCAAGCGGCGTGCATAGCTGGCAGGCATTTTGCGTTGCTGCTTTTGCTGTACTCATCCTAAACCTCCTTTTCTTGGAGCAAACTGCCATACGGGACTCGTGACGGATTGATAAACTTCCCTTGCGAAATTGAACATGCCTACGAAACCGGCCAATGGTATTTTACGCTCATGGTTATGATCGCAAAATCCAACACCCAGCTTATAGGCAATGGGTCGTTCTTTAACGCCGCCAATAATGAGATCGGCTTCTTTCTCCAATACAAATTTTGATAGTTCAACCGGATTTGAATCATCCACAATCACAGTGCCTTCATCACACAAATCTTTAAGCATGTTGTAATCATCTTTGTTACCCGTTTGCGATCCGGCAAGAACCACTTTCATTCCTAAATATCTAAGCGCTTTTATCAGTGAAAACGCTTTGAACGCCCCACCTACATAAATGGCAGCGCGTTTTCCATTTAACGCTTTCTTGAATTTTGCCAGTTTGGGATACATCTCAGAGACTTCCTTGCTCACCAATTTCTTGGCTTTATCCATAATTTCCGGTTTTTTGTTGAAATGCTTGGCTACATCGTAAAGCGCCTTGGACATGTCTTCAATTCCGAAGTAAGACACCCGGATGTAGGGCACGCCATACTTTTCTTTCATCATTTTGGCGAGCTTGAGCATCGAGCCGGAGCACTGCACCACATTCAGCGATGCGCCATGGCAACGGCGGATGTCATCCACGCGGCCGTCGCCGGTAACTGTTGCTACCACTTCCAATCCCATTTGCTCGTAATAATCTTTGATGATCCAAGCTTCACCGGCCAGGTTAAACTCACCAAGAATGTTTAAGCTGTATGGGCTGATGCCTTCGGTAGAGCCGGTACCGACTATCTTCATTAATGCATTACATGCGGCTGCGTAGCCGTCTTTCTTGGTTCCTTTAAACCCTTCGGAGTGCACCGGAAGCACCGGTAAATCTTTTTCCTGAGTGACCTTCTTACATACCGCATCAATATCGTCGCCAATCAATCCAATAATACAGGTTGAATAGATAAACGCTGCTTTTGGCTGATACTGATCAATGAGTTCTATCAAGGATGCATACAGCTTCTTTTCACCGCCATAAATGACATCCATTTCCTTTAAATCCGTTGAAAAACTCATACGATGAAGTTCAGGGCCTGAGGAAACGGCCCCCCTGATATCCCACGTATAAGCGGCACATCCGATAGGGCCATGCACCACATGAAGGGCATCGGCGACCGGATAAAGAACCACGCGCGATCCACAGAACACACAAGCCCTTTGGCTCACCGAGCCTGATAGACTTTTGGTATCGCAAGTCATATCAAATTGCTCGGTGTTTTGCTCTTTCTGGTAGATCTGCTTTTTACGTCCTTCTAAAATTTCAATTGATTCCATTATCATTTACCCTTTCGTTAAAATTACATCACCAGTTCAAATCGCTCTTCGGGAGCATCGCGATCCTGACGGTCCATGATGGCCATCAAGAGTTTTTCAACAATGCGCATCGCGCCGGAGTAGCCAACATTTGGGAAGTAGCTGTGGCCAACGCGATCAATGATCGGAAATCCAAAGCGAATGAACGGGATATCTTCATCTCGGGCAATGAACTTACCATGTGTGTTACCGATTAAGAGGTCAACCGGCTCGTTTTTGATCCACTGATGCAGTAAGAACAGATCAGCGCTTGCGCCATTTTTAATGTTGGCGTCAGGCACATCCATATCTAATAGTTCATGCAAGCGTTTATCCAACCGTTTGCCAGGCGTTCCGCTTAACACATGGACCGGTTTCATATCGAGCTCAACCAGAAATTCACATAAAGGAACGATCCAATCGGGATCACCAAACACGGCAACTTTTTTACCATGGAAATACTGTTGCATATCGGTGATCATATCAACCAGGCGACCGCGTTCGTCGGTGATGGATTGAGGAATTTCAACACCAGCAGCTTTTGAAAGCGCCATCAGGAATCGGTCTGTAGCTGATATGCCTACCGGGATATCTTCGGAAACAAAACCCACGCCACATTTCTTTTCAAGGGCTATGGCAGCGGCTTCTGCTGTGAAATTGCCCAATGAAATGGTGGATTTGGAATCACCTAACGTTTTCATCTGTTCAACTGTCACCCCACCTTTAGGATACATATCGTGCTTACCGGTTTGCGGCGTATCCAGAACATCCGTTACATCCGGATAAAGCAGTATCTCTGCGGCAAGTTCTTTAGCCAGTCGTTTAATTTCACGAATGTCCGAAGGTTCCATCCACCCGGCCACAATATTGGTTCTATCCAACTGGGTCTCGGATTTTTCAGCAAATTGCTGGGTCATACCTGCCACCATATTGGCGTAGCCTGTCACATGCGAGCCAACAAAACTTGGCGTGCTGGCATAAGTCACTTCTTTACCTTCAGGTACTTTACCATCGTCTTTGGCTTTGGTGACAATCTGTTTTAAATCGTCGCCAATTGTTTCTGACAAACAGGTTGAATGCACGGCAATCAACTCAGGGTCATAAATGGTAAAGATATTGTTGATGGCTTGCAGTAAGTTGGCCTGACCGCCAAATACCGACGCGCCTTCAGTAAATGAACTGGTAGCCGCCATGACCGGCTCTTTGAAGTGCCGGGTAAGCATACTTCGATGGTATGAACAACATCCCTGCGAACCGTGACTGTGGGGCAAACAACCGTGAATACCTAAGGCTGCATACATGGCGCCTATGGGTTGACAGGTTTTAGCAGGATTTATCGTCAGCCCCTCTCTTTCTTTGATCTCTTTCGTTGTATGTCTTAGTAACATTTCTTAATCGTTTCCTTTCCTTCTAGGCGACATAGGTCGCGGTTATTTCTGGTGTTGTTTCTTTTTCTTTCTGCCAAGGCGCTTTTACTAACTTCCAGGCCCGGCTGGAAACCATACGGCTGATATCTTTGTAGAAATTTACCGCGCCTTCAAATCCGGCATAAGGTCCACCGTAATCGTAACTGTGAAGCTGCTTTAAAGGCACACCCATTTTCTGGATCACGTATTTTTCTTTAATACCTGCACAGAAAACATCCGGGTTGTAAGCTTCAATGAGTTTGTGAGTTTCGTAATGAGTGATGTCATCAATAACGAAGGTTTGATGATCCATATCAGGCATCATGCCTTTGTAATCGGCAAACTCGATACCTTTTTCTTTCATTTCAGCAACATCTTCTTCGGTAAGGCGTTTCTTGTATAACTCAGGATCCTGAGCAACTTTTAATTCTTCGATGTTTTTACTATCGGCATCAATCTTGATGCTTGGAATCACTTCGCGACCTTCGTAGTCGTCGCGGTGAGCAAACTCATAACCAGCAGCCACCGTTTTCATACCCAGTTCCTTGAAAAGTTCCTGGTAATGGTGAGCGCGAGAACCGCCCACAAAGAGCATCGCCAGTCTTCCATCGGTTTTAGGCTTGGCTTCTTCCAGGCTGACTTTAACTTTTGAAAGCTCACGCTCGCACACTTCATTGACCTTCTGGATCATATCGGCATCTTCAAAGTATTCGGCAATTTTGCGAAGTGATTTCGCCGTGGATTCGGCGCCGATGAAATTGACTTTGATCCATGGCACGCCGTATTTATCTTCCATCATCTCAGCAACATAGTTGATAGAACGGTGGCACATCACCAGGTTCAGATCAACCATATGTGAGTTTTCAAAATCATTGTATGTTGAGTTACCGCTGTAGGTTGAAACAAGGGTAATACCGCATTCTTCAAATAAACGCTCCAACTCAAAACTGTCGCCACCGATGTTATACTCACCAAGCAGGTTGATTTTATATTTACCTTCGCGTTCGGTATTATCGCGGCCAATCACATGTTTGAACAATCCGTTGTTTGCAATGTGGTGACCCGCGGATTGGCTAACGCCTTTATAACCTTCACAACTGAACGCAAATACATTACAATCACCGAATTTTGCGGTTGCTTTTTTGGCAACAGCATGAATATCGTCCCCGATCAAACCAACCGGACAGGTTGAGTGAATGGCAATGGCTTTGGGATGAAACAGTTCGTAGGCTTCATCAACAGCTTTAGCCAGTTTCTTTTCACCACCAAACACCACATGATCTTCCTGCATATCCGTAGAAAAACAGTAGGTGATGAAGTTTTCATCCTCTAGAGTTTCAGGGCGAGTTTGATTTCGTCGGGTCAGCCACGCATAGTAGCTGCAACCGATCGGGCCATGAACAATATTAATAATATCACGGGTCGGGCCGAGTACCACACCTTTACAACCGGCGTAGCAGCAACCTCTTTGTGTAATTATGCCAGGAATGCTTCTAATATTGGCTTGAATCTCCTTAGGCTGTTCAGGATCGTTAATTACAATACCTTTGCCGCGCTTTTTAGCAACTTTCGTTGGGTACTTCTCCAAAATCTCTTCCTTTAGTTTGGAAGCATCCGGCATAAATCGTTTTACTGACATTTGATTATTCCTCCACTTTACTCGTTTACATCTTAATCCAAAATCACGTCGCCGGATTCTCCGGTTCTAACGCGAATGGCTTCGTCAATGTCGGTTACAAAAATTTTCCCATCTCCTGGCTTACCTGTTTGATTGGCTTTGATAATGGCCTCCACTGCCGGTTTTACCATATGATCACTAACTACGGTTACCAAGTAACGCTTTGAAATCAAGCGAGGTGGGCCGCCCAGTTGCTCAATGGCTTCGGGCATACCTGCTTCAGCGCCTTTGAGGATATCGTAATGAACCTGGCCTTTACCTCGGCCCATTACCCGCCCGGAGGCAGTAAAGGCCGAAATCCCGGCATTAATAAGCTCTTTTTTGGTTTCGTTCATCTTATTGATGCGTATAATTGCAGTTATCTCTTTCATTTATACCTCCTTGAGTTCTTCCACGCTTAACGGATCGGTTTCCTGCTCGCCGGTGCTTACGGTATAGACTTCAGAAACTTTGGAAATGAAAATTTTTCCATCACCGAATGACCCTTTATCGCTGCTTTTGGCATTTTCCATAATGGCTTTTAAAGCAAACTCCTTATCCGCATCCGGTACAACAATCAAAAGCATTTCTTTAGGTAATTCATCATAGGTTACATCGCCAACTTTAATACCACGCTGCTTACCTCGACCCACAACATTGACTCTTGTTACTGCCGGATAACCTGCCTCTAACAACCCATCAAGAACTGCGCTTACTTTTTCTGGCCGAATAATGGCACGAATCATAATCATATTGAATTCTCCTTTTTTGTGTTTTAAATCAGTTAGCGATACCGAAATCAATTAGTAATTTCTCTAGCTCATCAATGGTCAGCGGTTTAGGCACAACGAACATTTTGTTATCATCAATTTTCTTAGCCAGTGTGCGATATTCGTCTGCCTGATTGTGTGCTGGATCGTAGTCGATCACGGTTTTACGGTTGATTTCAGCGCGTTGCACCATGTTATCGCGAGGAACAAAGTGGATCATTTGAGTACCTAACTGTCGGGCAAGCTCCTGGATCATTTCCTTTTCATTATCAACCTTACGGCTGTTACAAATCAAACCACCCAAACGAACGCCGCCTGCATCAGCATATTTCAAGATACCTTTGCAGATGTTGTTTGCTGCATACATCGCCATCATTTCACCGCTGACTACGATGTAGATTTCCTGGGCTTTTCCATCACGTATCGGCATGGCAAAACCACCGCATACAACATCGCCAAGTACATCGTAGAAGACATAATCCAAATCCTGGTCTTCGTCATAAGCGCCAAGCTGCTCCAAAAGGTTTACCGACGTGATAATTCCACGTCCTGCACATCCAACGCCTGGTTCGGGACCACCGGATTCCACACAACGGGATTCACTAAATCCATCTTTCATGATATCTTCCAGTTCTACATCCTCACCTTCTTCACGAAGTGTATCTAAAACGGTTTTTTGGGTTAAACCGCCAAGTAAAAGACGCGTTGAATCAGCTTTAGGATCACATCCGACCACCATCACCTTTTTGCCCATTTCGGCCAATCCTGCCACTGTATTTTGAGTTGTGGTTGATTTTCCGATTCCACCTTTTCCGTAAATTGCTACTTTTCTCATGTTTATTAATTTTAGTTCAAGTTTTATCTGCATTTAAAATATTTAGGGTTAAATAACCATAAACCTAAATAGTTTAAATACACTAAGCAATATGCGTGCCAAAACATCCCCACATTAAGATTTGAAGGATTTTTGGATGGTAGGATTTCACGTTGTTTTATCCTGATGGTGGTTTCAGCCAAGTCTATATTGGTTGAAAAGTCAAAAGCGATAAGTAATTCCGAGCGAAGCGAAGAGTCTAATTTGGGATTTATTGATGAATTTGAAAGATGAGAGAATAATTATATCCCTACATTTAAGTAGAAATACACAACATTCCACATATTTGTATGATAGTTATTTTCAAACTTAGTAAAGGGGGATAAGATTAAAGGGTATATTTCATTTTCGTTTTGCTACTCTTGCCTGAAGTTCTTCAAGAGATAAAAGACTACCGGGATTAGAATCGTATCTTTGCTGCCTTATCTAAAAATCTTCAATGTGGCTTTGAGGTATAGGTATTTTCGTTTCTTCTGAGGTAATACTATCGCATAAGTCCTCAATCAGAAGAATTTTTTCCGGTACACTTAATCTTTCAATTTCTGGAATCTGATGAACATTCATTGTAAACCTGTTTTCTCTAAATCATTAACTTTTTTATTAAATATAATCTCAAATCGATCATTAGAAGTACAAATTTTTGGCAATGGAAGCCAAAAAGACAAAACGGAAATGACGAATTACTTTTTAACGGGTCATCGCGAACGCCTGGAAGGCGTG
>JANQGG010000046.1 GCA_028277445.1 Chloroherpetonaceae bacterium | reverse complement strand
AATATATCGAAAATGATAAAACACGTGAACTTCAATTGTGGATAAGTCTTGCTATATTGCGGATTTTTCAAAATCTTTGCTAACAAGTTGCTACAGCTGATGTTTTTCGTCGCAAGCTCCTCAAAACGCAGCTGAGCATAGTGTTATCTCGAAAAAGAAAGGAAACCAATTGAAAGTTCCTTCAAAAATCAAAGCTGAAATACAATGTGATCTGTGCACAAATTTGGGGGGCATAATTCTACAACTTAAAGTCAGTGCTGGCAGAAAAAATCCTTACTATATTTTACTCGACAAAACTGACAGTAGTGGTCATTCATCAATAACAAGAGAAGACTTTATTGGGCAATTTAAGGACCATTGGGAAATGGGTTTAATGGATTATGATGGTTCAATAGAATCAGCTAATCAAGTGGTTGAAATTTCTCTGTTTGACCCAACATGGTTAATCGAAAATAAAAAGTTGGCAATGGCTTGGCCCCTTTTAAAACATGAAAAAACAAAATGGAAATCAAGGGAAGAACAGTATAACTCAATGACAAGCTGTCGGAATAAAGAGTTTTCCTTCCAGCCTTTCCCTGTAGATTTACACATGAAATCCGAGATTATCTTTAAAATATCAAAGAGATAACAAGCCATTAAACACGGACAACCTTAAGCTCGGGGTAATGGAACGAATCGGCAAAAGACAATGCATACAAGATTCAGCAACCTCCATCTTAACGTCGGTTGCCAGTTAATTTAACGTTAGGTCGCCGGTAAATTCATCAGTTTTATTTGCGAAAAGATAACGATAGAGACTGTAAAATGAAGTCTGTCTAAGGTAAATTAAGCAAAAACCTAAAAGACAGAGAAAAATGGAATCTGAAGAATTTAAACGACTGCAAAAGAAAGCCCTGGAGCAACTCAAAACCGGTCAAAGCTTAACCGGTAAAGACGGGGTATTTGCCCCCCTCTCAAACAATTTATTGAAAGCGCTTTGGAAGCTGAAATGCAAGGTCATTTGGATGACTTGGAACGCAAAACCGGTAACAAGCGAAACGGCAAGAAATCAAAAACCCTAAAGACATCTTCAGGGGAGCTGGAAGTCTCTACCCCACAAGATCGTCACAGCAACTTTGATCCCCAACTGGTTAAGAAACGTCAAACGGTACTGGCTGATAATTTAGCGCCAAAAATCATCGGGTTATATGGTTTGGGAATGAGCTTTCGCGATATCCAAAGCCACATACAGGAGATGTATGATGTGGATCTATCAGCAACAACATTAAGCGAGATTACCGATCGTGTTATTCCCCAGGTCAAAGCCTGGCAAAGTCGTCAGCTTGACTCATTGTATGTTATGGTATGGCTGGATGCGATGCATTATAAAGTCAGGGAAGACGGCCGGGTGAAGCCTCGCGCGGTGTATAATATTCTGGCTATTAATGCACAGGGATATAAAGAACTCATCGGGATGTATGTCTCGGAAAGTGAAGGCGCCCGGTTTTGGCTTAGCGTTTTAACCGACTTAAAACAAAGAGGGGTTGAAGATATTCTCATTGCCAGCATTGATAACTTAAAGGGATTTAGTGAGGCGATAACCAGTATCTTTCCCCAAACAGAAGTCCAATCCTGTATAGTTCATCAGGTACGTAACAGTCTCAAGTATGTCGCTTCCAAAGATCAAAAGATATTCATGAAGGATTTAAAAAGGGTCTATCAAGCCGCTACGAAAATGCAGGCTGAAGCGCAATTAACAAGGCTCGATGAGATATGGGGTCAGAAATATCCGGTTGTCATCAAATCCTGGCAAACCAATTGGGACAAACTCACCACTTATTTTGAATATGATGACCATATTCGCCGGTTGATTTACACCACTAATGCGGTAGAAGGGTTTCATCGTCAAATCCGGAAAGTCACCAAAACCAAGGGGGCATTTCCCAGTGATATGGCTTTAATGAAGTTGATTTATCTGGCCGTGCAGAATATCTCAAAAAAATGGACGCATCCACTTCAAAATTGGGCCTTAACCGTTCAACAATTATCTATCCGATTTGGCGATAGATTTATTTTATCTTTATAACCTTACCAGACAGAGTTTATTTTACACTACCTAACGATATGCTAAATTCGTCTAGAACAAAAAACTCAACGGTAGCATTCTTCGCCCTTACTTTTCTATTTTCGGTGCCGTTCTATATTCTTAACGCACTTGCCTACTTGCATATTTTCGGTGAACCCGAGATGGGGGCTATGTATATCGCCTTATTTACCTTCACACCAATTGCATCTGCATTAATTCTAACATCACGAGAACATGGTAGCCAGGGTCCAAAGAAGTTGTTGAGTAGAATTTTTGACTTCAAGCGCATCACAAAGAGCCTGTGGTATTTAGTTATCCTTTTCCTATCGCCGTTGATTTATATGGTGTCTATAACAATATTGGTTCTATCCAGCGCTCAGTTTCCTCCAGCCATGAGCCCATTGATATCATTGCCGGCAGTTTTTTTGTTCTTTTTTATATTGGCAGCAGGAGAAGAAGTCGGCTGGATGGGATATGTTTTCGAGCCTCTTCAGGAAGGAATTGGATCTCTCAAAGCTGCGCTGGTTTTAGGTGTGATCTGGTCACTCTGGCATATTCCATTTTTGGTATTTATGCTGGAGGATCTGGTTGTCTTAATAATGCAAATTATCATGCTCATCGGAGCTCGAATCCTAATAGTGTGGATATTCAATAATACAGGAAAAAGTGTTTTTGCAGCGATCCTTTTCCACGCAGCCGACAACACTTCTCTTGTGATATTTCCTGAAATAAAGGCAATCATTCCCTGGGGTTCAGTTTTACTTTGCAGCATCATATTAACGACCGCAGCTGCTGTAACTGTGACATGGGGCAGTAAATCGGTAAAACATACAGGTTAAAATAAAATTTTGTAAACCTTGCGAAGTAAAAGGCAACCTAACATCACGCTCTAGTGGACGCCTACAGCTGAGGCATGAATTTCCAGGCGGAGCAATTTGGCCGGCGCCACTAAGCTAGGTCCGTTATGCATGTTTGAAGGGTTTAAAATTGCAGTAAAAGAATGAGAAACTTCTTGAGGAAGCTATTATTAATTTTTGCTTATATATCAGGAACTTTATCATTAGTTATATCAATTATAGCAGTTCAGAAGTATAGGCTGGATTACAATGATGAGGGCAGGTTTTTTGATGCTGCAAATGCACTAGTTTTTGACACTGATGCCCAGGCTGTTTATATCACTTTTTCAATTGTCTTTTGGCTGATTACGTTTTTGTTAGCCTTTATTCGTTACAAAGTGAAGAGAAACTAAATATTTGTAAAAATTGGTATACTCTCTGCATAACTTGTATATTGAGTGAACGGCATAAGTTGTGCGGTGGTCTCAAACATCTTTGTCATTGCCTAAACAGTGAATTTCTCACTGTCAGCTAAAGCCGTCACTCTCATACCTGTGTTAAAAATCACTACCCAGAGAAATGTAAAATATCGGTTTGGATGAGCCGCTCCAGTCGTTAGCCCAGGCCATATCGAACCGGATGATGAAGTAAAGCAAAACCGTTCGCACGCCCCAACCGTAGCCCCAGAGCAGATCGTTCAGACGGCGGTTTCCATTTTCATTTTTTATTGTGCCACGAAACGAGCTGTTGTTCCACGCCGAACCAAGATCGGTAAATAAGACCCCTTCAACATAGTAAAATGGGATGGGTACCGGGCCAAACGCTAAATATTGTAAAAACGGAAACCGCAGTTCCATATTAGCCAGTGCAAACCGGTTGCCGTTGGCTGCATTATAATTGTATCCACGAAGCGGGATGGCCGGCGTGGTAAAGATAAAGTCCTGGATTTCTTCTACCGGGATGGCATCATCTTCAAACTTGCGGTTGATCCAGTTTTGCGTGCCACCGATAAAAAACTTTTGAGGCGTTTCTCCGAAACTGTATGCGCCGGAAAGCCGGAACGCAAACGAGTAGTATTTCCAGAAATTCATGTAGGTTCTATAATCGGCTAATATTGTTCCAAACTTCACTTTTTCGCCATACGATCCCGAAAAATTAATGCCGTAACGCGTTCCCGAAAGCGGCGCGTAAAGCCATTGCAAGGTGTTGTCATGAACGAAACTTAACGATGGGTTCAAAAAACTCACGGTTTCATTCCCCGTATCGCGATCCAAATTTTCTTTCGAAAGCGTCAGAAACGAGAGTGCGAAATCCAACCGTTTAAAACGATCCAACGGGTACGAGGCAAGGCCCGTAGCGCCATAAATTCGATATCGATAAAAATCCGTAAAACCATCCGAGGCTTCAATGCCCAGATAACGCGCCTGGTGAAAAGCGCTTAACCCATAGTTGATACGATGGGGAAGGTATAGATAACTCAAACCGTAATCGCTGTTTTGCAGGTCGATTTGCAGATTCGTAAATATGGTAATATTGTGATTGCCCAAGAGATCGCTAAACGAAAACAGGGCCGCACCGCTGGCGCCATACAACGCATCGTATTGAGCGCTGCCATAAACGATATCGGGCGAAAAGGAAAGCTTGTATTTTTTGATTTCATACTCACCCGATTCATCGCGTCGTTCGCCAAACTGTTCCTTTTTAGGTTTTTTCTCTTCCTTTTTTTCTTTTTGCTCCTGATTGAACGACTCAACGAAGTTTTTATCAAACACGAAATTTTTCAGATCGAGATCAACATCTTCAACAGCTTTTTCTGTTTCAGCTTTTGATGTGTCTTTTACAGCTATAGGATATGCCTCAGTTGTGTCAGTTTGTTTAAAGACCAACATAGTTTCGTTTAAAGACGTATTAAATACTTTGGGCAATTTTTTAACAACAGGCTCTTTTTTAAGTTTTTTGCTGGTGACACTAGCAAAATGCGACATCCTGGTTTGAGCCATTTGCTTTCCCCATTGGGTTTTAATAAGCTGTCCATTCGAAGTGAGGTCGCCGGGTTTGATTGATCTGGAAAACGGCATTCGCAGCATGTAGATATCAAACCCGCCTTTATTGAGGCCAACACCCAGAAGTTTGGAGCCGTCTTTCGATAAGGAAATTTGACGCAAGCCGGTTAAAAGATTCGTGATAGGTCGGTAACCGGGTTTACCGTTAGCAGAAAGGTTGAATGTTGGATTGGATAAATCCAAACGATAAACGTTATAAACGCCATTCAAATCGGATATAAACAACAAATGTTTGCCATCGGGTGAACTTATTGGCGAAGATTCATCAACGCCCTCAGTTGAAGTAAGCCGAGTGATTTTTTGCGTGGCTACATCCAAAGCATACAAATCCGTTTGTGAGTAATTATGCATTTGCATTTTTACTGGAGAAAGCGGATTCTTTACCGGATTTTCAAGGCTTGCTAAAATCGGTTTGCGTTCATTCAGATGATGGGTACGATCGGATGAAAAATAAATGGCTTTGCCATCGGGCGACCATGTCGGGTCGCTATCCGAATAAACATCAGCGGTAACGTTCTTAAGCGATTTGGTTTTAAACTTATACACATAAATGTCGCTTTTGTAGTTTTTACTACCCACAAATGTTAAAGCATTACCGTTTGGCGACCAGTTCACAGAAAAAATGCCATCCAGATCAAATGTGATTTTTTCCGAATCGCCTTCTTCAATATCCAATATCATGATGGCATCGCTGTTCCCGGCTTTTGTAGCCAAAGCGATTTTTGAACCATCGGGTGACCAGGTGATGCCGGGCGTTAGGATTTTAAGCTGCTCAAAGTCGCGAGAATCCTGGCTGCTGACAAGTGATCGAAACTGATCTTTTTTGATGGTTGAACCAATATAAATTTCAAAGTACCCGCTTCGATCGGTTATGAATGCAAATTTATCACCTTGGGGTGAAATTGACGGGGAGGTGTTATAGCCGCTGCCATCTTTTTCATGATCGGTGAGTTTTTTCATGATGGCGTTTACATCTTCACGTCGAGCAATTTCCGGCCAATGGATGACTTTCAGATCGCGCTGCCATTTTTCCGAAAGCTCTTTAACATCCAAACCCAATGCGCGCTTGAATGCACGATCAACATTGCGCGTAGCTCTCAGACGTTGCATGATCTCGCCAATTTTTTCGCGGCCATACTTTTTGGAAATGTATCGAAAAACCGATTGCCCGCCACGATAGGCAAAATAGCCGCCAAGCCTTGAAATTTCAGGGAGATAATTGCTCAAAATAGCATCGCTGATAAACATATCGGAATTGGTATCCCACTCCAGCGATTCAAACTCGGCAATACCTTCATTAAACCATAGCGGTATGTTAGTACGAATGTTATTAACAATGGCATTTTGAAGCGAGCCGCCATATATCAAATCATTAATTACAGCATGGATCAGCTCGTGATGGATGACATGGCGGAACTTGCGGTAGTCGCCTTCAAAAGGGATAACCACGCGGTTTTTATAAAGCTCGGTTACGCCTCCGATGCCTTCACCAAGGTATTGGCGGATCACATTATTTTGCTGAAAATCGTTATGGGATTTGAAGATGATAATGGCTATTCGATTGTTGATTTCATGGCGAAAATCCTTTCGGATGGTTTGATAGGCGCCTTCAGCAACATCTGCGGTAAATTTTGCCAAATAATCGCCCCCTTGGGTGAAATACACATCAAAGTGCTCGGATTGAACATACTTCCAGTCAAACACTTCATATTGAACCTTATTTTTACCGAATGAAAAGTATTGGGCAGTTGCATTTTGAAATGAGAAGGCAACAAACACCAACGGCAGGCATATGTTTAACAAGGCTTTAGCAGCAACAAATAATAGCGCTCGCATTAAATTGTGTGTTAAATGTTTTCGAAATGTTTGAGATGAAAACGATCAATTAAACATTATTGAGAAATAAACATACAATTAAAACGCCAAATTGATACACTAAATTTCAGTAAAAACCAAGGTGATTTATTCTGAAATGGGTTCAATACCCCATAGCTTACTGCAAATAGACTATCCAGAATCTTACTGAAAGACTAAAGATTATGCTTCAGGATACCGGATCAAATCCGGCATGACTTCTGATACCCCGTGGCTTGCCACAGGGCAATTCATCACTAGTCAGGCATTTTAAAAGTCAAAAACACAAAAAAGAAATGACGAATTATTTTTTAACAGGTCATCGCGAACGCCTGTAAGGCGTGCGGCGATCCAGAAAATGCATCTGGATTGCTTCTTCGTGGAGTTTATGCTGAGC
>JANQGG010000039.1 GCA_028277445.1 Chloroherpetonaceae bacterium | reverse complement strand
GGAGCATGCCGAAAGGAAAACTATAGGCAAAATCGGCACTTCGGCTCCGCTCAGCACATGTATTTCGGCAAGCTCCTTGTCCGATTTTTTTAAACACTTCAACGATTCCAATTCCTAAACAATACCCACCGGATTAATAACACTAAAAAAAGGCCAGCATTACTGCCGGCCTCAATTCATAATTTATCAGTCATCATTTTACTTGACGAGCATCATTTTCAGGGTTTTGCTAAAACCTTCGGTGTTCAGCTGGTAGAAATACACACCGCTTGAATAGTTTTGTCCATTGAAGTTATACACATTCGGCCCCCGTTCGGCTTCTATTGACTCGTTCAACACCACCCGCCCAAGTACGTCATAAACCTTTAAACTTGCCACTCCTGCTTTTTTCATCACAAAGCTGATGGTGGTGGCGGGATTAAACGGGTTCGGATAGTTCTGATGCAATGCATATTCATAAGGCCTTTGGAGTTCTATGGCTTCGGTTACCCTGACTTCAACGGTTTTATCGTAGCTATGCTTAATCCCGGAATAGTCCACACTAATAAGTTCATACGTGTATGTTTCCTCCAAGCTGACATCGGCATCAACAAACCCATAAGTTTGCTTTTGCGACGAGGTGCCGTGTCCTTTTAAAGCCTCAGTGTTTTCGTAGCTGGCAATTTCAATGCCATTTCTGTGAAGCACAAACCCTGCATTGTTGGTTTCGGTTTGGGTTTGCCAGGTTAATTCAATGCCGTTTGAAGTTGAGTTACCTGAAAAACCGGCCAGTTCAACAGGTAATGGGTTATCACTACCGCCACCGATCACAAAATCGGAAAAACCGGTTAAACCAATCACGGTGATGGTATTGGGGCAATCATAGACGAGTGTTCCGCCAAGGGTTTCCACATCCAGCCATGCCGAGCTGCTATCGGCGCGTTTCAGCACTTTTAAGCTGGTGCAGTTGTCAATCCCGTTTAGGCCTGAGATATCAATGATAATATTATACGTGCCATCGGCTATGCCTGAATCTACTGTGGCTGACCAGTAACGCTGCGAAAGGTTCAGAACGCCGCTGGGCAGAGAGCCAACGATGCTTGGCATGGAATCAATTCTGGAAATGTTTAACTCAATATCACCGGTATTGCCAATGGTAAATTGCAGGGCAATGCCGGCTGCAGGAAACATATGCTGAGCGGTGTTTCCTGAAAGAATGGTTGCCATATGGCTGCGCTGCCAGGCCAGATAGGGGTAACCGCCAATCGCTGAATTGAAATCCCAATGATCGTCGTTGCCGGCATCGTCATTGGGATTATCCAGAAAGTCCCAGGCCTGATCAAGCCCCAGGGAGTCGGTATCGGTAAAGGTAGCAAGGCTATGCATCTTGGCTGTGGTTTTTCCGACGCCGCCAGCGCTGGTTTCAAGTCCTGAAGTCTCAGTGTCCCAGAAGGAGTTGGTTATGGTTGAGGTTAAGTTATAACCAACCAGACCTCCAAGGTTGAGAGAGCCATTGACTTGACCCGTACTGAAACAATTTGTGATGTTTGAGGCGCTGTAGTTAAATCCTACAAGACCGCCAGCATAAGAATTTGTTGCACTTACTTTACCGGAGTTATAACAGTTCGAAACAGAACCGTTACGACTTTGGCCAATCAGACCGCCAATGTAACTTCTTCCTTCAACAGCGCCATTATTATAGCTGGTTATAATGGTTGGACTATTGTTATTATAGCCAACTAATCCACCTGTGTAGTCTCGTCCATTCACATATCCGGTATTGTTACAATTAATGATGGAAGCCTGTTCATTATTTTGTCCCGCAATACCGCCTACATAACGTTCACCCTGTATAGAGCAGGAGCTTTGGCTGCTTGTGATCGTTGCGTTATTGTAGCTGGTTCCGGCTAAACCACCCACATAATACAATCCCTGTACCTCACTTCGAGAGTAGCTGTGTTCAATGGTTGAGTTAGAAAAGTTACTACCCACAAGACCACCAGCATGGTAAGACGTGCTCTTTACATATCCGGCGCTATAGCAGTAAGAAAGTGTTGATTGGCTGCTTTGTCCAACCAAACCGCCGGTATAATTACTTGCAGCAAACACACTATCGGTACTGTAGCAATGGGATATATTGGATGAATTTGAAAAGCCAACCAAACCGCCTGTCCTGCTTATGCCATGCACACTACCTGTAGTGTAGCTGTCTGAGATTGTGGAACGGTACATATATCCAATTAATCCACCTGTGTAAGAAGAGATACCGTTTACGATTCCTTGACTATTGCAATTGGTTATTGTGGATTCATAGAGATACCCAACCAATCCACCATTATATCCACGACCTGTAACCATAACCGAATCTAAGCTTAAGTCTTTAATGGTTGCGTCCCTGGCATAGCCAAATAACCCCATATAATCTGAAGAAGGCCTATGGATATACAGGCCTTTGATGGTATGATGATTACCATAATAAGTGGCCGAGAACCTGAGACTGCTGCCCTCGCCAATCGGTTTCCAACCGGTCCCATTAAACCAACCCGAAGTAGATGAGGCATCTATGGTCTGGGTTTGTAAGAAATAGTTGCCAGAAAAATTTTGGCCCAGCTGAACCTGAACCGCTATCCAGTATAAATCTTCCAAGGACGAGATAAGGTATGGATTTGCTTGAGAACCCTCGCCTTCAGGCGCCAGCGAAACGCTGTTTCGCAATCCCTGCCAGGTTAAAGCCGGATACCCTGAGTTGTCTGTGCCATGAATCGTCCAGGTATCGGCTGTGCCATTGCCAACTTCATGCTTAAAATCCCAACCGGCTAAAAGAAATGTAAGCGCAGTTTTCATCTCGGTTGTGGTTTTACCAGCGCCGCCAGCGCTTGTCGATTGACCAGAAGTTTCAGTGTCCCAGAATGAATTTTGAACATTGCCGCCATTTAGTTCTCCAACCAGGCCGCCGGTATAAGAACTACCGCTAACACTTCCCGTGGCATAGCTGTATTCTATGGTGCTGTAATAACTGAAGCCTACCAGGCCGCCAACCACTTCGTTTCCGCTAACGCTTACTGAGGCATAGCTATTAGACACCATGCTATGCGTATCATTAAACACCACGGATTTGGTTGTAATCTCATCAAGAACGGTACCGGTATAATTCCACCCAACAAGACCGCCAACTCTATCATGACCGATGATACTACCCGAAGTATAGCAGTTTTCGATCGTGCTGTTACCGTTATGCCCGACAAGGCCGCCTACGTTAGACGCGCCGGTAATATCAAGATTCAAAAGACCAAGATTTTCTATTCTTGTAGCCACAATTTCGCCGAATAAACCGATATTGTTTTCTGCTGGCCGGTAGATGTAAAGCCCATCAATGGTGTGCCCATTGCCGTTATACATACCGGAAAACGTAGTTGACGAACTGCCAATGGGCTGCCAACCGACCCCTTCAAACCAATCCGATGTAGACGATGCATTGATTTGCGCTGTTTGCTTGAAATACGCGCCATTAAACGTATTACCGCCTTGAACTTCAACACTCATCCAATACAAATGTGCCAATGTGCTGATCAGATAGGGTTCAGCTTCGGAGCCTGAGCCTTGGGGCGTAAAAACAAAACTGTTGCTTAATCCTTGCCAAGTCAATGCCGGATACCCTGAATTCGCTGTACTATGGATCGTCCAGTAATCGTTTGAACCATTCAGAGATTCATCTTTAAAATCCCAACCTTTTAAAAAGTAGGTAAAGATATCTTTCATTCTGGCGGAAGTTTTCCCCGTTCCGCCGGCGCTGATGGATTGCCCGGAGGCTTCCGTATCCCAGTATGAGTTTGTTATGGTTGAACTGCTCAATGAACCTATCAAACCGCCAACATCATTTGTTCCATTCACGCTGCCCGCGCTGTAAGAGTGGAATACTGTTGAGTTAGTCATGTTGCCGCACAATCCCCCGGCAACGGAGTCGGCGCTGATACTCGCCATAGCGTATGAGTTTGATAGGGATGAGTTTGTGGCGCCGATGCCGGCAATACCGCCAACTGAAGCGCCACCAACTAATGATCCGGTACTGAAACAGCCTAAAATAGACGTGTTTTCCATATAGCCAACCACACCACCGGTGGAGTCTTTGCCGGTAACAGCTACCGAGGTTAACCCAAGATTTTCTATTGTGGCCTGATCAGCATATCCAAAAAAGCCGATCAGGTTTTCTAAAGGTCGATTTATTGTTAATCCGGATATGAGTTGACCATTGCCATCGTAAGCGCCTGAAAATTTTGTGACGCTGTTTCCAACGGGCAACCATCCTTTGCCGCCAAACCATGCTGATGTTGATGAGGCATTGATCTGTGAGGTTTGTTTGAAAAAGTATCCGTTAAAGCTGTTTCCTTTTTTAACCGCAAAACTTAGCCAACATAAGTTTTTAAGCGAGCTGATCAGGTAAGGATCGCCAACAGAAGCACCCGAACCGGCGGGTTCCTGGAACATATTCTCAAAACCCTGCCAATGCAAGGCCGGATATCCGTTGTGATCATTGAAATCCATCGTCCAGTCGTCGCTTGAACCATTGATTGTTTCATCGGTAAAATCCCAATCCACAAGAAAATAGGTCAGGGGGTCTTTCATTTCAGCGGCGGTTTTGCCTGTACCGGCAGCGCTGCTTGCCTGTCCTGAGCTATCGGTATCCCAAAATGAATGCGTGACCGTTGAACCGCTGGTTGAACCAATTAAACCGCCAACATTGCCCGAACCGCTCACCAAGCCATTGCTGTAAGAATGAAACACTGTTGCGTTTTCTGTTTTACCACACAGCCCGCCTGCTGTTGATCCGCCATTTATTGCACCCTGGTTATAGCTGTTGGAAATTGTGGAATTGGTGTGGGCGCCCACCAAGCCGCCGATATCCAGTGTGCCATTTACCAAGCATGAGCTGAAACTTGCCGTTATGCTTGCAGTATTGGTGGTTTTGCCGCACATCCCCCCAACAGCAGCAGCGCCACTGATCGACCCCGAACTATAACACTGCGAGATATCTGAGTTTTTAAGGCTGCCTACCAAACCTGCGCAATAAGTGCCGCCAATAACTCTGGATTGCACAACGCCAAGATTTTCAATAGAAGCATTCTCACAATACCCAAATAACCCCATGTGCTCTTCAGATGGCCGGTCAATATAGAGACCGGTGATGTATGTACTGTTTCCCTTGTAGGTTCCTGCAAATTGAGTGGTTTCATTACCTATGGGCTGCCAACCCTTGCCACTGAACCAACCGAATGTTGAAACGGCGCTCAGATTAACCATTTGTTTGAAGACCGTACCCGAAAATGACTGCCCACTTTGGACTTCATCGCTGATCCAATACAGGTTTTCCAATGAGCTGATTTGATATGGATCAGACTCGGTTCCTAAACCTTGAGGCTGCAATGGCGCGGCGCCTGAAGCCGTTTGCCACGAAAAAGCCGGGTAGCCATCATTATAGACGGGCCCGATTTGCCAGATATCTTCGGTTCCGTTGGCTGTTTCATCTTTAAAGTCCCAACCGGCTGAAAGAAATGTAGACGCCGTTTTCATCTCTGCGCTGGTTTTCCCGGTTCCTCCGGCGCTGGTCGTTTGCCCAGAGTTTTCGGTATCCCAAAATGAGTTGGTTATGGTTGAGGAATTTACACCCACTAATCCACCAATACTACTGGCTGAACCAAATACCCGCCCGCTGCTGTAAGAATTTGAAATGGGTGAGTTTAGATTATAGCCGCAAAGCCCGCCAGTACTTGAACTTCCGCTCACATCGCTGGCGCTATAACTTTCAGATATGGATGAATTATAACTGCGTCCGACTAATCCGCCAACTGTACTGCTACCTTCAACACTTCCGCTGCTCTGACATTTTGAAACCGTAGAGATATAATTGTGGCCAAGCAATCCGCCCACATAACTGGTTCCTTCAACCCTGCTATCACTGGAACTGTTTGTAATGGTTGAACGATTGTTGGTGGCCACCAGCCCGCCTACTTGCTGAATACCGGATACATAACCGTTGGCATAACAATTTGTTATGGATGACCCATTTTCACTACGTCCAACCAACCCCCCAACATAATTCCCAGCAGTTACCATGCCAATGCTAAAACAATTTGAAAGCGATGATGAGTTGTTATGTTCCCCAACCAGGGCGCCTACGATTTGGATGCCATTAACCGCAACATTGGTTAAACCCAGGTTTTCAATTGTGGAGCCGTTGGTATATCCGAATAACCCGACATATCCTCCACGATCTATCGTAAGAGCGTTTATAACATGGTTATTGCCATTGTATGTGCCTGAGAACGGGCGAGAGCTGGAAGCGCCAATCGGTTGCCAACCCTGGCCGCCAAACCAGCTTGCCGTGGCCGATGCATCAATATCCTGGGTTTGGCTAAAATATATTCCACTAAAGGCATTACCTCTCTGAACCTGGTCGCTTATCCAATAGAGGTTTTCTAAGGTAGCAATTTGGTATGGGTTGCTTTCAGAGCCATCACCAACCGAAGGCGCAACTGCCGTTTGAGCAACAGAATTATGGTTGAAAAATAACAGCATTAGGCAAAGCGCCAGCAGTTTTTTCATAATTATGTTAGGGTTTTGGGATCAATAAAAACTGGCTTGCTCCTATCGAAACGCGGCAATAACTATGTCATGTGGGGGATTTTAATATGGTCGTCTGAATGGCAAACTAAATTCGCTGATGGATCCCGATTTTATTAAGAAGATCTTACTTAAATTTAGAAAAATATAATAATAAACTTATATGCAGGCAATGAGGCCGAATAAATTTCATGGGCATTCATCTAAAAACTCATCTGTCATGGTAGAATCTTAACTATCATATATCATTTAGCCATCATCCTTATACTGAACATGCCACAAAAACAAGCCCTTCGGCGGTGCAGCTGGCGATGCACTCTTAACATTTTTGCCGGTTAATACTTCCTGAAAATCCGAAATACTTCTCTTGCCTTTCCCGACGTCCATCATCGTGCCTACTAGTAACCTGACCATGCTGTGCAAAAATCGATTCGCCTGTATTTCGAACATCAGTTGATTTTGGCCATATCTTCGCCATTGCGCTTTCAAAACCGAACATGTTTTATTCTGTTGATCCGGTGAAATCTTTGAAAACGCCGAAAAATCGTGCGTTCCTACAATCATTGTGGCGCACTGCTGCATCGCCTTTTGATCCAGTGCCTGATTTTCAACCAAACTGTATGACCGGGTAAAAACGCTTGGGAACTGCGAAATAAAATACCGATATGTTCGAGTCAGGGCATCAAACCTGGCATGGAAGTTCTCCGATGTTTCGGATAACGATACAATGTTGATATCCTTCGGCAATACGCAATTCAAAGCATAGTGCAAGCGATTGCATTCAATGTGATGTTTAATCGTTACATTGGCCACCTGACCTTTGGCATGAACGCCGGTATCGGTTCTGCCGGCGCCTATTATCTGAAGTTGATCTTGAGAGGTAATTTGCCGCACGGCTTTCTCCAATTCATGTTGAACCGTTCGCAGGCCCAACTGTTCCGGCTGTTTTTGCCAACCATAAAAATCACTGCCGTCATATTCAATTATCATTTTTAGATTACGCATAGATTCAGCTATATTTGCCCTTATTGGTTTTCATTATTACACCGACCCACCAAGTATCATTTGTTTATGTCTTTAAAAAAAGTTTTAGATGCCCTAACTCATTTGCCTCAATCCAAAACCTATCATGTGCCAAACATTTGGACTGAGGAAAAAACGTCGGAATCGCAGGTTTGCCCATCGGAATACTATCCGAACATCATTGAAAAAATCCTGAATACGCCCAAAATTGAAATTGTACCCACAACGCATGGCAACTGGACAAAACAAGCTGTTATATACAATATTTTTGTGCGTTTAACTACGGCTTACGACCATAATGCCGATGGCCATATTGCTATTGAACCTCTGGAAAGCGGCTTTCGTGAAACGGGCACATTTTTAAAAACGATTGCCTTGCTGCCCTACATTCAAAAAATGGGAGTGAATACCATTCATTTGTTGCCGATCACGTCCATCGGTCATGATGGCAACAAAGGCACGTTAGGCTCACCTTATGCCATTAAAAACCCTTACAAAATTGATCCGAATCTGGCTGAACCGGCTTTAAATTTAGATGTGGATACCGAATTTAAAGCGTTTGTAGAAGCCGCACACCATATGGGCATTCGTGTGGTGGTGGAATTTGTGTTCAGAACAATTTCCAAAGATGGCGATTGGATCAAAGAACGCCCGGATTGGGTCTATTGGCTGGATGATTCCATCGAGAACCGTTTGCCGAATACCATGGACGAGAACAAATACGGCAACCCGATTTTTTCAAAAGATGCTTTGGAACATATCAATCAAAAAGTTGCTACTGCCGACTATAAAGATTTGCCAAAACCCTCACATCACTATCAACAAATGTTTTTAGCGCCGCCTGATCATGTTGATCTGGTTGATGGCAAATACATTGGAAAATCCGGTTCAGGCAAACTATCCCGCATCCCCGGCGCATTTGCCGATTGGCCGCCCGATGACATCCAACCACCTTGGGATGATGTCACCTATCTGAAAATGTACACACACCTCGATTACAATTATATCGCCTACAATACCATCCGCATGTACGACGATGAGATCACCCATTCGGGCACGGAAAACCAAGAGCTTTGGGATCGCATCATTGGCATACTTCCACACTATCAAAAGGACTTTGATATCGATGGCGTCATGATTGATATGGGACATGCCCTGCCTTTCGACTTAAAGAAAAAAATGGTTGAAGCTTCACGCGCAATCAATTCCGATTTTGCCTTTTGGGATGAAAATTTTGATGTCAGCGAAAAAAGCCTGAAAGAAGGTTACAACGCGGTTGTGGGATCGCTTATCTTCGTCGGGCACAAACCCGATGAGTTAAAATCTTATCTCGATTATTTGAATTCCATTGGTGTAGCTGTGCCTTTTTTCGGAACAGCAGAAAATCATAATTGCCCGCGAAACATGTTTCGGTTTAGAGACGTTCAACAGGCTTATCGATACACCAAATACATTTGGGGCGTCATCAGCATGCTGCCCTGCATTCCGTTCATCCATAGCGGGATGGAAATCTGCGAAACCTATCCGATCAACACCGGACTTGATTTTTCCAGCGATGATCTTCGCCTTTTCCCTTCGGAAAAACTTCCGCTTTTTAGCGAGTATGCCTTTAATTGGAAAGACATCAACCATTTGGAGCATTTAGGCCCGTTTTTAAAGTCTTTAATTGATTTCAGGCAAAAGTACCATCATATTCTCTCAAACGCAGAGAAGGATTTTCTTGAGATCAAAACATGCAAAAACCCTCAGTTCACGTGTTTGGTACGTAAAGGCGATGATAAATCGCTGATGTTTATCGGTAACTCGGATTTCTCCAATAAACATTTTGGGATTGTTCAGGTCGATACCTCACAGCGTTTTATCCATGATGTGCATTCAAAAAAGTCGTTTCAAATTACCGATCAAAAGCTATTTATTAGATTAGACCCCGGTGAATTTGTAATTTTAGAATTTTGAAAAGGATAAGATTTTTGTATTCTGAGAGGAATTAGGCGATGAGTTCCTTCTTTTAAAACCAAAAAATCACACAATATGTCTGTTTTAGTTGTCGGCTCTATAGCTTTTGACACCATTGAAACCCCTTTTGGCCGTTCCGATGATACTCTGGGCGGATCATCAACCTATATTGCGCTTTCGGCAAATTATTTTTCCGACAATGTGAATTTGGTGGGCGTTGTAGGCTCGGACTTTGGCGATCAAAACTTGCGTTTGTTTCAATCCAGGGATATTAATATTGACGGGTTGCAAGTGATTGAAGATGGCAAAACATTCCGTTGGGCCGGCAAATACCACTACGATATGAATACGCGAGACACGCTGGATACGCAGCTCAATGTTCTGGCAGATTTTGATCCGGTTATCCCGCATCAATACCAACAATGCAAATATGTCTGCCTTGGAAATATTGATCCGATTTTGCAGCGCAAAGTGCTTGGCCAAATATCCCGACCCAAACTGAGGATTTGCGATACCATGAATTTCTGGATAGAAGGCATGTTGGATGAATTAAAGAAAACGCTTGAAGAAGTTGACCTGCTTGTGATTAACGATAGTGAAGCTCGCGAACTGAGCCGCGAACCCAATCTTGTAAAAGCGGCCAGAGTTATCAGAAATATGGGACCGAAAATTTTGATCATCAAAAAAGGCGAACATGGCGCGCTGCTCTTTACCGATAACGGCGTTTTTGCAGCGCCGGCTTACCCGTTGGAGTCGATATACGATCCAACTGGCGCCGGTGATACCTTTGCCGGGGGTTTGATCGGCTACATTGCCAAGCAAGATGATTTTTCCGAACTCACCCTCCGAAAAGGCATTTTATACGGTAGCGCAATGGCCAGTTTCTGCGTTGAGCAATTCGGCCCGCAGCGACTGTTGGATCTGAGCCACCTGGAAATTGAAGACCGCTTCCAAAGCTTTTTGGATTTATCTCAAATCAACGACTAAACCGCCAAGGGCGGCCAAAACAAACCGCCCTGTTTCCCCTTTTATTCTGTTGTTAGTTCAATACCCCCTCAGCTTGCTGCGAACAGTCATTCAGGCGCAGGCCGGAGTTTAATAAATTGTCAAAGAGTTATGTTTCAGGATGCCAGATCAAGCTTCCAATGACGAAGTCCTCTCTCATTTGAAGAGGATTTAGGTGAGGGCGTTTAAGATGCTGAACAAATGACTAATGACGCATAGTATAGCTGTAACAAGGGGTTGCAACCCCTTGTTTTCGAAGCCAC
>JANQGG010000021.1 GCA_028277445.1 Chloroherpetonaceae bacterium | reverse complement strand
TACGAAATAGGCTATGGCTTTATTGCCTGATTTTAGAAGAGGTCTGATGGGATCGTATTTAAAATTGTATGTCCAATTATCAGAAGCCATGGTAATTTGTTAACAATTTAGCTCAGCCGCCACAAGCGGTAGTAACGATTACAAGATGCAACAGAGACACTGAGCTTTGCAAGAAAGCAAGACCGTCGAGCTTGTGTTCGGCTGAAGCGGGTGTTATACGCCCTCTCTGTCCTCACGCACCCATCCAATTATCTACCGACTTTTCTATGCGGTTCGTACATCAATTGAATCAGTCTGGCTTGCGGACTAAAAAATCCGTTCCGAAGACACCTTTTGTTACAACTTGATGAGCTATGGGCCATGTGGCTCTGAGCATGTCGGACAAGTCACCAGAAACTCGTATATACTGATCACCAGTGGCAAACACTATACCTTGCAATAACAAGTTTTGCGGTTCTTTCGGATAATCCTCACCATGCTGCGGGTGTTTTCTTTTCCAATACGGATCTACCTCTAGCCAAGTACCAATAGGTTTGTCTTCTAACAAAAAACCAGTGTCGCGAAGAGTAGCGTCTTTGGGGAATACGCAATTCAATTCTACATATCCGCCTATAATTGTATTTGGCCCGGAAGTGTTCGCAATGTATACACCTGGACCGTAGTTGGCTTCTGAAGTAAAATTCGTGACAGTATTTCCACGATGGAGGTAAAGAGAAATCCCCTCCCCAAATACGTGGGGAGACGACATGAATGACGCACCACGATTCTTCATTTCAGTGACCAAAGATTCACCGGCAGTCCCGTTCGCGGATGCATACAGGGAATCAAAGAGTACCGCATTGACTGTTCCATGTCTATACCTTGAACTCCACTGGGCAAACCACGGATTACCGCCAAACTGCATTCCATGATTATGGTTTCTGATGGCGTGAACGTTGCTCCACTTGCCCGAGTAAAGACCAATGCCGAGAATGCCCCACCAAACACAATTCCTGACTATGATGTTCTCGAACACACTTCCATTTTGGCAGCGATGTGCGTACAAACCAATCCCAGCCTTACCACTGCCATCAATGACAAGGTCTCTGACTTGAACACTGTACAATGTAGACGCGAACGAGCCGAGGTCCCCTGGATCACTCGAAGGCTGATTGACGGCCACTTGAAGCATTGCGCTGTACCTATTAAGGCAATCCTGTTTGGCTGGATCAATAGTTGGATCCCAATAGATTACGGAGGACTGGCCAATCACGCCAAGCGGTGGTCCCTGATTGGTACCCTGTTCATATTGGCATGCCCCCATCCCAAGAAGACCAGAGTTGCTTTTAAAGCGAAGTGGACGGGAGATTTTATAGCACCCTAGTGGTACAACGACCAACTGTTGCGAGTCTAAGGCGGCTTGAATTGCATCGGTATCGTTGCGTCCATCTCCGACGGCTCCGAAGTCTTTAATAGTTTGAAACGTCATAGCCTGTCACCCCCCATATTAAGTGCGTATAACGTATGGCTAAGGCGACCCCAAACCGCGCATGCACCGACGCTTTAAATAAACCCCGAGCTCGATGCGCGGTTTGGGGTCGCCTTGAGCCTTTTGTTATGTTTCATTTATTGGAGACAAAAATTTAATTTTAGGATACTGTTGCTTTGCAAATTTATGCAGATTTTTTGAGAATTCAGATGATGACTCGAATGTTTTATAAACATGCTCATACACTTTATCCGTGGCTAAAATTATGCCTTCCAATTTATACTTCCCAAGTATTTTCTCTATCTCCTCGAATGGAAGCCTTTTGTTTCCGATATTCGCAGATTCAAGAATTGGTTGAATTATGTTGACTTGATACTCTGAACGAAGTTGTATTGTCTTTAGAGTTTGCTCAAACCTCTCTTGCTCTATTAATAAATAATGTAATATATTTGGATTATCAGAGTCTAAAATAAAAGACAGCTCTTCAAAATTAAATTTTATATCTTCATACTTGTTAGACTGCCAAGGCTGAACCTTAAAACACCTTGATACATCATTTTTTAATGGTTCAAGATCCTCAATAAAATTCGCCAAAGCATTGATTTGGCGAATAAGAGTAAATAAGGCTAAATTTAAAGCGGATATTCTTCTTTTTGTTTCTTTTCTGTTTTCTCTGCTATTTTGTAGTTGAAACGCTACTAAAGCACCGACAAGCGTTGCGCACAATGTAAGTGCAGTTCGTAATAACAACTCTTCATTACTCATTGGTGTGCGCTTGAAACCTTATAAACATAACGTGAGGCTCACCGGAATATTGCGAGCGCAGCGAGTAATTTTTCCGTGTGCAGCAAATTGTTAGAAGCCATTGCGAGTCACCAAAACTCTTAGCAACAACAGAGACCATTTTATGGAATCATAGACAAGCGCGGAAATTACTGGCTTTGTCCCATGTACGTCACCCATGTTCGATCTCAATTTCTGCATTACAAATGCCGCTTGGTTCAGGGAGCCCTCCAAATTAGAAGACAATGGCCTAAAATCCGGTTCACTCCAACCAATTTCTTGAAGCTCTTTAATTAGCTGATCCTTGGCACCAATGGCATCAATAGATTTCTTAATCCTTTCTTGGAATGAAGCTTTATTCGGATCGCCAAGGCCAAACTCTTGATATATTGAGCCGGTAACTGAATCTAGCGCTCCGCAAGAAGCTGAGAGTGATCCACTTAAATCACCGTCTCTCAATCTGCTTGCGGCTTTTAGAATATCCTCATGCGCGTTCTCAGGTATGTCCTTTAGCTCTGATACATCAAATATTTCTACCGGCAATATCTCAGATCCCGAAAACTTCCAACCCACCCTGGATAGAACTCGTTCCAACTCTGGTATTAGGCTTGGTTTCCGCCGCAGCATCTCTTCACAGCAAATTGAAGCAACGACACCAACTGACTCAGCATCCATTGAGCCAATCTGTGTATCAATTGCACTCAGCAATTGCGACTTTGATGCGCCTCCCTGTGATTTTTGTTCCAAGTGTGCCAGTTTTGACATATCAATATCAGCATACCCAACGATTTGCTTTATATCACCAAAGGAAAAATTTTCCGTAAGTGAGGATCTTATTGGCCCCCAAGGGACTTTTTTCATGCTCATATCTTCCTTTGGCTTCTAACACCAACATAACCGGCGTGAGGCACGAGCGTCCGGAGCTGTAGGCGCTAAGTTAATTTTTTGGTTAGGTATTTTCAATTAGCCGCCTTCTCTTCAAGAAGCTTACAAACAAAACAACAAAGAAGCTTGATAAGCTACCAACTAAAAACGTAACTCCAATTTCTATTACAGAAAACACCGACTGGTTGGACTCATAGGTTTGCAACACCCGATGCAATGCCTCTTCACTAACATTTACTGCTTTTTCTAGCTCTTCACGCTTATGAGTTAGATTACTGATGTCAGCATTTATATTGTTGAGTCTGCTTTGCTGGGAAGAAACATAACTTTGTAAATTTGAAAGTGATTTTTGAACTTCAGCAAGATTGTCTATTTCTGATTGGATAGTTGGTTCTTTTTCCTGCTGAAAGAATTCAAATTCGTATATAAACGCTGAAAAGACTGATACGGCTATTGAAAGAAAAACCACAAACAACCAACTTTTTGTGGCTTGTTGTTTAGATTTCAGCTCTTTGTGCAATATATCCCGAGTACGCTCAACAACCGACAGTTTATCCATCAGTTCAGGTAAATACTGGTTTACCTGATGGTAATATTCCTGCGGTTCAATTTTTTCGCCATGTGCAAGAAGGTTTTGGAGCCTCGAAGCCAAGCCAAGAATTTCTTGGTATTCTGGTATATATTCTGTTACGGGTAGCCCCTTATAGTCTTCTTGGAACTCCTTTAGTTTTTTGAGAGCAATAATACTCCCTAACTCAACACCATCATGAATTGCACGCCAACAGTGCTTTTCTGCTCTTAGCAGTTGATCTTTCTTTATCTCATCAGTATCAGCTGTAGAGGCTTTTAGAATATGTTCACCAGCATAACGAAGTTCATTAATTGCAGGGATACTTAACCCCTCACCCATGATTTCCAGCTGATTGATCTGCTGTTTAGCCAAATCATATAAGCTTTGAACTTCTTCAAATCTGTTTTTCATTAATAATTCCTACCGGTCATTGTATTTGACTGTGTACACCTAACGGTTGCGCAGTGAGGGGCCAAAAAAGGCACCTCGGAGTTTCAGGTTACCTATCAGCGGCCCGCCTTTTTTTTGATCCCTCTCTACTGCGTTGTTATATGATTTCGATCACATCACTCAGCGCAATATTCCGTTCTTTGTCGGTATATTGATTTTTCACCCGTAGGCGGCCCCACCCAAAATCAATGTTCGCCCACAAAACCGTTGCGGGAGCGGCCTCAATCATGTTCCCTCGATGAAAGAAAACCTCCGATCCCTTTGGAAATATTTCTTTTTTCGTAGCTTCTGCGGAATCCAGCGCTTTACGTGCTTTCTCAGCGGCTTTCTTTGCTTTTAGCAACTTGTTATCCATGATTACTCCTCAGAATGCGGCTACGGATCATCATTGCGAAATTAGCAATGTCAACACACTCAGTGGCCAAAAATTCAGGATTGCAATCATTAAAAGCAGCCTTGGCCTCAAATACCTCTTGATTCAAACAATCAACTAAATACCTGATATTTGTCTCATCATTAAGCCACCCAGCTTTTCCACGTTCATCATCATGCTTTTTTAGCTTGGACTCCATCGCCATAGCGAATTCGTTGACGTGCTCTCTCATTTGTTCCTCACATATAACGTAACAACTCACCAGGCGTGTCAGCGATCTGGTGCAGTGACTTGTTATATTCCTCTTAAATTTTTTATGTTATGCTGAAATTCTGGCGCAAAGCGCATGAGAAAGTCCCATTGTCTTTTCATATAAGCCAATTCTTTGCTCATTAAATTTTTGTAGCCATCTGCAATAGAATCATACTGAGATAGCTTGTGTTTATGCATTTTACACGATCCGGCTAAGGCTATTGCACTTGATAGTGCGAGCGAAATACCTTCTCCAAAGGGGTTCAAAAGGCCTGCAGCTTCACCTGCAAAAAAGATATTATCATTATTGAATACCAAATCTGGTTCAGGAACAACCAACGGTAGAAACCAAATTTCTTCATCAACTTCCCTTGATATTCTTAGATTTTTCGTTTTAATCAGAAATTCAATGAATTTTTCATGATAATGTTGCGCTTCTGTTTTTTTTTCTGCTATCACCCCTATAACGAGCATGCCATCTTTTGAATTTATCCATGCATCATATTTTGAAAATTCAGGCGATGTGTATGCATAAAATTTTGTGGCATCCATATCAATGGTTCCTTTGTAAAACTTTTGATACGTGATCACTTTCTTTTGCTTGACTACGCCTAATAACCTTCGCGAACAACCGTTTATACCATCGCAAGCAATCAGTAATTTCGTTTCTAATTCTCGAACATCTTGTCCTTGATAAACCTCCACTGTAATATTTTTTCCTCGTCGAATTCCTGATATGTTCGCTTCCTCTATTACTTCTGCTTCCTTTTTTTGAGCCTCTTTCGTCAGCCAATAATCGAATTCCGCTCTAATGATATTCAGTCCATTATCACTGAAATCGAATGTATCTGAAGATGTTGTCACAGACAAACCTGTTGTTTTTCTAGGGATGCATTGAACATATTCGGGTATTTCGCCAACGTATTCACGAATCAATTTAACAGACTTTTCTATTAAAATTCCTGAACATGATTTGCTACGTGGCAGTTTTTGACGTTCAATAATAAGGACGTTAAAAACATCGGATAAAAGAATAGCAGTCATGCAACCTGCTGGTCCAGCGCCTACTATTATTACATCATATGTAGTGTTTCCCATTGATTTTGGCATTTCGAATCTCAAAATATATCGCTCATTCTCAGCAGGTCGCAAAGAGTGTTCCACTGAAAAAAGTTGTTGGAAAATAAACGTTTTGAATTACTTGTGGATATTCTTTTTAGAAAGTATGAACCTTATTGAAGGAAACACGATCCAAGGAACAAGGTGAAATGAGGATAGATACCAATAATTCTCTAAACAGCTAAAAAAGCTTACACCATGCACTGTAGAAAGGTAAATATGATCATACAATGCAAGTGGAAATGACTGTTGCGTTAGCGATGGGCTGGAGGCACTCGTTAGGCAATTTTCTTGCCCGTTTCTAAGTAGTGATTCAACTGTGTTTCCCATTCAAGCATGAAGTTCTCGTACCACGTTTCAGTAAATTCCTCGATGAATTGTTCGCCCTTCTTTCCAATGGCCGTTAACTCGTACGAAACTGTTGCGGCTGTACTAGTGGCGGAGTTACTCTCGAGCGATATCTCTAGCTTAGAAACGGTGTGCCCTGGCACCACCTTATACATTTCAAGAGAAAAGTTTTCGGGATCATGTTTTGTCACGATCCAAATAGCGTTTTCAGGCTCGGTGGGAATCTCGGGTGGTGTGAGGAATATGCAGTCTTGCTCACAGACACCCGTTTGGGAAATCACCTTCTCTGGCAACCAGCCTGGAACCCATTCCACCTCAAGCACCGGGCATAGTAGAGGAAAGACTTGTTCGCGCGGAGCATTCAGTTGCTGCACGTAGCTGTGTTTTTTCCGATTCGGTTTTGTGATATTCACTGATCTTTTCCTGTTCAACGTCGGTGTTTAAACTTTTGTTATGCCTTCTATCTTGCTTTTCCCTTTGAATAAAATTGTGATAGCCGCTCCCTGGCTTCCGTGAAATCTCCCAAATTAGAATAAGCATTAAGAGTCTCAAGACGAAGTGCGTCATCCAGTGTGCGACCAACCAAATCAAGGATCGTTTCCTTGGCAGATATTATTGCTTGTTGGCTGTTTTTCATGATCATTGACGCATACTGCTCTGCCGTCTCCATAAGGTTCTCGTGCGGTACAACCTCATTTACAAGGCGTAGCCGGTAGGCATCTTCCGCAGAGACTTCGCGACCAGTTAGAGTAAGTTCTAATGCGGTTGCGAGGCCTGCAATCGCAATTAACCTGACAATACCTCCGTCACCTTGATGAAGGCCATAGCGAACTTCAAATACACCAAATTTGGCTTTTTCTGAAGCGATACGAATGTCACAGGCCAAAGCTAACTCGAAACCACCCCCAATTGCAAGGCCATTAATTGCAGCTATAATGGGCTTATTTATCTTATGTTGTCCTCTAGTAATTCCACCCCCAATGCCGGTTGGAACGTTCCTCCGTACATCCAGCATATTCGACTTTTCCCATTTGGGAATAAAAGTCTTAAGGTCTGCTCCTGAACAAAATGCTTTGCCTGCTCCTGTGAGTATAGCAACATCCAAAGAATCATCGTTCGAGAAATCTGCCCATATCTCCCAAAGTTCACTATTCAGATTATCATCGAGTGCATTGAGGGTTTCCGGGCGATTCAAGGTAACATAACCAATTCTGTCTCGTTTTTCATAAAGCACATTGTCCATAATGATCCCCTTTTTTAGATTGTTTCAGGTATAACCCCTGAGTTCAGCGGCGTTGATATGACCGTTTTTGCAGCAGCAAAAATGGGCGGCGAGTCAAACGTCCACTGCAAAAATTTGTTAGTTGCTTGATTGTTCGAACACAAACAGATGTACCTTTTCAGTAAACTCAGAACTTTGGACGATTCCACGATCTACAAATCCTGCCTTCTCAGCCACGGCCTTGGAAGCTTGATGCTTTGGTGAGATAGGGGCAGTCACGCGTTGAAAACCGAGTTGCGACACTGCGTATTGCGCTAGTGATGCCACGATTTCAGCAGCATACCCTTTACCACGGTCACCAGACATCACCGCGTACATGATCTCGACATCGCGGCACTCACGTGGCGTCAAGCCACAGAACCCCACAAAACTGCCCGTTGAATGGCAATCAACAGCAAACGCCATCAGTGGCGTTTCTGATCCATAGGACTCAATAGTAAGCCTAAGCAACTTCTCTGCTCCTTCACGATTCTTCTGCTCCTCGGCGAAGGCAAGAAATTTGGTAGAGTCCGGATCTGTCATGAAGCTTATAAAATCCTCAAGATCTTCTTCAGTAAACTGTCGGATTCGCAACCGTTTAGTGTTGATGGAAAAGCTCATATTTCCTCTGACACAGCCATATTCCAGTTTTGCAGCTAACAAGCTACGAATAACCATCACCTAAAAGCGATAGCTTTTTGGAGTCTGAATTGATCCGCTTGTTATGCCTATCATTGTTTTGTTCCAACGGCCATCAGGTGCGCGCTTATACCCAATAGAGTTGGTTCGGTTTGTAAAGCCCGGGCAATACGAAGCAATTCCGTACGTTGTACTTCGATAGTCCACCAGTCATCAAGACCCGGCGCCAACCAAGACGGACCCTCGATGCCGTAAATGCGGCTGTTCGAGAATCCCGCCTCATATACTTCTGTCAGTAGTTCCTCAGGATGATGAAAGTAGGTATCCATGAAGTATTCAGGTTTGCCAGTTGGATTTCGATGGTGTCCGGTTTTCAAATCACCATTCACAATATCCACAAATGCCGGATCTTTCAAGAATTCTGAACGGAGGCCATCTAACGTTGAAGCAAATCGTGATATACCTACAGCCATGATTATCCCGTCGGGTTTGAGAACTCGATACGCCTCCGACAACGCTCTTGCCCGATCTCGCTTGTCAGTGAGATGATAGAGAGGGCCGAACAAAAGAACCGCATCAGCAGTGCTTTCTCCCCAAGAAAGAGCGCACGCATCACCAACCTCTGCACTGGCTAATGGCGTCTCAGGTTGTCGCAGAGAGGCTTGTTTGGCTAATTCAACATGAAGCGCTACAATATCAATTAGGTGCACTTCATAACCAAGTTCTGCAAGCCAACAAGCATGACCACCTGGACCACCGCCGATATCAAGAACGACCGCGGGGCTTGATGGTAAAAACCTCTTGAGTAATTCACGAGAACGTTCGCATTCAAGTTTTCCCTGTCCAATTTCCAAGCGACTCGCTTCATATCCCGAAGCATAGTGGTCTGTAACTTCTTCGGGTAATGGTGATTGAGATTCTTTGTGTCTCGTCATATCGTGTCTTGTATAAAATGATCCCCGGCAGCTTGCCGTAAGGTCGAAATCAAGATGAATTAGTACCAATCAACTGATTTCAATCCTGTAGCGTGCGTTAGCGGTCGGCTGCTTTGATTTGTTATGTTTGAAAAGTTTTATGTCCAATAAGCATCTGAAATTTTTTTGCCAATTGTTTCAGCAACCTCAAGGCAAGCATTAGGGTTAGACTGAAACATAAGCTCTGATGTTAGTACAGGAGAACCACAATAGCCAAAAATACCATGGTTAATTTGTGTACGCATAGCCCCATAATAGCCGTGACGGGCATATGTTCTAATGTCAGCCCCAGCAATAGAAAGAATATGGACGGGCAAGTGTTCCAGCTTTTTGATGAGTTTATCACTGGATGTGTCATCATAAGCCCAACCATTTGTGAATACTCGATCAATCCAACCCTTCAACAATGCCGGGAAAGACCACCAGTAGACAGGATGCACCAAAACAAGCGTATTGGCGGACTCAATTCGATGTTGTTCAGCCTGAACATCTTCCGATGGCTCAGCCTTTCCATGCAACACCAATGTATCATGTTGTGTATAGCATGGATTAAACGCCTCTGCGGCTATATCTGCAATTTCCACACTATTTGATTGATTGCTATTTAATATGCTGTCAGAAATTTTTCTTGCTACTGCATGAGTCAAAGAATTTTGGTTAGGGTTTGCCAGCACTACTAGAGCTTTCATATTTGTAATTCCTCCAAGTTTTAAAATTAATCATTCTGTAGGATTAGTTGCCCGGAATCACACGATGTTAAATATTTGTAGATTTAAAAAACATAACGTGGGGTATAAGCGGACGGCAAAAGCGTCAAGCTTTTGTGGGTCGCGTTTCATCCCCTTGTTCGGCGTTCCTTTATCCTAATATCTTAGTCATTCGATAGAACTTCAATGCTCGTATGGGCAACCGCTTGGGCCACTGTGACTCGACGCTCATTCCTCGGTTTGAGTAGAATCTACGGGCATTTTCGTTCTTGGCGGAAACATCCAGGGCCAGCCGAGTCGATCCGCCCATCCTAGCCTGTTTCTCTTGAGAGTCCATCAGGACTGAACCGACACCCCCGCCGTGCAGTTCCTTACTAACTGCGATGGCTTGTATATAGAAATCTCCATCGCTCATTGAGTCGATGATTCGTTTGAGAGGAGCAAATAGAAACGACACTATCCTCATCCGCAGATTGCGTTTACCTGCAGCTTCCTTTAAGGGTCGACGTGATGAAGCCCGATGCTGCTTGGCGGTATAGCCTGAAACCATTCCAACTATAGCGCCTTCGTGCTCCGCGAAAGTTACGTTCTGGTAGGACAGATCATGGTTCGGCTGGAGAAATGCTGTCGCGATTACATGCTCGACGCGAGGACCGATCATAAAATGAAAGAATCCCTCAGCCGCCTCGTCGAGATAGCGGGCGAAGGTTAGCCCTTCTTCCAAAATGGGTTTGGCGGCCCGCAAAACTAATGAATCCCGGTCCATATTTTTTCTCAGAATTAACTTGTTATATTTTTTGATTTTCCACTTAGAAATTCTATTGCACTTTTCTCATTATCAAAGAATCCTTCCCTGGGATCATGGTTAACATAATCCTTTCCTGCTTTTACAGGTCTGTTTTCACAAACTCCAGCATAAGCAATAATGTTTTCTTTGTATTTCTGATTTTCCATAAGAGATCTTACTAATTTCAAGATTTCTATAGAATTATGTGCTTCTTCATCCATGTTGAGTAGTATTTTGAATTTTTTGTTTTTGAAATTCTGTTCAATAATCTTCTCATACTCATGGAAGCAAATTTGAACTACTCTAATTGTAAGACTTCCGAACATCCTTACAAATACAGTATCGATTGAGTTATCAAATTCAATATCAAAGCTGTTTTCTTTCATTATGGTAATTTTGAATATAAACGTATGGTATAACCGGATGGCAATGGAGCGCATTGGAATTGCTAATCTGAGTTGATGCGATTGTTAGTCCGTTTTATTAATTTCATGCAGGAAATCATCCCATAACTCTTCTAGTTTTTTATGATATGCCGCTTCAAGAACGGTGGTAAGCCGTTTACCATTTTCAACCTCCAAAAGGAGTTTGCGATATCCAGATTCGTTTGTAGCCTCCAAAAAATTTATAAACATCATGCTTTGTCGGTAAAACATATGAGGTTTCAGACCAAAATCGCTGGGTGTTTTTTTAAAAACAAACCCATCTTCTTTATTTGGGACAAAATGCTTCCCTGCTCTCAGAAACTCAGTCGCCTGTTCCTGCGATACCAAATGAGCACCTCCGGCATTTGAAACACTAGTTGCCAACCCTTCCTTGAACCACATAGGTAACCTGCTCATTTTGAAAATGCCGAGTTGTTGCTGCAGATGCAAATGTGATAACTCATGTATCAGGTATTTTCTCGCGATCTCATCGCCATATTCAAATATACGAGGAGAAAGAAATAGTTTTGTCAGCACACCCGCACGCACATCGGCGCCGTAAAATCTTTTGAAGCTTTCCCTTGATGCGCAGACATATATTCGAACAGGTTTGACAAAATGGCGATACTGTTTCTTCTCAACTTGCTGTATCGCGGTTGGGAGAAATGTAGCAATTTTATTAGCAAAGCTCTCGGCACCTGGCTCAAAATGGACTCTGTTATCATTAAAATTCGAGACAAAATGGTCAGTTGATCTCAAAGCTGCTACCGAATGGCGAACAAACGAGCAGTCTGATACTAATAGCACTGTCATGGCAAGAACAACTGTCGCTATTATGGAAAATGCTTTCTTGGGTAAACCGCTTCTTATCATACTTCAAATATCCGTTCTTCTCTTTTATAACGCTCGGGCTGACAGGGGCGCGGGCGTTTTTCCGTGCATCCTTGTCCAGCCCGGTGTTAGATTGCCATCATAGGTTACGCTTCGACAAATCTTCCGAAAACCATTGGAGGCTTCGACGGGTCGTGTCAACGATGCGGTCATAGGTCATCACTTCTATACGACCATTTGTGTCTACATTCATCTGATGAAGCCGATCTAGGTTGTCAGTAGACAACGTGTCTTTCCTCCCAATGATCACCGTGCATTTGAGATCATCGATTCTGAATTCACGGTCAAGATACCAATCTGGAAACTCTGGATGGATGTCCTTGAACACATTCTTGAGAATTGACTGGCAGTAGGAACGGTTGTCACTTGCCCATCGACGCCAACTTTGGACTTGACCTACCGCGTGTGTTAGTTCCTTTGTCGGGTCGCCGGCTTTGTTGAAAAGCTTGAAGTGCGACGGCTCGATTTCTATGAACTGCCAGTAAACGCCAGTCTGTCGTTCTGACCACGCAACAAAATCGGTAACATACTCTGCTCCGAGTCGAAGCTTCGGGATAATGCCATCGGCTCCGTGAAGAACTGAAGTAAGCAACTGCGGGTGTTTCGTCAATACCCGTTGAAGCTCTTCTTCCGTTGGCGAATCAAGGAGTATCGCGTTGAATTCGTCAAACGCAGATCGGAGCTTATCGCGAAAACGTTTCAGTCGATCGTCGTAAGAATCACTCATTTTATCTCCATGGTTGAGGCAATCTAACATTAATTAGTCGTCGCTGAAAAACGGGGTAAAGTGTTATAAAATAATAGACTTTGACATGCGTAAGATCATGGTGGTGCGAACATCTTTATGCCCAAGAAGCTCCTGAACGGTTCGAATATCATATCTGCACACCAAGAGATGTGTGGCAAAAGAGTGCCTGAATATGTGACAAACTGTATTTTGGCATATGGACAATTTGGAGGTTACGCTCATGCTTTTTCTGAGTTCGGGCTTAAACTCCGTAAAAACTTAACATCTGAAGTTTAATAAAATTAAGGTTACATCACAAAAAAAGCGCTTACCCTTTTCAGACTAAACGCTTCTATTATTCTACTTTCTTACTTAAAAACTAAATAAACATCTACTTCACGCTTAGGCAAATCTTAACCAGATGATGCTTTTCGGGGAGTTCTTCAGGATTATTCAAATAAAACTCATAGTACAGGTTCTTCATTCCTAAGGATTTCATCCTTAAAGGCCGGCTTGAGAGCTTTATATTCAACCAGATCAACCTTCATTCCCAATTCGTCTTCCAGTTCCTGCTGAATCTTAATGAATTCCAGTAAGCTGATTTTTTTATTGATTTTAACAAGCAAGTCAAGATCATGTACTACATATTCACCTCGTGCAAAAGATCCGAAAATCCCGGCCTTTTTGATTTCGTGTTTTTTCAGGATAGGTTTGATCTTTACTTTTATGTTTTCGAGGTTGTTCATAATGAAGCATTGAAATTATCTGCAATAATATAACAAAAGTAAAGAGCATTTTGCTTCATCAACCATAGCAGATTCAAACGGCCTGTAATCATTTAGCCATTAACCAGTTATGCTTTCTGGTTTATAAAGTTGAATGGTTGATTTATAAAACCTCCATTTACCAAAATAACTACGTAAAAACTTTCTAACTTCCTTCGTCAATAATGATAAATATGTATAGCCGCAAAAAATTTTGATGAACAAACTAAAGAAAACATAATCATAAAGCCAGAATGCTTTGAGGCAATGAAAGCAAGAAACATTTGTTACTATTTTATTAATAGACACTTCCCTGTTGCTGAGAACTGTGCAGCAGTGATTTTGTAAAAATATACACCCGAACTATAATGAACGCCATTCCAATTTATTGTATGATATCCTGGCTCCACCTTTTCATTTATAATAGTTTCCAGCATCCGACCATTAATATCATAAATTGATATATTTACAAATGATAACTCTGGCAACTGAAATGAAATTGTTGTTGATGGATTAAATGGATTTGGGTAGTTGCCACTAAGCGAAAAATGAGAGGGAATTTTTGTGTCGTTTTTTTTTATACTTTGTTTCAGAAGCTTATCACTCTCATATGCTCCAATATCAGGGTGTGATCCTATTGGATTGGATCTTGAATTCCCATCAATATCTGACGAAGGTGAGTAATACCATTTTCCATTGTTTTCGATTGAGTCTTTACCTGCGCTTAAACAAGGAGATCCCGATGAGAGACTATAATGATTTAAATTCTCAAATAACGGATCTTGAAAAATATTAAATCCCATGTCGCATGGATATCCATTTCTATTTGACATTACAACATTACCATAAGTTGATGGATATCCAACAAAATTAATTCCATTGTTATAAAAGCAATTGTAAAATGCTGTGCTACTGTAACTTCCTGTTCTCTCAATCGCTGTAGAAGTACCATAAAATATGTTATTTATTACAATTGCATCGAAATCACCATCTTGAATCTTAATTCCTTGGTGACAGTTTATAATAGTATTATTAACAAAAGATGGAGTTCCACCATGTGATGGTCCGGTTCCAGGTAACATGTTTATTGCTGTACCTGGCAAATTAAAAAATGCATTATTCTGAATAATAGCTTCTGTATTTGCGTTAGAATACCAAGATCTACCTGCTCCTTGTATATGCATTTCTATCCCTACATCATTTCCATTAAATCTACAACCATCAATGATAGGGTTGACTTTTGCATGGCCTCTCCTTGGTGACATATACTGCGAATAGTCTTTAGCTTGTGCCCTTACATGAATAGCAGTTGACACAGAAATGTCAAAAATGCAATTAGAAACAATTGTCTCTAAAGTTGTATAATCATTGGCAATCCTACCAAATGCATGAAGATATAGCCCAGTTTCTGCATTCATGAACTCACAATATCTGAATTCACTTACTGGGGGTGTTTGTGAACCATTTAGTACATAAACTCGGTTGAATTTCAAACTTTCGTTTACCCCTTTAAAAACTATATGTTGGGATGAAGTTCCATTGGCAAGTATTTTTCCATAGATATTGAGTGAAATGGAATCACCAATAATAATTTCGACCCCTGGTTCAATAGTTAATTCAGTCCCAGTTTGAACAGTACAATCATCAATTAAAATATATGGACTTCCTCCTATATCCCAAGTCCCTGATACATCACCTTGTTTATTAGTTTGAGCTGAAACATCTACCTTAATAAAAAATAAACAGAGAAGTAAGATCAAAATTGATTGTTTAAAAATCATAGTTTTTCTCCATTTTTAATATTAAAATAATATTGATATCCTCTTAAGTCACCTTAATTCATGGCCCAACTATAGGGCTGCCCTAAGTTTTTAAACTCTTGATTATAACTTGGATTAATTGGGGCAGTTCACATTTTATTGAGTTGGGGTTTAAACCCTGTATAAACTGAATAATGGATTTTAACTAAAAAAATCTGAAAAACAAATAAAAGCGCTAACCCCAAAAGGATAAGCGCTTCTTTAAGTCATCTCATTTCTAACAAAACGATCTATAAAACACTCAGGCAAATCATTACCAGGTGATATGTTTAAGAATGCTCTTGTTTGAAATTGTTTGTAACGGCCTGGATATTGCTCAAATGTTGTTTCCGGAGACCTTTGTTCTTTTGTAGAAGGGCTATTATCTTTTTGGCAATACTTTCCAGGAAAAAACATTTCAAAAAAGTATGGCCCTTATCATAAATTTATCCATCTACTTATGCAAAACCAGACTATATCACCAAAAAAACACCTCGTACCCTTTGTAGTTAATTCCCTGAAGTTATACACTCAAACATAATATCATCGAGGTAAATTGTGCAGCCATTGGGATTTTGCTCATGATTTGTAACCCAAGAAAATCCTCCTATAATCATACTAAGGTCTGATCCTGTCAAATCAATAGTATATTTTTCCCATTGTTTTGTCAATGTAATTACACCGTTCGAAAATGGACCATAAGAGTCTTGATAGTTAGACTCAAAATTGCCAAGACCACCTGTTTTGAATTCTGCTTTTTCCCCTCCACTTTTTCCTCTTACCCAAAAACTGAATTTTATAGTATCACATCCCATAACTGAATTGTAAAGATCATATCCTGGATATTGTCCCCAATTATTTACTGGAAACTGCCAGTAAATTCCACCCCATTCACCTGGAGAAGGTGTATATGTAATTTGGATACATGTTTCCCCTGAATATGGATAATCGGTACATAATTCATCAATGATCTCAACTGGTTCAACAAGGGTATCAGGTTTAACTAGGGTAGCAAGTTCTCCCATCCAACCACTTGAAAAAAAACCGTTCAAGGGACTACATCCATCTTTATAAACATATAATGGCAATGTCTCTTTGGTTGAATACACCACTCTTGGGGGTCTGTTTATTCCATTTTGTGCAAAATCAGGAAATAAATCTGAAAAATGGGGCTTTAAGGCGCCATCCGAAGAAAAGATTCCCCAATTACTACCGGCTTCCCCTTCAAATTTTCCCTTCCATTTTTCATCAAATATTTCAAAATAAAAATAATCAATGTCGTTAGCTTCAGCCATAACAATAAAATCCGAATAAAATCTTTTTTGATTCTCTGGCCCTGGAACGGCATTACCCCGAATTTCTCCTTGTGAAGGCCATCCGGTTTCACCAATAACCATTTTCTTATTAGGATATTTTGCTTTTAGCTTATTCCATTTTTCCAGAATATAATTTGCCCCTTCTTCAACGCTTATTTCATCCCAATATGGATAGATGTGTACAAATAAAACATCTACAGCTTCTGCTAATTGTGGATGGTCTAGCCAATCTTTCCACGTTTCAGCGGTTGTAATACTAAGGTTAGTTGCACTATCAACTTTTGAGATATATTCGAGTAATTGTTGTTCAGTAATATCCTTTCTTAGCATTACTTCATTACCAACGATCAAACCCTTTACACAGCTAAGATTCTGATTCGCAATATTTATCAAGTTATCTATTTGTCGCTCATTCTCACATTCAAACCTAGAAATCCACGCCCCTGGATAACAATCTATGCTATGCTGCTCGCACAAAATGGGGATTTGTTCCAAATTATCTGCTGCACCATAGGTGCGAATTGTAGATGTCAATTTCTTTATAAATAGTAGATCTTCTGAAATTTCTTTAATTGTTGGTTGGATTCCATAATCTGGATCTTCATTGTCTCGATGAGGTCCATAACATAATCCTATAATTCTTTTGTTTAAATTACATTTGGGATTGTCATCGTCATTTTCAGTGGGTGGTTTATCAGTAGTACAGCTAGTTATAGTTATAACGTTACTAAAAATAGATATTGCTATAAAAAATAATAATAGTCTTGAAATGTATAACTTTCTCATAGTTATATTTAACATTTTTTGCCTATTTAATTCAAAATATTAATGTTGAATCAAACAATTTGGTAAAGCTCAATCTTATTGAGGGTGATAGTTTATCAGGTTGATACAGTGATATTCCTTCCTTAAAATTTTCCTGATATTCTTTATAAGACAACATAAGTTCAATGCTAATTCTATAGTTTTTCCCAAGACCACTTTCAATATCTATACCCACAAAATATTCTGTTTCCTTCAACTCACCCAAGTCAACAATTTGTTTTGCTTCTCTTGCATTAAATCTGTGCCAACCTTTTTCCGCTTCAAACTCTATTTTTTCTGGTAATAATAAATTTGTTCCGGCTAATAAATTAATTATTAATTTTCTCTTCGTTCTGAATTCAAAAACTGGATAGGTAAAATATATTGGTACACTAAAGCTCTTAGCATCAAAAAAAGATCTATTCTTGGATTTTATTAAATAATAAATTAAAGCATCTCCACCTTCGGCAACATTTACGACATAACTTTTCCTGAAATAATTTTTACCTTCAATTATTTCTGATTCCTTAATAGCTGAGGTTTTTATAACAATATTCAAATAATCCCAAAGGCGGAAATGTAAATCAAGGCTAAAACGATGAGGCAAGGCTATATCTGTAGTGTTTTGAAATATAAAATAATTATCCTCTATAGAGGGATCAAGAATATCAGGCCGACTTAAATCATCAGGGTATGGTCGCCCCCTTCTGATATTATCCGGAATATTTTCTAAACTTATTTCTAAACCATTTTGATAGCCTACTCCAAAACCAATTCTGTGACATGAACAAACCATATCTTTAGCTAATTGGAATATTTTTTCCTCAACATTATCAACTTCGTTTGTTGTAAATGTCTCTTTTTTCTCAGTTATGATAGAATAATCTAGAACATTAATAGCTTTGGCTTTGAATCCTATCCTTCCAGGAACTTCCGAATCAATTTGTGTAAGAATGATTGTTCTGACCTGAACAGATAAAGATCTTTCAATAGCTTTAGTCATTGATAAAGGTGAATCATCATAATCAATGACAGTTGATATACTTTCCAGATACTTATTAGGAAGGAATGTTAAGCCACAGAACTTGCTCATTTCATTTTGCAAGTCACTCGGGAATTTCACTATAAATTTTGGATGGTAATATTTTTTTAAAAAATCTATATAAAGTCTATCTAAACCTTGCTGAATTTTCGCTGATGGAAGAACTATGATTGGTGAATTGGAGTTGTTTAAGCAGCTGGCACTACCTATCTGAATTCCCATAATGTTTAGAAATAAAACGATAATTATGTAAGTCGTTTTCTTCATTTTACTTTCTCCATTTAACGATTTTTTTGTTTAAAATCATCTTTGTGGATGGCTAATGGATTTGCTGAGGCGTTTAAATTTATAGTATCATCATATTCCATGGTATCTAATCCATCGAAATATTGTATTTTTAATCTGTATTTACCTTTTTTCTCTTTAAGTGTATATTTGTGTCCTGCGTTTCCATCAACATATTTATCATTTAGATATATTTTGAATGTATGTGTCTGAAACTCAAAGCCTTTGAGATAAATGGCAACCTCAAAGGTGTCAACAGTTTGGGGCAATATTTTTAATGCGTCTTCTTTTTTTTGTTTTAATCTATGATATTTTATAGTTAAATGCTGAAGATTGTTTTGATTATTTAAAAGTTTTTCATTCAGTGAATCAATCATTTGTTTTTGAGTGATATTATTATGCTTTAATTGTTTATTTAAACTTTTTAGATCAACGATTTGAAGAGTTTTATTTGTATTATCTGCCTTTAATTCTTTAATATTATTATTAAGTTTTTCAATCTTTTCATCTTTGTTAAAAGTATGTTTTTCGAAAAACATGCCTGCTGTAAAAACTCCACTTATAAATGATATTATAATAGTAATTCTCCCCGACCATTCTTTAAATGTTAATGTATTCTGATTCTTGGATGGTGGTATAACCTTTTTATTATCTTTAGAATTATTAGTAACTTTTTCTTTTTTCCTTATTCTCATTTCTCAAGCTTACCTAGATTATATTATTTTCTAATAACATGCCGAGTCCTCATATTCTGATCGCCTAAACCTAGCATCATATTTAACCATGTAGATTAGGCTTTTAAGCTCTTAATTTTTAATAATTGATTATTTGGAGGTCGGGCTCATGCTTTCTTGAGTTCGGGTTTAAACTCCGTAAAAACTTAACATCTGAAGTTTAATAAAATTAAGGTTACATCACAAAAAAAGCGCTTACCCTTTTCAGACTAAGCGCTTCAATTTCTTATTTCTTACTAAACTCCTACTTCACGCTCAAGCAAATCTTAACTATGTGATGTTTTTCGGGGTGCTCTTCAGGATTATTCAAATAAAACTCATAACATGGACGTGCTTTATCTACATCGCAATTGTTTTCCTGAGCCCATTTTACGATTGCGTTCCAAGCATCGCCGTATTCAGCTGCGCCGGCAAGTTCGGCTTGCATAACCGCGTATTTACCTCCGGGCAGGTTTTTCTTTTGAACATCGCCTCCCACATCAACGGTTTCCGGAACCGGAATGCACACATCAACAGTCAGCTCATCAGGCGGCGTTACTTCGTAATCATCCGGATAGGACGAAAACAACACCATTTTCTCATTAATCAGCCCTTTTGGCCCGGCCCAACCCATTAAGGTATCGATGAGCGTTTTAAAAACCTGTGCATTTCCCATGTAATTGCCTTTGTAAGAAACATAAGCCACGTGCATGTCAGTCAAATCTTGGAGAACAGGTTGCTCGTTTGTCATGATATTAAGCAGTTTAAGGTTATGGAATATGACTAGAAATAATGCAGAAAACAACGGATTACATTCTAACCGAAATCCCCTTTTCATTCAGGTATTGTTTGGCTTCAATAATCGTGTGTTGCCTGAAATGAAAGATCGATGCGGCCAGCGCGGCATCGGCCCGGCCATGTTCAAATCCTTCATATAAATGCTCTAATGTGCCCGCCCCGCCTGAAGCAATCACAGGAATCCCGATAGAGGTTGAAATGATCTTGAGGCACCGGTTATCGTAACCGGATTGTGTGCCATCGCGATCCATGCTTGTTAGCAATATTTCACCGGCGCCCAACCTTGTTACTTTTTCCGCCCATTCAAAAGCATCTATACCCGTGGGCTGTTTGCCGGAATGGGTAAAAACTTCATAATGATCTTCAATTCGTTTAACATCAACCGCTACGACTACAGCTTGTGAGCCAAATTTCTCGGCCAGCTCCGAAATGAGTTCCGGTTTTTTCACAGCTGCGGTATTCACCGAAACTTTATCGGCGCCATGCAAAAATGCTTCCCGTGCCCGCGCTACTGAACTAATGCCGCCGCCAACGGTCAAGGGTATAAACACTTGCTCGGAAACTTTTAAAACTTCCTGGAGGGTGGTTTTTCGTGATTCAATGGAAGCGGATATGTCCAGAAAAACCAGCTCATCGGCCAGTTCATCATTATAATATTTGGATTGATCTAAAATTGATCCCGCATCCCTCAACTCTTCGAACCGGACCCCTTTTACTACCCGCCCGTCTTTGACATCCAAACAAGGAATGATCCGTTTTGTTAACATGGATAAAACTTACAAAAAATTAGAAATCATGAACTTCAGCATTAAACGTAGTCATTTTAATCAGCACCTCAAATTTTAACGGCACAAATGATGATATTTTTATAAAAAACATCGAAATTACAATCATTTTAAATCAACATCTTATGTTTTCAACGGAATATTTCTGTACATTCGTTTGGTTGGTTGCTTTTCAACAACATTGCTCTGAATCCACATGGCTGTCAAACATTTAATTGGCCTCAACTTCACCTCTGAAAATGACATTCAAACCATTTTAAACACTGCTTTTGATCTTAAAAACCACTATGGCGCCGCATTAAATACCGCTCCAAAATCGCTTTCCGATAAAAACCTGGTTTTAGCATTTTTTGAAAATTCAACCCGAACGCGCATGTCTTTTGAACTTGCGCTTAAGCATTTGGGTGCCGGTACGCTGGGTTTTACTTCGGATTCAAGCAGCATCAAAAAAGGTGAAACATTTACCGACACGTTAAAAACGTTTGAATCTATGGCCGTTGATGGCGTCATTATTCGTCACCCGCACTCCGGCGCGGCACAAACCATTTCATCATTGATCAATAAACCGGTCATCAACGCCGGCGATGGGCTTCATGAACATCCCACGCAAGCGTTGCTGGATATGTTCACGCTTCGGGAATGCTTTGGCAAGTTAAACGGACTTCGCATTTTGATTTTAGGCGATATTTTACACAGCCGGGTTGCCCGATCCAATATCTTTGGGCTTCAGAAAATGGGCGCTCATGTTTCGCTCTGCGCCCCGATCACGCTTCTACCGGCAGGTTTAAACCGGATGAACGTCTCGCTTTACAGCAACTTAGATCGTGCTTTAGAGGACGTTGATGCCGTCATTGTCCTGCGATTGCAATTGGAGCGGGAGGCCGGTGGATTTATTCCTTCGATTGACGATTATTCGCGTCATTATAAATTATCGGAACATCATTTGGATAAACTCTCAAAAAAGGTTTTTATCTTACACCCTGGGCCATTAAACAGAGAAATTGAATTAACCAACACCATTGCAGATAATCCGTTTTCAGATTCTCGTTTTCAGAGTATGATATTAAATCAGGTTACCAATGGCATTATCGTCAGAATGGCTTCGCTGCAATATATTTTTTGTTGATCAAACCCTATGAACACTATTTAAGCCAGCAATTGATGGACTTACTTGATCTTACCGGACATATTGCTTTTGCACTGATCGCATTATCCTATCTGGTTAAAGATATTTTATTGCTCCGGTTTTTATCGATCGTTGCCAGCACAGCCGGCATCATCTTTAATTATTTTGTACCGGCAACGCCGCTTTGGATTGTAATTTATTGGAATGTCGCGTTCATCATTGTTCATATCTACCACATCGCCTTTATTCTAAAAGAGCGGTCATCGGTTGATTTTTCGGATGAAGAAAAAGAACTTTACGAAACGGTGTTTCAAAATTTTTCCCCGGTGGAGTTCATGAAATTTTTAAGAATTTGCATTTGGAGCAATGCTAAGGAAAATGATTTACTCACCGAACAGGGTAAAGAGGTAGAAAACATTATGCTGATCTACAATGGAACCGTCTCGGTAGAAATTGATAAGCATGAAGTTGCGCAATTAAAAGACGGTCAGTTTATTGGTGAAATGAGCTACATCCGGGGCGGACCGGCTTCGGCAAATTGTGTTGCTTTAACGCCAATAAAATATTTAGCGATACCTAAAAACGAATTAACCCAGCTCTTGCAGCGAAATCCAACCATGCGTACGGTAGTTCATACCGTGTTAAGCACCGATTTAGCTAAAAAATTATCACCGGATGCATTTTAGGTTGGGTTAAAACAATTTCAAATTATCAGTTCATGCCTGAAATGATGAGTTTTTTTAATAACTTTAAACCATGCTAACCAGGTTTTATCTCATTTTCACCAGAAACCTTTGCTAAGCTAAAATCAAAAAGATAAACATCATGAAAAAACACATATCTCTGTTCAGCTCAGCTTTAGTTATTCTGACTGTTTGGCTTTTTTCTTATGGATGCCAACAAAAGCCAAAATCGATTCCAACCATTGGTTACGTTCAAATGTTAGAAGACGCTACGATTGACGAAGCAAAGCAAGGCTTTTTAGATGCCATTAAAGACGGCGGTTTTGAAAACGGTAAAAATGTCGCTATCGATTTTCAAAATGCCCAAAACGATATGGTGTTATTAAACCAAATCCTGGATAAATTTATCGCCGATAAAGTTGATCTCATAGCTGCCAACACAACCGTTGCAACTATTGCTTCGGTTCAAAAAACAAAAACAATTCCGGTTTGTATGATGGTAGCCCCTCGGCCCGATATTGCAAAACTGACCAAAGAAGACGGTTCATACCCTGAAAATCTTTGTGGAACTTACGAAACACTTGCATACATTGATACCAGCATTACCCTTATCAAGCAGGTTTTCCCTGAAGCCAAAAAAGTCGGTACGGCATTTAATTTTACCGAACCCAACTCCATCAATGCACGAGGCAGATTGCAGGTTATTTGCGATTCCTTAGGTTTGGAGCTGGTAGAAGCCTCACTTGCCTCTTCAAACGAAACTCAGCAAGTGGTTGAATCTATTTTAAGCAACGATATTGATGTTTTCTTTGCTCTGCCTGATAACATCATCTTTTCAAGCTTTGAGACGGTATATAAACTGACCGAAGCCAAAAAAATCCCAATTGTTTCCAGTGAAATGGGCTTGGTTAAACGTGGCGCTTTGATTGCTTACGGCGCAGATTTTTATCAGTGGGGCTATCAGGCCGGGCAGTCTGCCGTTAAAGTGTTAAACGGCGAAAAAAATGTTAAGCCTGACGAGGTTAAAACCAGAAAGCGCGTTTATAATAAAAAATCCGCGGATTTGTTAGGCATAACGCCTCCCGAAGGTTTTGAAGCTCAAAACTAAAGGTGTGATATGGCCATAACTTAGTAGAACTTTTAAATTCAAATCATTTAAGTTTAATAAACGGAGACTATCTTTTATGAAATTGCATAGACTTTTTCTAATTACGTTGCTACTTTTTCTTGTAACCGACCTGAAAGCAGCCTCGCCAAAAGTACGCCTTTCCAAAACATTTACAGGTCACGTTGCCGGTGTTCGTGCGGTTTGTATGAATCCCACAGGAACGCTAATTGCCAGCGCCAGTTCCGACAATACCATCCGGATTTGGGATATCAAACGCCGAAAACTTTACCGTGCCATTTGGAAAGCGCATCGCCTGCCAGTGATCAGTGTTGATTTTAGCAACGATGGCAAGTATATCGTTAGCGGTAGCGACGATAAAACCGTTAAAATTTGGGATGTTGCCAAAGGCGTTGCCGTAAAGACCTTGAGAGGTCATAAATCAAGCGTACGCTCCGTGCAGTTTAGCCCGGACGATAAACATGTGGTTAGCGCCGGGTTTGATCAGGAAATTTATATTTGGTCTGTTGAAACCGGCAAACGCGTTCATACCTTATCGGGACATGGCTTGCCGATTTTCTCTGTTGATTACAGCTCTTCGGGAAAATGGTTATCGAGTTGCAGCATGGACAATTTGATCCATTTATGGTCCATCTCCAAAAAAGACCCGATTCGAACCTATGGCGGACATAACAGCGTTATTTTTGACACACAATTCGGCCCAACCGATGAATTTTTAGCCAGTTGCAGCCGCGATTCAACCGTTAAATTATGGCGGGTTGATACCACATCGTCCCAAACCTCGGCTTACCTCCGAACCCAAGAACAACGAACCTACAGAGGCCACAAAGATTATGTGCTCACGGTAGATTTTCACCCAACCCTGCCAATTATTGCCAGTGGCAGCGCTGATAAAACCATCAGGCTCTGGGATATTGAAACCGGAAAATTGCTTGAAACCATTAAAGGCCATTTTTTAACCGTTCAATCGGTCTGTTTTAGTCCAGATGGCAAGTACCTGGTGAGTGGAAGCAGCGATAAAACCATCAAGCTTTGGAAAATTCGACAAAAGAAATAAACGACGTTGCTCAAACGATGGTTTTATTACTCATCCATTGATTTACTTTAACAATTTTTAGAATGATTGAGGCGATACCACTCGCCTCTTTTTTATTCACATAAAAACAACGCCAATGAAATCATTTGCTATTATAACTTTGTTGATCGGGCTTTTACTTGCAATCCCCATGAATCACCTCCAGGCCAACAAATCTGGTGTTGTGGGAAAACCGTTTCCATCCATAACTACCCAGACCCTTTCGGGAGATCCGATAACGCTTCCTTCCGACTCTAAAACCAAAGCCACGGTCATCATGATAGCTTTTGAGCAAAAAACTCAACTCAAAATTGATTCCTGGACGGATACTTTGTTTAAGCAATACGATATTGATCAAACGCTCGGCTTTTATGAAGTTCCTATGATCAGTGGGTTTTATTCGTTTATGTCCGGTATTATTGACGGCGGAATGAGAGGCGGTATTATAAAATCATTGCACGATAATGTCGCCACGTTTTATGGCGATCGTGAGCCTTACAAACAAGCGCTCAACATTACCGATATGTCGGAATGCTACCTGTATGTGTTAAATAATGAAGGTATTATTGTTCAACATGAAACGGGTTATTCTGACTTTCAAAAATTGGATCGGTTATTTTTAACGATTGATAAACTTTTAAATGCCAGCGACTCGCTTAAAACTCGTTAACCAAGCCTACATGGATCAGGCCATTGCCAAACGATGTCCCTTCACCCAAGGCATAGCTTACCTTAAGCAAACCCAGTGGCGACTCTACCCTGGCGCCGATCCCGTAACCGGTTTTGTTATCATCTGTGGCTTTATCACTGGAACTAAATGGATTGGCCTCCCGATAAAAATAACCCGCATCCAAAAAAGCAAACAAAAATGCCAGCCTGGAAAGGATGTAGCGATACTCTACATTCGTATAGACCAATTGAGACGCTGCAAACTGCTGCTCACGATACCCTCTTAAGCTTTGCGCGCCGCCAAACCGAAACCAATCCCCCGGGTCTATTTGATCCGAAATCAATGCTTTTCCATGAACGCCTATTGCCAATACCAATCGGCTAAATGTTTGCCAGTAAAGTTCGGCATCCATTAAAATAAACTGCTGTGAAAGATTTCTTTTAAGAGCATAAAGTGCGATCAAAGAGTCGGAAGCCGAGTAGGTTTTGCTGCCAAAAAGGTATTCGTTTTTAAACAACAGACCTGATTTTGGATTTTGTTTAAAATCGCGGGTATCGTATTCCAATCCGAAACCTGTTATAAACGTGGAATTATTGAGCACGCCCACGGTGGCATCCAATTCCGGGTTTCCAATTGAATTAACGGTTTCTTTCGAGATTAAAAATGTAACGGCAAAACGTTGGGTTAATTGATAACTTAATTTTGCACCCAGAAATAACTTGGAAAATGTTGAATCCTGTTTAAGTTGCTCAAAATCAAACGTAGCATTTAAGGGCATATTGAATAGCCAGGGCTCCATATATTTAAGCTTTACATCCTGAGTTTCTTTGCCTGGTTTCGACCATTCAATCTGTAGTTTACGTCCCGAACCAAAAAGATTTTTTAACAAAATGTTTACATAACCCGTAAAAAACCCGTCGGTATTTTCACCGCCAGGTTGATATCCCACAATGCCATCAAAGACGTTTGGATTACCTTCTACAAGATTAATTTGAATAATCCCATCTAAAGTATCCCCGGAAAATGGCGTTTGATCCGAGACGATCAATAATTCGGGTTTATCAACTCTGTTAAAAAAACCAAGGTTCTGAATATTGGCTTGAATTTGATTAAACAACTCACCATTAAATGCATCCCCTTTATACAATCCGGCTTCACGAACAAACACGTGATCGTTAGTGTGCGCGTTACCAATAATTTGATAGTTGGAAATGCTGACAAATGCGCCTTCTTGGATTTTAAACACCAAACTTAACGTGCCGCTACGAGCTGTGTGGTTGGCATTTGAAGTGTCTCTTATAATAGCAGGCTTAATTGTGACAAAGGGGTAACCCTCGTTTTCATAAAATGTTAATAAAAAGTTAATTTCAGATTCTATGGCTTGATGGTTATACACATCCCCAATACGAATGTTCAACAACGATTTTAACTTCTCCGAACTAAACTGAGTATTGCCTTTAAAAAGAATGTCTTTGAGGTGATAAATACGTCCTTCATTGAGAGAAATCACCATCTTTTGTTGTTTTTTATACATTGAGTAAACCAGTTTGCAATCCTCAATAAAAAAATCTATATACCCTTTGCGTTGATAAAAATTCGATAAATAAACCAATGACTCATTGAATTTATGGGATGGGTAACGCAACGGTAACTCAAAAAATGGCATTAAGTTTGTTGTCTTTTCTTGAGTGTTACCAAAAAACTGGAGTGATGAAATTAAATCCTCGTTTTTTTCTTGCGAAAACAACTCCAATTGCGTTATAGATACCAAAACGAAAACGATGTAGAATGTCCTTACCATGAAAAAAAAGGTTCAACTTTTTTATTAACATTAAAGTCATCAAAGTATTTGAAAACTGAAATACCTTTTGAATAATGACAAGCTTTTTGATAAATTTGTTGAAACTTAAAGGATACCAAACCTTCCCTTCAATACCATTTAGCAATCATTGATTTTTCAGAACATGAAAAAAAACCAAAATTTTTTAATGTCAAAGCCCATAAGATTTACGTATCATTTTCTTTACGCACTTCTTTTCTTAACCATATTTCATGTTACACTAGGTTTAGGTCTTATCACGCCTAACGCTTACGCACAACAAACTATCGATAGCAAATTCGAGCATTTAAATCCCGTACTACTTGGAACTGATGGAATTTCGGCGATTTATGTCGAAGACAAATCGCTCTATGCAGCCAGTTATAGCAATGGATTGTTCATCTTTGATATTTCCGATCCTTTTATGCCTAAAGTTAAAGGCCACACTGTTGAATTGAACATACCCACATCCGGCCTTAGAAAAAAAGGTGATATTCTTTTTTTAAGCGACAATGTTGGCGGCGTATTGATCTTTAACATTGCCAACCCGAATAACATTAAACTGATAAAGAAATTACGTACGAAATCTGCAGAAACATGGGATTTAGAGTTGGATGCGTCAAAAAATATCATGTATGTGGCAGCCGGTAAAAGTGGCGTTGAAGTGTGGGACATTCGTAAACCTCAAAATCCAAAATTTATTCAATCCATCGGCGACAGCCTTAGCTGGGATTTTGCTTGGGGGTTATCCATTTCTGATAAAACGCTATATGTTAGTGATAAAAGCAATGGTGTAAAAATATACGATATTAAGACGCCTAAATCGCCCAAGCCAGTATCGTCTTATAAAACTCATTTTCAAAACCATTATGCGCTTGCAAAAGACTCTTTACTTTTTTTAGCCAACGGTCCCGGCGGTTTTGAAGTGGTTAATTTAAACGCTACTCCCAAACCCAAAGCCATATACAAGCAAAGCTATAAAGCCCAGTTTGTTACCGGTCTGAGCTTTTATGAAAAAAACGCCGATTTTCTTTTTGTAGGTACAGGTAAAAGTGGTGTGTATGTGTATCACATCCCATCTATCATCAATAAACTCAATAATCCTGTTGTTAATAAAGATCAACGGATTCAGGAATTTAGCCGCATGGCGCAATACAACCACAGCTTTTTTGTGGCATCAAACCGTGGGGTTCATATTTATAATTTTGATTTAGCGCCGGTATTTACCGATTCGGAAAGTCAGACCATCTTTGAACGCCAGCCACTATCATACACATTCAAAGGTTACGATCCTGATGGAAGTCCAACGGAAATTGATCTTATCCCGATAGACAATAAACCCGAAAAGCTAACCTACAATAAAGACAAGCAATTGGTAACATGGAAACCTTCTTATGAAGAATCGGGTATTTACAGCTTTATTGCTCGCATTACTGAAGACAGTCCCGATAACTTATTTACCGAACGTGATTTTAACATTACTGTTAATCATGTTAATCGGTCTCCAAGTTTGCCAAAACCGGAAAATCAACTCGTAGAGGAAAATCGCTTATTGGAATACGTGATACCCGAAGGTTCCGATCCCGATAAGGAAGACCTTGGAAAACTCGTTTATGTGGCTGAAAACCTCCCGGAAGGTGCGATTTTTAATCCTATTGACCGAAAATTCAGTTGGACCCCCCGTTACGACCAATCCGGCACGTTTAAGGTTGATATGCTTGTCAAAGATTCCAACTCTGACGGTAAAGGCGCTTTAAGCGATAAAAAGATATTAACGATTCGGGTTGATAATGTTAATCGCGCGCCAAAGTTGGATCGGATGAGCACGCTGGTTTTTTCTGAAAACAACATAGACTCTTATCAAATCACCGCATCAGATCCCGATAAGGAAGACCTTGGAAAACTTGAGTTTTTTGCCGTCAGATTACCTAAAGGATCAAGTTTTGATCCATCCACCCAATCGTTTTCGTGGGAGCCAAATTTTGAGCAAGCCGGTTCCTACACGGCCCGCTTCAAAGTTAAAGATCAGGGATTAAACTCATTACTTTTCCCAAATCCAGGCTTGGTTTTACAAGACACCATGACCGTTAATATTTCTGTTAAACAAACCAACCGAAAACCTCTGTTTGTTCAAACTCCAGGTCAGAAAGTTAAGGAAAACACATCTCTTAAATTCTCCGTTATTGCTACAGACCCGGATAGAGAAGATAAGGGAAAACTCGTATATAAAGCCCTTTCGTTACCATTAGGTGCAGGATTCGAACCCAATACATTAACGTTTGACTGGAAACCTTCTTTTGAACAATCCGGCAAATATGATGTGATATTTGTAACTACCGATACCGGAATTGATGGCATTCAACTCACCGACAGTCTCAGGGTGTTGATTGATGTTATTAATGTTAACCGCAAGCCCTCCATTGCAGAGGTCATTGATATGAATGGAAGCGAAAATTCACCAATTAAAATTCCGTTAAACATTTCTGACCCGGATAAAGAAGATAAAGGCAAACTTGTTTTAACAGCCAACAAATTGCCTGAAGGCGCCAAAATAGAAGGACAATCCATGGTTTGGACGCCTGGTTTTGAACAATCCGGTACTTATCCCATCACGTATGTTGTCACAGATGTTGAAGGATATAAAGACTCAACCCGGCATAAGATTGTCATCGCAAATACCAACCGAGCGCCAAAATTTGCAAAAACTTCCGCTCAAACTGTGGATGAAAACAACCGTCTTGTTTTCAAAGTCAGCGCAAACGATCCCGATAGTGAAGACAAAGGCAAGCTTTCTTATAAAGCTACCAACTTACCGCTTGGCGCAACGTTTGATTCTACCACGCAAACATTTAGCTGGAAACCAACATTTGAGCAATCCGGCAGTTACACCACCTCGTTCCAGGTTTATGATATCGGTACGGGCGGTAAGGTTCTTTCCGACTTTTTAAATGTTCAAATCAATGTGAAAAATGTAAATCGAAAGCCTCAGATTGTAGCGGTTTCAGATACATCCATTGCTGAAAATAGCTTATTAAACTTTATGATTGCTGTTTCAGATCCCGATGTTGAAGATGATGGCAAGTTGGTGGTAACCTGCAATAATCTTCCTAAAAATGCCTCCCTAACCGGACAATCTTTTTCATGGAAACCCACGTTTGAACAATCCGGTCAATATAATCTCACATTTGTTGTCAAAGACGTAGAAGGTTTAACCGCGTCGTTCTCTCATACCATTAACGTCGGCAACACCAACCGAGCGCCGTCTCTTTCCATTCCTGAAGTTATTAATGCTGAAGAAAACGAATCCATTACGTATGAAGTCGATGTGTCTGATCCGGATAGCGAAGATAAAGGCATCCTAAACATTACTGTTGAAGGATTGCCGGAAGGCGCCTCGTTAGAGAAAAATAAATTTAACTGGAAACCAACTTTTGATCAGTCCGGCACTTACCGCTTAACCTATACCGTAACGGATAAAGATGGTCTCACTGATTCGGATTCGCATGATATCATCATCAAACACATCAATCGTAAGCCGAAGATCAGTATTGATGCTGGAAAAGAACTCAGCATTGTTGCCTTAAAAGACCTTTCGTTTAATGTTTCGGTTTCCGATCAAGACAAAGAAGATCAAGGTAACTTAGCATTGGTTTGCACAAGCGACTTGCCTTCCGGCGCAACGTTTGATTCTGGTTCAGGACAATTCTCATGGACGCCAACCCAGGAACAAACCGGTAGTTATTCTTTTGATTTTAAAGTGACCGATTCTGCGAATAATAGCGCTTATGCCGATATCAATGTTCGTGTTTTGAAAATACCCGCGGTCAATACAACAACCAACTAGAATTTTATTTTACTTATAGTCACATAGGGCAATTATTGGATTGCCCTTTTTTTATTGGTTCATCATGAAAAAGTTTAGTGTTTTACTCGTTTGTTTTTTTCTTTCAAGTTCAATTTTTTCTTATCAACATTTACATGCCGATTCTCTCCCAAATCACAATACCGGACGCTTAATTTTTAATCCATTGCTGGCTGATCCCTTAGAACCTCGCATCGGCACACTATTTAACTTATCCAAAAAGGATTTACTCTTGGATATTGGCTCTACGTTTGATCTGATGGAACTTTTCCATAATCCAACGTCTCAAACCCGATTAAGCCTCGGTGGACATTTTGCCACGTATTCCTTGTTGCGGCGATCTAAAAATTTCAAGTTTCCGGTAGATGCCATTGATTACATTTTTGGATTTAATCTCTCCTATAGCAAACCTGCTGAAATTTTCGGTTTCCAAGGCCAAAGCAGCGTGCGATTCCGGCTTAGCCACATTTCGGCGCATTTTGTAGATGGGCATGTAAAAAATGGCGTTTGGGATCAGGAAAATGTGCCCCTAACCATTCCGTTTGTTTATAGCCGTGAGTTTATCAATCTTCAGGGCGCGTTTAGCGCCGAATCCTTTAAAGCCTATTTGGGTTACCAATTTATGTTTCATACCATCCCCGACGATATCAACCCGCATTCATTTCAAGCCGGTTTAGAACTGTATCACAACACGTGTAAAATTCCGGGGATATACCCGTTTGTTGCTACGGATTTTAAACTGAAACCGGTATGGAACGCATCCAAAAATAAAACCGACGACTTTGCCGGTTGCCTGAACATTCAACTGGGCGTTAAAACCAACCCGATCCATGAAAAAGGCATGCGCGTTGTATTGAACTATTCCAGTGGTATCGATCACCACGGCATGTATTTTTACCGTCGGATAAGCTATACATCGCTTGGGGTTTTATTTGATTTTTAAATCATTCACCCCGAAACGTGACTGTGGTATAAGTTTTTGCAGGTTAGGATCGGTAGACAGGACGTTGATAGTAAGTTTATTGGTGTGAAAAATTCACTGGGCTATCTTTTCAGATTCCTACATGGATTTTTCTTCTTTCATGTATTCTTTCCGAATCCCCTGCAATAAATCTTCGCGAGTAATGGTTTTATCGTTGCGTGCATAAACCTGAAGCGCTGAAAACTGAACGGCATTTAAAATTGAAGCCCCACTCATTTCGTAGTGGCTGGCCAGTTCATTCAAGTTTAGATTTGGGTCGCGCGCCAATCCCTCCGGCATTGATTTCTGCCACAAAGCCAAACGCTCTTCAACATTTGGCATTGGAAAATGAACGACCGAATGAAATCGGCGTATGAACGCATCATCAAGATTGTTTTTAAAATTGGAGGCGAGTATCAGCAACCCAGGATAATCTTCAACGCGTTGCAACAAATAACTGACTTCCTGGTTGGCATATTTATCGTGCGCACTCTGAACATTCGTCCGCTTTCCAAACAATGCATCGGCTTCATCAAAAAATAAAATCCAGTTTTTGGTTTCGGCTTTGCGAAACACCTTCTCTAAATTTTGTTCGGTTTCACCGATGTATTTTGAAACAATTTGTGAAAGATCAATACGGTAGACATCTTTCTGAAATTGTTTACCAAGTAATGCTGCCGTTAATGTTTTCCCTGTGCCAGACGGCCCATAAAATAATACCCTCAATCCCGGTTTAATTTTACGACTTAGGTTTTCGTCTTCATCCAACCGGTGATGATGCTCGAGCCAAATCACCAAATCATTGATCTGGGTTTGGGTGTGAGGATGAAGCACTGCATCCTCCCAAACCATTCCCGTGGTTAATTTTTTTGCCGGAAAGTCAAGGCCGAATCGTGGCGTAGATTCCTTATTGAACAACAATTTATCCACCCATTCCTGAGAAACAACTATACGGCCGCTCATGCGCGGTTCGCCTTCTTTAATCGGCTCCAACCAAAGAATATTTTGTTTGAAAAAAAAGTGTTCTTCGGAAAAATAGTCATGAACGCACAATCGTTCTTGAACATTAACACCGGCTAAAATAAATTGGATGGTTTCGCCGGTTGGCAGCATTCCCCGATGATTGGTTGCCTTTACGCCGCCAAATTCCGGGAAATCGCCGCCGCTAGGCAAATGCGCCATTACGATTGATTCAAAGAAGTTGGTTTGAATATGAGGCATTAACGCGGTCATTAAAATAATCCATTCCTGGAATTGTTTAAGACCGGGTATTTGCTTACAAAAACGTTCATCAATGATATTCCCGCCATTCATTTGAACCCATTGGCCGGTATCCAAGTACTCGCCTTGAAAATGAGCTTGAATCTGCTGAGATATAATTGTTCTAAGCACATCAATATGTTTTTCAAGATCAAACGTGTCTTTAGAACTTTTGGAATGCGAAATCAGCATATCATTAAATTAGTTTATGGCCCGACAGAGCGAAGTTTCCTGATTTCATTGGCTGATTCTATGTAAGCATTAATAAGTCTACGTGGCACCATCTTTGAGGCTTTGATAAGTAATTTCAATAAATGTCGAACGGCATTTTCCGGACTCTTTGTAAAAAATGTTTGTCGAACATAAACCGTATCGGCGCCCATATCCCATCGCTCCTTACCGGCATTGATTCTATTAATCATTAAGGCATTCAAATACACCTGATCGATAATGGTGGTATAACGATGATACATACCGGCTACTTTTACTTTATCTTTCTTCACAGGCGGTATGGTAAACGGCGACGAACTTCCCGGATCGGTTATACGCACGAACGGCGATATGGCATGGGCTATTTCAGCTTCTTGATCGTCCGAACTGCTCCAACCGCTTGTACTCCCAATATTTCTATCGATGGCATCATACAATAAACTGGTATCAAACTCAGCATTCACGAGCCACTGTTCCAGATAAGCCAACGCATTTTTTACATGCGATTTCTCTGCTGGCGTTAATGAAGCGTCGTAGGTATCGATTGCCGGCGACCCGCCCGGTGGAGCAATCCCGTTAAGCCTAAGTATTAACAACACAAAACTATCGGTGTTATTAAGCGCTTGCGGACCGGTTAGATTTGAAATTAATCGCGTGGTGTAATAAGCCGTATCATCGGTTGACAACCCTGGCGTAGCATGCAAACTTTCATGAATCAGATATACGGTCTGCAAGTTCTGATTGGTTAGATTGATATAATCAGGACATAGCGTCATCATAGCGCTTGTTCCGGTGCCATCATTATAAGCGGGGCGAGAGCATCCTCCATCGCAGGTATTGTGGCAACGATGTTGCGTTGGCAACAACGCCAATTGTCCGACAAGGCTAGCTATATGCCCCATTACAGTAACCGCGGGAATACCCGGAAACAATATTGCCGTTTCAATTATCGCAAAGGGATCGCCCATCGACATACGCAACAAAGCATTAAGCGTCCATCGTTGGGCATTGGGGAACGCGCCTGTAAACGACGTTCCACAAGGGATAACTTTCGGGGTTGGATTAGTAGCCGTTACAGCGCAAGAGGGCGTAGCCAAAGGCATTGCGCCGCCCGGAGGAACAACGGCCGGCGTAGGAATAACATCAACGGCTCTTACCCGACGATAATCAATATTTCCACTACCTGCCGTAGTTTGAGGCGTATGAGTTCTTGCTCCGGTATGCCCGGCTGCTTTTAATTTGCGATCAACGCTCCGAATTCTACTGTTTATGAGCGCGGCATTACTGGCCGGATCGCCTTCTTCACTGGCCGTACCCACAAGCGTTATATTCCGGGTTGGCGGCGTTGCAATGCCCGGAATTTTTCCCATTTCCGATGAGGGAACTCTTGATCGTCCATAATCAAAGAATATGGTGTTTGGAAAGGACGCCGCATCAGGATAAATGCCCCGGATATCAAAACCGGCCGGGACTCTGTTTAAGACGTCGCGGCCATGTTTAGCATCATTTTGCATGACATGAACCAATTCATGGGCCAATAATTCTTTCCCTTCACGGCTATCGGGATTATATTTGCCGGAATTGAAGACAATATTTTTTCCAACCGTATAGGCCTTTGCATTCACCTCACGTGCCGATTGGGCGGCTTTCTCATCGCGGTGAATTTTAACATCCTGAAAATCATACCCTAATCGCCGGCTAAAAAACGTTTGCGAACGTTTTGGCAAGGCTTCGCCTGTTCCCGATAGCTGTTTTATATAGCTTGACGCGCCATTTAATGAAGCCGTTGGGCTATCGGGATAACGTTTGAGTTGGGCTTGCTCTTCTTTTTCTTCTTTTGCTCCCGCCTCACGCTTCAAGGTGTCCTCTTCTTTTGATGTAGAGGCTTGCTTACGACGGACATTCAGGGTAGAGGACGGGTTAAAAAACGTGGCTTTTTGGATAGGGCCAAAAAATTGATGATCTGTGTTTTGGTTTTGTTTTCCCCGCAACTCAGCCGTAGATGGCTGCAATTTCCTGAATCGTTTACCGGAGGCTTTTATCATGGCGACGCTTCAATAGGGTTATAAGCATAGTATAATGAATAACGCGCTAACTCCATATACATTTCTATAAAACATGTTCAATCTTTTTGCAAAGTATTTATTCTTCAGATGCGTTTAGCTCGGCAATTCTCGGCTCAAATACCTCGGTTCTAAACGTTTGAACTTCGCTATCCGACAATAAGGTGAAGTTGTTGCCCAGATAACTGTATGTTCTCGCAATCATACCCTGGGTTGTTCTGAATGTCCCCCATTGCGTGTTTTTATCGGTTAATGCCGTTGTTACATAATTTCGCATGGTTGACATAAAATGGCCTTTCAGCGTTAACATTCGTTGATTAAATCGGTTGAACAAATCCGTTTTATCGCCGTTCGAAAGTAAATTACCCGTGTAAGCCACCCTGTTCCCTATAAAGCTATTCCAGGTTTGCATATCGTTCTCGCTCGATATACGGCTTCTTTCTTCCCGGATCGTGTTTGCTTTCCTAAAAATATTTCTCAGGGTTTCCTGATCCGAATTTGGCAAATTATCAATACTTACTTTATTGGCCGCATTGTTATAGAACGTATCCCAAGCCGCGCCTAAATTTGCACCAACCGCAGTGTTTGCGGCAGCAGTTAGCTGAGCCATGGTTTTGTAGATGACTGCCGTAGCGCTTCTTAAATAATAAATATCAAGGCTTGATTGATTTACGGTTGCCTGATTGTTGATTGTTCCGGCTGCACCGCTAATATTGTAACCGGCGTTGTACTTGGGATCGGATGTGGGCAAATCCGTGCCATCAGCTTTAATTTGTTTTACCGTACACCGTAACTGGGTGGGCAGTTTGGCTTCAGCTTCAAGTATTTTATGCTTTTCATCCAAAACAGAATTTAGCTGCCAATTTGGCACGGCTTCAATTTCACCAATTCTTGTAGCGTTCCTTGAAATAGCATAATCAACATCGACGGTGTATTGCAGAATTTGATCGGCATCAACGGCTTGTTTGACTTTTGATTCCACTTTAGATTCATGCTCCTGATTTGCTCGTTGTGTAATTGGCGTTAAATTCGACCAGGTTGAGCCTGATCCATGAACATTGTTATTGAGCAAATGACCGGCGATATAATACGATCTTCCACCTGGCGTTTCCCTTCTTCGCAAAAGGTCTTCATAATCTGGCGAAGTAATGCTGACGCCCGTACCCGGAACGCCAAGTTTTGTCAGAGGTTTAACATCCATTCGTGAAGCAAATCCATTTTCAAGACCGCCATAGGCTGGAACTGGCGTTACCGGCATCGGGCCGCCCGTTTCGGCTGATAGCAAGTACGAAGTAACCTGGCTTAATCCTTCCAAAGATGCATTAAAGTCAGGGGTTTGATCCTTAACGCCCGTACTTTGATCGGTTCTTGTTCGCATGTTGCTGGTAATCAATCCATCAATATGCTGCGCCACACGAATGGCATGGCTTTTTAAGGCCGTCATGGCTGTATTTCCAGCGGGTATATTAACCGTGCTTACCGTATTGCCATTTCGTTTTAACGGTATAGCAATCGCATTAGCCAGGGTTACGGTTGCCGATGGCGCCGGGTTGATTTGGTTGATCTGTTGCTCATAAGCCCCGGCCGGCGATGGATTAAGCATGAGCTTAACGGTATTGCCGCGCTCGGCATAGTAAATTCTGTGGCGTTGACCGTCGGGCGTTGTAAATGGACGGTTCAGCCCTAATAAACCACGCGCCCATGCTCTTACCGCGCCGGCTGCGCTTCGCCCCATTGAAACCACTCTATCCAGCAAAGCCATACCGGTGTTGACAGCTTTGTTCACCAGCCAGGTTAACGCTCGATCAACCATGTTTCTTGCCGCACCGATCATTTCAGCAATGCGCTTGCCAATTCCGCCTAAACCAACCTGATTAGCCAGGAAGCCAATCACAATTGGCATCGCTTGACCCATGGTCTTTTCCAGATAATCTGCAGCGGTTTTAATGTTGCCCTGTGCAATATCGGCAACGCCATTGACGAACGAGTTGATAATTTCCAGCATTTGCCGCAAATATCGAATAAAGCTTTGAACGGCTTTATAAATTGCAATCGCGCTATTGACCACAGCCATAATGCCGGTTGGATCGAGCATACTGAGCAATTTCACCGTAACCTGGGTAATAATCTTTTCAATAATCCAATTTTTAACCGCATCCAAAACAGTTTGCCACAAATTGCTAAGTTGCTCCTGAATGCGTTCCCAAATGGCGGCAATGCCTCTCTCCTGAACATCCTTGATAAATGTCCAGATGCCTTCCAGGGTATTGATGATGCTTCGCAGACGCGCTACTTTTTCCGGCCCGATTCGAGGATGAGCAGCAAGTTTTTGCCAGATCGCTTCCATGCTGATGCCTAATACTTCAAGCACCCAACCAATAATACCTTTTAGTGAAAAGTCCTTAGGCTCGGGTACATTGGCATCCCGCAGCTCGCTCATCAACCACCCAACCACGCCGTTAATGAGGTGTTTGACAATGTTATCAAAGAACTGAATAAAGCCTTGCTTGATAGCGCGCAGTAAATTCAAGAGGAAGCCAACCGGATCGCGTTTGATGCTTTGGAAGGCCTGCATGGCGCGGGTAATGATGTTGCCGATCAGATCAAACGGGAAGTTCATCAAGATCAGGATGGCTTCGATCACAATCATGATGATATCAATTACAAACCGGATTAAACGCAAAATGGGTTCGCCAAACGTGGCTACAATGCGTTGAAATGCACCGATTGGATCGGTTAAATCGTTAATGCTGAACGAGTTCCATAAATCAATGAACAATTGAACAATGGATTCTGGCGTCATGTTTAGGCGTTCAACCGCAGCATTCACTTTATTGACCACCCGATCAATAGCGCCAGTCTGTTTGAGTTGTTGATACTGCTGTTCGCCTCCATCCATAAGGCTCATAAAACCTTTAACTAGGTTATGAACCGTTCGTCTTACGCGTTTTCCGGTAAATGGATCACGGCCAATGATAACCGTAATCAGGCTGTAGCCTTTGGTTTCTTTGGCATGGGCGCTTAGCCTTGAAAGCAATGCGTCCTTGATCACTTTTAAAATTTCAATGGCGGCGTCAATCAGGAATTGCCCGACGATTCGAACCGGTTCGGAGAACTCATTCCAAATCTGTGTAAAGGTTTCAATCGGTTGGAAGAGATTTTCAACAGTTACATAATCCCAAATGTTCGCTATGGCAGATCGTAATAATTGATACGCGCGGCTAAAGACAGCGATGCCCCGATCAATCCAGCCCACGATGCGCTCAAAAGTGCCGGTTTCGATCATTTGCCGACGTTGCTCTCGGCCGTCTTCACTGATCTCAAGGAATGCATTTAAAATATTGGTACCGTTGCGTTCAACCGTTTCCATGGTCTCAGGATCAAAGCCTAAGGCTACGGTTAAGAGTGGATATAATCGGGGTATCCGCGCTTTTACAAACGCGGCAATTTCACCGACCATCACTTCCTTAATTCGCTCAAGGAAGGTTTCGGCCGAGGTTTCTATAAACGAAACAATATCTTGAATGGTGTTTCTAAGCAGGCTGGCGACATCGTTCATAACGCCGTCAGGATCGCCAACATCACTGAGCGAGAGATTATCCCAAAATCGTATAAATCGATCGGAAATGCCTGTTGCCACCGCGCTAAGATCAACGATCCGTCCTTGCAACCATGTTGCAACATCGTTATAAATCCCTAACCTGTTTAAGAGCGAACGGAACATTGAACCGGCCGGCAATAAATCCAACCCGGCTTCAAGTAAATTTTCTCCGGTTAATGGCGTGGCTTGGCCGGTGATGGGGTCTTCACCCAAAATTAAACTTAAGACTTTGTATCCGGGTATTTCGCTAACAAAGTCGCGTACTTTTTCAAGCAACCATTCTTTTGCAGCATCCAAACCTTCTTCCACATATTCCACGGCATCGCTGACTACATCGGTAACCGCATCCCATGCGTCACCCAGCCAACGTTGAACAATTGCCGGTTGGTTTTTTGCTACAATATTCTCTGAAGGCGGGGCACGTGGCGGCGCTCTGCTTTCGGATTCATCGGATTTGCGCTGCAATTCCTCTTTCTGTTCCTCTTGATCAGTTTCAGATTCAAATTCTTGCTTCCGAATCAGTTCATGCTTCCTATCGATAGATTCAGCATTTGGGGAATTTTCAGCCTGACGCGCTTGGCTTGATAACAACGATCGGTGTATGGGGCACTGGCTGCACGGCTCGGACTGTTGTTCGTTTTCTTTTTCCTCTTCTTGGGTTTCTTTTTGAATGGTTTCCCCACTAACGATTGGCGACGATATTTTCGGTTGAGCTATCGGGTCGACTTTGGCCGGCTTATTACCCTCCTGGGCTTTACTTTGAACAGGTTGCTCTTGATTTTTTTCACCGATGGGCAAGGATTCCTCAACGCTCTCTTCTTTGCGTTGAACATTGAACAATTTCTTTCGAAGCTCACGAAGCGACCTTACCGGCGCTGCGCCGGGGTTGTTCGGATTGCCCGGATCCTGCAATACGCCATCCATCATTTTTGTCGGGTCAAAGAATCCATACCAATGATCAAGCGGATGCGTTTGCACTTCAATTTCTCCGCCCACATTATCATCGCCGGAAGTATTGCCATTGACGGATGTCACTTTCGAACCGTCGCTGCTTTCTACAAGGGCATAATGGGAAAACTCACGACGATAGGCCAAGTCTCCCGGTTTGGGCACGTAACCGCTTGGGTATGCCGCATCGGGCGGGATCATATTGCTGCCAAGCGTCCATTTTTTTAACGGGATGCCACCTTTGTTCAAAGCCCAAAATGCAAAAATTCCACACCAACTGGGCATGGCATCCCTGGGCTGATTATGCAACACCGTTTTGCCATCGCCGGGGTCAATCACATCTCCCACAAAAGTACTTTTTGTTTTAATCTGGGATTCATTGACCGTATTGGGTTTAAACGCTGCGCCTTCAGGCAAAATTTTATCCGGCCCTAAACTCGTTTTAAAATACTCCATCAATCGCTGCCATCCCTGGCGCGCGCCATCACTCTGAGATTTATTTGCAGCAACTTTTCCTTGTTCGCCTTTGGCTAAATTTATCGCTGCCTGCCGTTGCGATTCTGCTGAGCGTTGTATAGGTTTTGAGAATGATTTTTTTCTTTGGAGAGCGCCATACCCTTTTCGGCTAACGGGACTTGCGCCTTGCTGAATTGTATGCGTCAGCTCATGGGCAAGCAATAACGAACCGCTCGGCGTATGAGGCGAATACCTACCGGAATTAAAATAAATGTCGTTTCCATGCGTAAATGCCTGGGCTTGAATGCTTCGGCTCAATGAACCGGCTTCCTCACCGGTATGAACACGTACGTCCCTAAAGTCGGCTTGAAAACGACTTTCCATGAACGTGCGGGTTGAATCGGGCAATGGACTACCTTTACCTTTCGTTGAAGATAACAACGACTGAAAATTTGTTTTCATCGCAGGCGGTCCGCGATTGGCTTGCCTTAAAATCGGTTTCTGGATTTGCCCAACTCTCTTGGTATATACGGTAAATCCACCGCCGGTTTGGATGTTTGAAGGCGGCGTCATTAACTCCGATTCACGCTCCTCTTTTCTTGAAACCGTTGCAGCCAGCTTAGGTTGAACGGATTCTTCTTCCTCAGTCTCTTCTTGCCGCTGCAACATCGGTTTTGCCTGAACCTGTTCTTCTTGTTCTTCCTCCTCTTGCTTGGCTTGAACCGTTTCTTCCTCTTCTTCCGATTCCTGTCGCTGGAGCGATTCCTCTTCTTTTTGCTCATCTGTTGAGGTATTCAAAGGTTCGGACATGCGCATCACTTTTTCGGCGACGGCATCGGCTTCTTTTTCCTGGGGATCTTCCGGGCTGCTGATTTCTAATTTAGGTTGAACTGGGGAATGAAAGAAGCTGGTTTGATCGTGGCTGCCAAAAAACGTATCCTCATCGGCTTTCCTGAAGAAAGCCTGATCAACCGTGCTTTTGCTTCGATTGACGGTGGTTGATGTCGTTTTTTCAGCCGTTGAAAACATGTTTCTATCGTCTAAAACTCGCTTGTTATACCTCTGCCATATCCATAAACTGTACTGCTAATTTTAAATCCATCGGGTGTTTACAACATCCTTCATCCAGGGCAATTTTATCGTACCAAAGCCCCATGGCAATTGTTCGATGAGCATATCATAGGATTTTTGCTCAACGATTAACCGCCACTCCTCCTGGGGTAGCATCTCAAGCTTTCCATGCCGCATTAAAAATGCATGTCGCAATCCCTCCGGCGTTGTGTTTTTTAATACCGACCAGTGCTCAATGACCGATCGCAAAAGCTCTTCTGAGGCTTGCTTAAGCGAATCATCCAAATGATCGGAGAGTACCAAGGCTTGTTTGATTTCTACCCCGCACAACACTTTTTCAAAAACCAGCTCGTATTCCTCAGCCGTTTCCTTGCCTGTGCATAAGTAATGCATTAACAAAGCGGCCAAATCGGATTGCAAATGCCGGCTTTTTGGTTCATACAAGCCATTGCGCTCAAAAAATGTCGGAAGAAACGGCGCTAAAATCACTAAGCCTGCATTAGCAATATAATAGACGGCTTTTTCCGATGATTCATCGCTTGCTTCAACATGCTGCGCCTTAAAATTTTCTGGGTGAATGGTATCCGTATCTCGGTGTTTTGCAGCGTATTCGTGAAACGCCTGGCTGTCTCTCGAGCCTTGTTTTTGTTGCGTTTGAAACGTGCTTGCTTGTACTTTTCCTAAGCGAATGGTTTGGAGTTGATCACGTTCTTGCTGCCACAATCGCTGAAGAAGCTTCTGAAAAGCCTCGGCTTTTTTCTCAGGGGAATCTGTGAAAGGTTTTTTACCCCGGCTTGAAATTTTCTCACGTAATGTGTCATCAGATTCTAATGCCCGGCTGAACAAACTCTTTTTTAAGTCTTTTTTTAACAGCCACTTAATCGGCGCATCCAGCTTATAAAGTTCGTCCATCCACTCGGCTGTAATGCTTAACGCAAAACTTTCTTGCCACAAAAATTCGGATTCTGAGAGCTTTTTCAAGAGTGTGATGAAAAATAGCCGTACAAGCTGCGCTTCAATCAACAGCCCTGTCGTAGAGTCTTTAGCAAGCAATTCACTTACCATTGCCAGGCTTTTAATCTCTTCAGCGGCTTGCGCTAAAAACGCTTGCGGCACATCCATAAAATAGGAAAAAACATGCGCCAACGCCTTTGGGCTTGAAGACCGAATTAAACGGATTTGCGCATCGGGATTCAGGATAACGGTTTGAAAGTCCTTTTTTACATCAATAGTTTTGGGCCGGGCTTTAAAAATCGCTTCATTTTCCAATACCGAAAAATCAACCTCAGAAGCTAACTGAGGCAAAACGCCCGTGGCTAAAAAGTGTAGCCAAACCCTAAAAAAACGCGCCTCAACTGTCTCAATCGTTTGAGTTTCACCTGGCGGTTCAACCGTTAAATTTGAAAGTTTTAGCATTAACTGATCTTTGATTTTTCTTAACGCCTCTTCTTGCCAATTCTCAGCCGAGTCCAACAAAACCGACAACGAAATTTTATCCACATGCACATATTGCCGGGTTTGCGGCAACTCCGAAAACCACTCGTGCAATGCCGGCAGAAAAAAGCCATGAACCCATTGAGAGCTTTTCTGCTGCTGAGTCCAACCATCCATCGGTTGGTTAAATTTCAACTCCATTGATGTCTTACCAATGACATGAGTATTTTCCGCCATACTAGGTCATGATTTTAATTAAATCATTGAGAACATCATTGTACTTTGGTTTTGTGGCCGTTTCGCCATTCTGAGCTAGCGCCGCTTTTTCTTTTATCACGTCTCGTTTAAGGCGCTCCAAAGGTTGCGGATCGGCTTTTAATTTTGTTTTTCTCAGCGCCCACATGCCAGTAGCGCCTTTTAAATCGCGCTTAATGGTTTGGAACACAGGCAAAACATTAACTTGGGCTTTATCGATATCTTCAGTTTGGAAACACGCCGCATACATGGCCAAATGAGCAAGAATTCGATACAATTCAAGCAACAACACTCTAAACTGATCAAACTCGCCATTCAGCAACGCGGCTTTAATTTGTTTGAGCCAGGCAATAATTTTCATGGATAATGTTTCGTCGCCGGTTGTAAAGAACTCCAACTGAGCCGCCTCGTCTTTTCTGCATACTTTTATCAATTTGCTTATATAGCTGGAAATGCCCCATTCATCAAGCATTAACTTTTTAAACGCGTTGAAATTTTCTTCGTCCAGCTTTTTGAGCTTTCTATAATCCGAGCCAACCGCCTTGCATTGCTCGCATGTTTTTTCCTCCAAATTCCGAACCGTAATATTTAACACATCCGAAGCTGCATCGCCAGTATGAGAATTTGTAGCCTTAAACGTGATTACCTCCAATCCCGATTTATCGAACTGGATTTTAACATTGTCTTTTTTTGAAGACACAATCACATTATTGCGAAACCACCGGTATTGATCGGCATGTTCGGCCTGACCGTTAAAAGTAACAATGCTGCCAAGCTGAACCGGATTTTCTTCAATTATGGGTGGGGTTGAAGTGATCTTAGCCGTTACTTTGCCGATCACGGTAAAGGTCAGTTCGTTAGAAAAGACAAATTCACCGCTGGCAGAGTGGATCGCTTTCAGTTTAATCACATACTCGCCGGGATTGTTATAGGTTCTGGGCGGAAGATCAAGCGTTTTGGCTACAACCGTATTATTTTCATACCACTCATATTCATCGGCATTGGTAACTTCGGCTGCAAATGTAATAACCTGTCCCTGTGCAACTTCAGGTTTTTCAATTAAATTGATGTCGCTTGTGATTACCGCGCTTGGTTTTTCCAATACAGTAAGTGTTACGGCGGCCGGATCGGAAACAGCGCCCGTCAATGATTGGATAGCCGATAACGACATGACATAGGTTCCGGGTTTTTCAAATACCCTATCGCCCAGATCAGCCTGATTGCCCACAGTAAATAAACCACGATCACTTTTGAGCGTCCATATTACCGTATCGGCATAGCTCACAATCCCTTTGAAGTTAATGGTTGCGCCAACAAAAATTTCGTTCTGGTTGGGAGTCATTACAATCTGGGCCGATGGGCTGCTGAACACCTTAACCGCAATTGGGCTGCTGGTTTCTCCCTCACTGGTAAAGCTAAAGCTCATCTCCAGGCTCGCCTGATCCTGAATTTTTTCGGCCAATAAGCCGGGCTCAAAAATAAACTGGTTTTCTGCGGTTTCTTTAACCCCATTTTCTTCAGTGCCATTATTTAACGAACCCGATTCCGGGGTATGGGTGAAAGAATAAGTATTTTCATCGCCCACATCATAAATGTTGGTACCTGTTTTCGGATTTGGTTGCAAGCTTAGGGTTACCGGCACAGCCGCCTGTTCAATTTCCGTAACATGATAAACGATTGGCGGGCAGGGCGAGTAGCACAGGCATGGAATATAGAAATCCGCAATAACCGTACCCGGCTGAATTTGATCGACGAGCGTTGTCATCCACTGATCCATTTTTTTCAATGGCTTTAATTCACTGGGGAGGTGATAAAGAATAATCAATGTCCCGCACATCGTTACGCCGGCTTTATGTTGATAGCCGGGGTGATGTTGTGAGAAAGTTTTCAGTTGCCTTAAACCGGCCAGTTCTTTCACACGCCGGATGTATTCCTGCTTTAATGTTTTAAGGGCGCTGCATTTGCAATTGTAAATCAGGGCGTCGAAGTGGTCGAATAAGTCTTCCTTTACAAATAAAAACAGCATAATTGCGCCAATATTGCTTTGCGTGGTTGCAATTAACTGGATATCATCATGCTGCAATTGCGACTCTATTCTCGAAAAAGAAACCCGTTTTTTAACCTCATTTTGTATTAACTCCTTATTTTTAATTTCAAAGAGTTCAAGTTCGGCTCTCGAAATTTCTCTGGATATCACTTTTTCAGAAATCGCTTCTCGGCTCTCGGCTTTAGGCGTTGGCGCTTCTCCCGACGTTGTTTTTGGCACATAGGCTTCAGGTGTAGTTGCTTCTTTCTTTTGAATCTTTTCATACAACTTGCTTCGGATGGCTTCTTTATCGGAACTTTCCACGCTGCTGGTGGCGGTTTTATAACTGCGAATGCGTTCCGAGATCATGGCATGCAGCTTGCAATACAAGTTTATATCAACATCATGAAGACTTTCTTTAAGCAATTCGGAAAGCCGGATAATGAGAATCGGGATTTCAAGTATGGGAATTAGCTGAGCAACTGCTGCGGTTATTCGGGTACTTAATTGTTTATTGACGTGTTTTTCCGAATGCGAGACATCTTCGGAAATCGGATCAACATCCAACGCTTTCTGAATTACGGATGCCGATAAATTTTCATCCTTGTTCATTTTACGATACACCCATTCAATCACCGTGCCCATAGAGGTTTTGTTGATGAGGTATGGGGTATCGTAACAGGCTTCAAAGAGTTTTACTTTAGACGTAAGCTCTAAATCGGAAGCCTGCTCAATCTGAACCAAAAACCGAGAATACGCCTTTAGACCAAGGTTGGCAAGTTGCAGGGGAATTTCATAATAATACCGCAGCTCCTGGCAAAGCATGCATAAAATCTCATTCCTTAAGGAATCGTACATGGCTTCCAGGTCGTTGAAATGGCAGTGAATATCACCCAAACTGTCCTTAATGCTCGTTAAGGTGGTGAGATTTTTGAGCATGTTGGCGTCATCGAAATCCCGTGTATCGGTATTGATGGCAATAACATCAACAGGCAGGCGGGAGTTGTGAATTCGCTTTTTAAGATTTGCAAGCACGTGCGTATAGCTCTTTCCAACGATCCCTTCAACCCGAAGAAAATTGTAGCATTCCAGATCGTAATTCAGCGCATCGGTTGGGCCGCCATATTTTGCCGCATGGTACGAGAGATTTTGATTTGCCTCGCCAATCACGGTTTTTTCAAAATTCCACGCTTGGAACAGAGGTTTTGGCCCCTGATTCACATTGTAGTAATACGGAATGGCTTTTTCGGAAAGCAACGAATCATCCAGTTTACTTGGCGTAATGCGTTGATAGGGATCGATGTGTTTCATCATTGACCCCTGAACCGGGGGAATGCTAAATTGTTGAATCATCAACACCAATCGGCGGAACAAGCCTTTCAACTTAAGGATCAAGTGTTTGTGCTGAAATAGCGGCGAATAAATAAAACAATGGCGGTACGAAGAAAACGATTTGGATTTATCCGGCAAGGCCAAATCCAGCATAAGATGCCTGGGAAACAAACTGCTATCGGGCGTGCATATGGCAAGCGCCTCCAATCCGGTTTCTCTTAACTCATGATAGGCTTGGAGCAGATCGCTGAAAAAGTCGTAGTAATACTGAATATGATTGAGTTGAAACAGGGTGATCGTGCCATCATGCAGAAACTTAAACGAATTGGCAAAACCGCTAAACGGGTTGATGTTTCCGTATTCATCACCGACAATCGAACCAAAAGCCTGCCATGTTTTCAGAAGCCGGTTTTCCACTTCGCCGATAAAGCTTGAATTAATGGCGTTTTTGAACGCATAAAACACATCGTAAGTGCTGGCTAAACCGGTATTGGGAACATCAAAACGCTTCATTTTCATCGGCTTGATATCAACCGCCTCGCTTAGGAGCAGATTGCACGATGTACCCGTGAGCAAATGGGACGTTTTTGATTTTTCAACCAAAATCGGACGGATGTTTACTTCAACCGTAATACCTTTATCGTCGCACGAATTCGGGTTACAGTTTTTGTTCTCAACCTCCAATAGCTCAACAAATAAAAGCACCGCCTTCTTTTTGGCATCCTCGCCATTTCCATTGAGAAAATTATAGCTTAACGGCGTTGTTTCATTTGCAACCGCTGTTTGTGTTAACTCCCAGAACGCTTGATTGGATGGATTTAAAAACGGCTCGTACTTTTTTTCCTGATCGGGATCATAAATTCTATACTGCGTGTAAGTGGTTTGCGGAATTGAAACCTTGTACCCTTGGCTCGTTACTCCTGTACCTTTTGTAATGGTAATTGAGGTGCCATCTGCCGATGGAACTACGTCCAAGCCACATACAATCCCAATACCGATGAGATTCGTACATGTAAGCCGTCCCTGCTCATCAAGGTACTCAAAGAGGCTATTCAGATTATCACTGGTCAGCAATTGATCCGGGACGAAATGCGGATATGTGATCTTACTGGGTAGCATGTGTGTCGGTGTTTTAGGTTATACAATTGTCTGATTCATATAAACCCTGTTTTCATCATTACCATCTACACAGTCATGAAGAAAAGCGGGAGGATATACACTTTTCAGATTTTCAAAGATGTCGATAAGCTCTTTTAACAACTGACTTTGCAAAGCAGCATTCGGCTCGGGTTTTGAAACTTCGCTAAGCCAGGCACACCAGGCCAGCTCAAACGTTTCCAGGCTCTCTGAACTCACCCAGCATATTTTAACGCCGATATGCGCCGGCACTTCTTTTCGTATGCTTTTTTCAGCAAACCGACGAAACATGATGTTGCTGTTTGTCAGTCCTGTTTCGCCATTTAAAATAACCGTAATTCTAAACGAGTATGGATCGTCTTCGCCGCATGTTGTGCATGTTGAAGGCACACATATATTCAGCAACGGATCGCCTTGGGGAACATCCACCGATCCCTTTTTATTCCTCGGCCTCAGCAACAAGTGCTCAACCACATACACCTTATCGGCTGATCCGATTTTTTTAGCAAACGCAATAATCTCTTCCTTGGCTTTTTCAGCTTCGCTTTTCTTTGAAAAATGTTGTTTGCGCGTAGCGATCACTTCATTTTTTTCATCCAGAAGATTAAGCACCCATTTGGTTTTTTTGGAAATTTTATACCGAGCCGGATTGTGCATGTGCTTTTTAACATCTCTGAGTTCGGCCTTGGCAAGTTGAATGGCTTTTTCAGAATCAGGGTCGGTATATTTAGTGCTGCTACTGAGGTAGATATTCCCTTTTTCATCGATAAGCCGCCAACGTTTTTCATAATCAATCTGATCGGTATCGTGTTCATCGTAAATATCGACATAGCTCGAAAAGCTATCCAGGCCCAAAATCTTCACGATCCTATTCTGAAGGCCCGATACATTTTCTGAGCTACACGCGGTCGAATTGTCTTTAATGTTGATTGCTCTGGCCCGATCGTGACCCATAACCGGAATGTCGCCGATAAATGCTATTTTGTTCTTTATCAGGATCGTGTTTGCAATGGCTTTGTTTTCATAATAGTTATAGAGCATCAAGCCATAATCGGTCATTTGTTCGGCAAATCGTGCAATTAAATGATCCAAAAACCGATTTCTACGATCGGCATACTCATCGCTATCTTCCATAAATCCCTGGAGCATCTCTTTCGTTAAGCCGTTTTGTAACCCATCAATCCCAATGATGTCATCGCTGCTTAACAACTTCGAAAAATAGGTTTGCTCTACTGAAGCATCCACAGCGAACAGCTCTTTTACATTAGCCAGTTGATGGAGATAATTCACTAGAATTTGCTCAAAAAACAGCAAATATGCTTTTAACTGTTTGGCTTTGGCTTTTCTGCCAACCGACGCATTGCCCGGAAGACCATCAATGCCAACCCCATAGGTTAATGGCAAGGAATATTGAAGCGGGTAATAATCCGTGATGGCATAGTAAGTTCCGGATGGTATTGGCAGTTCATTTTCAATTTCTGAAAATTTAGCCTTGAGATGCTTACCTTTGATGACCTGTAAGGTATCCAGGAGTTCGGATTTATCCGGCAAAAACGGCAGATTATCTTTATAAACCAAAAACTTACTGCCCTCAAAATATAGCCGCGGTTGATGAAGTTGATCGATCTCAAGCGCCCACGGCTTGGCATCTCCAATTTGCAAACCCTCCTGATCATACTTGGTGAGCAACACATTTTTGACCGCTTTAACGCCTGGGATATCAACCAACAAATTTATAATATCTGAAACATAAATGGTTTGTTTGAGCTGGGTTTGCTCTAGCTCGTCATTTTTAATAAAGCCGTTTTTAAGCAACGGGCCATTGTATATGGCTTCAACCGCCATGCCATCGTCCAGTAATTCTTTTAAGGCATAAAAAGGGATATCGGGGCTGAAATACTGCTCGATTTGGTAATACGCATTTGCCAAAACCCGCTCAATATCGGCGTTGGTTTCCACTTCCATATCGGCGCATATGGCCACATCCTGAACGGCTACCGCTGTAATCGTGCAATAATCCTCGCAAAGGTTTCGATGCCTATGAAGCTTGGCTTCGGTTTGCGCCATCACCTTGCCCACCTTGTGGATCAGTTCATGATATTTAGGAAACAACCCGCTTGGCGACGTATCCGAGAGTGCGGTTTTAAGATCCTCCCATGCCAAAGCCATCCGGTCGGCATTACTTTTAAACCACACACGAAGCGGCACATCCTTAAAATTCAGTTTCATGGTGCCAGGAAAAGCGACATTGGGTTTGAATTCGACTTCAACCGTTGCATAAACCACGCGTTTTAATACCCGTGCCTGCTCGTTTAATGGCGCATCATTATTATGCTGCTTATTGCCGGAAATAAACATTACAAAGACGCTTTCAATGGCCGAATCAGGGTTCATGAAGCTTTTCAGTTCATTATAATCCGCATTATCGGGTGTGAGCATTGAAACCAAGGTTTGCCACGAAGGCAGGCGAAGCTCTATAAGCGCATTGGTATATGAACCGCTGTTCTCAAACCCAACGTTATACTTCATTTTTCCGCTGTTCAAATCGCCCACGCCCTCTTCATCATCAAACTCTATGAGCACGTCGTACAATCCTTTGGCAAAGATCGTTTGATTTGTTTCGGGCTTATACTGCAACAGGCTATCTTTACAATTGACATATAAACGCATATCTTCGCACGGGCAGAGTTTCGGGTAAAGCCACCCGTTTTTGACACCCTCTAAATCCACCAAGACTTTTCTAAAATCGTTTATGGTTAAAGGGTTCATGGTTAAGATTTCCGAGGCTGGGAAAAACGCCTGGCGTTTGGGATCAAATACCTCATCGGGTTTAACGGCAAGAATATCGTTAATATCAAAATTGGTTCGATGGGCCAGATCCGTCAGCGCGTAGCACAACAATTCAAGAAGCGTAATGCCCGGATCGTGAATGTTATAGTCCGTCCAAAGCTTGCTGCTGAGTTGCCGGATATGCTCAAGCCCCTCTTTTCTTAGCCAAAAATAGTCCTGGCTTTCTTCAAGAATCGGGTTTTTCGGTATGGTAATGCTTTTTTCCATCATGATATTATCAGACCCATTAAACCGAACAACGCTATTTTACACGCATTCGAGATTTTCTGCTTTTAAATCATCCTCATATTGGATGATCTCATGCTCACCTGCCTCAACCGATACCAACACGCTTCGCGCCGTTGAAGCCGAGACTTCTTCGGCATCATCGGAAAAGCTTGAAAATGCATCCACACGATGCTTGAGTTTCATATCGGTGATAAACTCAACATATGGACGTTCTTCAATAAAATTGATCAGGGTTGATTTATAGAGCTTGCCGCCAAATTCAATTTCGGCATCGTTATTTTTTACCCACGGGCTTAAAAATTGGGTGATCTCTTCCCGCAACAAATTGGCATAATAAACAAAGTTGCTGTAGGCCGGCTTCAGCTTTAACTTTAATGAGGTTTTAACATCCTCAAATAACGGATTTTCAACCGCAAGATTGACATGAGGTGAAATTCGCTGCTGAAGGTAATCTTTGATTTGTTTCAGCATGCTTTGGTGTGTATAAGGTTTTAACCTATCGGTATCGTTGCGGTTAACCAGACTCGGAATGGTTATCACCGTCACATAACCGGGCTGGTTTTCGTTGTATATGCGTTCCGATGCCAAATCGCTGTCAACCACCTTGGTATGATTTAAACACTTCACCTTATAGATTGAAGGAAACGCTTCCAACACCAAATGCTCGTAATCCCAAATAGCGCTTGCGCGATCGCGATGCCGCATACGTTCGCTAACTCGAACATAAAACTTTTCAGGCGTTTCTTCGGCCCGGCCTCCGAATGATGAAAATGGCTGTTGGATTTTTTTAATTTCGGCCTGTGGAAGTTTCAACTTGCTTATCGAGGAAGCCGGCATGGCATGCTCATAAACCTCACTGGCATAATTATTGGATGATAACGTGGCCTGCGCAGCTTGGGCTTGAATGGTTATCAACTTTCCAAGAGCGTCAGCCGCTTCGCTAACCGATGCCCGCAACCAAAGGTAAGAAGCCGGCATCATACTATTGGATGTGGTAGCATCCGAAGGAATTGCAAAGGAAATAATACCGGACTGAATAAGCTGATTGGTGCGATCAACCACATCCAAATCATCAAAATTCTTCCACTCGTTGCCGGCCAGGTAACTCCACGCCACATGGTTTTCAGGCTTACTGACCAAAGGATCGGTTGTCCCTTCCATTACCTGGAATAATATATTGACAGACTCCTGCGCCAAGAGCGATTCAATCCCGATGTAAAATTCTCCAATGTGATAATGCTTCCTGGATTGAACCGGCGGGGTATCGGTTGACTCGGCCTTATTATCGGTATGGGTGAATTGAGGCAAGAGATACACATCGCCCGGTTCGGAAAACAGCGCCTGATGTTGCTCGGCCTGCCCGAATGGATACACATGGAAAAACCGGCCGATGGGTTGCTGAAGGGATTGGCTATCCGAAAGACCAATCACGCCCGTATGCGCCTCGTAGCTTAAAAAAACTGACTTTAACTTCGGCGTATAAGGTTCAACCGGTTTTGGATTTGGCGTTATTTTATTGGCTTTGTTAATTAAAAATATGGAATAGGCTTCCGTGTAATCTTTGTGGCCAAAACCTTCCAATAAGCTTAGCCTTAAAAACCCACCCAAACTTCCGGACCCATAGCTGCCGAACTCTTCGTTATAGTTTATAAAGACATTTTCTTTAATCCAGCTGGCGGGTATATCTTTTGAAAACGTGCTTAACACGTCATCGCCGCTTGTTGTAAAAAGCTGAAAATCACTAATGGATACCCCGCTTGGCTTTTTATTTGTCCATTCACCCCCGTCAAGAAAATCCAACTGAACATTTGGCGTATAACCCCCGGTGGTGTTAAAATCCATATCGCTTTTCGACTGAACAATTCCTGCCCACTCCAGATTAAGTTTCAGGCGCGCATTGGGCTTGGAAAACGCTTCCTGAGAGCCAATCACCAGCCCCGCATCTTTTTGAGGTTGCGCGCCAAACGGTAAAAATGGTTTCGAAGCATCTACAGCGCCGGTATCGGCAGTGATGTTAAGGTTTTTTAACCCTTTTTGGGTGTAGCTTGCCTGGCTCATCCCAACTTCCACTTTTAGCTCAAAAGCACTCAGTGTAATATCCCGAAAGTCATTGTATTGATATGGCACATCGTCGGCGTTCTTAAGTTCTATAAGTAAAACCGGCGTATCAACCCCATAGGTTTTTTCATGAACCTTTGCATCGTAAGCCGTAATTTCAGGGTCGCTACCGCTAAGCGACAGTTCAAGTTCAACGCAGGCTTCCGTATTGCTTAACGTCGATTGGGTAATGCTTACCATGCTTTGATCTACTTCAAACCAACCCTCGCTGGTTGTCAGATATGCTTTGGCACTAAGGCTAGCGCATGCGGCATTATCGGAAGTCGCCAGCCGCAATTTTATAATCCGTTCACCTTCGGCTAAAAACAAATAGTGTGAAGCCACGGCAAAACCAATTGATGCATTTGGGGCTAAAACATCCCTGATGGCATTGTTTTCATAGAGGTACGATGTAAATAACGGCCATTCCTGTGCAGGCGTTGTCAGCTTTCCGCCAATACCATCTACGCTGTTGGCTATGGGTGAAGCAAACAAACGCCCAAGATTGTTTACCGAAATCGTAGCGCCTTCCTGGGTATATGTATAATTATCATTGGCATCGCCAAAGTAAATGGATTTTAGAGCGGCAATTTTGGCTTTGTTAAATGTGGTTTCAGCGTCGAGCAAATATAAAATTTCATTGCCTAAGCTGTCTTTTCCGGCTTTAAACAGCGCACCTTTTGCCAAAGCATAAGAATTCAAAGATTTGGCAAGATCAACAACCAGATGCACTTGGTTAGGCTTGGCCTCAATCTTCTTAAAACGCAGGATATCTTTGTAATAATAATCCAGATGCCGGTCGGTGAGCTTGTTTAACTGATCAACATTTTTACGATAAAGCTTTAGAAATCCGAGGAACAGTGCATAATGCGGGGCGTGAAACGGCCAGTTCTCAAGCGTGATCAATAAGTGAACTTCGGCAAGGTCTACAAACTTTTGATAAACCTGGATAAACGTATCAAATACCGAAGCAAACAAATTATGATTGGCTGCATGCGCAATGTTTAAAAACACGGCCAATTGAGGATCAACGCTGCCATCCACATTGGGATCAACAAACACTTGTGTTTGAGGCTGCGCGTAAATAGCCTGCCGGTAATCTTCCCAACTGGCGTGCGAATTCCCCCGCCATACTTCGCCATACCCTGAACCGTCAATAATGCTTGCTGCGGTTTCAACATGCCGGTTAAGCGCTTTCCAGGCGCTGAAGTCCTGATCAAACAATACATCGGATGAAAAACTGAACGCCTGATCGGCTTCATGGTAATAGAGCAGCAAACGATCGATGGCCGGTTTTAGCTTGGTTTTAATGAGGTTGAATAAAATCCCTTTCAACGAACCATCTTTTGATATGGATTTTAACGATGTCTCTTCTATCGGATACGATTCGGGCAACGTGTCATAATAGCTATCAAAGGCTTTTGTCAGGGTAAATAAGCCGCTAAAAAGCTTATACAAGCTCAATTTTAAGTCGTCGGTATTTGCCGTGTTTTTATCATCTTTCAAATAATCAAACAACCGCTTGATTTCCAGGCGATACCGTTCAACATTTTGGATGGCAATACCGCCTAAAACCGCCGAAAGATCGCTGGCAAAAAAAGCCGTCCAGTTGTTTGTGTTTAATCCGTTGAGGTTTACATAATGAATGTAACGGCTAAACTCGGCAGCAAATACGATCCAGTCGGCATAGTCGTGTTCATCAATCTTTACATAACCGGGTTTGAGACCGGGCAAAAACCGTTGAAATTGGTTTGTGCCGCTGTGTTGCAATGGATTTTTATGGTCTTTACAATCACTCATTGAAACAGGCTATTGATTAAAGTGCCGATAAAAAATTAATTTCAGTGCCTTCGGTGTCGTAAAACGGGTACACAAAATTGAATCGTGAATTCGTACCTCGAATTTCAAAATCGATTTCTACCAAAAGCTCCCCTTCCAGTTCATTTTGCGGGACAATTTCAATGCGCTTGGCGTCAATTCTAGGTTCGAAATACAGTATCGCCGTTTTAATTTTATCAATAATCAACGTTTTCATGGTTGTATTCATCGACTCGAAAATCAATTCATCAACATTGCAACCATACTTGGGCTGCATAACGCGTTCGCCGATCACGGTGCTGAGCAAAATGTGAAGGCTTTGTTTGATATCCTGGATTTCGGAAACCATCTCCACGCTTTGCTTTTGAATATTAAACGACGGTGGAAAGCTCCACCCTGTTCCTAAGAAATTACTTTCGGATTGATCAGCCATTTTCACGTTGTTTTATTTTCAACCAATATTAACCGTTGGACATCCCAAGACAATGGTGCCGCCATGCACCGTGCTATCACCCATTCTGGCCGCCGGCATTCCACCGATCATCACCGTACCTGAACCGGCAGCGATGGTATCGGGCGGGCCAACGCAGGTGCACATATCGCCCACCCTGGCTGCCGGCATTCCGCCGATCATTACCGTAGGTTCGCCGGGCGGCAACACCGGTCCGCCAACATGCGGCACCAAAACGGTAACCATCGGGCAAACATGCATATCTCCTACTCTTGCTGCTAATGGCATATTGGGTTGTTTTAAGTTTGATCTATCACGGCTTTTTAAAAAGCCTTCACGATTTTAATTAATTGATATTGACCACTGAGCCTTTCAGGGTGGCCGTTCCGCTTAAAGAAACTTCCGCGCCGCTTGCCGACATTTTAGCGCTTGCGCTACCTGTAATTTCAGCATTTGTGGCTTCGGCCTTAAGATCGCCCGAAGCCTTCAACACAATGTCTTTAACGCTTTCCAAAGTAATCCCGTCCTGATCCATAACAAGTTTATTCCCGTTCTGACATTCAATATGAATCTTTGAATCTTCTTCGGTGATCTGAATTTTATTGCCTCCCGGCGTTTCCAGATCAACGCTCAACTTTTCATCATCAAACGTCAGTTTCATGCCTTCGCGGGTTACATAGCCTTTTTTATGGTTATCATCGCTTGGCGGTTCAGGCGCTGGATAGCTGCTACTGTGCATCATTCCTAAAATCACCGTATGACGGGGATCGTTATTGATAAACCCAACAACGACTTCATCGTCAATCTCCGGTCTGAAATACGTGCCGCGCTGGTTTCCTGCATCCAGCGTGCTGATCCTGCTCCAAATCCCTTCTTCTTCATTATGAATAATCGGCAAACGCACCTGAATACGGTCGTCGCCATCCGGGTCGCCTTCCAATTTGGTGACTACCCCAACCTGGAGGCCCTGAATTGGCGGCAATAAACCTCCTGCAAGCGGTTGAAAAACACGATATTGTTCTGCAAACCATTCGGGATTAATGCCAAATTGAAATGTGGTCTTCCAATCCCCATTTTCCAGCGTTTGCATCAACCCCGAAACAAAAAGCTTTCCTTCAAAACGCTCCCCGATGCCTTTGATCTCAATCATCATTCCCGGCTCAACGGCTGCGGTTCCATCGGTTGTAACTTTTCCTCTTATTTTCGCTAAATGATGTTTCATCAACGCTCCATTAAGCCAGGATTGCAATTCAGGCTCCTGCAATTTTCCGCTATGTTGCAGGCGAAATTCCTCTTCCCCTATCACATCCGAAAGACTTTTCAGGTCTAAATTACCGGCTTGAGGAACGCCCGGATCTTCAGCTTCAATATCATCCACAAGCTCCTGATCGCTGTAATTCCATGTGCTTCCCTTTAGGGATTTAAATTGCAAGCGTGCATCTATTTCGGCATCAAGATCATGGATGGTTGCCCCATACTGAATCGTTAAAGCTGCCTCAGCGCTTAAATCCGGTTTACCGACTTTTATTACGCCATCGTTTGCCAATACCAAAAGCCCGTTAGCTTCAGCGCGGCAGAGCATCATATCCCAATCAGTGGTGTTGTACTGAACCACCTGCTGATGCGTTACCGAAGTGGATTCCACCTCTTTTTCAAGGCCGTGATTATCAATCAATGCTTCTATAACATCGCTATCGGCGCTTTCATAAAAATACCGGTTTTTGCAGGATACGGTCATTTTTGATGCTTTGTCCTTGCAATCAACCACAAGAACAGAACTGTTATTTCGTACTTTAATGCCATGCTTAATAACCAGCCCTTTAAAAACAGTTTGTTCATCGTTGCGATAGCCAATCTTGATCTCTATTTCTTTGCCCGGTACAAAATCATCAGTATTGCTGATCTCAAATGTTTCGCTGGATGCTTCACCATCCAACACCACAATTCGGGCCGTAGGAATTCGATTGAGCTCTTTGGTAATCATCAACGATATCACCTGATACGACTTGCTTAACTGAGTTCCGTCAGATAACAGCGTATAGGTTACAACGGATTTCGATTCATCGGATGGTATGGAACGCTCATTTGACATCGCATGTAAAAGTTATGAGCTGCTTAATGCTTCAATAGGGGGAAAAACAAGCTGATCCCCAACATTGAGCGCCCTGAAATTTATAAGCTTATTAACCCTGGCAATTTCGGTGTAATACTTAGGATTGCCATAAATCCTATAGCACATCAGCGGCAACGTATCGCCTTTTTTTACAATGCGATAATGCGTAAGATCAGGCGATTGCAGATTATCCTGCGCAATTCGCAATCCTTCTTCCACACTGCCTTTAAAGGTTGCTTTACAGATCGCACGAATTGGCGTTCCATCGGGCTTAAAAAGTTTATAAGCAATATTTAACCCTGTGCATCGGCCTTTAAACAAAAATGTGCCCCATCCGAGCTTAAAGTGCTTGGGCTCATGCGAACTGCTATCCAAACCGACCAGGAACTCTTTGAAGTCCAAAACCTGCTGGGCTACATCATCTTTTGGCTTGCCATCAATGATTCCCGTATTATCAAACAGAAATTCAAACGCCATTTCTTCGGGCGGTTTCATGGTAAAACGTTGCTGCCTGCCACTGCTGCCCTGTCCTTGTCCTTCGGCAAACTCCACTTTATAATCAAGCGTGTAGGTATCGGGGTTCATCATGGCATCAAACGGCTGACCAACCTTGTGGCTGTCATCAAGGTCAGGATCGTTATATGCGATGATCCTCATTTTTTCAAGTTCTCCACCGGGCATAGCAACTCCGATTTATCGCTCTTTTTTGTTATTCATTATTTCGATGATTTCATCCACACACTGCCTGATAAGGTCGGTTTTTTGCTGGCTTTCTTGCATTGGCGTTGCCGGTTTCTCTCCAACGCTCCGATTTGATTTAACCGTTGGGTCATTGACTTCAACTTTGATATGAAGCTCACGAATCTCAAGAGGCATAGCTTAATGTTTAATTAAGTGTGAAGTAACTATAGCTGATCTCAAGGGTTTCTACGACAACTGAATTTTCATTAGCATTAAAGTCGCTAACGCTCCATTTTCTTGGCCACGCACGATGCACTTGCCAAGTTTTTAAGGGCTGATGCTTGTTATTTAAAAGCGTGATGTTAATATCAACCGGTTGGAAATCGCGATTTTGAAATGCATCCAAACACCATTTAATGACCTTGCTATCGGTTAGCATGCCCCGCTTAAGGGAGAGATCAGCAAATTTTGTTCGAACGGGCAATTTGTGTTCGAAACGGTTTTCACCGCCTTCTTTAAAGGTTTCCGTATCGTATTCCATGGTGAGCCCTGAAACCGACTGAAAGCGGATATCGTTGTCGTTGCCGATCCCAATAAATTCAACCTTAAAATGAAACCCAACCGGAGGGTAATACCCGCCCGGCGATGGTGTGTTTCCAGCCATAGTTCATTTGTTGTAAATGAGTTATAAAACTACCGCTCACTAGTTTAGAATATCCAAACCCTCGTGAGCCAGTTCTAATGTTTCAATGGCCACTTCATTACCATCGGCTTTAAGGTCGGTGGCTTGAAGTTTAATTGGAAACGTGTTTTTGGCTTTCCAGGTCAGTACCGGTTCGTGCGATTCATTGAGCAAGCTGATAATAATATCGCGACGTTGAACCGTATTCAGACTGGTGGTTTTGAGCCATTTGTAGAAATCGGTATCTCCGGCTACGGTTCCTCGTTTTAATGTCAGATTGCTGTACTTCAGCATTCCGGGCATTTTAACCTTTGAATATTCGGGACTTGAGCCTTCACGGTATTCGATGGCCTCGACCTGGACATCCAGGCCGTTGACTTCTGTGAATCCGTGGCGTTCACCACCCCACTGAACGAGGTAGTGAAATTTTGGTAATGGGTATGTTGCCATTATTTGTCGCTTAATTCGTTTAACAAGACTTGAATTATGGTATTATCATTCACGGTTTAACTTTCTGCCATCTTATGGCTAAATCTGAGAATAATGAATTCAGCTGGTCGAACGGCAGCCATGCCAATTTCAACAATCATTCGTCCTTCCAAAATGTCCAAAGCAGTCATGGTTTTACCCAGCCCAACGGCCACATAAAACGCATGTTCGGGTTTAGCGCCTTGCAAGGCGCCTTGACGCCATAATGTGATGAGGAAGTTTTCGAGCATGCCCTGCACTTTTACCCAGGTGTTGGCATCGTTTGATTCAAAAACAAAGGGTTCGGTAGCTTTCTTGCTTGACTCTTCAACCATGTTGAAAAAGCGACGAACGCTAATGTAACGCCACTCGTTATCATTACCGGCCAATGTTCGCGCACCCCAAACCAGCGTGCCTTTTCCGGTAAAGGTGCGAATAGCATTAATGGATTTACCGGCAATGGCATCCACATTCAGATTTTCCTGCTGATCGGCGGTAATTTGAACGGATGGGGCAAGAATTGAATTCAGGCTTTCGTTAGCCGGTGCTTTCCAAACCCCGCGAGCATTATCTACCCTGGCATAAATACCTACCACGGCTGAGCTTGGCGGCAATTTTGAGAGTTGTTTTTTTACAGAGCCTACAATATTACCAATGATGGCATGGTTCGAGTAAAGCGCATCCTGGGTGATGGTCTTAAAGGTTTTGGCCGCATCGAATATGCCGGTATAAAACTCATCAAGACCTTTAAAAATGGCATCGAGATCGCCCATAGCCGCTAGCGCGCTGCTTCGCTTTTGTGCATTGGTTCCGGTGTCGCCAAAATCGGTGGCTAATTTGGCAATATCGGCAATTGCATTTACGCCTAACCATGAATTGGCATCGGCTTCCGGGAAGTCTTCATAGTTCGTGGTATAATCTTTCGTTGAGGTTAGAATGGCCGCCACATCATCATTTATTTCAAATGCGATCAAATCGGTGACATATTTACGAAGACCGTTAATAGGATCAACGGCCATTGCATCCAGCGTTTTCACCAGATCTGCATTGATAAAACTTGTTGGCGTGCCGGTTTTCTTGCACTCAGGAAACTTATCAACAATTGTGCGCACAAACGCAACGATAGCAGTAAACGCTCCTGGGCTTGCCGCCGGAGTTGCTTTTAAAAGTGCATTGCGCAAACTGAGGTATCGATCGTTCAGCGTTTTAAACGATGCCGTAATTAAGTTATCATAATCGGATTGAATGGTTGCCACATCGCTGGCCGCATTTTCTGCCGTGGTTACTAAGGCATTCAGCGTGCTATCGGTAGTCAAATTAATAAGATTTAACGTGGCATTGCCGGAATCAACCACTGCGCCGGCATGATTAAGCAATCCAAAATCCACGGTTCGCGAATACGAATTCAATAACCACGGGGTATAAGCTGCTGAGTATTTAAGATTGCTGATGCCGATTTTATCCCGAAAATCATTGACTGCCGTCTGCCAATCGGCGCTGGTGTTTTCTTTAAGATCAAGAACCGACACACGATCCTGAAGCTTAGCGCATTGGGCAATTGCAGCTTGTTGAAGCGGGTAAAATTCAGTCGCCGAAAGATTAGTTGCATCAGGGAATAAAATGATGGTCGGCTCGTCGTATTTCTCTAAAGCATTAACGCCGCTTGTCAGATCAGCCGAGCTGTTAATAACCCCGCTTGTAAACGCTGCGCTATCGTATGAGTTGACCGATACAATGTAGCAATCGCCCCCACCATTATCAAAAAACAACCGCATGGCGTCGTAAAGGTAAAATACCTTAGTTTGGTAGTCGACCTTCTTGACGGCAAAATTATTGCTTTCATCAAGTTGAACTTTGATATCGCCTGGCTTATAATTGTAAGCCGAGCCATAATAATGTTCAAATTCAACCATTGATGATATACGCGTAGGAACAAGTTTCAGACTTTCGCCATTCTTTTCAGCCTTTTCAGTATACCCTATAAATGCGGGGATCGCCGTCTCTACTTGAGCAACTGAGGGTGGCAGTTTTGGAATTTCTTCCACATAGACGCCCGGTGTTTTGTAAGTGGTAGCCATTTTGGGTTTAACCGTTTAATTATTGAATTGATAAAGGTCTCTTTCTAATAGTTTAAATGTATATGAACGTAGTAATCATTGTTTGTTTTTGTTAAAATGCCGGCTTGCGAAGGTTCGGGTTTTGGCGCACTGGGTAAATCGGTGTTGGATGGATCCGATAACTCCAATTGAAAATTATTTAACGCTGGCGATTCGCTAAGTACCATCGGGTTGTTGGAAACAAAAAAATCTTTGCGTGAAGGCGCTGAAACCGGATCGGTTGAAAACGCCGTAAATGGATGCACTGCCGGGTTCGATCCGCTCACTTTAATATTTTCAACCTTTAATTTTGGAGTATAATATTTCCAGTAAGCCCGTCGATTGGCAAATCTTAATTGGCAATCCAACTCCCAGACCTTACCGTTTGAATCAAGCAAGGCATAATCAGTCCCATTTGACAAATGCGTAAAGACTTCCAAAACGCCAAGTTTGTTGGCGCTGATCATCGAATCATCCAAATAAACCATAAAATCCTCGCCATTAATATTCACGCGGTATTTGCCGGTTGGTAAAGCCGAAAGATTAACTTGAAAACGATTTGCCGTCTCCAAGGCATCTAAATAGGTAACTTGATCTTCAATAACCGGTACATCAAATGCACCTGATGATATGTTTAATCCAAACACATTTAATGTGAATACATTTGAAGGAGCGCTGAGCGAAAACGTATGAATCCCGGATATCACCTCAATCAAATCACTATCAGAAGTATATCGGGCCTCACCTCTTGAAACCCAAAACGCCGTATCGGTTGTAGGATTTCCGGTTGATGCCTTAATGCACTCAAAACTCTGGCCGCCCCCGCCAATAACCATGTTACCGGGCACGTAAGCTTTGGCATTATCGTATGCGTCTAAAGGTGCGCTCAAATACTTTACGCCATCCGATATATTGCTTGTAAGGTTTGATACGTAGAATCGTTTTTTTCGAAACCGGCTATAATCAAACATGCTGATGTTCATGAACTCCGGTTTGATCAAATCCAGATAAAAAACCAGTTTGTTTTCTTCAGGAAGAGGTATTGACGGCGTATTATCGGGTTCAATTTTAACAATAATCAAACATGTATTCCCAACGGTTTTGTATAACATCCGGGCGTTTTTCAACACTAATTTGGTATTCTCAGAAGGCGCCAAGCGAATATCGTGGCATTTTCCGTCCGAATAGTAGTCGTGCCGAAGCTCAATCGACATCAATATTTTATAGGTAGAATCCATAAATACGAGAGGTCAAACTTAATCGTTAATTTGTATCGTTTTAATTAAACCGCTTTCGCTAACAACGGCTTTTTCATCGATGGTTAACTGCCTGACTTTGTAAAGCACCGATGGCAAATACTTTCCACCCAGAGTGCTCCAAAGATGATTGACCTGCTCAAAATTGATGGTATACATATCCACCACCAGCTTCTTGATTCGGGGATCCAAATTTGGGTGACTCAGGGGTGTAAAGATGTTTTGATGTTGAAAAAATTGAATGATGTGGCCTAACCAGATTAATGAGTCTTTGTACTCATCCTTATAAACCGAGAAAAGGATAAACAAATTGATAAATATCGGAGGGTTTTTATAGTAGGTTTTTGCATCATCCTTGATGAAATTCTCATGCTGTTTACTCACACGATCTTCTTCAATATTCACCAACGATAATATGGCTTTTTCTTTCAAAGATGTGTTGCCGGTATTGGAATCATCAAAAGCTTGGGAAACATTACCAATTTTCAGACGTGAATCTGTAAGTGGGGTTAGCTTTTGGTTGAGATACTTATTGACTTCAACCGAAAGAAAATTAAGGGTTTCATAGATCATTCGCCTTTGATTTAAGTTCGGGTGAACAACTTATACCGTTTAATGACCTACCGGGTTAAGAATTAATATAGAAGCGCCTCGTTCAAAATCCAAATAAAATACTTCATATTCGGTTGAGAAATTAATACCCACTTTATAGTTTCAAGTTCAAAAGCAAAATGACTACAATCGTCAAAAAATTTAAAAAATTAAGTTTCTTAACGTCATAATTTATTGTACCTATGCCTTATTGTTACTATCTTTAGGAACATCACAAAAAAACTATTCTTTTCGTTCTTGCATCATGCTTCATTATACGGCCTACGAGCTTAACGCCGATGCCGAGTGGATAACATTCGTGCATGGCGCTGGCGGCAGCAGTTCTATTTGGTTCAGACAAATACGAGACTTTCGTAAGCATTTTAACGTGCTTTTAATTGATCTAAGGGGTCATGGTAAATCTAAAAGTCCGGTCTATGAAAAGTTAAAACGTTACTCGTTTGATGTTATTGGCGATGAAGTAATTGAAGTCCTTTGCCATCTAAAGATCACGCAAACTCATTTTGTCGGAATTAGTCTTGGCACAATCATCATTCGTGAAATTGCCGAGCGTTACCCGCACATGGCCAAAAGTTTAATTATGGGCGGCGCCGTGATGAAATTGAATGTCCGCGGACAAGTATTGATGTTTATGGGTGCATTGCTTAAATCTGTTATTCCCTACCTGCTTCTTTACAAGCTATTTGCATTCATCATTATGCCAAAAGATACCCATAAAGAAAGCCGGAACCTGTTTATTGCTGAAGCCAAAAAGCTCTGTCAGAAAGAATTCAAACGATGGTTTACTCTCATTTCCGAAGTTAATCCACTTTTGCGTTTGTTTAGAATTAAAGACAATGGCATACCCACGTTTTACATTATGGGTAGTGAAGATCATATGTTTTTGCCATCCATTACACAATTGGTTAAAAACCACAGCGCCTCTGAGCTCTTTGTCGTGGAAAATTGTGGCCATGTGGTCAATATTGAACAACCATCCATATTCAACAAAGAAGTGATCAGTTACCTTTATCGGTTGAATGAAGATTTAGCGTTTTCCGAATAACGCTTTCTTCTCTTTTTATCTGTTAAAGTTAAACTTACATTAAGTTCCACCTATTTTCCTCTAACATTAATATTTCCTGTTGCTTTGTTACTAAATTTGTGTTTGTTTAACTTTATCTGAAACTATTTTTGTTGAGTGTAAAAAACATAAAACGTACAATCATGAAATCATTCTTAATATTTACAGTTCTGACATTTCTTACTACGGTTGGTTTTAGCCAAAACCAATATGTAGATGTCGTCTTTTTAAAGAATGGAAGTGTTATACGTGGAAAAATTATTGAGCGAGTTCCTAACAAATCGGTTAAAATTGAAACTGAAGGCAACAACATATTTGTCTATAAAATGGTGGAGATTAAAAAGATCACCAAAGAACTTCAGGAATTCGAGTACGATATCGAGGATGATTTGGATATCATGTCCATCGATGAAAAACCTAAACCTGGCTACGTCGCTATAACGATTGGTCCATCATTCCCTACCGGTGATTTTGCTGATTCCCAAAATCGTATGGCAAACACAGGCGTGAACTTGACGCTTATAAATTTTGGATTTTTGTTTTCAGAGCATTTAGGAATTAGCGCCTCATGGTTTGGCGCTGCTTATCCGTTGGATAATGACGATTTTGATCCATGGTCGTATGGCGGTTTAATGGTTGGGCCTTTGCTTTCATATCAACTATCTGAAAATGCCGAATGGGATTTCAGGCCAATGATTGGCTATGCGGTTACAAAAGCCCCCGATATTGGCAATGGTGAAGAAGAAGCCACTTCATTTGCGATCAACCTTGGCACGTTAATTCGCGTTCATATGAGTTCAACGTTTTCCCTGGTTTTATCCGCAGACTTGTTCGGTACAAAAGCCAAATTCAAAGATTTAGGTTTTGAACAAGACATTGGCGCATCATCGCTTGGCTTTGGATTAGCCTATCGATTGGATTAAAGCATTACAAAAGCAATATTTGGTGAGTTTTGAGCTGAAACATTTATCATTGTGCTCTGCAAAAAAACTGAATTCCATATAACTTGGTTTAATGAACATGGTGTTACCTGCTCACAATAACTCATACAATTACCATCATGAAATACAATCAACTTGGAAATTCGGGTTTAGTGGTTTCGAAATTAACGCTTGGAACCATGACATTCGGAACCGGCGATTTTTATGGCTTGAATTTTACATTCGATCAACATGGCGCAAACGAACTTGTAAGCACCACGATTGATAAAGGCATCAATCTTTTTGATACGGCAGATATGTATGGCAATGGTGAGTGTGAATCCATTCTCGGAAAAGCCTTAGGCGACAAACGCCAAGATGTTATTATTGCCACGAAATACGCGTTCAGAAGTGGAGATCAAGCCTTTAATGCCGGTGTTAATGCCAAACACCTGATACAGCAAACCGAGCAAAGCCTAAAAAATTTGAACACTGATTATTTGGATCTTGTGTTGCTTCATAATGATGATCCGATCACCCCAATTGATGAAACCTTAAGTGCGCTTGAACGTCTCATCCAAAAAGGGATGATTCGCTACATTGGCTTTTCCAATTACCAGGCATGGAAAGCTTCGGCGATGTGCCAACGGCAAAAAGATCTCAATTACCAACCCTTTATTGCATCACAGATGCACTACTCCATCCTTAACCGGGAAGTTGAACAGGAATTTGTTCCGATGAGCCTCTATCATGGCATCGGAATGATGGTATGGTCGCCGCTTAGCAGTGGTTTCCTGACCGGTAAATACACACGTGAAAATCCGGCTCCTGAAGGCGGTCGACTTAATACGTTTGACCTAGGCCTGTTTGATCGGGAAACAGCTTATGATGTCATAGATAAAATTAAAGCCATTGCCGATGAAAAGAATGTTACGCCAACGACAATTTCCATTGCATGGTTATTATCCAAGCCAGTGGTTTCTACTGTCATTATTGGCGTCAGCAAACATTCTCAACTTCAGGCCAATTTTCAAGCTTGTGACGTTGAATTGAGTTCTGAAGAGATTGAGGCGATTGATAAACTCACCGAGCCACCGGTTCTCTATCCCAAATCATTTATGGTCATGCAGGATCAGGTTTTGCTTCAAGCTAAACGATAGATTTTCGGTTTGGTGGCTTATTCTTAAAATATGCATGTCCCAAATGCTTGATTTGGATTAATGATTCAACCATAAAAACCCATGAAACACGAGTGGCGCAAGGCTGAAAAGAATATCTACCTGACAAAAGCAACGCCTGAAAAAATTACCATTCCTGAATTCAGATTTTTCACCATCCAAGGTGAAGGCAATCCGAACGATGCGTCATTTTCCAGATACATCGAAGTGTTGTATTCGCTGGCCTATGCCGTAAGAATGAGCCCTAAAAAAGGATTCGTGCCAGAAAGATATTTCGAATATACCGTTTATCCATTGGAAGGCGTTTGGGATTTAAATGAACATGCTAAAGAAAACTACACCGGAGAACTTGATAAAAATGCGCTGGTCTTCACGCTTATGATTCGTCAACCGAAGTTTGTTGATGAATCCTATGCCGAGATGATTGTGGATCAAGTCAGGAAAACCAAGCTAAATGATCTGTTGGATCTTGTAAAATTTGAATCCCTCTCGGAAGGTGCATGCATACAGATGCTTCACATTGGTCCTTATGATGAAGAGCCTAAAAGCTTCAAGCTGATGGAAGCATTTGCCTCAAAAGCAAACCTGAAACGCACCTCAAAAACCCACCGTGAAATTTATCTTTCCGATCCCAGGAAAGTAGCGCCTGAAAAGCTAAAAACCGTGCTGCGTTTTATGGTTGAACCCCGATAAGCCTTCGCGATATGAAGCTATTCGAAGTTAAAAAAAAATGCATTGAACTTATGAATGTCTGAGTTATGCACCCCAAAAATTCAAAGACTTACCCATTTTTTTTCTTGGTTTGATACATGAACAGCATCCATGACTTTTTGGCAGGCTAGGCCATCTGAAAATGTGGCGAGTTTTGGAATGGTAGTTTCCCCGTTTAAAATATGCCGCACTATGTCATGTGCGAGATATAAAAAACCATGCCCAAATAATCCCTGTGATTTTAGGGAACTTGATTCAATCATTTGCCACAATTTTTCCTGGGTTTCATTTAACACGGGCTTCACTTCATCAAATACATTGGCCGCATCGGTTGTGCTTCGCCCGCCGGCTGCTTTTTGGCGATCGGCATGCCACAAACGCCCGTCCCCGCTAATGCGCAACGCGCCTTCACTACCATAAACTTCAAGTGAAAATGCAGTATAAGGCGCAACTGTAGAGCCGCTTAAAATGGCCAGTTTTTGCGGCGCTTTTGACCCTCTCTTAAAGCGCAGGGTGACTTCAAACTCATCATCAACGGTTACCGTTCTCAGCTCGCCCTCCAATGTTGGCCTATCCTGGATCTGCGTGCTTAAATTAGCTGAGACCGACTCGCTCTCCCCAATCAAATAATGAAACAAATCAATAAAATGAGAGCCTATGGCACCAAGGGCACCTCCGCCAAAACTCTTTTGACTCCACCAGTCGAATCGGCGTTCGGGATTGGAGCGGCTGGCAAACATGCCAAGCGCTTTTGCACCATAAATTGTACCCAGTTTATGCTCTTCAATCCATCGTTTCATCTCACACACCGCAGGATGAAAGCGTAGTTGGTGATCCAGGCCTGAAATTTGGGTGGTTTTTCGGAGGCTTAAATCCAGCATGGTTTGACCCTCCGCTGCATCCATGGCAAAGGGTTTTTCACAAAGCACATGCTTACCTGCTTCCAACGCTTTTCTAGCCATTTCTGCATGATAAGCCGGGGGTGTGGTTATGACAATCAAATCCACCTCGCAATTGATCAGATCTTGCCAATCGGTAAATTGGATCGGGATATTAAACTCCGAAGCGAAACGCTCCCGTCTGCGATCGGTTGGACTTGCTACGGCAAAGAGCTCGGCATCATCCAAACATTGAAATGCAGGTGCCTGCGTAGCCCGTGCAAATCCGCTTCCAATAAATCCGATTTTAATTTTTTTTGACATCGCTTTTAATTATTGTACTGCTTGAATTTTATCTCTATACACATTAACCAATTTGTGAGATTGGCTTAATAAAACGACTTCACCCCAACACTTCGCAATAAGAAGATGAAATTCTTTCATATTCACATTGCCAATTTTTATATGAATAACTTTTGGTGGAGGTTCTTTAAATAAAATTCGGTTGGAGAAATCGCTATCTTTAGTGATGATTGTTAGCTTGTTATTTTTAGCATATTCCCATATTTCCCTGTCTTTCGCCAAAGGATTTATATCGATTTGATGATGATAATTTGAGGAATTCCAGAGACTAAAATAGTAAGGTAGGTTTACATCGATTAAATAGTTAGTCATTGGCTTATGCTGCAATTTCTTTGATCTTGTAAGTTTTATTCATCAATTCAATTGCAAACCTCTTGCAGGCTTTAATATCCTCAGACTCCAAAACAGGATATTGTTTTAAAATATCCTCCTCTGTTGTATCATTGAACAAAAACTCCAGAACAGTTTGAACAGTGATACGCATACCCCTTATCGTAGGTTTACCTCCGCAAAGCTCATCATCAATCGTAATTCTATCAAAAATTTGCTCCATCATGCTCTTTCTTTGTTTATTACGTACTAGGACTAATATAAAACGAGTTTTTACGAAGAAAAAAAATCTCTCACTAAAAATCATTTGGGGAATTTTAGGTTTAAAGTTGATATACATATTTTGCTTGCTTAATTTTTCTAAACCTTAGTCCTCAAAATTAAAGCATTGAAATCTACGGAAATATTTTAGGAAACTTTCTGGTAAAAAAATTATCGTACTGTGCTAAAAACATAATGAAATGACCTATTTACCTGAATGAGATAATAACAAATATGATATTTGTAACTAAATCAAATTAGATGATTTTGTGCATATTTATTGGGAATATGAGAACATCAGTAATGAAGTTATAACTTATACCATAATTCCAGATAGTTATTTCAAACTGATATTCCTTTATCAACAAAAAAGTTAATTGCATTCTTTATGAAGGGATTATGGACAAGTGAATTTACCATTCTCGCATTCACCAAAGTCAGTTTTATATAGAATAAAATTCAAACTATTAGCATCCGAATATATTTTCCATTATGAGATTGCTTCAATTTTGATGCTACATAAAGATTTAATGCCTGACTTTCTGAATGTTCATAAATTGAAAATTTGAAATTTTAGAAATATTGTTGAAACAATTAAATTGTTCCATTAAATCAATAAAAGCAAAAAACTCCAATTATCTCTGCTACTTTATGCCGCCAATGGTAACATTACACTTGAAGAAATATCAAATCAAATATATTCGAGTTTCTCTGAAAACTTATTTGAAACGTTCAAAAATGTTACTCCTCATATTTCCATATTCGTGATGACAAACTTTACCCCGAAAATGAATGCTTCGGCCAATCACATTTTATCCATGAAATAAAGAAACACACTGGTAAAACCCCAAGGACCTTTTTAAAAAACAAAACGACCGATTTATACAATTAAAGTTTATTCAGAGGAAATAGTTTTGTAGGTAGATTTTAAAACTATTTCAAATAAAAAAAACGCTTCTGTGTTTTTTGTTCATGCTGATTCAATTGATGAAATAAACTCATTGTATGATTCATTCCCATTTTACAAAAACAACCTGGCTACTTTCAAAGTGTTTGAGGTAGAAGTTTTTTGGTTTGGTTGGTTTGGCCTGTTTAAGCATAATCAATAATTAATAATATCATGAGAAGATTAAAACAGGAAATATATTTTCCAATAATTGTCGGTATTCATCTAATTTTTTGGGCGATCGATTTGTATTTCTATAACGGCAGTTTCACAGAAGTATCATCTGATACCCTGCTATTTGGTGAAATGACCAATGAAAACTGGTTTAATTTTTCAAGAATATTTGGAGAAGTATTGTCTTCGTGGGTTGTAACAGTTTTTGCAGCTAATTTTTTAATGGCTACTCGCGCGAAATGGGTTGAAAAGATATTTGGTGGGTTAGATAAAATGTATCTTATACACAGGCGTTCAGCAATAATCGCTACTGTTTTAATTATCGCCCATTTTATTTTCGTTCCACGCGATCTTACAGCATTTACTCCCGGAAAACCGATGGGCTTTTATGCCATGATATTAATTTTAATTGGGGTAATTGTTTCAGCAGCCCCGCCCTTAAAAAGAAAAATCCCCTATTCCAGATGGTTAAATTTCCATAAACTAATGGGCATTTTCTACGTGCTTGCAATAATTCATGGCATAATGGTAAATAGCCTTATTAAGGAACTTCCTATTACCAGAATATATGTTTTCGGAATGTCGTTTATAGGAATTGGAGCATGGTTTTATAGGGCGTTCCTGTTCGGTCTGTTTAATAAGAAACTAACCTATGGCATTGTTTCAATAAAATCACTAAGCGCTGATATAACTGAAATTCTGTTGAAACCAAAAGATAAGGCGTTAAAATTTCAGGCAGGTCAATTTGCATTCTTTACATTGCCCCAAATAAGTAAAAAAGAGCAACACCCATTCACAATAAGTAGCCACCCCTTGAACGAAAATCTTAGAATTACCATAAAGAATCTTGGCGATTACACAGCCAAAATAAAAAACCTGTCCGTTGACGATACTGCCATCATAGAAGGGCCTTATGGCGTTTTTTCCAGCAAATATGCTAAGGAAAAAGAACAAGTATGGATAGCAGGAGGTATAGGCATTACTCCATTTTTATCATTGGCAAAAGATATTAGCGCTCGCCATGTGAAATTATTTTGGAGCGTTAATAGCGAATCAGAAGCCGTTTACAAAGATGAATTGATGGAGATTGCTAAAGATAATCCGAACTTTGAGTTTTCAATTTGGCAATCTAATGAAAATGGTTTTCTAACAATTGATAAGCTAAATACTGAAGACTTAGATAAGAAAGCTTTTTTCATTTGTGGACCGGAACCTTTGAAAAAAAGCCTAATGAAACAACTCGTTCAAAAGGGTGTTAAAATGACTGACATTTATGACGAAGAATTTGCTTTTAGATAATAAGAGACCGTATAACTTTAAAGGATAAATAAAACCAATATCATTCTAAAGTCAGAGAAAATACAACTCCGGTTGAGCGTAACTTTGTAATTATTTCGGAAACAGTAAATTATTTCGACTACATTTATATTAAGCAAAGTGTAAACCCAAATAAATATCTGATTTAATATGCCCCTAAAAATTTCTGCCGATTATAACAAAAAAACCACTGAACCTAGTCCAGTGGTTTTTATTAATCTATTAAAACTTGTAAACTACTTTAGTTAGACACAAAATGGTCATCTAATATTCAAGATGCTTTTAAAAATTATAGTTTCCCGGATTTAGTTTATCATATTGCCATTCTAGTGGATTATGCTGAATATATTCTGAGATCGCGCGATATGATTCTTCATCTCGAATGATGTGCTCGTAATACCCTTTTTGCCAGTCAAATTCAGGACTAATTTTCTTGGCATTCATAGTAACCGCAGATTTAAACCCACGAATTACCGATGCCAGATTTTTAGATTGCGGATCAAATTGATTTTGGTTGTTATTTGTAGAGACGCCATGCATGACGTCTCTATGATGTATTATGTCAGACAACAATAATTACGAACTATCATTAAGAAGTCTGCGTAGCGATCATTTGAGCGTTTTTAGAGACATTGTACGCTTTTGAAAGTGAGTCGGAGCGCCACAGATGAGCGTCAAATGCCATGCAAATATTGCGTACATAAGGCACACCCAGAGGCGGCACGGTAACTTTCTTATCGTCCAAAATCACCAAGCCATCATCTTCCAATGGTCGCAGACGGCGAACCACGCTTTCCATTTCCTCGCAATCCATGCTTTCATTTTCCCACGACGTTTCAAAAAGGCACATGACATTCAAAATATGACGGCGCATGATTAAATCTTCCCGGTTTAATAGATGCCCGCGAATAATCGGCAAGGTACCTTTAGACATGGCTTCCATGTATTCATCAGGATCTTTGGTATTCTGGATAAACGCGTACCAAGAGTCACTGATCGAAGAAGCTCCCAGGGCAATCATGACCTGAGTAGTGGTTGTGGTATAACCCATGAAGTTACGATGCAGGGTTTTGTTGTGCGCAGCCAGTGCCAGAGAATCGGTTTTCAAGGCAAAATGATCCATGCCGATCTCTTCGTAATCACTCTCTTCGAGCATTTCTTTACCCAATTCATACAAAATTTGTTTTTCTTCGCCTTCCGGCAAATCTTCCTTTTTGAAACGCTGCTGCTCAGGGTACATATGCGGGTTGTGGCCATAGGCATAAAATGCCAAACGATCCGGGCGGATCTCTTTTACTTTTTCAACCGTCCCTTTAATGGTTTCGATAGTTTGCTTCGGCAGGCCATACACCAAGTCCATATTTACAGAGTTATAGCCAATTTCCCTGGCCAGATCAACCACTTTAACCACCATTTTGTGCGGCTGTACACGATTGATAATTTTTTGTACATGCGGATCAAAATCCTGAATACCAAAACTCATTCTGCGGAAACCAAGCTCATAAAATTTCTGAAGCTGCTCGCGGCTGGTGTTTTTTGGGTTGCCTTCAAAACTAAACTCTGTGCCTTCGGCAATGCTGGAGGTGGCAAAAATTCGTTCAAACAACCTTGTGAAGCTTTCAATACTAAAAAATGTCGGCGTTCCGCCACCCACGTGAATTTCTTTGATTTTGGGTGGAAACGGCAGCATGTCGCACACCATCTGCCACTCTGTGATGAGCGCATCAATATACGGTTGCTCTACGCTGTGATCATCAGTAACAATGCTGTTACAACCACAGAAATAGCACTTGGAGTCGCAATACGGCATATGAATATACAAGCTGATCCCTTTCGTTTCGTTGCTCTCTTCCATTGAATAGACCAGCGAGTCTTTCCATTGCGATTCGGTAATGCCTGTTTTATCCCAATATGGCACAGTGGGATAACTGGTATAACGTGGGCCGGGGTTACTATATTTTCTCAGTAATTCGGTCTTAGTGAGCTTGTTTGCCATCTTAATAATCGTTTATTTAAAGAGTTCATGCAACCATACCGCCGCCTGAAGTACTTATAAAAGCAAGCGTAATGCGAAGTAGATATTGGTTCTTGAAGTTATCAAAACTAAGTGGATTTAACAATTAACACGTTTATTTATAACCTCAAATCTTTCTGTTGAAAAAATCTGTTTTTGATATCATCATCGTTGGCGGCGGCCCTGCGGGAATGTTTGCAGCGTTAGGTGCGGATCATGCCACTAAAATTGTCCCAAACTCAAGAAAACTAAAGGTTAAACTTCTCGAACAAAATGCACGTTTTGGAAAAAAAATCCTTATTTCAGGTGGTGGAAAGTGCAATATCACCCACCGTGGAGAGGTTCAAGACTTATTAACCAAAGGGTTTTTGAACCAAAGCCATGCCCGGTTTTTAAGGCCGGCATTTTATGAATTTACAAACCAGGATGTACTTTCTTTGTTAAACAAATTCGGCGTTTCCACTTATCACAGAACTGATGGTTGTGTTTTTCCAACATCAAACCGGTCAAACGATGTTCTTCAGGCTTTCGAACAAGCGCTTCAAGAAACCCAATGCTCACTTGAGTTTTCTCAGAAGATCACCGGTGTAAAACACTACGAAGGGTTATTTACACTGCAAACCCAAACCGACCAGTTTATTTCACGCACGCTTATACTTTCTACCGGGGGCATATCTTACCCACAAACCGGTTCGACCGGAGATGGGTTGAAATTCGCCAAGCATCTCGGTCACAACATCCAAACGCCAACAGCGGCATTATCATCCATTTTTCTCTCACCTGTTCCAAAACAAGCTCAGGTTGGACTATCATGTCGATACGTGTCATTATTAGCACAACAAGGGGAAAAAACCGTTTCACGAACCGGCGATCTTCTGTTTTCACACAAGGGCGTCACCGGCCCAGCGGCGCTGTCGCTTTCTACGGACATCGGATTGCTTGATCCATACGCCTCTGTTATTGAATTATATGTTGATTTTTTTCCGGCCATACACAGAGAGGCATTGGATGCTGAAATTTGTCATCAGGCTTTAAAATCACCGCATCTGCAAATCAAATCACTGTTGAAAACCTTTTCATACATCTATGCTCAAGGGCAAACGCGAGAACCGGTTTATCCACAAAGATTAGTGGATCATATTCTCAAACAAAGCAAGATTGAACCCAAAAAGCCGTTAAACCAACTCACAAAATCTGATCGTCATCAACTTATCAATGCTTTAAAATTGTTTCGGTTGGGGAAGGTAAAATCGCTTCCATTGGAACAGGGTGAAATATCGGCCGGCGGGGTTAGGTTAAACGAAGTTAATCCAAAAACTATGGCGTCAAGGATTTTAAACGGCTTGTATTTGTGTGGGGAACTCTTGGACTATGCCGGGGAAATAGGCGGGTACAATCTACAGGCAGCCTATTCAACCGGATGGCTGGCTGGGAAAAGCGCGGTAAAATTTTTAAGTGAAAAATAATTACTGATCAAAAGAGAACTATAAAAAATGGCAGAAGCCTTAAAAAGCTCCTGCCATAATGTTCATTGTTTGTGTCTGTGTAATGTTACTTGCAAAATGTTACAAGTGTGCTATCGGCATCATCATCCACTTCGCCGGTTGTTAAAGCACGTTGGGTGGTCAGCCATACTCTATACGAACAGCTTGGCCAGGATGAAATATCGATATACCGATCACCAAATCCACCTCGCGGGCCTACTCCACTAGGTAATGGCGGCGGAGGCACCGTGAAGGTAGCTGCTGAATTAATGGTTACTTTCCAATCTCTCATCAGCTCGTGATCAGCCGTATAAAGAATGTTGAGATCGGACGTCAAACCCGTACATGAACCGGCAGAACCTATTGAAAATTGTTTGATATCCAACTGCCGTACTTCAACCCAATTGTTGACTAAAATATGGGCTTGTGAAATCTGGCGTTGGAATAATGCCGGATTGGTTGGATCGGTAGTTGTTTCAAAAATAATTTTCAAGATTTTTCCATTTTCCTGAACCGGCGCCGGATCGTTTCCTGCTCCCGGTAATGGCGGTGTGCCGCCCGGCTGCGCGACATGCGAACGAAAGCCCATTAGTGTGCCATAAAAACCATTATCCAGCAAATTTGGACTTTGATCGACCCGAATCCATCCATCTGCATCAGGGATTAAAATGTGCGGCGGCGGCGGACCCCAAGGCGTTCCGGGTGGAACTGTAGGCGGCGTTGGCAAGCTATCAGGCGCTGAAGCTGTACCACTGCGTTGAATGATCACATCCTGAAATGTGTTTTGAATGCCTGTACCAAGCGTATCCCATGGTAAAACTCTTGCGCCAACTACCATACCTGTGGTAGCTGTGGTTCCAGGGACAAGATTGCCTGTTACAGGAATTTCGTTGCCAGGATCGTCGGGATGAACATACAAAAAACGGTAATGCAATGGCAATGTGCTGCCAAAGGGTGTTTTTGGGCAATACCCCTTAAACTTAATGGTACTGAAAAATCCAAAATCAGGGCCGCCATGCCCGAATTTTTGCTTATTGGTCAAACCCGTTGCAGCGCTAATGTCGCTTGCGATATTAAAATCCCCAACATGTGTGAAAAATGGATTTTCACCGGGAGGGCCTACAGGCTCTTCAACGCAAAGTTTCACACAAAAACACGGGCCAACATTTTCGCGGTCGGCGTCCCGGCCTCTCGACTTTGGCTCTTCCAGTAGGAGAGTTCCATCATAAGCTTCAATTCTAAAATAAACATCCGGGCCGGGTGTGCATTCAACATTAATGATTGGTGTAAATGGCGTTTTTTCAAAATCCGAAATGGTGTAATCTATTCGAAACTTGCCATTGCTATCCGTAAAGGCCAAGCCCAATTCGTCGTCCTGCAGCCAGTCTCTATCAAACGCAATGACTTTTACACCACCAATAGGCGTTGGAGGTTTTGTACGACAATCATACACATAACCACAGATTACCCAAGCGCCAAGTTTGGCACGAATATAACACCAAAACCTTGAAGGAATAGTATAATCCCAATGAGCTACAAATCCATTTGGCGTTCTTCGCCACTGCGGTTGCAGTGTTGTAATTGTAAATTGAATCGGTTCCGGCTTTTTATCGCTATCCTTTTGATGAGGCGCTTTTTCGATATAAACATCAATTTCAAAAGGCTCGCCTTCATACTTTTGTTTCTTACCCAGAGTAAAACTGTACCGACCTTCATCGTCAGTTTTCGTTTCGGCAATCAGGTATTTTTTCTTGGCTTTTACCTGCTCATCGGTTAGGATGCTAAATGTATCTTTAGCTTCAGCAGTGGCTAGCTCAGCACTATTCTGGTCATCACGCAGCCGGTATAACCTGACTGTTACATTAGAAACAACTTCAACGCAATCGGGACAAATTGCAGCCAACAATTTCCCTTTAAAGATGTATGCCATTTTTTGCTCCTTATTGATTTAGATTGACTTTAGAAATTCCATTCTTAAGCAAGTTTTGAAACAAGCGTGTAGAATAGATTCATTATAAATGGTGAGATTTGTGGGGCTCCATCGAGCGTAGTATCGTTCAACTTGAACAGCCATAACATTGTCCTTTCTGATTAAATGTTGAAAAAGTAACGTGATGAAAGGCTAACCTTCGGCTTCGCCAACATCTTATCATTGATGTTGATGTATGTGGTTGATCCATCTTCAAGTTTTAGGAACAAACGTCCGCCAGGATTTTCAACGAACCAGAAATACCAGTATTTCTCGATTTTATTCCAATAAGGTGTCGGCATAATGCTCTCCTGTAATTTTGTTGTGATAAGGGACTAGATATATGGTGATGTTGAACCTCCGGCCAATCCATTGGTTTTCACCATTAAACCAACAGGGCGCAAAAAGGTATCCACCTCCTTTCGGTGATTAAACGCTATGAAAAACAATTGCAGCAGAGGAATTCAGTTCAGAATCGATAGGGGCAACGACGTTGTATTCTTGTTCGATTAACAACCCGGTAAGGATTATTTCATTGTCCTTAATTTGATTGAAAATTCAGGGGCTCTCTCCAAGGATCACATATCAATGATCCATCATGCAAACTTAAGCGTAAAAGACATGAGGGGTATTAAGCAGCCATCAACAAACCTTGATGCCCTGCGCAGCAGGTTTTTCAGTTAATTTTGCAAGAACAATGACTACATTGCCCTCATTTATCAACACCTTTAAAAAGTAAGCAACCCTTTATGGGGTTTATTACGCCGGAGAAGGGTTGCTTTGGAACGATAGCGAAAGATACTTTTGAATTAAATACCTCTCTTTGTACCATTTTTTTCGTCAAGACACATCTTATATTATTAGATGCCAAATTGTTTGGTATTGACCCAATTCATAGATAATAACGACCAGAAATCCACGGCTAAGCCTTTCAGAATATAGTCGTAAGGTATAAATCCATACCCATCATCACCCCAACCGGTTCCCCATGAATTTCGAATCAATAAGGCGCCTTTTGTTTTTTTGTTGCATGCTTTATTTTTGATTTCTTTTTTGTCGTCGTACCCAACGGCAACAATGGCATGCCCCCACTTTGCCCTTTCACCAGGACAAGGGAATGGAATGCAACCTTTGCAATCAGATCTGTCAAATGAATCAAAACCAAAGAAACCAAACATCGACGGTATGCCTGCGGCCAGAAATGTTTTAACACGTTTTAAAACCATATCTCTTGGGATATTCTGGCCTAAGGGATCGTGGCAAAAATAATTGACGGCTTCATAATTATCTGCAACGGCATACACGAAGGATGTGGGCTCATTATCGAACTTTTCAGTTTCGTAAGGCCAATACTTTTCAGGCGCAACGCCGCAAAGAGCAAGCGCTCCCATAGTGTTTCTCAACCACCCGCCGGTATCGCCGGTTACGCCCATTAGATTACGGGTGACTTTATAAACAAACAACCGCGAACCTTCGATATGTTTACCATACGCCCGTCTCTGAACATACTCAACCACGCCTATGGCAGCATGCGCCGTACACGATCCGATGTTCAACTGATTTTCAACGGGTGAAAAATGCTCTCGTAAATCCACGGAGGTGGGTAATGAGACTTTTGATTTTTGAGAAATGCCAAGCTTCTCAGCCATCTTGGGAATCTCGCCCATGCTTTCGGTGTAATCTCTTAGATCCGGCAGAGGCGGCAACCAACCTGTTCCGATTAGCTCTCCTGAAGCAGATAACCGAAGTTTGTTATACATGGAATTCATCATGCCCTCCTTTGATTTGTTTCTAAATAAAGGTTTTCCATAATGTGCGTTAAGAGATCCTGGAAGAACATTGAGGCTAAAGACATTCAGGATTCAGTTAAGATGTTGAGGTTTTTATCCTGAATAAATAGCTTGCCTGGATTAAGCCGCCTATGCCTCTTTTCTTTATGTACGAATGCATTTAAAAAAAGCCTTTGTTTTTTTGTGTGGCTTACTAAAAAGGCAAGATTGGTGTAATGAATGACTTTTATTTTTTTACCTGGGTTAGTAAATGAGTGTACTGGAATATTTCATTTCCTCTTTGAAATCAATAGCTGCAGGCCATTTTGATTACATCTTATAAATAAATACTTTTTTAATGATCGCTTATCTGTAATCCTATATTTAACTCATATGGAAAATTCCCCATTGGATAAAAAACCTGATTCTCAAGAAAAGAATGAATCTATAGAAACGCCAGAGCTTCTTATCAATAATATTGAAGAAGCTTCCAAAAACACGCGAAGTATATACTTAATTTACATTGGTTTTCTGTTTTACTGTGCTCTAACAGTTGTAAGTACAACAGATCGACAGCTTATCCTGAACAATGAAAAAATTAATTTACCGATCATAGGCGTTCAGATTCCAGTAACTGGATTCTTTTTTGTAGCCCCATTAGCGGCATTAATTCTTTTCTCATACTTTCAACTTTACCTACACCATCTTAAAACGCTTCTAGATAAACTTAAAAACACTTACTCTGATTTTAACGCAAAACATATTTACCCATGGATTATCAATATCGGTAATAACCCTATACCAGGTCCAGTTGGTATGTTACAGAAGACTGTTGTGAATATTGTACTTTGGTGGTTACTCCCACTAATTTTAATGCTCTTTCCAATGTGGTATATCCGAAGACATGAACCTGTATTTACTTATCTCGTTATCTTATTTCAATTTATTAGTATAGGACTATCTTATTGGTTTTGGATTAATTATGAAAAGGTGAAAATGCCGCCTGGGTTAATGAAAAAACTGATTTTTGCATGGCAAAATTCAGGAATTGTTTTGCTGATTGCTGCAAATACAGTTTTTGTTTTCGTCTATATATTTATTATGTGCCCTTTAGCATTTTCCGGTAAGGCGAAAAATTTTCCATTTCTTTCAAATTTACTTTATGTGGATTTAAGCTATCAGAAATTAATTGAAGAACCTTTGCAAGATTATAAGAATTTATATTGGTTAGATTTATCAGGTATACAGTTACAAGGCGCTAATTTAACTGAAGCTATACTAAAGAAAGTTGATTTTAGAAACGCTTCTTTAAGACATACAAATCTTACCAGAGCTATGCTTACTGAATGTCGTTTCAATAATTCACAATGTCAAGGCGCAAACTTTAAAACTGCAAAACTTTCTGGCGCCAGCTTTACAAGCGCTCAACTTGATGGCTCCAGCTTTACAAGTGCTCAACTTGATGGCGCCAATTTTACAAGTGCTCAACTTGATGGCGCAAACTTTACAAGCGCCCAACTTGATGGTGCCGACTTTTTTAACGCCCAGCTACATAATGCTAACTTTAAGGATGCTAAACTTAACTATTCAATATTTTTTAACGCTGTACTTGACTGTACTGCTTTCAATAACACCCTACTTGCAAATGCCAACTTTGGTTGGGCTCAACTAGCAGAAGCAAATTTTAGGAATGCTAAACTTGATAGTTCTGATTTTAGGGGCGCTAAACTTGATAACGCCGACTTTTCGTTTGCCCAACTTAATAATACCGACTTTAATGGAGTCAAACTAGTTGGCGTAACATTTTATAGATCAAAACTGAATGGCACAAAATTCAAGGATGCTGAAATAGATCGCTGTGATTTTAGGGGAACCCAACTTGAAGGAGTAGAATTTAATAGGACAATCTTACGAGGCGTTAAATTTGGACTTTACAATTCTGATAAAAAAGAATCTGATACTACAATTCAAGGAAAATTAAAGCAGCTTTCCAAAGTTAAAACTCTTTATGGCGTAAAAGGTTTAGAACAAAAATTAGAGAACACTCTCAGAAAACAATATCAACACTTGTTTGTAGAACCCAAATAGATTTGCGAAAAAAAAACCTGCAAAAGCCGACTTTTGCAGGTTGAAAATAGAGCTATTTAACTAGAACTGATCAGATGGCTTCTCCGCCCCGTTCGTTGGTTCGGATTCGAACGCATTCTTCTAATGGCGTGACAAAGATTTTACCATCGCCCACGACGCCATCGCCATGTTTGGCTGCCTTAATAATGGTATCGATGGTTACTTCAACAAACTCCTCATTAACCGCAATTTCAATGCGAATTTTTGGAATGAGGTTTGGCGCGATCTTCCGACCGCGATAGATATCGATATCTTCCTGCCGTCCGTGACCTGAAATCCGGCTAACCGAAATCCGCGAAATATCGGCTTGAATGAGCGCCTCACGAACCGCATCCAGTTTATCTTCCTGTATAATTGCTGTAATTAATTTCATGGTTTTAGAATTAATTTGGGTTGATTAAGCCATAGCCATGCTCACCGTGCACGCTATGATCAAGACCGGACATTTCTTCATCCTGTTTCATTCTGAAGCCCAGGATTTTCTCAATGAGCACAACAAGCACTATGGTTACCACAGCGGCATAAACAATGGTAATACCAACCGCAGCGGCCTGAATGCCAAATTGCTGCCATACACTCCAACTGCCTCCGGCAGCTTCTGCAGCTTCAGCCATCCAGCTATCGCGAATAAAAAATGTCAGTGTCAATGCACCTACAATACCACCTATACCATGAATGCCAAAGGCATCCAGGCTGTCATCAAATCCTAAACGATCTTTAAGTTGTATGGCCAAGAAACAAAAGATTGCCGCTGCAAATCCAATAATAATTGCGCCAACGGGTTGAACCACACCGGCTGCCGGAGTAATGGCAACCAAACCGGCCAAAATGCCCGAGGCAACACCGAGGCTGGTGGCTTTCTTAAACATGATTGCTTCTATAACCAACCAAGCCATAGCGCCTGATGCCGCAGCAATTTGAGTTACAGTTAAAGCACGGCCTGTATCCAGATCGCTGGCCACTGCGCTACCTGCGTTAAATCCGAACCAACCGACCCAAAGCAAGCCTGCGCCGATTAAGGTCATCACCAGGTTATTTGGTTTCATCACGTTTTTAGGGTAACCGCGCCGTGCGCCGAGGTATAGCGCCGCAACCAATGCACTTACACCTGATGAAATATGAACCACTGTGCCACCTGCAAAATCAATAGCGCCTGCTGGTCCCATGTTATACAGAAACCCATCGCCGGCCCATACCCAATGGCAAATTGGGCTGTAAACTAAAAGACTCCATAACGAAATAAAGAGAATGTAACCTCTGAACGTGACTCGCTCAGCAAAAGCGCCTGCAATTAGCGCCGGTGCAATAATGGCAAATTTGCCCTGGAACATAGCAAAGACATACTCGGGAATACCGGCATCCATAATCGTGTCATCAATCCCATTAAGAAAAACATAGTCAGGATTCCATCCGAACCATCCGCCTAAAACACCATCTCCAAAACTTATTGCATAACCGAAAGCCGGCCATAATACACCGATAATGACCATTGCGGCAAAACTATGCATCATGGTACCCAACACATTTTTTGTGCGTACCAAACCGCCATAAAACATAGCCAGTCCCGGTACCATTAAAAGCACCAATGTTGTTGCGGTTAGCATCCAGGCTGTTGTACCTGAATCCGTGGTTTCTCCTGATGCCCATGCTGTTTCAGCTACCCCTAAAGCTACGATCAGCATGAAAACACCCTTAATCAGTTTTTTGTACATGTGTTTATATTTTTAATCTATGATTAACATAATCCTACATTTCTAAATAAGACTCGTAAATTTATTAAAATTTATTAACCTTTCAACAAAAAAGTAAAAAATAATTTACATTTTTGATCAATCCACATTGATGTAGATAATTTGGACTATGTTTCTGGAATTTTGACTGACGCTGAAAATGGTTGAGATCGTCTAAAAGCTCTTGGTTTTTTGTAGGCATGTCTAAACTTTCACCACTAACGTGATCATAAAGCGGATGAGTTGAATTGAACTGGCCATCTTTGAACCGATTTCGCCGATACCTCAAATGGCTGAAACCGACACATGCAAAGTTCGAATGCGAGGACAACTTGTTGGAATTAATTCATGGCTGGCATGGATAAAACATTGATTGAGGTGATGATCTTCATGGCTTCTTCTTTTGTAAATCCTTTTTTTAGCAACGCATCGTAATAATTTTTTGAAAACGTCGCGAGCTTTTCGGCTGTTTCGGGTTTAGACATATAGGTTAGCATACCGTCAAGCATGTTTTGCATCATCATACCCATCATTGGCCCCATCATTTCCATCATCCCTTCTACTTTGGCCGGATCATCCTGATCTTTCTTATCCTGAGCCTCAGCGGAATTTGTAGTAAAAGCACATAGGCTTAACCCCAAAACACATACGGTGGCAAATCGGCTGAAGAAATTCATCACATTCCCTTTCCTGTCAAAGTTTTTTTCAGTTGGCTAGAAACTGTGACCAATATAGTGAGAAACACGGTTTTAACCACCTTTCCAGATAACACGTTTGATTTTGTGATAGCATAGCGCTAGCAATTCTTGGGTATATCCAGGAATCGAGGCAGCTTGATTATTGATTGGGATATGGCATGAAAGGCCGTCCGTTACCAATCGTAACAGCCCATTACACATTGAAATTAAGCGCAGCTTGCTTGAGGGGCTTCAATAGCAAGTTCATTTTCGGTAATCTCAAATTCGCAATCCAACAACGAAAACCGGTGCTTTTCATTTTCATGAAATATGATGGCGTTTGCTTCAAACTTTATTCGAAGCGGAACCACTTCTTTTTTCTTGTGACCGCATAATGCGTCTTTTAAAAAGGGCTTATAAAGATACCGATTGTTTGACGCATCAATCACTTTAATTTCATTATCAATGGTATTGAGAGCCACAACCTTGCCGTGCTCATCAAATTGCAATGAATTAATATCGCCATGAATACCAAGCGGATTGGTGTCGTAGGCATTTAAATAACCGATGGACGTTTCAACCGTTAAAGCATCAGCCGGTTCAAACGAGCGAATAGCACCGTTTTCATAAAACGACATCCCTGTTCTTACACTCACCCTTCCCACCGGTGTTTGAACCACCACCGTTTCATTCGGCCATAAGGTAAAGCTTTTTATAGCGCCGCTTTCATAAAACTGTATTCCGATAAATCGTGCATCAATTAAACCAACCGGCGTTTTAATTTCTATCGGCACAGAAAGCTGCTGTTCGTTTTCCCATGTCCAGAAACCACTTAATTTACCATCAAGCGGAAACGCACGTTTGATGGCGCCGCTGGCATAAAATGTCACCAACTCAGCCGGAATCACCCCAACTGATGTGTAAAGATTGGTTTGCTCTTGAAGCGGTACAGATTTCAATTCTCCGGATTTATAGCAATAAAGCGGCTTAACCTGGCGACGCCCCATATCTTCGGCCTCGTATTGAGGTATTAAAAAGCCGTAGGGTGTTTTAATGGATGAACGCTCGCAAGCCATAGCGCCATCTTGCTTTTTATTTGAATAATAAGATCGTACATCAAGTCCGGTAAGGGTTCCAAAATTAGTTTCTAATTGAGCCATAATCGTCGGTGATTTAAATTCCTGAAAACTCACTTTTATTTTTTCAATTTCCGTGCCAAAATCGATAAACTTCTCAAATCAGCGTTTATAAAGCATTTCAAGTCTGAATCCGAAAAACTTTATCGACAAAAATGTAGAATTAAGAATTTTTCAACATTTATGTTGATAAATAATGTCCAAACATGACCATTTCAGGAGATAAAACTTTATGCAATTATTTTATTAGCCAAACAGGCTTATTATATTTTGGGGTGATGTATTTACCATGAATGATCTCCATGCCACTTGTCTTAGCAGTAGTTGTGCCACTTTCAAATGACTTTGACAGTTAATATCAAAAACCTAATTAGTGCTTATGTCAAAAAAATTAAAAATTGCGATGATTGCATCGGAATGCTTTCCTTATGTAAAAACAGGAGGCTTGGCTGATGTTGTAGGCGCACTGCCCAAAGCGTTAAAAAAACTCGGGCATGAAGTCATCGTTATTGTTCCAAAATATTCCTCTATAGATACGGTAAAACATAATATCCATCCCTTTATGCCTCAAATGGGCGTTTGGATGGGCAATTGCATTGAGTGGTGCGGGGTTCATCAGGCCACGCACACCGATGTACCGGTTTATTTTATTGAATTCAACAAATATTTTGATCGCGACGGCATTTATCACGATCGCGATCACAAAGATTTTGCCGACAATCCGCTTCGTTATGCCTTCTTTTCACGAGCTGCTTTGCAATTGTGCAAAGACATCCGGTTTGATGCCGATATCGTTCATGCGCATGATTGGCAAACTGCATTGGTTCCAGCTTACCTGAAAATCTGGCACTGGGATGATCCCGTTTTAGGGAAAGCTGCCAGCGTGCTTACCATTCATAACATCGGGTACCAAGGTCAATATGGCATTGATAATTTTGATTATTTTGGCCTGGGTTGGGCAAATTTCACTTCGGATACGTTCGAAGATCATGGCGGGATCAATTTCCTGAAGGGCGGTATTTTCTTTGCAGATATGGTCAATACCGTAAGCCCGACCTATGCCAATGAAACCCGAACGCCGGAGCATGCATGGGGACTTGCGCCATACCTCAACAACAAAGAAAGCCATTACATGGGCATTTTGAATGGAATTGACTATGACCATTGGAACCCTGAAATCGATGATCTTATCCCGGCAAAGTACAGTGCCAAGAAAATGGACGGCAAAAAAATATGCAAACAAGAGCTCCAGGATCGCTTTTTGCTGGATATCAATCCTGATGTGCCTGTTGTAGGGGTAATCAGCCGGTTCGCCCATCAAAAAGGGTTGGATATTCTTGCCGAAACCATTGAAGGCATTGTTAATAATATGATCGTCCAATTTGTGATTATTGGTTCGGGTGAAAAATACCTGGAATCGTTTTATTGGAACCTCCCTGCACGCTACCACGGAAGAATCGGGACATATATCGGTTATAATGATGAACTGGCTCACTGGGTTGAAGCCGGCAGCAACTTCTTTTTAATGCCTTCCATATACGAGCCTTGCGGCTTAAACCAAATGTACTCGTTAAAATACGGCACACTTCCGATCGTGCGGGCAACAGGCGGACTCTCGGACACCGTAGAGCAATACAACGAAATGACGGGCGAAGGTACCGGTTTTAAGTTTTGGGATCCCACTCCGGCTGCCATTTATTACTCGGTCGGCTGGGCTATCAGCACGTACTTCGACCGCAGGCATCATTACGACCATATGCAAAAAGAAGCCATGCTTCGCCACTTTAGCTGGGAAGATAGCGCCCTTGACTATCTTGAAGGGTATAAAAAAGCCATTGGCTGGAAAGAAACCTTATAAACCAGTTATTACAAATGCTTTCTCAAAGCCATAAACTATATAGGGTTATTTAAAATTAGCCCTTTTGTGTGTGACTTTTAAGCTACTGATTAATTCTATTCATAGCCAAATGGAGTATAATCGTAGCCGGCTTTTATTGTGCCGGAAGCATCCACCAGAATTTTGGAGCTGCGCCGCGGTGGTCTTTGAGAACATAAGTTAGTTTGCTGTATTCAACAACATTCAGCGTTATTTCTTGTTCCTGTTCGCCGCTGTTGTATCAACAATGAATTTGTCGTATAATCTTTATCATATAATTTAATTTAGGAATCACATGAAAGTATTACTTGATATTAACGACGAAAAAGCCATTCACCTCTTGGAAGTCTTAAACAGCTTACCATATGTCAAGACCAAACCCCTAACAGATGAAAAAGCTGAAGTTTTATTAGGTATAAAACAAGCTGTTGATGAAATGAAACTCATCAAGGAAGGGAAATTAAATGCAATTCCAATTCAAGAATTGTTAGATGAATTATAGTGTTTTAGCCACTCCATACTTCAAAAAGGAATTAAAAAAACTTGCTAAAAAGTATCCTTCCTTAAAGACTGATATTATTAAACTTGTGGACAGTCTTTATAAAAATCCCACACAGGGAACACAACTCGGTAATAAGTGCTACAAAATCCGCATGGCTATTACTTCAAAAGGTAAAGGGAAATCAGGCGGCTCAAGGGTTATAACGCATGTACATGTATCCAAAACGACGGTTTATTTGCTTTCTATTTACGACAAATCTGAAAAAGAGTCGATTTCTGATGAAAGAATTTCTGATCTCTTAAAGTTTATACCTGAATGATCTACCCACTCAATTATTTATTTGTAAAGCCTTGCCCGGCCGGATCGGTGTCTAAAAAGCGTTTGAGATAGGGATCATAAAGGCGGGCGTGAATAGCCTAAACCATGATTTTCTTGATTAATGGATTAGAATTATGAAGCTTTGATTTTACATATACTTTAATCTCTTTCAAATATATTATTGTAATTCGTTTAGTATTACAGGCCATCATTACTTCTTATTAATTCTGACATTATTATTGGCGAAATAATTGAAAATAGTATGTATATTATAACAACCACACCTCTTTTTCTTTTTAGATCTAATGGTTCTTTTGAATATACATTCAAAATATATTTATATTTTTTCCTATGAACAAACAACAAATGATTCACCAAATTTAAAAAAAAACAATATAACAAAGCATATATTGTATTAATTTCCGCACTATTTATCGACAATATATTAAAATATTCAATTATATAAAACACAAATAATGTATTTAAACACATAAGAACCGTAATAATAAATACAGAAGTTGAAATTGGCGATGAAATCTCAAAATATTTTTTCAAGTATTCATATAAATTCGATGTACAAAGTCTATAAAAAAGATATTTATAAAATGTAAGCATTTAATTATTGTCTATATGATTCATATTAATTGATGGTTATCATAATAAAGTCTAATTCAGAAAGTTCCAATAGGATAACGGGGAAAATACGTTTTATAATCCCTATAAGCATTATCCCAACCATAAGCATCCATAAGAAAATAACCGGCGCCGATGGTTTTTAATTGCCAATTCCCTTTATACATCGCTGCGCCCATAGATATATCTAAACCTGCTTTCCCCCAACTAATATCGCCTCGAGCTGCTTGAATACCTGTTATAAACACAGCTCCTCGGAAACTATATTTGCCAACTGTTTTTAAAAAACTTAATTTACCTTTAGTTATCCCTTCAATTTGATAAGCTTTATTAAGAGGGAATTTTTGATTATCCAATTTTGACAAATAATAACTTTCAAGAAGTCCGCTAAATGTACCTGAAGCATTATTTACACCTGCCATATAAAACAATACTTTTCTAACGAACTCTTCACTGGCCTGATTTTGTTGTTCAATTGGTTCCCCACCCATACCATCATCCCATATATTTTTCATAAGATGGGCTCCATTGTTCAAAACAGAACTAATTGCACCGTTCCTCATACCCATAACAAAATCACCGCCTGCGACCCAGGAACCAAAACCACCTGAAATTGTACCTGCGGCAACACCACCAAGCACCCTATAACCAACATCAGCATCTTTTAATAAACCATCACTCACACCATGTCCAACTAAAGTACCAAAAGCACCTGATAAAAATCCAGAACCATAATCTCCTCCGCTGAACCCAGACATCATTCCTCCCAAATGACCATGTGTGCCAGCTTGAAAAGCTAGTTTCCCAAATCCAGACATAGTTTCAGCAATTTCTCCAATCCCAAATGAAAATGCGCCACCAACGCCTCCAATTATAGCAGATTTAAAAGCACCGCTAAAGAAAGGCCTGTCTTCAAGCGAATTGATCACACCATTAGATAACACGCCAATTCCAGCGCCTATAAGAAATGGTACAAAAAATTCCCCATCGGGATCAATAAATACCACGGGATTGTTGCCTGCGTAGGCGTATGGCGTAAAGCCCTGTCCGGCAGGGTCGATGTCTAAGAAACGCTTGAGGAATGGGTATGATCCTTGGTTTTATGATTTATGAACGATTAGGATTATTATTTTGGCTCATAATATTCTCTGAATTCCCATTTTCCGATTCGATCTAACTTATTAGCAATCCTGTCCCAATTTTCTTCTTCAATATTATTAATTAAATCTGATATTATATTAAATAATTTTTTATAATTATACTGAAACATTATAATAAAATTCTCACCTAATATAACATCATTTTTATTATAATTTAATTCAATCCATTTAGGCGTACATACAATTGCATCAAAACTTTCTTCACTATTTTCTCCTTTGATTCCAACTAAAACTTGAAGTAGAAAACCAAAATTATTGTCATCTAAAGGTTTATAATTTTCTAAATTATCAATATCGGGACTATGTAATCCTTTTAATTCAGCTTTCATAAATAGTCTATTTAATTGTTAAGTGACCATTACCTTGCCATTGTTTTAAATTTTTAAGTCTCCATTCCAAATTTGCTTGATATAATTTAAGCTTAGGTTTATAAGAAGGTGGTCTAAATTGCCGTAATCCATTCTTGCTCATATATATCCCTTTTTTGTTAATACTAAACTCTTTTCCAACCCATGCTTTCCCTATTTGCATTGCTTCTTCATATGTCACTTTTCCTAAAGAAAAATTGCCTTTATATTTTGCTGCATCTCTAAGTATACCAATTGTTTTAGCAGTTCCACCTAATTTACCAATTCCAGGGCTTGGGGCAACACCACCTTTAATTTGATATTCTACACCATCAACAACAGTAGTTCCGTAATCAGGTTCGCTCAAAAAGAAATCAAATATATCTGTGAAGAATTTTTTAAACTCTACCCATTCTTCCCAAGTCATTAAGTGAATTGCATCATTCAAACCACCACTAATCGCCCCATTCCTGAACCCATCCCAGAATTGCCCACCAAACATTTCCGAACCTAATCCCCCCACAACGCCACTGGTTGCCGTCATTCCAGCAAACCTTAATCCCCAATGTGAATTTTTTAACAACGCTCCTGAACCAGAAGCCGCCAAAGTTCCCAACCCACCTGAAAAAAACCCTGACGCAAATTCTCCACCAGATGCCATAGTCATATACCCACCAAGGTAACCATGTAACAAAGTCTGTGATGCCAACCGTCCTACAGTATTGGTAATTTGGCTTGTCATTTCACCAATTCCAAAAGACATAGCACCACCAATACCACCCATCACAGCTGATCTGATAGCACCTTCAAAAAATCCTCTGCCTTCGATTGAATTAATGGCACCATTTGTCAGAACACCAATACCAGCACCTATTAACATAGGTACAAAAATTTCCCCATCCGGATCAACATAATATACCGGATTATTACCTGCGTAGGCATAAGGCGAGAAGCCCTGTCCGGCCGGATCGGTGTCTAAGAAACGCTTGAGATAGGGATCGTAAAGACGAGCGCGGTAGTTGTACAACCCTGTTTCTTCATCTTTTTCCTGCCCCGTAAATTGGTAACGCGTATCCCAGGAGCCGGTTTCTCTCATATGCTCGCCAAATGGCGTGTAATCGTAACCGGCTTTTATTGTGCCAGAAGCATCCACCAGAATTTTGGAACTACCCAAATGGTCTTTGAGAACATAGGTTAGTTCAGCGCCGGATTTTATCGCTAAAAGACCTGTTGCTCCGTAAATAAACGTTTGCTCAGCAGTTACGCTACCGGCGTTGTTTTTTTCCGTAACAACCAGCGGAAAACCCGAGAGGCCATGTTGGTATAACGTTTGGGTTTGAAGCGCGGTGTCGTAGAAATATGTTATGCTGTTAATTCAGATTGTTGTAATTTTTTTAATTTATTATCTTTTTTATTTGTATCCAATTGCAATAAAAGTTCGTTTTTATTACTAACTTTATCATCAATACTTTTTAGCCATTTTTCATAGTCAATGTCAAACATTGCAAAATGATTTAAATCCCAATTTATTTTCTTTATTTGAGTTAGAACATCTTGAGCCTGTTTCTCTGCATCAATACACAATGCTATTTCAAGTTTATACTCTTGAAGAATTGCTTGTAAATAAGAGTTTGGTGCAGCACTCAAAGGTGGTGTTTGAGAATGCTTCTCTAATGCTAAGAATACTTGCTTTAACGAAACATCTCCATCTAGTGTAAATGGCAACTGTTTTTTGACAGCTTTTAATACTTCCGAAAACTCGGCACTGTGCTTTATATATGGAATTGAAAATTGCAACCCTTTTGTATTAAAGAACTCTTTTAGCATTATTGGCCCTGATAAACATGATTTTAAATCTTTCCCTACTTTGTTACCCCATAATGAATAAATGACAAAATGAGGACGGTATTCTTCAACTCTTGGAAGTTTGATTAATTCTATTCCTATTATTAAAGGACCAACTATCTTATAATATTTGTTTTTAGCATATTTAACCAACTGAGGAAAAGCATTTTGCCAATCCTCTGTAACCTTCTTTTTCATATCATTGATTTTTTCAGCCATTTAAGGTCTTATTATTTGTAATGAATGATTTGGAAAATTTCTTTGATACTTATAAAGCTGCCCGGAACCCCAAGTAGCATTACCAAATTTAAAATCATAAATAATTTTAAAGCGAGTATCTAAAACATCTAGGAATCCTCTATTACCAGAACCAAGTGTTGCATTATTATTAAAGTAATAATTAAGTTCTAAACCTCTATCCCCATATACACTTTGGTATCTTCTTAAAAGATCACTTGCATAAGTGTGTTTAGCTGTTCCTGCAAACCTCCCAGTTCCTCCTACCGATGCTTCTGCTTTTGTAGCTGCCTTCTGAACAAGTTGAGCGTTAGAAAGCTGTCCTTCAACATTACCATTCTTTATAGGTACTAACTCAGGTGTAAATTCTTTTCTAACAACATTTGGATAGGACTTACCCGTCAAAGGGTGATAACCAGCTTCATGAGCCGCTAATCCTGCTGAAATAGATCCTGTTGTAGCGCCTAATAAACCGCCTCTTATTGCTCCTTTTTCAAATCCTTCACCAAAATCACCATTATGCGCTAGGGACCAAAAACCTCCTATTGTACCTTCGGTTAACGCGCCTCCCAGAGCCCCGCCAATTGCACCATTTACAACCGGGCTATTAATGTTCAATTGATCAATTATTGGTGAAGTGATATGGTTATCCACAAATCGTCCTGCATAACCTGATGCCAAACCAGTCACTGAACCTGTTGCGCCAAATAGCATGGCATCGCCAATATTGCCATTCTGAATAAGCGTATTTCCAAAACCCGATACAAACCCTCCAGCCGCCCAACCCGGGGGTCCAAGAAAATTTAATGCTGCAGAACCTGCGCCAACAGCTGCCGAGGCAACAAACTTACCAAAATCAAATCCATTTTGAGTAATGGCATCCCAATTTGAAGCCACATTCAGTCCAGCACCTAATGCTAAAGCGCCAACAAAAAGCCAGGGAAATTCCCCATCGGGATCAACAAATATTACGGGATTATTGCCGGCGTACGCATACGGCGTAAAGCCTTGTCCGGCTGGGTCTGTGTCTAAAAAACGCTTGAGAACAGGGTCGTACAGGCGGGCGCGGTAGTTGTAGAGTCCTGTTTCTTCATCCTTTTCCTGCCCCGTAAACTGGTAACGCGTATCCCAGGAGCCGGTTTCTCTCATATGCTCGCCAAATGGAGTATAATCGTAACTGGCTTTTATTGTGCCGGAAGCATCCACCAGAATTTTGGAGCTGCCTAAATGGTCTTTGATCACATACGTCAGCTCTTGATTGGTTTTTACGGCAAGCAGCCCGGTTGCTCCGTAAATAAACGTTTGCTCAGTTTCGGCGCCGGCGTTGTTTTTTTCCGTAACCACCAGCGGAAAACCCGAGAGGCCATGCTGGTATAGCGTTTGGGTTTGAAGCGAGGCATCGTAGAAATGGTTTTTCAGCACACGTTCATCCGAGCTGTTGTATTGATAATCTATTTGCAAGCGGTTGTCAAGAGATATCACATTGCGCGTCCTGGCTATAAAGAGATCATATAGGTAGTTATTGCCCTCGTCCTGGTTTGAACTGGATTCAATTACGGCTCCATTATTATCGTGACTGTAATCGGTTTGTGTAACCCCATCCCGTTTCACCCACTCTACTTTGTTGGTTGAACCGACATAGCTGTACGTGTAATCGACAACCTGGTTGGCAAACAGCCGGGTTAAATTGCCGTTTTTATCGTAGGCGATTTCATCAATATCCCACGCTCGCCCAATACTGTTATCATAACCGCTTAAAAAGCCT
>JANQGG010000070.1 GCA_028277445.1 Chloroherpetonaceae bacterium | reverse complement strand
TTCCATAATGGTTCGATTATAAGTAGCCTTGAACCGCCGCCTATTGATCTCCCCGCTTTAATTTCAATTCCATAATGGTTCGATTATAAGGCGGCACTTTCGGGAGGCCTTAAGAATTGAACCAAATTTCAATTCCATAATGGTTCGATTATAAGATATGCAATACCTCCCATTACATGAATAGTAGCATTATTTCAATTCCATAATGGTTCGATTATAAGATGGCCTTCAGGCAGCCGATCCAAAAGTTTATAGAATTTCAATTCCATAATGGTTCGATTATAAGATGGTTTTGAACATAATTGACACTTAGCATTTTCTCTTATTTCAATTCCATAATGGTTCGATTATAAGTCCTTCAGAATGAGGTGATTGACTCAAATTAATTATAATTTCAATTCCATAATGGTTCGATTATAAGCAGAGGATTTAGAACATTCTCATACTGAATATCTTATTTCAATTCCATAATGGTTCGATTATAAGCAGGCGCAACGGCAGAAGTTGTAATTAATGATACATATTTCAATTCCATAATGGTTCGATTATAAGAAACCTTACCATTCATCACCAGACATGCCGCGCCTCATTTCAATTCCATAATGGTTCGATTATAAGTGGATTGAACGGCCTTAATGATGCGCTCCACCATGTATTTCAATTCCATAATGGTTCGATTATAAGGAAACGGTAAATATACCTTTCTGGAAGAGTTTAGAAGATTTCAATTCCATAATGGTTCGATTATAAGGATGTTTCTAATTTAAATAATTTAACTACGTTATTAGATTTCAATTCCATAATGGTTCGATTATAAGTTAGATGATAGCTCTAATTATGTAAAAATACTGCCTAATTTCAATTCCATAATGGTTCGATTATAAGCAGTTGAGATTTCACGATACCAACTTCAGTAGCGTGTTATTTCAATTCCATAATGGTTCGATTATAAGAAATACAGTAAATAGCGGTAGTAACGTAAATAAAAATTTCAATTCCATAATGGTTCGATTATAAGAGAAACCTTAACAAGGGCTAACGATTTTGATAATGAATTTCAATTCCATAATGGTTCGATTATAAGACGACTATAAAGCATACTAAATACTAAAGTAACCAAATTTCAATTCCATAATGGTTCGATTATAAGAAGTTTTAAAACTCCTCTCAGTTGTCTGGTAAACAATTTCAATTCCATAATGGTTCGATTATAAGATGGGTACAAAATCTAAGTAAAGCCAATATATCATAATTTCAATTCCATAATGGTTCGATTATAAGTTATAAATAAAGAAGATGGGGTATGGTTTGAAGGAAATTTCAATTCCATAATGGTTCGATTATAAGTAGCGTTTGTCGCTTACTTCCCACAGGCTAAAGACCATTTCAATTCCATAATGGTTCGATTATAAGCGTCTTTGTATTCTACGATAGAGTCAGCAGTAAAAAGATTTCAATTCCATAATGGTTCGATTATAAGAATGTCATATGCTGTTGACATACGACCTTCTGCTAAATTTCAATTCCATAATGGTTCGATTATAAGGCATTGTTAGATCGCGACCAATTTTGCCTAGATGTAATATTTCAATTCCATAATGGTTCGATTATAAGAAACCTACTGATCCGTCTTGCCTAGATCGCATCGATCCTATTTCAATTCCATAATGGTTCGATTATAAGCCGCCAAAAAATGGCCTTCAACACCTTTAAAATCAACAATTATTTTGAATTTTTCAACTGTTTTTGGCGTCGAGTCTTAGTAGCCGTAAAAACCCAAGGGTCCGACGATTGCCTCCAATTGCTTTTATTTCAAGCGCTTAAGCAATCAACTTGAATCGTTAATCAAAAATATTAATCGTTTACATAATCAAACAAACAGGGCCGACGAGGGCTAAATAGTCTAAGCTTAGCAAAGCATGAGTTTATTGCGAGTGAAAAAAGTGTCGTTTTATGACCAGCAAAACTCGTAATACGCACATTTTTTACAAAACGACTTGTTGATCGTATCCGGAATAAGATCGGTGTGTTTTATTGCTTCAATTCGGTTTAATATATCGTGTAAATGATGTTCATCTTCCGGTAATAATTCTACAGTTTCTCGTTTTCTTAATTTCGGATAATCAATTTCACCGCTCATGCCTTCAACGCCCATACTTTTAAGAACATACAAATAATATTTTAACTGCCATATATGGGCTTGTTCAACCGAATCGGACTTTTTGATTTCATGGATCACCCGATCTTTTACCCGCAGGAAATCAAGGACAACCGTACCCTGGATATCAATGCCATGTTTTTGGTCGGGATAGGTGGTTTCATCAATTAATTTTCCCTGGGCAACCGCATCCGATTCTTTTTCCAGTTGAACATCATGGGTAAAAAGCCACAGCTTCCGATGGCAAATGAAATAATAATTCACCATTGTGCCTGTTATTCGCGGCTCTGTTGTCGGATGGTTATGCAATGCGTTGTTCATAATCAGATAAAGTTTGAAGATGATTTCTTTTCAACCCCAACAATTTCTTTTTCAAGGTATTTTCCATTCATAGAAAAGAAGATGACGGAATCTTCTTCATCCTTATAAAATCGTTTAATTTCCGATTTTAACCTCATATAATCCGCATTGCTGAGCTCTCCTTCAAACACGGAATTTTGAATATGATGCAAATACTTTCGAAAAAGCTTCAACATTTTACCCACGCGCTTCTGCGCCACATCATAAACTGCTATGTAATACATTTTATTTGTTATGATAAATGATGAGTGATATATGATAAATTATTATTCAAATGTTCTATGATTTGTGGTTTTGGTTATTTTTGTTAAGATGTTTATCAAATGATTTATTTTGTCCATAATGATTGAGTAATCTAAATCAACTAATTTTGATGCTTCTAATAATCTTAACCAGTAACGAGTTTCTCGCGCCTCTTTAGTAGCTACATACATTTTTGCAATAAAATCCTTTTTTGATTGAGCTGCTTGAGCTTCTTCAGTATTTGCGCCTATACTTGTTCCTGATCTAAGAAGCTGTTTTGAAATAACATATTCATTTTTGTTTTGTAATTCCTTGTATAATTTTATGATATCCAATGCAAATTCAAAACTTTTATGCAATACGAGGTTGTCTTTCATATAAAATGTTGATTTGAGAAATTTCAATATATTTTTCATCATTCATCATTCATCATTCATCATTCATCATTCATCATTCATCATTCATCATTCATCATTCATCATTCATCATTCATCATTACTAAAACTACCACCATATTTTAAACGGTTCGTAGGGTTTTTCATTGAGGAGATGCTTGATCAGTTTGTAGCATTCCAATCGAATGAGTCGCCTGTAAGAGACTTTTCTTTCTAATCCGCGATGTTTAATTGTGGTTCTGGTTTTTTCTTCAAATTCTTTGACAAAAATTTTTCGACCTGCATCATTCAAATGGCAAAAATTCAAAGCGGTGGAAAAATGTTTGGCTTGCAAAGCTTTGGTATTGACCAGCTTAAAGATGATCCGATCCACAAAAATAGGTTTAAAAATTTCAGCCAAATCCAATGCCAATGAAAATCGTCGCTCGGAGGGTTCATGCAAATACGAAATGGTTGGATTGAGCTGGGTGCGATAAATTTCCGTTAGGGTCGCCGAATACATCAAACTGTTTCCAAAGGATATCAGTGCATTGATGGCGTTGTTTGGCGGGCGTTTTACGCGTTTATCAAATTCAAATGCCCGGTCATCGGTTTTCAGCAAGATGGCCCAGGCATCGTAATACAATTGGCGAATGTTGCCTTCCATGCCCATCAAAGTTGGGATATCGCCGGCTTCTATCAGGGCATCGGCAAACGCGTTGATCTGTTCAATCAAGCCATGCAATTGAGACATGTCATGTTCGGAAAACCCTTTCATGCGCGATTCCACGGCATAGTATTTCAGGTTTTTGAGGATATTATGTGCAGCGCCTTCCACAAAACTTCGGGCTAAATCCAAACGCTTTTTGGCTGAAAGGTAATACTTGACCTGATGAACGGTTACAAATCCCGATATCAGGTAGTCGCGAGGGTAATACGTGCCGGAATAGTACCCATAATAATTAAACAGGTGAAGCGGGATTTGATGCCGTGTGAGAAAATTTAAAAATCGTGAATTGAACCGGATATCGCCAAACACATAAAAGGCATCGACATTTTGCACGGGTATCGCACGCCGATCTTTCGTATTCAATGCCTCGTTTGGCTCGTTTAAATCGAAAGCTTCTTCGGGAGTCTCGGCGTTTTGCAACTTGCCGGTTTGCTCGATAGTTTGCTCCGTTTGTTCGACATTAGGCACAAAATGGATGGTGTTTTCACGGCGTTGCAACAATCCGCCTGAAAAAATATAAAAGGCTTGCTTGGTTGGGGTAGAGGGCATAATTTTTTATGATATATGGTTTTATGATTTTCACGTGCTGGGTCAAAGCAATTTGTCTGACCTCAATTTTTTGTCTGGACAAACCCCTGTTTCTGACCACAAATGATCCAACTTCCATTTTATCGGGTTGTTTTGGATGTATCGGTTGATGGCCTGCAACGCCCGTTCCCAATAATTGCGTTGCCCTAAACCCGATCCAAAAAGTTCTTTAGCACAAAAACATTCCTTTTACGGAATGCAATTGGACTTTCAACCAATGTAATTGCTTTTAAATTCTCAATACCGGAAACAAAATAAGGTTCTTTTAACGGTTTGATTTTATAAATCCACAAAGGGAGTGGAATATCATGCTTGAGACACATAGCTTCGACCGTTGAGGCCAGAAGCGCATCTAAAGGTTTATGATCATCAGCAATAGGTTCTTGAATCATGTCGGCATTTTTTTGACGCTCAAAATCCTGAACAAAATCCATCAAATAAACCATTTGGTTTTTAGCGTCCAAAAGCATGTTTGCTTTGGTGTCTTTAATTGATATCATCAAAAATTTCCTCTATAAAAAATTGTGTTGCCGGTTTAATGTTATTTCTGGGATAATATTTTTCAACAATATTCATAACATCTTCAGGCGAGTTTAAACCAAGTTTTTTAATCAAAAAAATAATATCCGGTTTATCGGTTGTATCCAAACGAGCCGAAAGCGCTTTCATGGCCAGAAGATATTCTGAACTTGGGATATAAACACGAAGCGAAGGCATTTCCAAAAGCAATGTTTGATCGTGAGGAACAAGGAAGTCTTTAACGGCATCGTTTAACCAATCGTCGGGTAAATCTAATGATTTGGCAACTTGAAAAGCTGCCTGTCTTATTTCCGAAGCGGGTTTAAAAATAGCATCTACATCTTTTGTTGCAGGTCTGGCATCAAATGCAAGGCACATTACGGTGCCTCCATATAAGCACAGTTCACCCTGAATCCCTTGCTTAAGGAGATAATCGTTAAGCAGAGTTAAAGCTTCTTTAATTTCCTTTTTGGTCAAAATAGCAAATGGTTTATGTGCTCAATCCTATTGTTTCTAAGGTTTGCAGAGCAATATCAATTGGAATTATGTCATCAATATAAATGATCCAATTGCCATTTTAATGGATTGTTTTGGATGTATCGGTTGATGGCCAGCAACGCCCGTTTGTTTCGAACGATCCGCTCCCAATAATTGCGTTGCCATAATTTTCGTTCAAATGTCGGTCAATGGTCGTTTTTAACATGTCGGATGTATTCGTTGGTGGTCATGGTTTTAAACCATTGCATGATTTGTGGGATGGATGGGTTTGGGTTCTTCGGGCCATTCGGGCCGACACATCGGTCGGCCCCTGGTTGATTATCACATGGATTGATCCCTAATTTTTTCACATGTTGGGTCAGACCGACATGTCTGACCCTATTATGTCCGTGGAAACCAATGCGTTGTTCGGATTGATCTATGTTTTGTCCGGTTGGGTATGCGTGTTGTCCGGGCGGACCTATGTGTCCGCCTTTTAAAAACACCACCACATGAACATGATTCGGCATCACTACATACTCACCAACTGAAACGGTTGAGAATTTATGTTCCAATTCCAACAACCAATCTTGAACCATGCGACCGGCATCGTTTAAAATCATTTTCCCATCGGAAATGTGGCCGAACAAATGCAAACGATGTTGGGTGCAAAGGGTAATGAAATACGCACCGGGCAGGGAGTAGTCGTAATCGGGCAGGCGCAGGGAGTTTTTTCGTCGCTTCATGATGGGTTGGAGGATGTTTAATGATGATCAATGATGTATGATGTATGATAGATGATAAATGATAAATTGATTATTCGTATTTATTTACTCATTAAATCCTGGAATGGGGTCATCGAAATTATCTTTCATTTCTATCAAACCCTTTGCTTTTCCTGGTACTCTTTTGGGTTGAGCAAGGCTTTCTTTGGATGATTTAAATTTTAAAAAATCAATAAACTGGGGGCCGCCTCATGCTTTAAATCCGGAGGCAGTTCAGAGAGTTTTGTAAATAATTGAATATCTGTCATATCTGTAACCTTTTATTTTAATCGTTACCCATTATTCGTTTTAAATCAGCAGGTTGTTTGGCATTTTGTTTAAGCCAGCCTGGAATTTTCAATCCCAAATGACATTTACAACAAATTTGTTCATTTAAGTTTGTTTATAATTATATGATATAATCTATTTGCCCTTTCAAATCCAATCCTGATTTATCTGAATAAGATAAACAGACAACATACTCATCAATCTTATTATCCCATTGTACTAACTTTTTTTGTTTCACTTTATGGAATTGACCAATTCTTACAGGAACAAGCAATGATTTTGCTTTAATAAATTCTTTATTTTTAACTCTTTCTTTAAAAGTAGAAACTAATGATTCAGGTAAAACTTCAACTTGCTCATCTGTTTTTTCAATAACACACTCAATCCAGTCTCGATAAGTACCGGCAATAATATTTTCATCAAATTTATTAATGTCATCATTAGTTAAACCCTCCTTATACTTTTTAAAGGCTTCCGTACCTTCTTTATAGCCGTCTTTATAAACCTCATTTAAAATATCAACTAAATCCTGCTCCGATAAAATTGATTTTTCCTTCAATAAATTCACAGTAGCTTCAACAATTTCAGGATCATATATTTTTGAGTTTTCATTTGATTGTTTCTCAAAAATGATAATTTGTGCAGGCTCACGCTCACCTTTGCGGTTAATTCTTCCGAAACGTTGAGCAAGCGCATCTATCGGCGCAGGCTCAGTATATCCGCAATCATAATCTATATCAAGAGAAACTTCTACGGCTTGAGTGGCAACCAATACGCGAGGCGGATTGTTACTTGTTATTTTTTCTTCAATCAGAAACCGGTCTTCACTGTTAAATCTTGCATGTAATAAACGAAATTCTATTCCGTTTTTTTTTAATGCTTGTGCAACTTCCTGACTTGTAGCAACATAATTACAGATAATCAAAAATGTTTTATCAACATTATTTTTAATATCGTCAATAATATTCTCCAGATTATCTATTAAATTTCCATCCTGAATGGAGACTTTATGGCGCTTTTTATCAAGAACAATCTTATCTTTTTCATTGTTGGAATCAGGCACAATAATGTTTTCCTGCGGTATATTTAATTCCTCAACCAATAAATCTTCCAGAAATTTCGGTAATGTTGCGGATGCAAATAAAATTTTTGCTCCAATTGATTGTAACCATTTGGCGGAAGCAATAATTAATCCGACAATTTTCGGCTCAAAAGCATGTATTTCATCAAAGACGAAACACGCATTTTGAAATTCTATTAAACCCAGTTCCCAACCTTTTCCTCTTAAAGCAACTCTTAAAATTTGATGCGGCGTTAAAACTTTGATAGGGAAATACATCTCTCGCGCCAAGCTTGAAAGGTCTTTGGCATATTTTTCGGCATTTGAACTGTGTTCTTCTTCCAAAAGTCTAAATAAATATGCCGTGTTTTTGCTATGCAACACGCCGACCGAATTGCTGCAAAAGATTTTGGAAAGGCGTTGGTGCATGGCATTAATACTGGCTGTGTAAGGAAGCGTATAGAAAAAACGCCCGTTTTCCAATTGATTGTTAGATGCCCAGAGCAGCATTCCGAGCGTTTTTCCCGAACCTGTCGGCGCTTTAAGAATTGCCGAACCAATTACTGAACCGCAGACTTTTTGAAAAGGAAGAGCCGCTTTCCCTTTAAGCTCTTTTCTTAAGATGACCTCATTATAATCTTGTAAGACTGGAATATCCGGCAACTTAGTCTCACCTGAAGAAGCCAAATGATCACTTGTAATTAAAAGGCCTCGTATGATACTGGCATTACGTAAATTAATATTTTTTCGCTTTGCCCATGTTTTTTGATATGTTCTATTTAATAAGAACTTGTCAATACCAATTCCAAGTTCTTTCAAATCTTCGTTCAATAGATTCAAATCATATTCTAACGAAAGAATTATCTTTAAATGATTCAAATATTCTTTTAGAGGGTAATAATTGTTGTTTAACTCTGATAACATCTCAAACCAAATGCTATTACCGTCAAAAGGTAATTGCTCGCTATTCAAACACTTTTTTATATTTTCTTCAGTAGTATTATCCGGCAAGATAGATTTATGATGAGTAATAATAGCGAATAATCCTTCAACAGCTATGTCCGGGCAAATTTGAGCGACGATTGCAGCAGAAAGAATTTCATGCCGTTTTCCCCAAGACATATTCGTCCTAAGAGATTCCTGAAACCCTTTTGCAGCTTTTCCGGCATCATGTAATGCACAACTTGTAAAAAGCATTTTGTGAATTTGCCTTTTGTATTCTTCCGGTAAAGGGGACTTATTTAAAATTTCATTTGAAACTCGTGCAACATTAATAGAATGCGTAATTAATAATTCACCCGTTTTCCGACCTTTTTTTGGACTTTTAGCCCAAAGTTCAATGCTCATGTAAAAGAATGGAGATAGATATATTTATCAGATTCATTAATTGAGTAAAAACTATTGGGACGAACAGCCTTAAGATTCGATGCGTTAGCATCATATTTTACGGCTTGGAATCGTCCCATTTTTTCAGTTGTGCGAGTAAAGCCGGTTTTATTATTACTAAAGTATTCCGGTAAGACAAGAATTAATCCACTTGCTCCCGGGTGAGGAAAAGGTAGCAAGGTTCCGCTTATTGGAGCTGATTCAACAGCGTTAGCCTCTACAACTTTTACCGACTCAATCCAACATAAATCCTGCGAACGTCCTAATGCCGGAGGATTTTTCGGATTTTCAAAAACTTCTTTTAAATCCAGATTTTGCAAGTATAATTCTAAAATCGGATTGACGTGAAATTGACGATTGACAATACCATACCTTTTCTTTTCATCATTAAGTGAGAAAACGCCTTTATCAACAGAGTATCTCACTGTCCTTTCCAAATCCGATGCAATACTTTCGCTTCGAAAGATATATCCGATTTTCCCTACGTCTTTCGGATAGATCTCACGTGCCGATATGTTGCCAATCATACCCAATATCGTGCTATACGGCGGCACAGGGGATGTAATTCCCGTACCGGAATAAAGAAAAGGAATACGGAATGTCGCTGTCCATCCGCTAATTAGCACATTTAGTAATTTAATCGGCTTCATTCTTTTCTACTTTAATTTCTAATCCCTTTTCAGGTAATTCATTTATAAATTGAGAAACAGCTTGAATTGGAGTTGTTATAATGACGGTTATACCTTCACCCCAAGTTTCTATTTTCTCTGTTTCATCTTTCTTTTCTGCTAAATTTTGCTGAATACTATGATTTGAAATAAACTTTAAACGTTTTTCATTTTCAGGGTTTAAATATCCTGTTCTTACACCGATGTATACTTTTGTTGCTAATCTGTCTTTATAATCATTCAAAATCTCTTTTAGAGCTTCAATATTTAATATGGGGCCGTCAACTGTGTCTTTAAATAGGTTATTAAAGATGAGATTTCCGCAGCTTAAACCGGCCAATATGATAACTTGTGGATGAACCGGAGTTGCAAAAGCCGTTTGTTTCGCGCCACCTCTCATATTTACAAGCGCTTTTAATATTTTTGAGGTTCTTTCTTTTCTATCATTATTGACCAATTCATAAATTTTACTTTCACCGTTAATTCTTTTAATATCTCCTTTTTCTAAACACTGCTCTGCCAATTTAACATCTAATTCTATTCTATCACCTTCGTTCCTAAATACCCCTAACCGATGATAAGCCAAACCGAAAATTCCTTGAAGGTTTGTATCATAAAATTCAGTTTTATAGGGTAATGAATCAGTGGTATACTCAATGTTCTTGTCGATAATTTCTTGAGTTGCGCCTGTAGGCTTAACCCATCCTTCATCTTGTGTTCTGCTTGCAATTTTTCGAATAGAAGCAAGAATTGAGGCTTGAAAAGGTGATGTCCGTACCAACGGTTTAACTGTATTTTTTTTCTTCTTTTCCTTTTCACCTGTATTAACTGAGGTATCATTATCTTCATCGTTTTCACCAGTATTATCACCTTCATCTTTATCCTTTTTTTCAGTCCTCATATAACCAAAAATGTCATCTTCAATACATGTAATAGGATTCATATCAGTTCCTATTTTCTTTGGCGTATGTTTTTTTTCATCAACCTGTAGCACTTTAATATTTGCTTGAGGCTCTTCCGGATTTTCTTCTTTGAATGTTTCACGTAACCATCGCTTCCATGCTTGTGAAGATACATAAGGCACACGAACTTGTTTACCTCTTTCATCAAGAGTATAAAATGTTTTAGGAACAGTAACGTCATTTTCTATTCCGGGGCTGTTAAGGAAAGCTCCATTCCCGGAGATAAGAAAAGTCCCGATTATATGAGTCATTTGTTTTGACATTATTTTCCCCCTTAATTTTTTATTGTTGATTTCCAATTGAACTCGCGAAAAAGATTTATAAAGTGTAACCTTAACTGAAAGCGAATTTCATAGATTGCATCATATCCGTTTTCGTCTTTACATAAATCATCCCATTCTTCAGAAGTATAACCTTCATATTTTGAAGCCAACTCACAAAACCATTCTTGCATTATTCTTGGAGTAATTTGATTTTTTTGAAATAACTCCAATACTTTCTTTTCAAAATTTCTTTTGCTATAATTCTTTTCATTAAGACAAAAATCAAAATAATCTTCGGCAAATTTATTGACTTTCGGATGTGTAAACATTGTGTGATCTCCTGAAGGATTAGGAAGTGAATCATCTAAATTATCATGATTTAAATAAAACCAAATATAATTCCAGCCAAAAAACGATGTTTTTAGAGGCATTATATTTTCTTTAGGAAAAAGGTTGATATAATCATAAAGTGTCATTTTTCCTGCAAAAGCCATTTCTATAATTTTTTCTTTGACACGGAATTGTATTTCTTTACGAAATCTCTTATCCCTATCGTTATTTATCCATTTCTCTATAAGTGTTTGTTCTTTATCTGTTATCATTGTTGTTTTTAAGTACAAAGCTATTCGCTCTGCAACAATAAGCGCATTAACATTTCTCCCGACTATTTGAGTTTGGTAAAGCTTGAACAACTCTTTTGATGCAGGTCGACTTTGGCTTTTTTCGATTTCAGAGATAAGAATTTGAATCTCACTTTTTAGGGTTTTATCTTTTTTAAAGTTCTTTAGTTTTGCTTGTAATTGTTCAACCAATGTTTTGCGTTTGGCAATTTTTGTATTCTCAAGTGTAGCTTCTGTTAATTCATCATGTTCATCCTCATCATAATTCTCAAGTATTTTACTTGCCTTGGCAAGAAGTGTTTTTGCGACTTTTTTACTGTTTTTATATGGATAAAGCGGCATGTAATCTTCATGGTGTTCAATAGCTTCCAGCAAGGATATGGTTTTATTTGATTCTTGTAATAACATTTCATGCAATTCCTCATGAAATGTTTTTGAAGCCTGAATCAGAAACTTTAATGAAGCATTAGGGACTTCAAAATAATCACAATCGGCGCCGGTACCGAAGTTTGAGAATAGCCAAACATTTAGATGAAGATGTTCAATGTTATGATACTCTTTGTGAATAGAAAGTTCTTTAAGTTGTTCTATTAAAAAAAGACTTAATGATTTTGATCCTTTACCGGTACCGATAGTTTTAACTTTATTCCTTTCGCTTGCCAACTGAACTTTGCTATGAACATCTTCATAAATTCTTTTTACAATCAACTCATTAACCTCAGGAATATTAAACTGTAAGCAAACTAAAAACGACTTGGCCTCACCTTTGACGAAACGCTTAACAGAAATAACGCCCATTGGCAAAAGCTGTGCGGCTAAAATAGCTAATGCACTGATATGAGGACTTCGACTACCTGCCGGTAATGCTTGCGCATCATTCCCTAAACTTCCAGCCAAGGGAAACCAATCGCGGCCAATTTGATAATCATACGTCTTTTTAATTTCTGAAGAAGTAAGCAAAAATTTTTTAGTAATAATATCACTTAATGAGTTGAATATTTGCGTAGCAGGATATACACCTGTGACTTCACATAAAGGAACATCCTGTTTATCATTAGAAAGAAAATCATTTGCCAGTGCCTCTAAAATTGCGCTGTATTGAATCAACCCTCTATCTGAATTGTTAGTAATTCTATTTTCATAAACAGAAAGAACACTATCAGCTTCAATTATTTGATTCTTAATTTTATTTTTCTGTTTTTCTATTCTTAGAACTTCTTTATCAAAAGCTTCTTCTTTTTTGCCAAGTTTTCTTTTTAACTTATCTTTTTCTTTTTGATTAGAAGCACCATCAAATTCTTGAGTAATAAGGGAAATCTCATTTTTTATAATATCCAACTTATCAGATTTGATATTATTTAACTTTTCATTCAAGTCATCTCTTTTTTTAAGAAGTTTGTGTTTTTCCTTTATTGCAGTTGATATGGTTTTCTCTTTTGTATAACCGCTTTGTAATAATGGATTATTTAAAATAACTGAATTAGTAGCTTTCAATTTACGATTTGTAATGCCCAGCCATTTAGCTTCATGAAATATTGATTCAAAGTCATTTTCATTAATTTCGCTAAGTGTTTCTTTATCAGAAATTGCAACCATTACAGCAAGTCCAGTATCCACAAATGGATTTCCTGTGTATTGAAATTTTATCATGCTTTAAATCATTTATTTTTAGCTGGGATTTCTTCCCACCCCTGAACCACAATCAGCCTGACGGGAACGGAATCGAGCACAGGCGATATATCTTTTTCTTTTTTTATTTGGCTTTCCAGGGTAATGGAAAAGTCTGTATTTAAACGAGCGGGGCTAGTCACAATTTTTAGCTTTTTCTTATAGGGTCGTTTCATAAATTTTATCGTTTTTTTGGATGAAATGCAAGCGTTTGTATCGGGACAGGCCGAGGTATCTCACCTATCATCAAAGGCTGATTCAGAGAATGACCCTTACAAGGTTTTTTCATCGGGAGGTTGAACTTTTGATCCCGGAAGTTGCGAAAGAACGGCCCTGGCTAGAATATCGGCGTATTGATCGTACTCTCTGTTATAAGACATTTCATTCCCCACGGATTTAGCCCGCCCGATGATTTCCTGCATAACATCCCCGGTATTCAGATTAATAACCAAACAATGCGCTTGTACATTTGCAGTTTTATTGGTGCTATAACCAGAAAAAAAATTGTAAGAAGTTTCTGTTTTTTCAGAAAAATCCTGAAGGGAGCAATACAAAGCAAAGTCGACCTCCAGGGTGGTTTTTAATTGTTTTAGTTTTTCCTTATTCAAAATAGATGTTTTTTGATAGCTCATGATGATGGATTCATAAATAGATACCTTATTGTTGTCATTCAATTTCTGCATTGTTTCCTGCCATGTTAAATTTTTAGCGCTATCAACAGATTGTGTCAGGTATTGATTCATAAAGTTGCCAAGCGGCCTGCGATATCCTTCCTGGCCTTCTCCGGCTGTAATTGGCAAAAGGCAAAGCCCGCCGTTTTGTAGTTGCTCAGCGCTAAAGGCCTGATGGACATATTGCGTTTTAGTGAGGTTGTAGATTGGCGCGGCACATGCCGAGAGCATCAACCCAATGAACATGATTTTTATTGTGTGTTTCATTTTTTGTAAGCGGTTTTAGTTATTGATTTTTCCTGATTTATTCCACAGATCAGTCATGCATGTATTGGCTGTTGCATAGGTCTGTTTTTCATTTGTGTTTGGGCTGGGTGGGTTTCAAACCCACCTTCTCGCGCGTACCTTCTTGGTTTGGGCAGGTTTCGTTTGGACGTGGGCAGGTTTTAAACCAGCCATTCGCAGACACATAGGTCTGCCCTTTGGCGCTTTGCGCATGGTTGTTTGGTTGGGTTTAAAACCAGCCCTTCGGTTTTAAACCTGCTCTTCGTATAGCGTGCCCATTTTTTGGATTTCATCTCGGATAGCCCGGCGGAGTTCTTCGGGCTGCAGAACTTCCACTTCAGCCCCGTAGCGCAGTATCCATCGCTTTAAAGAATCCAAACCCGAACTTTTAAACCTTACAACTAAAGAGCCGTCAGACTGAGGCAAGAGTTCCTGGGATGCGTGCCAGACTCTTTCGCGAATCCATCGCGCCTGGTATGCGGAAAATTTTAACTCTACCTGCATTGGCGTTTCTTGGCGCACCATCTCAAACGCATCGTTTAAATAGTCATGCAAATTAAATTCATCATCGGGTTGAAATGTATGTTCTGATAGCGTTACATGTGAAATCCGGCTTAAGGCAAAAGAGCGAACCGCATTCCGGGTTTCACAAAACGCAATCACATACCAAACGCCTTGCACATGGTGAAGGTGGTAGGGATGGACGGTTCGCCAGTTGGTTTGATCGGATGAAGCAGAGTAGTAAGTCATCGTTATCTTATTTTTGTTCTGAACCGCCCGATCAATCGTTTGGAAAATCATTTTATCAACCTCAGCGCTTGGAGGCGGCTCAAAAGAGACAAGGTCTTGGGTTGTATCTTCAAACAGTGTAATGGGCAGGGATTCAAACACTTTATCTACAGCCTGTTTAATTTCAGAAAAATAGGGCGTGGATTTGTAAGGCTTCAGGGCTTGTTTTAACACCCGAAGCGCGCGTTTTTCCTGTGTCTTTAAAAAAACAGCCGGTAAGTAGTAGCCGCTCTCCGAATAATCGTACCCTCTTTTTTGAGGATTGTAACGAATCGGGGCGCCAAGCATATCGCGCATATACTCCAAATCGCGTTGGATACTTTTTTGGCTGACTTCCAGCAACTCGGCAAGCGAGCGACAATTCGGAAAGGCATTTTGCCTTAAGGCATCGTCAATGATCTTCATGCGATGGTAGATGCTGCGCGTGTTTTTCATAAAAATTGATTTACCGGGTTAATAATACGGAGGTTGGTCAGACACAGAATGTCCAATACGCTAAATTTATGATAAATGATGTACGATAGATGATAAATTATGGACAAAGAATTTTGAATTGGGGTGAAATTTTGTAATGAGTTGAAATAATACTTGATTAAGCAATATCTACTTCATTGTAAAATTTGGAAGGGGTTAGAGCTTTTATTTTTGAGGTTTTATAATCATGTATATTTCTTGTGATTATATAATTGAAATTATGATGGAGCGCTGTATTTTCTTGCACAGCATCCTCAAAATCGTCTAAAGATGAATTTAACGCTTCTTCAATAACTAATTTATCAACTGACGCAATGTCAATAAATTTTAATACTTCTGATATAAAGTTTTTTGCTGTTTCTTTATCTATTTCTTTTTGAATGATATAATATATATCAGTAATTGTTGTTGCAGATATATAAGCTTTTATTTTATTATCGAATGATAATTGAAGAATTTTTTCAGATTGCTCAATGAAGGGTTTACGCTCAAGAAGAAAATCAAGTATGATGTTGGTATCTAATAATACAATAATCATGAGTTTTTTTGAATAATTGATTCAATTCTGTTTGATTTGTAGTCGTGAATTTCCACCTCCTTTAATAAACCGCGCCATTTGGATGAAAAAGATTTGGCAAAATCTTCTGACTGTTTTGGAGCGGCTTTAGTTTTAAGCATAACTATAATTTCGATTTCCTGATTTTCTAATTTCGCCAATTCCGGAATCTTAATAATACCTTCAGGTTTTATTACAGTTGAGTATTTAAACGCATTCATTATTATGATTAATTATATAAACGTATTAAATGAATTTATTCATCTTAACCACCCATTATGTTGGCAGCAAACATTTATAACAATATAACGCAATATATCATTTTTGATAAATCATTCATTAAGGATACAGCTAAGTCGGACTCTGGGGGAGAAAAAAAAGAAATTTACCGAAAACGTACTTGAGCATAATTCATCATTCATCATTCATCACTCATCACTTATCACTTATCATCTATCATTTCTTTAACCATCCCAAAGCCCATGGCGTTGTTTTCGCCAAAGCCGCATTCATAGCCAATTTTTATCAGTTCGGGAGGCGCGCTAATCGTAAACGGGCAAAGTATTGCTTTTACTTTGGTTTCTCGCTCCGTACCTTCAGCAATGGTGATGAGTTTTTCAATCCTTTTTCCTCGCTTTCTTTGCTTATCTATAAAGGACTTATTAAAGGTGATTTGAAAATCAAACTCAGGGGAAGAAAATGGTTTTTGGTGTAGCATTTGGTATTTCGCCAGTATGTTTTCCTTAAGTAGAGTAGCTAGCCTGGGATCGTTGTGGCGAAGATAATATTTACCGGACTTGCCCCGATCACCCTCTTCCTGTACCGATAATGTAAGCGGAGAGAGCATCATAAAATTCATGGTTGAGTGAAACTCAGGATCGGGCAGAGCTTCTATAAGGGATTTTTCAAATTGGCATCCGGCAAGCCTGAGCATGCCATCCTGAAATAAGCCGGCAATCAGGTGTTCTAAAAAGTCTTCCTTGGGTGAGCTGATGAGAAACGAAATTTCAGGGGATTTTGAAATGATTCGGTTTCTCTCAATTTCCCGCTTAGGAATCTCCAGATTTGAAAACGTGAAGAGTTTGAACTTTTGACGTTGATGTTCATTGGCGTACCCTTCATTGTGAAGTTGTGTTGCAAACGTGGTTGAAGACGCCGAAAGCGTTTGGTAAATGGCTGATCCGATCACATAACCGGTGTTGATAGGCAAGGTTTCTAGCGGTTTAAGCTGGCGCAATGTAAGTTTTAAACGCATGGTTTTGATAGGTCATTTTTTAAATAAAGCGTAACACATTATACGCAATCATCTGAAAATTTAATGAGGCGTAACCTGAAAGCTTATCGCCAATATGTTAGACTGAATCTCCGACTAGCGTTCAGGAATACGCCGTATTAGAGGAGCAAGAGTTGCATTTGAGTATTTAGCAGGAGGTGATGTTTAAATCAGTTCTCCAGGTTTACTAATGGCAAAAATGATTGTCCCCTGAGCGCTATTGAGAAGCATGCTGAGTTTAAATATTTAAAAAGTAAACAAACTGGTAATGATGGGTTTGCCCTCCGCTGGCGGAAGCTGCTTGGAAAACAAGGGGTTGCAACCCCTTGTTAAGGTTATACTCATGCGTCATTGGAAGTGCTGACTGTAGGCAAAGGAAGCCAAAAACACAAACGGAGAATGACGACTTTTCCTCTCCCGGCCTATCGGCCACCCTCTCAGAAAGAGGGACAATAAAACGCAATTCGTGTTAGAATTTGTGACTTCAATAAATTATCCTCCGCTGGCTGAGGTGGCTTCGAAGAAGCCGGAGGTGGAAAAATATACCCACTATATCCTAAGGCAAGCTCCTTTACGATTTTGCATGGCTTATCATGCACAGACAGAAAAACAATTTTGTTTGAGCGCTAATAACTTGCAATTCACTCACACCTCGGTTTTGGTTTTCTTTTCAGCAGGTTTATTGCCATTAGGTTGCGATGAATCAAGAAAAATCTTTTGGCAATCGCGGCGGATACTTTCCTGTTGCTCCAAGATCAATTCCGGTTCAATGGTAAAGTGTTGAAGCAGGATAGAAAAAATTTGGATGGAGGTTTCAAACTTTTCGGTAACAACAACATTGGCGCCAGCTTTGTAATGGCTTTCGCTATCTTCCAACGAACGCGTTCGCACGATAATAAATGCGTTTTTATTGACTTTGCGAATCGCTTCAATGCTTTCATGAATTGCGGCTCGGTCGTTAATAGCAAGCACAACGGCTCGTGCATGATCAATGCTGGCTCGTTTCAACGCCCGAATGTCGGTGCTATCCCCATAATAGATCGGCTCACCGTTTAAACGCATCCGGCGGACTATCTCGCGATCAATTTCCAGAACATTGTAAGAAATATTAGTGGCTTTCAGCACCGAGCAGATGTTTTGGCCGATCACCCCAAAACCAATAATGGCGGCATGAATTTCACCCGGATGAATGATCATGGGATCGGTTTCCGGCGGCGTGAATTGAAAAGGATTTTTTGAAGGTAAAGGTATAAACCCGAGCGCAGGCGCTACTTTTTCTGCAACATGCGGTGCGTAAGCGATCATAGCCGGCGTTACGATCATGGTTACAACAATAATGACCAGCATGGCTTGAAAGAGCGGTTCATCAATAACTTTATTGTTGTAGGCAGTTTCCGAAAGGATGAATGAAAATTCACCGATCTGCGCCAACGCCATACCAGTCATAATGCTTACCCGGAAAGAATACCCCAGAATAAATGTTACTACGGTTACAATAAGGCCTTTAACCAAAAGTACGCCAATGGCAATGGTGATAAACAACGGGAGATCAATAGCTTCAACATTAAGCAGCAGACCAACCGAAATAAAAAAGATACTGGTTAAAGCTTCACGAAAGGGTTCAATGGTACGGGCGATTTTGTGGCTGTCGTCCGTACTTGCAATAATCATACCGGCAACAAACGCACCCAAAGCTAATGAAAGCCCGGCAAGCGAAGCAAGATAGGCCGAACCGAAACACAAGACCAAAGCGCCAAGAACAAGAACTTCTTTGGCATGCAACGAGGCAATGATTTCCACAACTTTAGGCATTAAAAGCCTGAAACTGCTAAAGATCAGCAAGCCGAACAAAATGATAAACCCAAGTTCAAGAAGCACGTTATCCAATGCCGTGTCTTTAACCGGGCTTAAAAAATTAACGGCAATCATCAGCGGCACAATGGCAATATCCTGAAAAATCAAAATGCCTAAAGTGACTTTACCATATTGCAATTCTAGCTCTTCGCGGTCGGTTAGTATTTTCAAACATATCGCTGTACTGCTCACCGAAAATGCAAATCCTAAAAATATCGATTCCCGAATCGTAAACATTGAAGAACTCATGAAGATATTGGCAACAAAATACGTAAATAGGCTGATGACGATCATGGTTACTATCATTTGCGCCGTACCGCCAAATACCACGATTTTTTTGAGGCGGTTTAGCTCAGCCAGGGAGAATTCCAGTCCGATCGTAAATAACAGCAGTACCACGCCAAGTTCGGCAAGAATGGTGATCAGTTCACTATCCCGAACAATATGAAAGCCGGAAGGACCAAGGATAATCCCCGTAACGATGAGACCAATCACCGGCGGGATTTTAAACTTTTGGAAGATCAAAATAATCCCAATCGCTAGGCTTCCTATCAGGATTAATTCACCTAAAAATTCAAAATGATGCATGCCAGAGGATAGTTTACTTAAAATTGGTTTGGATTGTACTTATGCTACCTTCTTTATGTTATATCAGAATTATTGATGAATTAACAAAATCTTTTAACCCTATCATGTCCGCACATCTAAATTCTTTACTTTAAATAAATACTGATCTTTAAACAGATGACTTGGTTTTTGATGTCAAATTTGATCTGCTACGATCAAGGAATGATCCATTCCAATGACGAGGTTTTGTCTAATATCATTAGTTTCCAACAGGTCATTGCGAGCTCAAATATTTGACAATAAACAAACAGAAAATGACACTCATTTTCTAGTTATGCTGAACTTGTTTTCAGCATCTCAACCAAATTGGCATTTTCTGAGACCCTGAAATTAATTCAGGGTGACCAATAACGTAAATGCGTCATTGGAAGTCCGGCATTTTGAAGAACAAAACACAAATTTATAATGACGAATTTTTCCTCTCCCGGCTTGTCGGCCACCCTCTCACAGAGAGGGACAATAAAACACAATTTGGTACTAGAATTTGTGACTTCAATAAATTATCCTCCGCTGGCGGAGGTGGCTTCGAAGAAGCCGGAGGTGGAAAAATATACACACTATATCCTAACATTAACCCATTTGTTAACTCGTCATTGGAAGGCTGGCATTTTGAAAGTCAAAAACACAAATAAGTAATGACGAATTCATTAATTTAAAGTTCATCAACCAACCAGGTCATGCCTGCGCAGGCAGGCATCTATAGACTCCTGCTTTCGCAGGAGCGACAAAAAAACCTTGATATTAGCAGTTTTCATATTTAGTAATAGACAAATAAAATAATGACATGTTCTTATCTCATGCTAGCGTAGTGGCTTCAAAAACAAGGGGTTGCAACCCCTTATTATAGCTATAATCATGCGTCATTAGCATGAGCGGTAGCCAAAGCATTACCAAACACAGCCGAACAGAACATTTAAAATCGGTGTTTCGGCTACGCTCAACACACGATTTTTATTGTCATTACCTATTATTGCCCCGTCCTAAAAAAAGTTTACAGTTACAACAAATAATCCTGTATTCTATTTTCGCTTCAAAATCGGGCGATGAAATTCCAGGTTTAATGGAATAGCAAAGAAAATGTCCATTTAGTTTCTAGCAGCCGCAAAACCTTAGCAAATCATTAATCCTGAAACCTACCAAAACAAAAAAACCATCCCTTACACAAAAGATGGTTTATTAAATTCGGATGAGCTATTCCAAGTGATTTCAAAATGAACATTTACCGCAAACTATTAATAATACGGAACTTCAGGGTCAATGAATTCGCTCCAGGCATTAATACCGCCAACGAGATTTTTTACATCCTTAAAGCCTTTTTCTTTGAGGAAATCGGCCGCTTTAGCAGAACGCGCCCCAACTTTGCATAATGCAATAATTTCCCGGTTGGGATCAAGCTCCTGATAGCGCAATGGTAAATCATGAATCGGGATAAGCGTAGCCCCATCAAGCTTACATATCTCATATTCTTCATTAAGTCTGACATCCAGGATAAAAGGATGCTCACCATTATCCAGTCGTTTCTTGAGTTCAAACACCGTAATTTCATCCGGTGATTGAGCGTCGCTCTCGGCAGGTTCCATGCGGTCGTGGGAAGGCATACCGCAGAATTGCTCATAATCAATTAACTCGGTAATGGTCGGATGGTCGGAGCAAACCACGCAATCACGATTCTTTTTCAGTTTCAATTCTTTAAACTTCATTTTCAACGCATCAAAAATCACCAATCGATTTTTCAGTGACTCGCCGATACCGGTTAAAAGTTTAATGGTTTCTATGGCTTGTAACGACCCGATAATTCCGGGCAAAACGCCCAATACGCCACCTTCAGCGCATGAAGGAACCAGCCCGGGCGGTGGCGGTTCGGGATAGAGGCATCGGTAGCAGGCGCAGTCTTGATCGAGGTTAAACACGCTGACTTGGCCTTCAAACCGAAAAATGCTGCCATAAACATTTGGAATACCTAACATCACGCAGGCATCATTAACCAGGTAACGGGTAGGGAAATTATCCGTGCCATCAACCACCACATCATAACCTCTGAATATATCCAACGCATTTTCCGAAGTCAGCGGCGTGTTGTAGAGCTCAACATCCACAAACGGGTTAATCCCATGAATTGAAGATTTCGCAACGTCTGCTTTTGCTTTTCCAACATCCTCGGTGCGATACAACAATTGACGCTGGAGATTGCTGGTATCAATGGTATCGTATTCTACAATTCCGATTTTACCAACGCCGGCTGCAGCCAAATACATGGCCAAAGGCGAGCCTAAGCCACCGGCGCCGATCATCAAAACGCTTGATTGTTTGAGTTTTTTTTGCCCTTCTATGCCAAACTCAGGGATCAGCAAATGGCGGCTATAGCGATGGATTTCATCATTGCTCAGGGTGATCTCGTCCATAATATCGGAAGCCATTGAGCCGCCGGCAATTGATGGCACGATCAAAAGCTCATCGCCATCGCTGATTTGGGTCTGAAGATTGCTTAAATCGCGGATATTGTCTTCACCTTTGTAGATGTTGATAAACGATCGCAACGATCCTTCATCCGATAAGAGATTCTTTTTTAAATCAGGATAGGTTGAAGTCAATTGCTGCAAGGCATCGGAAACGTCCGTTGCATTAACCTCAACAATTTCCTGACCACCTGCATACTGCCTTAATGCTGTAGGAATTAAAATTTTAGTTCCCATAACGTTCATGCTTTTTTAATTGAGAAAGACGATGTTATAACCTACAGAAAAATTTTAACGTTTAAACACCTCTAAAGAATTGAATGTTCAAACTTCGTGTTGTAAAAACACTTTGGAGAGCAACAGCAGCTAAAATAATCAACCCGCCGGTAACAGTATACAAAGAAGGTGATTCACCGACAAATAAAAATACCCACACCGGATTTAACACCGGTTCAAGCATGGCAATGAGCGAAGCGTCCAAAGCCCGGACAAACTTTATGCCTCGTGTGAAAAGTATGTAGGGAATACCAATTTGAAGAATGCCCAGAAATGCCACCATCACGCTATCGGCAGTGCTAATCGCATAACCATAAAGGATATATTCATCTGCCGCACCGCGTGGATCATGAAAAGCCCCATACATCATAATGGTTGAGCAAATTAATACGATCAACCCATTGCCTAAAAGAACCGCATCAATGGGATGTTCCCGACGGTTTTTCCTGGAAAGCAGCAAAAACAATCCAAAGAAAAAACCCGACATAATGGCAAAGACATTTCCTTTAACGCCTTGAGGTGAAATACTGTCCAAAAAGAAGATCACCATGCCGGCAAGGGCCACAATTACCAGAACCAGTTGCGTTTTCGAAACTGTTTCGTTGAGCAAAAACCGGCTAAAAAGCAGCACATAAATTGGTGCGGTGTATTGGAGCAAAATGGCGTTTGCTGCAGTGGTAAGCTTTGTTGCAATCACAAAAAAAATAAGTGTGAACGCGTAGGCAAACGATGCAATGATTGTTGAGGTATCGAAAGTAAGATGCCGAGGCTTAACAATGGCAAAAATGGTAAAAATGGCAAATAAGGATCGCCAAAACGAAATTTGGTAAGCATCCAGGGAAATAGCTTTAATCAATACGCCACCCGAACTCCATAAAATTGCTGCAAGCGTGATGCTAAACGTTCCTTGCATTAATGTAAGTTTGATCGTGCTTTTCAAGGCTGTGTATGGTTGATTGGGAATTCGGTGATGAAGTATCGTAAAAATCAAGCAAAAATCAAATACTTCTGAAAATGCAACGTAGATGATTCGGCGTTTAATTGCAAGCGATATGCAATCTAAGACAGCACTTTGATGGTAATTTCCGAAAAACTTTCCCTTGAAGGATCTAATTGCCAGCAACGAAGATCTGCAAATTCACCTTTTCTAATACTAACGATAGGGTACCACCATTCGGTAAATGGAAAATGGTCGCGATCGTAATCCGAAGGCACGGCATCGGCATCGGGATGGGAATGATAAAATCCCCAAACACCTAATTCAAGTGATATGGCTAGTTTTTCGGCTTTGGCATAATCCAACGGATTGATCTCTATTCTGTTGTGCCGGGAATCTTTTCTGATATTGCTAAGCGGGATGACTTTTTTGACGTCAAGCTGATCATTAACCACATTACCGAGCAATAACCCGCCAGTTTCTTCAGGGTAGGATGTCTTACTTTGACCGATCAGAAGATGGTAAAGGTCTTGTCTAAAAATCATATTTCTTGATATTGCTTGAGTACCACAACCATAGCGCGACCAAGCAGAGTTAAATCGGACTCCTTAAAATAACCAGTTACCTCTTCAGTTTGATTTGGCACTAAAAAAACAGCGCCCCATATCGGTTGCCCTCTTAAAATATCATCAACCCCTTGAGCCCATTCAGGTAATAACAAAAGTTTTTTCCCGGATACGGTTCTCAATTTTAAATCATCAGGCAGTTCAACCAGGAGCGATTTTTCGATGATACCTGAAGGCGGCTTCATTAGCTCAGTGGTTTTAATGAACCGGGTATCTGTTTCAGGTTCGCCTGATCCAAAATCAAAATCCTTGGGCAGAGTTATTTTAATATTCAGATTCATAGAGCCAGTCTAAATAATTTTATTCATTTAAACAAAGCCCGTTAAGAGTTATTTCCATAAGGGTTCCGAAAGGTACTTCATACCGTTATCGCATAAAATAGTAACAATAATGCCGGGTTTTCCCTGATCGGCCAGTTCTTTGCCGATCATTAACGCGGCACAAAGATTAGCTGCGGCCGATATGCCAACTAACAATCCTTCTTCTTTGGCCAGGCGTTGAACATAGTCGTAAGCGATTTCAGTGGATACCTCAATAATTCGGTCCGGTAATTTTGGGTCGTAAATACCCGGAACCATTGCCGATTCCAAATGTTTGATGCCTTCAATACCATGTACGGCAATATCGGGTTGAGCGGCAATGCAGGTGATTTCAGGGTTAAATGTTTTTAATCGACGGGTTGTCCCAACAAATGTACCGCTTGTGCCTATAGCGGCTAAAAAGTGCGTGATGGTTCCTTCGGTTTGTTCGAAAATTTCAATCCCGGTTGAGTGATAATGCGCCTGCCAATTTGCATTGTTGTTGTATTGGTCAGCATAAAAATATTTGTCGGGATTTTCATTGTACAGTTCAATGGCTTTTCGAATTGCGCCATCGCTGGATTCGGAAGCAGGGGTTTCTATGAGCTTAGCGCCATAAGCTTTTAAAATAGCCTTGCGTTCTTTGGAAGCGTTTTCAGGCAAACACAAGGTAACATTGTAACCTTTTACAGCAGAGATCATCGCATAAGCAATGCCGGTATTTCCACTTGTTGCATCTAAAAGAATGCGGTCGCGGGTCAATTTTCCTTCGGCTTCGGCGGTTTCAATAATGTTTAAAGCGGCACGGTCTTTAACGCTGCCACCCGGATTCATCCATTCAGCCTTTCCGTAAATTTCAATCGATTCCGGAATAGACCATTGCTCTGCTAATTTTTTAATTCGAATCAGCGGTGTATTGCCGATTAACGAGAAGATATGTTTTTCTACTTTCGCTTGGTGATTGACAAGCATAATTAATACATCCCTGTGATTATAAAAATGTCAAGCATGATTTAAGAACACTAACAAAACCAATGAAGACAAGAATAAATTTCAAAAAAATAGTTTATAACGATTTTACATAAATCCGCTCTTCCTGAAAAGGCTCTGAAAACGGACGAAAAAATGCCCGTACTTGCAAGACAAGCGTTTCACGGACTGATAAGATCACCATGGTATGATTTGGTATGGCATGCTCATAGTCGTGGTTGGAAGGCAGGGCATCGGCGTTGGTATGTGAATGATAAGCCCCAATAATGTTATAGCCCATGCTTCTGGCCTCCGATTCTACTTCGCAATATTCCGTTTTGGAGATTTCAAAACCCATATGCCTGTCCCAACTCAAGACATTTCGGCATGGAGCAACTTCATAGACTACATTTTCATAATGCCCGTCGAAGCTTTGCTCATATCTTCCGGCAAGCAACCCGCAGCATTCTTCCGGGTAGACTTGCATAGCATGTTCTTTTATAATGTCTAATTTTCGTTGTGAAATTTGCATGTAAAAATTTTTTTAGTACTTCTGATTGCATGTTTCATGATTGAAACGCGATTTATGCCATTGCCAGGCGGTTTCAATGATGGTTTTTAACTCTGTATATTTCGGAGACCACCCGAGTATTTCTTTAATTTTTTTTGAACTGCCAACCAATTCCGCAGGGTCGCCTGCCCGACGCTCGGCTTCTATGGCTAAAATCTCTTTATCGGTAACTTCTCGTGCAACATCAATGACTTCTTTAACCGAAAACCCATTGCCGTTACCCAGGTTAAATACATCGGTTTTACCGCCTTGTTGAAGGTATTGCAAACCTAAAACATGTGCATCAGCCAAATCGGTAACATGAATGTAGTCGCGAATGCATGTTCCGTCGTGAGTTGGATAGTCCGTTCCAAAAATTGAAATATGCGGCAATTGATTAATGGCCACACTAAAAATTAATGGAATCAGGTGCGTTTCCGGTGTGTGATCTTCACCGATCCCTCCTTCGGGATCAGCACCGGCTGCATTAAAATATCGCAATCGAACGGATTTTATGTAATAGGCCTTATCGTAATCATCTAAAATTTGCTCAACTATGAACTTTGTGCGACCATATGGATTGATTGGCCGTAGCGGATGGTTTTCGTCGATCGGGATGCTCAATGGCTCGCCATATGTGGCACAAGTTGAAGAAAAAATAAAATGGCGAACATGGTACTTAACCATGGTATCCAGTAAGTTCAGCGTGCAACCGACATTATTATGGTAATATTTTGAAGGATTTGCGACACTTTCGCCAACATAGGCATAAGCGGCAAAATGCAAAACCGCTTCGATAGGATGATTTTGAAAAACTTGATCAAGAAACTGACGATCTTCAAGATCGCCTTTGAGCAATTCATCGGGCTGAACAAAATCGGCATGGCCATAAATCAGATTATCTAAAACAAGGGTTTCAAAACCCGATTTTTTGAGAGCACGAACCGCATGTGATCCAATATATCCGGCGCCTCCGGTAACTAATATTGCCATGAAATCAACCCGGTAGGTTTTTAAAGTTCTTCATAGATTTACTCATCTCATCTTAGGGTAAAAAAACAAATGTAAGTTTGATTAGTAAACCCTGGTATTTGAGTGGTTTAATTCTTGAAATATACATTTGATTTTCTGAATGGTCAAAACCGCATTATTGGCGGCATTTATTAAAAATCCCCACCAACCGGACGGAATACCAATTCTTCAACACTTGTTCGTGTTGGCGCTAAATACGCATCGACAATTGGCCCGGAAATATCTTCGGGCTGCATCATTTTTTCGCGCATCTCAGAATCAACCTCTCCCCACATTGGTGTATAGACAGCGCCGGGCATAACATTGGTGATTTTCACATGATGCTTTCTGCCATAAAGCCGCATAACTTCAACCAAACCTTTTTGCCCGTATTTAGACATGCAATAGATTGCGCTGTGTTCAAAGGGTTTCTCGGCAGCAACCGACGTGATAAAAAAAATATGCCCGGATTTTCGCCCTTTCATATGCGCAAACACGTTTTGGGTCAGAAAAAAAGTTCCTTTAAGATTGATAGAAATGGTGTAATCGAAATCTTGTTCGGTCATATTCTCAAGCGGTTTAAATGTCCCAACCCCGGCATTATTGATCAGGCAATCAATTTTTCCGAACGTGTTCAGGGTTTCTTCAACCATTTTATTCGAATCGTTAAGATTGGAAATATCAACATTAAATGTTGTGGATGACGTCCCCAATTTTTGACATTCGGCGGAAAGGTTCTCCAAATCGTTTGGCGTTCTTGAACATAAAACCAGCTGAGGATTGAAATCCGAATGATCTGAAGATCGGCGCGAAAATTCCAACGCAATGCTTCTGCCAATGCCTTTTCCAGCGCCTGTAATCAGGATGATATGTTGCATATGAGTTGTTTTAACAATCACTTGAGATGAAAAACTAAAAAAAACCAATCGTTCCACTAAAAAAATTAAAACAAATAAGCCGCTTCTGAAAGAAGTAAACACAATTTATGGCGTTAGAAAACGACTACATCGACTATGTTCCCGTTTAATTTTTATTGCGTCAAGTGCTAATGCCTTCTATATTAATTTTAAACATTAATTAATCACAGGATATGAATGTGTTCCCCAAAAGCTATAGAAGGCTTTTGACTGGTAAGTTAATAATTACAAAGCAGGCTTTGTAATTATATTTTTTTAATAAGTAAAGGAGTTAATTATGGCAAACAGAAGCAACGTTAAATGGTTTGACGGAAAAAAGGGGTATGGTTTTATTGTAAATCCCGAAGGTGGTGAAGACATTTTTGTACATTACTCAGCGATTCAATCCGAAAAGAAGTATAAGATGCTTGATCAGGGTGTTGAAGTAGAATTTGAATTGGTAAATACCGGAAAAGGACTGCAAGCACAAAATGTCAAGGAAGTAAATATAGGCTACGAAGTTTAATCATAAAGATTTTCAGAGAAAGCGCAACGAAACAATCCAAGGTTGCGCTTTCGTGCTTTTTAGCATAACGGTAAATTCAAACTGAACTCAAATGGTTTGTTTGGTTAAGTTTGGATTTAGTGGGGTTTTTGAAGTTTCCACGAGATATACTGTAATGCGTATTAAAATCTAGGTGATTTTTACATTTCTTTGTTTAGCCGCAAAATCTTTTTTTGTTTTGTTGTAATTCATCAACGCTTTAATGGACTGATTAGGAAAAGTGTTGATGCAAGAAAACAACGTCTAAATCGAACAGGCTGAACTGCTCGTTAAAGCTTTAGTGATGATATGCCCAATTCCCCGTTCGCCGATAAAACCCCAATGATCATTTTCATTCCAGCGCAATTTTAAGGCATTAGAGAAAACTGATTGAAAAACATCAAGAGGCCGGTCTATGTTGCAAAGAACTGACTTAACTGATCGTAAAATCTCCTCGTTTTTTTAATCATAAAAAACATGTTTAAATCGAAGCGGAGGGTTTCATGTTTATGAAATGTAAATGAGATTGTAGAAAGCAAGAATCCTGCGGAGTGAGTAGGATTTGAAACTAAGCAAGCTAACACGCACAACGGTTTCCGTAACCGCCACGTTCAACCCACCAGCTTTTTAAAAATTGAGTAATAAAATACAAGTTTTTGTTTATAACCATAAATCCTTAAAAAACAGGTAATATGTTATTTTGTATAAATTGTGCCAGCGGTGAACTTAAAATTCGTATATCCGAATTTATAAAAACACATCTGTTGAAAACTATCTAAAACTTGCAAGCCATTATGATTAAAGATAATCAGATAAGAAATAAAATATTAAGTCGTATCAGTAAGATTCCAAATGAAAAGCTAAAGGAAGTGGATGACTATTTATCTAAGTTGGAACAAAAGGAAATTAAAACATCAAAGACATTGTCATTTGCAGGTGCATGGCGAGATATAGATAAATCAACTTTTGATGATTTAACAACAAACTTGGTGTCTAATCGACAGAAAAATAAATCAAGAATTAATGAATAGGGTTTTAGTTGATACCGATATCCTTTCTTATTTTTTCAAGGGTGAAAAAACTGTCGCCAAAAATTTTGAAAAATATTTGCAGTACTACGAATAGATTGAAATTAGCTTAATTACTTACCATGAAATTGGTCGAGATACGTGTTATAGCATTAAGTGAAAATTTATATTAGAGTGATCGATTTTTAATGGGATATTCCAAAAAAGGAAAACAACAAATAAACCGGCGGAGAGAGTATCCATCGTATAGCCTTTATAATAAAGGCTTTAAGTTATTTGAAAATAAAGATATACCAAAAACCATTTCCTTAAATCAAAGCATGTAAATAATCCGCCGTGTTTTTTAGACCGTTTTGCCTGAATTTATCCAAAACCTCATATTGATCTAAAGGCGGATTCTTTTTGTTCATCACCAATTCCCTAAATGCTTTAACGCATGTTTCGTTATTCAAATCAATTATATCTGTTAAAAAGTCATCGGCAGATTTTGCACTTAAACCAAATTGAGCAAGGTAATCATTTGGAAAATCTTTTAGATTGTTCGTTACAATTAAATTTGCATTGGTTTTAATGGCGGCAGCCAAAACATGTTTATCCTTTGGGTCATTTAAGACTAAAGTCGCCATAAGCGGTTCATAGTTTTGGACTAATGCATCAGGAAAAGCGTTATTCATTTTTTGTAAATTTACTTCAGCCTCTCCACTTGGGATACCTTTTTCAAGCATCACTTGTCTTAATTCATCAAAAATATGATTGCTCCATTTCGGGGTGTATAAATCATAGTAAGCAAACCACAAAAGTAAATCACGGCCCCACACCGGGTAAATGACATTGGTATCCAGAACACATGTAAAACGAACGCTGTGGATCATGATTCATATAACCCGTGCTTTTCATCAAAAGCCATCATTTCAGTAATGAGCTTATTTTGATTTTGCTTCATCTCCTTTTTATACCTTACCAAATCTTCATATTTAATGCGCCGGTGCTTACCGACTTTGGTGAAGTTAATCTTTCCTTGCTCAAGTAATTTAACAACATGCGGCCTTGAACATCCCAAAAATTCAGCAGCAGCCTGGGTGGTTAATTCTGTGGTAATAGGAACAATTGAAACCGGCGTGCCTTGTGCAATATCTTTTAAGATTGAAGCCAAAAGCTTTAATGCGCTCAAAGGAATTTTAATTTTTTCCTCAGTTTCCTCTATTTCTATCGTAAGGATTTCTGAATGAAGACGCTCTATTGTAGCAGCTAATGCATCATACGATTCCATTGCTGCGGATTGCTCTTTTTTAGAGACTTTTTTAAAATCTAAGACTTCCATATCTCACCTTTGTTTGTTTCATGCTAATATAAACCAACAAACGAAATAAACGAAATGGGGTTACTAAAAACTCAGTAATTGTTAATTATACCCCAAACATGATAACTTAAGTATTTAGAGTAGCGCCAATCCCTTTTCATCAAATATTTACATGATCAAGTTGTTATTTCTTTAAACTTTGTCCGCTTTCTTTCAGCTATCTTCAATGCGATGGAAAGTTTTCATTGGCAAATTCGAAATGTTGTTAAGATTTGATAGGCTAAAATTTTTAATGAAATTTATAGATCAACTTCAATTCGTAAGATTGCTTCCACAATTTTATCAATTTCCGATAATTCTTTTTTTAAATGCTCACGGATATGCCGACGGGCTTGGCCTAGAGCGTTTGCCGTTAAATCGGCATCGTTATAATTTTGTTCGATGATCTCGTTTACCTGATGTGAGCATACCTCGCCAAGCTTGGCTAATTGTTGATGCAATTCATTTCCCGGATTGAATTGAGGGAAAGTGAGCTCCAAAATTTTTTTGTGAATATCACGAGGTCCAAATAATCCTTTAGATTGATAAGATTTTATTGATTTATTAGAAAAACTACAATTTAATATGCTTACTAAATATAGTGCTTCGTTTAACAAGTTCGTGGAAAACCAATAAGACTTATGCTCAATAATGAAATCATACTCAAACTGTTCTCGGTCAAATATTGTAGCACAAGCATCTTTTGCTGAAGCTGTGTAAAGAACTAAATAGCGAGTATTCAAATTTTGTGAAGTTAAACCTCTTTGAAAATTTAGTCTTCCATACAAACTCATATTATTGTCAGAAGCTTTTTCTGTTTTGTTTTCTTCCCAAAGTTCTTCGGATTCTTTAAACCAATTGGAGGTTTCTAAAAACCCGGTTTCCAACAAGTCTTTTTCAGTTTTTAAAGTGATTGACTTTTTTTCAGTATCGCCAACTTGAACCGTTTCAATTTCAATCGGTAATAAAACAAGCAGTGGATTAATCAATCCAAATGGAAGAATATTTTTAGAAATTGCCGTTCGGTATAAAAATTTGGTATGCACCCGCCCTTCTTTTGTAAGGTTTTTCCAAGGAGGTTTTGCATCTCTTAAAATGGCTTGACTGGTTTTTACATAGAGCAGATCGTAGTCAGAAATATTCCCATCAATTTGTTGCGCTAACTCAACAAAGTAAAACGAGCGTGGTACAATGGTTGCACCTTGCCGGAAATGTTTGGCATAGAAACTCTGGGAGCCAACCAAATCAAAAGTTTCGGTTGTAATGGCGCTGCTGGATTTTTTTGATTTGGAGAGCTTCTGATAATACCATGTTGCGGGTTGTAATTCTATGGCGGGTAAGGCTTGTTCCAGATTAAGGTTTTGTGTTTCAAACCGACCTTTAACAATTGAGCCTTGAATACCTGTTTCAGGAATTTTGCGATCCGTTGATCTATCATCAGCATTTAATTCCACTGGTAAAGCTCTTGCAAAAAGCACAACAGAAGGCACATTAAAAAGTGGGGAAACATGCTGCAAATCCCATATTTTAGTAAGCTGAAAACCTTTTGCCTTACCGGATCGCGAATTATCGTGCTGATCGGCAGACATAAAACTGCGGGGCAACACAAACGCAAGGATTCCTCCGGTTTTCAAAAAATAACTTGTGCTGTGAGCCATAAATATTGCCGCAATTTCCAAATGGGGCATATTGGCAGTTGAAGTTTCTAAACCATTGCGTTGAGCCAGTGTATAAAGATCTTCTTGATAGTTGGCATTTGAAATGGAGGAATAAGTCAGCCAAGGTGGATTACCAATAACAAAATCGAAGCGTTTGTTTAAGAAAAACGGTTTATAAAGATTAAGCAAAATAAATGCCCAAATACTATCTCTATCATTTTCCTTCGCGCTTTTAAGTGCTTTATAAATGGTGTAGAATGAACTCACATAGTATTTGGCTTGCTGACCAAGAGTACCTATAAAACTTTTGGTGAAGACTTCTTCTTTAAAAGTCTCTTGACCTTCAGTACGTGTTGCTATATCATCAGCAAACCGAACAGCTTCATCATAAGTAGTATTTTGCTCAAAAACATCTTTCGTGATCTTATATTTGTGATTATCAATCAAAATTTGATAATCCTGACCAAATAAACCTGTTGTTCCTTCAGGCAATAGTAGTGAATTGGCTAAATAAATATTAAGAATAACAGGCTTTCTGGCTTTTAAAATATTTTTACCCAGAGCTACCAGAAGTGTTGTTTTTGCAATCTGAACCGATAAAGGGTGAACATCGATACCTTGTACCTGAGATGAAATGCGATCAGCAGATAAATTAGGGTAAAGGTGTTGTAATTTTTTTACAGCCGCTCTTAAAAACGAACCACTGCCGCAAGCCGGATCAAGAATCAAGCTGTCTTTTTTTAATGGAAGGTCGTTAATAATCAGCTCGCATAGCCAATCCGGTGTGTAATATTCACCAAGTGCATGTCTGGTTTCAATATCAATGAGTTCTTGATAAACCCCTTTTAAAATGTCTTCATTGACTTCGGAAAAATCATAATTGGCGAGTTTATCGACAATATCCCGAAAGATTAATTTTAATGCTTCAAAATGTTCTTGAGTAGCGATCCAATGATAAAAGTCATCTTCAACAAAACCTTCTATGTTGTATTTATGAAAAGCGCTACCATTTAAAATAAATTGTATGTGATCTGTAGTAATGTTTTTGTTTGGTGAAACAACAGTGTAGGCTAAAATTTTAGAAAAGACGCTTAAGTAAGTATGTATAAAAAATATTTCAGTTGAATCACTAAAAGAACCATATGCAATCGATAAAAACCGTTTCCATTCATTGTAGGCCGTTTCAATATCTGCCTTACCTGAAATACCTGGTAAATATGTTTTCATTAAATTAATGGAGCGGTAAAAAATCCCTGAATCAGCGCCAAAATCAATGACAATATTAGCTAAGGTTGGCTTTTCAAGCTCGTTTTTAAATAAATATCGGTCTAGAAAAAAGAAGAATTCATTAAGGTTATCTTTTGTCAGTATAAAAGTATCGATGCGCCTTAATCCTATTTCATTTGCAACAATGGGTTCAGTGGCTTTAAGAAGTTGTGTGGGGATGCGGTTGTAAACTCTCCACTCTTCTCCATCAGTAGCGATAAGAGTAAAATTGTCTTCATTTCCTGATTTAATGTTTCCAGCTAAATACTCTTTAAGCTGTTCTTCAGCATGCTTGCCAGTGCGTTTTAAATCTTTTTCCCATTCAATTATCACCCGATTATACAGCGTATCAGCTTGCCCAGTTTTGATTCGGTGTTTTAGAGGGATATTGAAAACAGTTTTTTCAGCGCCTTCGGTCATTTGTTCAATGACATTCAATGATGAGGGATCGTCTTTAAAGAGTTGGGTTAGGAAGGTGATAAATCGCTCTTTTTTTGCTGTTTCCGAATTCGCGTTTCGAATGCTTTGCAAAAAGTCAAGAATTAAATCATCCGTGTAGCTCATTCATCTACAGGGGTTAAAGTTAAATATTTAACTAATGATGATAATGAATTGAAGTCTTATAAAAAAGAGAACGGTTTGTTTGGTAAAGTATTTATTGACTTATAGGAGGTAAAAAGATAAAATATGAAAACTTTGGCGGAGAGAGTGGGATTCGAACCCACGGTACGCTAACGCGCACAACGGTTTTCGAGACCGCCCCGTTCAACCGCTCCGGCACCTCTCCGAGAGATCAAACTAAAAAAGCCTCATCAAGAGGCTTTTATGTTCAACACAAAATCTGAAGAGCGGGAAACGAGGTTCGAACTCGCGACCTACACCTTGGCAAGGTGTCGCTCTACCAACTGAGCTATTCCCGCAAAAGGACAGGTATTATACGATGCCGGATTGATTTTTCCAAGAAAAATTTCTAAGTAATCAATTGCTTGTATTCAAATAAAACAGTGCCATCATTCATCACACCAAATCATAAAAGCTGTTATGCTGAAATAAAATTCTGTTCAAACATTTCAGTCAAACTCCCTTTTTTACTATGTTTGGTCAGACTTTGTCTCAATGCGATCACAAAAACCAATGTTAGAAAAATTAAAGCTTCTGGCCAAAGATACGGTGATTTATGGGGTAAGCTCCATTCTTGCCCGCGCGCTCAATTACATTTTAGTGCCGTTATATGCTAATTTTCTTTTAACCGCCGAAAATGGCGTGCACGCCTTAATCTATGCAAACCTTGCGTTTTTAAACATCCTTTTTACATATGGGCAGGAAACGGCCTACATGAAATTTGCTTCCGAAAATCCTGAAGACTCTGAAAAACAAAAGCGTTATTTCATGACGGCATTCTTAAGCTTAAGCCTAAGTTCTGTCCTTTTTTCAAGCCTTATTATTACGTATGCCGGCGAGCTGGCATTGCTTTTAGGACTGGAATCCAACGCCGGCGTTTACATTCGATACGCCGCCTTGATTTTACTGATAGATACCCTGATTGTGATTCCACTGGCCAATTTACGCCTTGAGCGGAAAGCGACAAAATTTGCTCTGGTGAAGCTTTTGGGTGTTGGGTTCACGGTGGTTTCAACCATTCTATTCATTACCGTTTATGATTACGGTCTTCACGGGGCGTTCTGGGGAAATATTTTAGGTTCGGGTATTGTGCTGGTTTTGTTAATCCCTGAAATTATTGGACGACTTTCAAACGGCTCATGGACATTCTGGAAAGAGATGCTTTGGTTAGGCTTGCCATATGTGCCGAGTGGCTTGATGGGACTGTTTGTCAGGTTGGTGGATCGGAATGTGCTGATGCATGTGCCGGATAAAACCTTTCAAAGCATCTATGGCAAAGCAATCACAAGCACTGAGATTGTGGGGATTTACGGCAGGGTGGTAGCATTTGGCATCCTCATTCAATTGCTGGTACAGATTTTTCGATTTGCCTGGCAGCCGTTTTTTTTGCAGCATGCCCAGGAGCCCGATGCCAAACGGTTGTTCAGTAAGGTTTTTACGATAACCAGCATTGGCGTAACGGTTTTGATTGTCGGCATCAGCCTTATTGTGCCCGATCTTATTCAGGTGCATTATTTCGGCTCGGTGTATTTGTTGCCGCCGCAATACTGGATCGGCTTATCGGTGTTGCCCGTCGTGTTTTTCGGGTCATTATTTGAAATGATGTCGGTGAATTTATCGGCCGGGCTATTGATTGAAAAACGAACCCAGGTTCTACCGATTGTTTCGGCTTTTGGCGCGGCATTTACCATCGGTTTAAGCATTTGGCTTTCGAACCAATATGGTATGATGGGCGCGGCAATTGCCGCAACCGGTGGGTTGATGGTTATGGCTTTGGCAATGGCTTATTTTTCACAAAAATATTATAAAAATTCATACGACTGGGGAAAGATATTCAGCATGGTAGTTCTGGGGATCGGGGTTTTGTTATTTGCCGAACGAATACAAAGCTCGCTTAGTTCGGATGTGTTGATCTTTTTGGGGTATTGCGCGGTGAGTTTGCTCTTTTTTAGATCGGAATTGCAGGCTGTATTAAAAAAAATCTAAGTAGCTGTTCCTAAAGTTAATTATGTCCTTTTTCATGATACTAGAACATGAATCAAAACAAATTTGGTTTAAGCTCAAAAACACATTTAATTGCTATGTATCTGGCGCAAATTGGAGTATATCTCAATCTTTTCAGTAAGATATTTGTTAGCGATATCATAATGTTAAATTTCAACAAAAAAAGCAAGTCATGAAATTTCCAGAATTAGAGCGAATTACAATTGATCCAAATGTCATGGGAGGTAAACCCTGCATCAGAGGGATGAGAATTACAGTCGCGACTATTACTGGTCTTGTTGCATCAGGTGTTTCTTTCCATGAAATACTAGACTTATATCCATATATAGAGGAAGAAGACATTAAAGCCTCCTTGTCTTATGCTGCATGCAATCCCTTGTTGAAGAAATCTTTTATGAAGTAAAATGAAATCACTCAAACCGCAGGGCTTCAACCGGGTTGAGTTTCGAGGCTTTATAAGCCGGATATAACCCAAAGCCAATTCCGATAGCCGAGCACACCACCAACCCGATGATGGCCCAATCCCATGGAAAAATCAACGATGAATTGAGCTGCGTCGCAAACGCATTGCCGCCAATCACGCCAAGGACAATGCCGGCAGTTAGAAGGGCAATATCGCTGAACTTAAAAAGGCTAACAAAGCACAAATTGAAAAGATTCTGGAGGCAAAGCAAATTTCAGGCTGCATTTAAAGGCTGAATTTTAGAAAGTTCCTTTTGGAAACGCTGTTCAGAATCCCACAAATCAAATGCATGCTGGGCGTTTAACCAAAATTCAGGTGAATTCCCAAAAAGACGAGACAATCGCAATGCCATTGAAGGAGATATTGCCCGTCGCTCTCTTAAAATTTCATGTATGGTCTGTCGTGATACGCTTATGGCTGCTGCCAATGATGTTGCATTCAGGCTGTAATCCGGCATAAAATCTTCTTTGAGAATTTCGCCTGGATGTATCGGAGAAATTTGCCTTTTTCCTGTGTTGGGTATACTCATATTGGTAATTCTTCAATGGTAATCGGTTATTTCGACATCATATGCATCGCTTTCTATAAAGCGAAAACATATTCGCCATTGTTTGTTGATCGATATGGAATGCTGGCCTTTTCGATCACCTTCTAATGCATGTAGCCGGTTGCTTGGAGGAACTTTGAGATCATTAAGTGATATCGCATAATTGATGAATTCCAAGCGTCTTATGGCTCTTTTTATTAAATCAGGCGGCAATCGTTTAGATTTACCTGTAATAAACAACCGTTGCGTTTCTTTATCGGCAAACGTTTTTATCATGAACTCAAATGTAAACTACCGCGTGACAAATGTCAACACTAATTTTCAAATTCCGCTAAACCTTAATGCCAACCTGGCACTAAACATAGACGACTAAATGCGGGGTGAATTGGCCATAATTACGGTTTACATTTTCTGGGACTTTCCGGTAGGCTGAGCCTATATATTCGCCGCTGGTTAATTTTGCATTAATGCATGAGAAAAAAAATCCTTTCTAAAGTTTCTATTTCAATGCAATCCTAAATTCGAACATTTATATTTTCGCCTTTTCTGAATTAGAGGATTTTAATCTTGGGCATTCTTTCATCCTGTAAATCAAGATTCAGACAGTGTAGCAATGGGTTGCAATCCCTTTTTGAAGTAAAATAAAGTCACTCAAACCGCAGGGCCTCAACCGGGTTGAGTTTGGAGGCTTTATAAGCCGGATATAACCCAAAGCCAATTCCGATAGCCGAGCACACCACCAACCCGATGATGGCCCAATCCCATGGAAAGATCAACGATGACTTAACCTGCGTCGCAAACGCATTGCCGCCAATCACGCCAAGAACAATGCCAATAACGCCGCCAAATTCAGAAAGGATCACAGCTTCAATCAAAAATTGCGAAAGCACGCTGCTGTTTTTTGCGCCGAGGGATTTTCGTACGCCAATTTCTTTGGTGCGCTCGGTAACGCTCACGAGCATGATGTTCATGATGCCAATGCCGGCAGTTAGAAGGGCAATGACGCTGATAATAAAAGCGCCGATTTGTATGGTGTTGGAAATTTCGTTAAACGACTCAATTAAAGCCTCATTGGTTCTGAGCGAAAAATTATTTTCCTGGCCGGGCTTTAAGCCTCGAACAACGCGCATCGTGCCAATGGCTTGGTCCATGACGCTCTCATAACTGGCTTTTGTGAGCGATTGCACTGTAAAACTAAGATTGCGCAGTTTACCGTACGAGTAGATAAACCGGCTGATAGGGATAAGCACAAGATCGTCCTGACTTTCACCAAAAATTGAGCCTTTTTCTTTGAACACGCCAATCACCCGAAACGGCTTTCCATTGGCCGTGATGATTCGTCCCAACGGATTGACTGCCGGAAAAAGCTTTTCCTGGACGCCCGGTCCAATAATGACTACATTTCTGGCGTAGGTGACATCTTCAGGATTTAAATTTCGCCCATACTCAATTTCATAGCTGTTTGCCGTAATGTAATGCTGATCGCCCCCGATAATTTCGATGACGGGATTGGTTTCCGTGTTTCCAAAGGCCACTTTTTCACCGCGGTCAACGATTTCCAAACCTACATTTGCAGGGCTATCGGCCATTAAGCGTTTAAATCGGAGGGCTTGTTTGTAAGTGAAATCGGGTCGTGAGGAGCGATTGCGTTTGCCTTTAAACAGCACCGCCGGATTTTTTGTGATCTCAAACGTGTTTGCCCCAAGCTCTGCCAAGCCTTCTTCAATGGATGATTCAACCGCTTGTATGGCTGTCATTACACCCAGCACCGAAAAAACGCCGACAGTAATGCCAAACATGGTAAGGCTGGATCGGAGTTTATTGGCTTTCAGCGACTCCAACGCCATGACAAGCAAATCTTTTAAACGCATGGATTATTCGTAGCGTAACGCCGTTGATGGATTTAGTTTTGAAGCGGTGTAGGCCGGGGCAAATCCTGAAAAAATGCCCGTCAATGTTGAAACAACCATACCTACAACGACAAGTTCCAAAGAAAAAGAAACCGGAAAGGTTTCAAAAAACACATTAATAAGCACCGTAGCGCCAAACGAGATAAAAAGGCCAATAATGCCTCCAATTAAACAAATTGAGGTGGATTCAATTAAAAATTGAAGCAATATTGAACGGCGTTTTGCGCCAAGCGCTTTTCGAGTACCGATTTCTTTGGTGCGTTCTTTAACGCTGACAAATGTAATATTCATAATACCGATAGCGCCAACAAATAACGATAAACCCGTAATGAATAACCCGGCAATTGAAATGCCGGCCTTGATAGGATCTAACGTGCTTTTAAATGCACGTTGCTCGTTGATGGTAAAATCGTTTTCTTGGGCAAAATCCAGGCCTCGTATCTGGCGCATCAATCCAATCAATTCATCTTTTGCATAGCTTACGCGTGATTCATCTTTAACCTTTACCCTTAAGGTGATCTGTCGGCTCTCGCCAAACGCTTTTTGAAATGCCAAAAGCGGAATTACAACCTGCGTATCCAAACTAAAGAGCCCTAAAAATTTACCTTGTTTTTCATAGACCCCTATAATTTTAAATCGGTGCTTGCCAATTTTTATATATTGGTTGATTGGATTGATGTTGGGAAACAAGGCTTCCACAACATCTGATCCAAGGATGCAAATTTTTGCTCCGGAGCGTGATTCAAAGTTAGTAAAGAAACGCCCAACTGAGAGATCGGCTGAAGACGTCAGTTGATACGTATCGGTTGTGCCAATGATAAAGACATTTTCAATGCTTTCACCCTCAAAAGAGACCTGACGGGTTTTTGACATTTGTGGAACAACCGTCAGCAATTCCGAAGCTGCATTGTTCTTGATTTTTCGATTCAGGGCATCGGCATAGTCAGTTTCCAGCTTTGGGCGATTGCGATACACCCACCACTCTTCAACCCGCCGCCACGGCCATTTCTGAACATACAGCACATCGTAACCGATTAAGGAAAGGCTGCGATCAAATCCTTTATCAATGCCATTGATAGCTGTGCCCATAAGCGTTACGGCTAAAATACCAATGATTACGCCAAGCGCGGTGAGTATGGAACGTAGCTTATGAGAGAGTATTTGATCAAATGCGATTCGGAAACTTTCCTCTATTTCGTAAATCCATTGTCGCATGCAATTAAGAGGTTACCGGATGTATGTTATCAGAGCGCATGTAATCGCTTTCCACAAGCCCATCGTGAAGACGAACAATCCGATCGGCATGTTTGGAAATATCCGCTTCATGAGTAACTAAAATAATGGTGTTGCCAAGTCGTTGAAGCTCATCAAACAGCGTCATAATATCCTCGCTGGTTTTACTATCAAGGTTTCCCGTAGGCTCATCGGCAAGAATAATGGAGGGGTTATTGACGAGCGCGCGGGCAATGGCCACACGCTGGCGCTGCCCTCCTGAAAGCTCGTTTGGTTTGTGGTATATCCGATCTTTTAATCCAACGCTAACAAGTGCCTGAAAGGCTTTTTCGCGGCGTTCCTGCGGAGATAATCCTGCGTAAATTAAAGGCAGCTCAACATTTTGCAGACTGGTTGAGCGTGGCAAAAGGTTAAACGTTTGAAACACAAACCCAATTTCCTTGTTTCTGATTCTGGCCAATTCATCCTCATCCAGCAGTGAAACATCGTAATTGTTCAATATATAGGTGCCTTGGGTTGGCGTATCCAAGCAGCCGATCAGATTCATCAAGGTTGATTTACCGCTTCCCGAAGCGCCCATAATGGCGACATAGTCATTTTTTGAAATGGTTAAATCTATACCTCTTAGCGCATGAACAACTTCCTCGCCCATCTCAAAATCTTTTGTGATACCCATCATTTCTATAACCTTAGATCTGCTCATATCTATGGCCGGCTTGTTTTGAATTTATGTTAGTTTTCTTTTTGCAAAGTTGTGTAACTGCCATTTTTTAAATCCCGACTAATTGCACGGTAACTTCCCGATACAACAATTTCTCCGGGTTTTAATCCATCCTTGATCTGAATATGTGTGTTATCGGCAATGCCGGTTTTTACTTCGCGCGTCATAGCTTTTTTATTGTCCAATACAAAAACGATTTTCTTGAGATCATCATTCTCAGACATCGGTTTTGACGAATTGGTTTGAGATGATTCCGAGTTTTTGTTTTTCAATTGTCGGGCGCTTCGAACCGTAACGCTTTGCAAGGGTACGGCGATGGCATCCTTAACGGTAGCTGTTTCAATGTTGGCCGTAGCGCTCATGCCCGGTTTTAAAAGCTGCTCATGATCTATGATGCGAATGGTTACATTGAAATTGGTGGCTTCGTCCTGAGTGCCTTCCATAGATGTTATGGCTATATTGGCTATTTCAGTTACAAGCCCGGTAAATATCTTGTCGCGATAGGCATCTACTGAAATTCTGGCCGTATCGCCTTCTTTGACATAAATAATGTCGTTTTCATTGACTTCCACTTCAATTTGCATGTCGTTTAAGTCGGCAATCCGAAGCACTTCCGTTCCTTGAAATTGACTGGTAGCTACCACACGCTCGCCAAGCTTATTATTTAAAAGCGTAATTGTACCTGAGATCGGGGCATAAACCGTAGAACGCGCCAACTGCTCACGGCTTTGCTCCAGCAAACTACTTACACGCGATATTTCATAAAGCGATGCGTCGTAGGTAGCTTGGGCAACTTCGGCATTAGTTTTTGTTGTAATGTATTCCGACTCGGAAACCAATTGTTTTTTAAATAATTCTTCGGTGCGGCGCAAATCGTCTTTTGCTTTTAGCATTTGGGCTTTGGCTTGCAGGCTTTGGGCTTTGGCTGAACTTAACGAGGCTTGCTGCTGATCGACTTGTGAGTTCAACAGTTCGGGATTGATTTTAAACAGCAAGCTGCCCTTTTCAACCAACTCTCCTTCTTTAATGGGCAACGAAATAATTTCACCGGAGACATCCGGCGAAATGATCACTTCGGTTTCGGGTTGAATTTTTCCCGTTGCCGATACAATCTGGGTAATGGTTTTCGTGATCACCGGCTCGGTAGTGACAACAATCGGTTTGGTTTTTCCTTGGTTAATGATTGAAAAAATGGTGACGGCAAGAATTAGAATGCCAAGACCGCCAAAAATGTAAAGCTTTCGCTTACTGCGTTTTTTACCGGATGGTTTTTGAGGTACGGTTTCTTCTAATGTCATTGATGACGCTGTGTTTTTATCGTTTTGGGTTGTTGTTTCAACCAACATGGTCGTACTGATCTAAATAATAGTTTATGCTTATAAGTATTCATCAACATCAAGAACACCTAAAAAGAAATCCAATAGTTTTTTTTGAAATGTGAAATTATAAATGGCTTGTGCAAGCTGCGATTTTGCAGAAACCAAGCTTGCACGGGCGCTTGAAAGCTCAACAAATGTAGAAGCCCCAACATCGTATTGCTCCTGAACCGTTTCATATGCTTTTTGCGCCGACCGCAACCCTTTTTTTGAAGACTCCAGTTGCTTTTGGGCGGCTTTGTAGTCCCCAGTGGATTGGGTGACTTCGGCAATGATCTGAAACTTAGTATCTTCATACGATAGCTTTTTATTGAGGTACTCCACCTTGGCTTGCTGATAATTTAAGTTGGTCAGGAAGCCATCGAAAATTGTCCAGTTCAGATTCAAAGATAACGACGTGTTGGTTTGATCTTTAAGCTGCCTTGAAAGATCGGGCAGAGTTGGCGCAGGAACTTCCACGCCATCGATGGTTTGTTTATCGATCAACAACCCGCTTGAACTGAAGTTGAATTGAAAATCCAAACGAGGAAGGTATCCGCTAAACGCCCGGTTGGTTCCCCAATCCGAGGCTTCTAATGCGTATTGCGCGCTTTTTAAATCCGACCGATTTACCAGTGCTGTTTCCAATAACCCATCGGTTTGGAGCCTGCCGGGTGAAATCAAAGATGTATCGAGCGGTGGGATATCGAACGCATAATTTTCGGAGGGATCAAGCCGTAAGCGTTGCAACAGCGCAATTTTGCTGTTACGAAGATTATTTTGTGACGCGATCACATCATATTCATTGGCGCTGAAAACCGATTCCTGCTGGTACAAATCAGAATATGATTTTGCGCCAAGCGCAACTTGTTCCTGTATGCGCTCCAATTGTTTTTTCGAAGCAATCAGGTTTTCCTCGGAAATTTTCAGCAGTTCCTGGTTCAGTAATATTTGCAGGTAGGATTGCGCCACATCAAAGGCGATTTGCTCTTTAGCCCAAGTCAATGAATACTCCGATGCCGATCGGTTATTTAGGGCTTGTTTGAGCGAGGCATAATCGGCAAGGCCGTTAAAAATGTTTAGCGTGCTTGAAATAAAGTAATTAGCGCGCCGGCTTTCAGTGGCAAATAGCGTGGTGCTAATGGTGCTGATGGTGTCGCCACTTGCAAGGGGCTGATTAAATGGAACTTGCTCAAGGTTGTTATTTCTGGAGTAAAACGTGTAGCCTGCGCCGGCTGTAAGCGTCGGTAAAAATTGGCCATAACTTTTCAGGACTTCAGCCCCGGATAACGAAAGCGTGTTGGAAGCCGTTTGAACGGTTGTGGCGTTTTTTAAGGCAATTTTAATGCACGTTTCCAGGGATAATGTTTGCTGGGGTTTTGTTTGAGAAAATATCAAACCGGTATTTAACAGGAGAAAACAAAAACTTAACAAAAAAAGGCGCGCGAGTTTAGGTAATGAAATACGCATGTATGGTTAGCAAAAACTGCTGAGAATTAGATTTCAATGTTCAGGTTTCGTTTGAAACGAGAAAGCTGATGGGTTGTTTCAGATTTTAAACCTAAACAGAAGGAATATTAAGATTCGGACATTTTTTGCTCTATATCCTCAATGGCTTTTTCATAATCAGCAATATTATCAGGATCTTTCTGAATAAGCGCTTTATACACGTTTATTGCTTTAGCATAAGCCCCCTGGGCGTAGAAAATTTTAGCTAAACTTAGCGTTGGGGTTTTGATGGCCTCATCATCGGAAAATGGCGCACGTTGTTCCTGAATAGGCGTCGGGTCTTCTGTTTCCTGAACCGGTTCAAATTTAGCGTCGGAAAGCGATGCCGCTATATCTTCTATACTTTCTTGATGTGAAGCCGGCGTTTTTTCGGTTGGTTTTTCTTCTGAGCCTGAATCGGCTAATTTCGATAACGCACTGGCCAGCCGCTTTTTATCGATTTTAAATTCAAAATCATCATCAAAATCAAGGTTATAGTCATCGTCTTTTGATTGCTGATCATTTGGTTCGGCCATTGTTTGAGGCTTTTTCTCTGCGATCTGTTCATCCTGAAAATTTTGATTAAAATCTTCAGGTATATTTGGAGCATCAATAGTTGATGAGGAAGGCCGGTCGTCTAAAAATAAATCCGATGATGTTTCTTCGCGTTGAGTTTCCGGTGATTGCTCAATTGTTTCAGGCATAGACGCCTCGGGTATACTTTCAGGTGAAGGTGTTGTTGGGGCTTGCTCATCACTTGATTCGTCATTTTCCACAATAGGCGGCAGATCAGCCAGATCGTCCCGGATATCGTTCTTAGGGACTTCAGTTTCAGTTGGCGAATCAAAATCCTGAAACGGATCAAAGCCAATTGGGCCTTGCTCTTCTTCCAGCATGCGAATGGCTTCGCGCTGCAATTGTTCAGCATTTATGGTAGAAGGTAAAAGATCGTGCGATGAAATATCGCCTTGTTTCTCCAACCCAAAACTTTCTTCTTCCGGGATAAAGAGGTCGTTAAGTTCTTCGAGATCGTATGAACTTGATGGCTCTTCCTGCTCAAAGATATTGGGCGCGTCTTGTGCCGTTAATGGTTGATTTTCTGAAGATTCCGATTTTGAAACATCGGGAGTTTGGTCTTCAACAGCAGGCTTTGGTTCATGAATGTGTTGCTCAACAATTTTTTGCGGCAACTCAAAAGGTTTCTCGGATGAAATGACGTTGCTATCGGGTTCTTTTTGTGCGAAGAAATCTTCGCCGGGCTTTTCAGGCGCTTCTGTTGACAAGTTCTCTTCAGTAGATTCAATAAAAAGATCGGAGGGCGCTTCCGGCGTTTTTAGCTCAGGTTCTTCGATGTTTGATCCCTCAGTTGCAATTGGTTCGGAGATGTCGTCACTGAAAAGCAGATCGGCGCTTTCGGTTGCTTGTGTTTCTTCAGGTTTGCCAAGGTCTTCAAGCATACCGGGTTCATCTTCAATCATATAAGAAGACGATTCGCTCATAAAGAGCTCATCAGCCGTCATCTCTTTGGCCTCGCTTGGCGCTTCGGGCTCTGGCTGTTGGGATGAATCTTCAACGAAAAGTTCCTCGGATTTTTCATCATGCGACGCAGCCTGAGGTTCAGGGCTATCCAAGAACAACTCATCTTTTTCTACGGAAGACTCTTCTGGCGAATCGTCCTCAAATAATTTGTCGTCTGCTGGAGTTGGCACGATCTCCGTATCCGTCGCGATTGCCTCGGTTTCAGTTGGTTGCTCGGCAGTTTCTATTGAAACGGGTACTGGCGATGATAGAAGCGAGACATACTCTTGAGAAACCAGTTCGGCAAGTTCTTTCAGGGCAACTTGGTTTTGAGGCGCTATTTTGCAAGCCAATTCATAATGAAGCTTGGCATTTTTAAAATCTTTTAAATCTCTAAAAGTTCTGGCCAAAACCAGGTTGTAGCGATACGATCCGGAGTATATGTTTTTAACCGCATTTAGATGTTTTAAAGCTTTATCTTGTTTGCCCTGGGTATTCAAAAGTTCGGAAACATTGATAATTGCAGGAGAGGTTGGCTTTTCCTGCAATCGCTTTACCAATGACTTTGCATGTTGAGTTGAGTATGTAGCAGGTTTTGAATCCATACGAGCCAATTCAATAGTTCCGAACAATTAACAATCTTAGTAAAATATAAGGCCATTACTCGTAAATTTATATAAATAAACAATCTAAACGTTTAAAAAATCATCTGATTTCCCACATTTGAGCAATTCTTCTAACGTTTTTGCAACTAAGACGCATCCAAAATGCGACCTTGAAATAGCCCACCAGTTTATTAATATGATTTTTATGGTTTCTAACTAGGCAATAAATATTTGAGTTAACAAATCTTCTACTCAATTCGACAACTAAATTTTTTCCTATAAAACCATTCGGGCCAGTTACAACAATTTTCATTTTTTATAACAGATATAACTGTTAAGCTCAGTAGCCGCCAAGCGAAGTCGAAGGAACGGGGTGGCAGTCACCCCAGGCAGTCTAGTGCAGCGAAGGATTATAACCCAATTTCTGATGCACTCCAATTCATAACCTGCTGCCATATTGGATCGAGTTCCCATATATCGAAAATAGGAGACATCGCTTTTTGAGTTTTCATGTTTTCAACTTTATTGAAGTAATGATACATAAAAGCGGAAACCCTGTAATTCATAATGCAATGTATAAATACTTTTTGTGTAGAAAGGGCAGATAAAATATTGCAAAAATCTTTTACATGTTTTGGTTTTGGCGCATCAAAGGGGACCGGAATATGAACATAATTCATCCCCAATGAAGTAACTAATGACCCTTCATGGGGAATAGAATTCGGATGATCGGGCATTGCAAGATTGATAACATGTTGGTACTGATTTGAAGCAATAATTTTAAATTGTATCTCGTTTGGTTGACCCGCTGTGCCATAATTGGTTGTGAGTTGCACAAAATTACGTATAGTGTTCATGTTTTGATTAGGGTTGTAACGAGTTTTTTCCGTTATGAACATTTGATTTATCATCGTATCGTGCAATGGCTAGCTGAATCAAACGATCAATGAGATCCGGGTAAGCGATACCAGCATGAGCAAACAGCTTTGGAAACATGCTTATTGAGGTAAAGCCCGGTATGGTATTGATTTCATTGATATAAATGGTATCGTTGTGTTTATCCATTAAGAAATCCACACGCGCCATGCCTTCGCAAGCTGCGGCTTTGTAAGCTTTAATCGCTAAATCTCGCAGGCGTTCGGAAAGCGATTCGGATATTTCAGCCGGAATAAACAATTTCGACGTTCCCTTGACATATTTTGCATTGAAATCATAAAATTCGTTGCAAGGAACAATTTCTCCAACCGGCGAGGCAATGGGGTCTTGATTGCCAAGCACCGCCACTTCAAACTCTCGCGCTTCAAGTCCTTTTTCAACCACAATTTTGCGATCATATGTTGCGGCCAACTCTAACGCCGGCTGTAAATCTTCCGACGATTTCACCTTAGAAATACCCACGGAAGAACCCATGTTTGCAGGTTTAACGAACACTGGGTAACCAAGTTTGGTTTCAATTAAAGCCGTGATGCCGGGCATATCCGAATCAAAGTTGTGGCGGTAAAACACCAGAAAATCGGTGATGTTTAATCCCGCATGGCTAAAGCAGATTTTGCTCATGGCCTTATCCATAGTAATTGCTGAAGAGAGCACATCGCAACCGACATAGGGCAACTTGTGCATATCAAGCAATCCCTGCACCGTGCCATCTTCCCCGTATGGTCCGTGAAGGCAAGGGAAAACTACATCGATGTGTTCTTTTTGGAAATCAAATGAAAACCGGTTGCCTTCGGCCAGGTTTGAAATGGTCTGCAAGGCCTCGTTACGCTTTTGCTCCGAAGCGCTTTTAACCACACGATCAAAATCAATCGCTAAAATTTTTTCCGAGGCCTCGGGATTGATCCATTCACCCGATTGGGTAATATAAATGGGTTTCAGGCTGTATTTTGTGTTATCGATGTGTTGGGCTATCGAGCGTGCGGAAATAATGGATATTTCATGTTCTCCGGATCGGCCGCCGAAAATCAATCCTAATGTTTTTGATGTCATCCTTATAAATGTTTAAGTATAAAATTTTTTTAAAATGGCCGGATCAACCCCTATCATATAGAGGGAGACCAACCCAAAATTTTTAAGCTGTTGCCAAAGAAAACCGTTGGCATGAAATCGCCTGGCCGAAGTGATAACACTGGCTTCATGAATCAGCAGTGGATCCGAACAGGATCTGGCCCGGAGTAAAAATTCAAAATCCTCCATGAGATCAATTTCAGGAAAAGCTCCTAAATCAAAGAAAAAATCTTGTTTTGAAAAAATGCCGCAATCACCATAATGAAAAAAAATGGAATTGATTCGTGTGGCTTCGGCATACAAGTCGCCAAGAATGTTGGAGTTCTGAAAACTTAAGCGGAAATACCCGTAGTCTGCGGGATTTAACTGCATATTCTGATATAGCCAATACAAAGCCGAGTGCGATAGCTGTGAATCGGCATGCAAAAACAATAACACCTCGCCCTTGGCAAGCTTGGCGCCAACATTCATTTGAATGGCCCTTCCAGGTTCGGACTCAAGAACCTGAATTGGTTGAATAGTTTTGGACGGGTTGAACGACGCCAGCTTTCTAAGTGTATTGTCGGAACTTCCGCCATCTACAACAATCACTTCAGTTATTTCAAAACCATGATCGTTTTGGGAGACAATGCTATCTAAACAATTAATGATGTATGATTCTTCGTTTAATGTTGGGATGATAATAGAGAGTTTCATAGGTGGATCATAAGAAATTTATCATTAAAATGATACGGCCTTTTCAAAAATCACTTCAAAATCGCCCCGGTCATTAAACGCAAAATCCAGGCGGCTGACCCACTGAAACCCACCGATGAAAATCAGTCCGCCGCCATAACCAAATTTGTAATCCGAAAACGTAAAACGATTTGAGGTGCCGGGCGGGCTTTTAGAAGCCGGATTGTACCAGATGGTTCCACTGTCTAAAAACATCGACATGAAGAGGCCATATTGAAAAATTGAAAATTGTTCGATAGGCATAAATGCTAATCGAAGGGTATTGAGTCTGATGATCGGGGCGCGAAGTTCTACTGTGTTTAATTGAAGATGATCGCCGTTAAAAATGGTTCGGGTATAGCCTCTGATTTTTGTGCTATATCCCAAAAAAAGCCGCTTATGGTTGGGAATGGGTTGATTTGAAGATAAAACCGTAAATGTTCGCCAGGCTATGGAAAGGTTTGTAAAAATGGGTTTGTAAATGCGATAATCCAGTGCGGCTCGCGTGAAATCAAGTTTATCGTCAGCGCTTGGAATGCCTACTTTTGAAAGTTTCGCAGAAAATGAAAAGCCTTCCATAGGGAATAAGATGTAGTCCAACCGTTGGTAACGGTAGTAAAGACTTAATGTTGGAAACTGATCCAGGCCGTCTTCAGAGATGGCGCTGAACGGGTAACGATCGCGAATGGAGCGGCTAACACTTAGCGCGACATACTCGGCATAAACGCCAATTAGCGAAAACGCCGATAACCGTTGGCTGATCGAAAACCCAATGGTGCGTCTGATTTGATTGTATGCCGGCGCAATGAAAGCCGTATGGCCTTCCGCCGTGTTTTTTAGCTCCCGATATTCGGCGGCCAAACCCAGCCCATATTTATCGGAACCAAAAACATAAGGCGTTGAGTAAGAGATGCCGACAAATGGATCGAATCCCAAACCAAACGATGTTGTAAACAGATCGCCATGGCCCGTAAAGTTTTGATCTTGCAATGAAAGTCCGAAATTTAAATTCGAAAGGGTTGGATTGCGAATCCATTGGGTTACGCTTGTGCCGCGAAGATCAAAGGTTGGAATCGGGAAAAAATACCAACGCTCATAAACCGTAACCAATACCGCCGTATAACTTCGGTTCAATCGGTTGGCTTGCTCTTGAGCATTAAAGATAAGCGGTTTTAACTTGGCTTTGCCGGAAAGCGTATCGCCTGGCACAAAGCGTTTTGCTGAAATATTAACTTTATTGAACAGCAACAAATTGAAAATCTCGCTTCGGCTCTGTCGGATTTTTTTTACGGTAAGCGTATCATGCCGGCTAAAAAGCATTTCCCGGCGAAGAACTTCTTCACGAGTCACCTTATTGCCCTGATAGACAATCGTGTCTATGGTGGTATTGAGGGCATCAATCGTTTCTTGAGCTGAAAACGTGTGAAGCGTATCTTTTTTTGATGAAAACTTAATAAACCCATAGCCTGAATTGCATGATAGTACAAACAAACTAAGCGATAGGATTGTGCGCCTCAAAAAAAAATGCATGCAAATTTATAGCTGAGCCTTATTGAAGTAAGTAGTTTTGATGATCAACCGCTATGCAATGATTCTGTACTACACTCAAGCCGGCTTGTTTTGCTTTTTCAGCAGCTTCTTCGTTGGTGATCCCCAGTTGCATCCATATGGATTTTGCGCCGATTTCAATGGCCTGATCAACAATCTTAGGAACGTCTCCCGGTTTGCGAAAGATATTGACAATTTCAACCGAAGCTTTAAGTTCATTCGGCAAGTCGCTTAAACTTGGGTAGCAGCGCAATCCGAAAACCTCTTGTAAAAAGGGATTAACAGGAATAATGTTATAGCCGGCCTCAATCATATATTTGGCGACGGTGTGGCTCGGGCGATTGGGTTTGTCTGAAACGCCAACAACCGCAATGGTTTTATAGGTTTTTAAAATATCTGTAAATTCCATAACGACGAGTTTTCAGTGGCGCCATTTTTTGGCTAGAATGACTCAAAAATTCAGGGTTTAAAATAACTGAATTTCTCAGAACCAAAAAGATTGATTGTTTTCCATCGAACTTTAATCAGAAACATTGGCGGTTTATTGTGCAAAATAGCATTGGTTATGATAGAATTTATGTCATAGACACCGGGGCAAATACCGGTGAGTACAATATGGCATGGGATATCATGTGTACAAACTGGCTTAGAGGCCCTGAAGCGCAAGCCCAACTGGGTCGGCATGTTGCATTGTTACGATTTTATAACTGGTCGCCGCCGGCAATTTCGTTAGGCTACAACCAAAACCCCGATCATCTTGATCTTGAAAAATGCAAAGCAAAAGGCATTGATGTTGTGAAACGGCCAACAGGCGGACGGGCGGTGTTGCATATTGATGAAATTACCTATTCGTTTTTTTCATCCATAAATGCCACAACTGAGGCCTATTATAAGGCGATTCATTTAGCCATCGCAGGGGGTTTAAAAAAGGTTGGGGTACTGGCCGGGTTTCAAAAAAGTCAGCCGGATTTCAGAACCCGATATAAAAAAACCGAAAGTCTGGCGTGTTTTACCGCTTCGGCAAAAGAGGAGCTTGAAGTTCAAAATCGAAAGCTTGTTGGCTCGGCGCAACGGCGGTTTGGAAATATTTTATTGCAGCACGGCTCGTTGTTGCTTTCCGAAAAGCATAAAGAGATTTTGGATCTGATCAAGGAAGACGATTCTAGGGTTCTGGATAGCATTTCAAAAGAACTTGAATCCAAAACAATTTCCTTATCGGAAATTATTTCCCGGCCCTTTTGCACTGAAGAATTGATTCGGCATATTATAGACGGTTTTCAAACCATTTTTCGGGCAAACATTCACAATTTGGAAACCCTGGAATTTGAATCACTTTTAACGGAGCATTTAGCGAGCGCGAACGCCACTAAACATTAAACGATATGTCTACCCAACTTGATAAGAAAAAATTGCAAGCCCCACAGGTAACGACCCGTAAGTTGTTGGAAATGAAAGAACGCCATGAAAAAATTTCGGTGCTGACTTCATACGATTATACACTGGCGAGAATTTTAGATAATGCCGGGATCGATGTCATTTTGGTGGGCGATTCGGCCAGCAATGTGTTTTCGGGGAATGAAACCACGCTTCCGATAACGGTGGAAGAAATGATTTATCATACACGGGCTGTAGTAAAAGGCGTTCAGGATGCAAAAGGACGGGCCATGATTGTTGTTGATATGCCGTTCATGAGCTATCAGCTTTCGAGCGAAGACGCTTTGCGCAATGCGGGTAGAATTATGAAAGAAACCGGTGCACATGCCGTGAAGGTTGAAGGTGGAAAAGGAAGCATCAAGGCTGTAAAACGCATTACCGATGTGGGCATACCCGTGATGGGGCATTTGGGCTTAACCCCGCAATCGATTTATAAATTCGGGAGTTATAAAGTTCGGGCAAAAAGCGATCGCGAAGCTCAGGAGCTTATTGAAGATGCAAAGTTGCTTGAAGAAGCCGGCGCATTTGCCATTGTTTTTGAAAAAATCCCGAAAGGTTTGGCTGAAGAAGTCACTCAATCAGTAACCATTCCCACAATCGGTATTGGCGCCGGAAATGGTTGTGATGGACAGGTTTTGGTGGTTCATGACATGTTGGGATTCAATACCGATTTCCACCCGAGATTTGTCCGAAAATATGCGAACTTGGATAGCATTATCTGCACGGCTGTGAAAAATTACATTCATGATGTCCGGCAAGGGGTCTTTCCAAACGATACCGAAAGTTATTAATCGTTTTGGCGTTGGAGCAATTTAAACGCAATATCCGAGCCAAGTCCCTGACAAGCAATATTGATAAACAAGCAAGCCATGGGTTCAAGGTAACGGGCATTTTTAAGTTCGCCGCAGTCTATGGGTTCAAAGCCAATATCAGAAATTAATTTAGCCACCTGTTTTTTAGCATCTTCATCATCGCCACAGTAAAATGCCGTACTGGGCTGAGCGTTAAACTGCGGGCCGTTTTTAATCACTTTATCCGAAATTGTATTGAAGGCTTTAACAACATGCGCCGATGGTAGAAGTTTAGCGATTTCTTCGGCGGCTGATGAGGTAAATCCGAAAGAAAGCGATTTCCAATCGTCACCAAGCGGATTAATGCAATCAATCACCGTTTTACCTTCCGGATTTCCACATTGTGTTAAGATGTCTTTTGCTGCGCTCCAGGGAAATGCCAATAAGATGATATCGCCATAGGCAGCAGCTTCTTCATATGAGCCTCCACGTGCAGATTGGCTAATTGATATGGCCAGTTCCTGGGCTTTTTGGGGTGTGCGAGATCCAAAGTAGAGATGATAGCCGGTTTCGGCCCACCGTTGCCCTAATTGTTTTGCAATTCTCCCGGTACCCAGAATCCCGATTTTCATAACACTGTGGTTTTTTTAAAGAAATTTATGATGATAAGTAAAAATGATTAACGACACGTTTTTTTTAAGTAAGCCATCTTGAATTTAATATATCACCAATAAACAAACAGGAAATGACAATAATAAAATCGTGCATTGAGCGTAGCCGAAATGCCGATTTTGAATGTTCTGTTCCCTTCGGCTACGCTCAGGGAACAATAATTTCGTCATTTTAATACCTGAAAGATGTGTGGCGATCCAGAAAATGCTTCTGGATTGCTTCCATGAGTCTGTCCTGAGCGAAGCCGAAGGATTCGCAATAACACTTAAAGAATGCGTGTTCTTGTCTCATCCTAGCAGTGGTGGTTTTGAAAACAAGGGGTTGCAACCCCTTGTTAACACCTATACTCATGCGTCATTGAAATCCCGAATTTTGAAATCCATATAAGGTCATTCCTGAACTCGTTTCGGAATCTATACACTCGGAATTTTTTCTTTTTTACCCTGAAAACAAGTTCAGCACATGGCTCAGGGTAGCATTTAAAAGTAAACTTGTCATCGTAATTGACCACATAGGCGCTTAAGCGATCCGGAACAACGTTTATTTGCAAGTTACAAAAACCTTATGAAAACCCTTACACGCTTTGGAGGTATTACAATGACTGCGGATTTTTCAAAAGATTAAGAAAGAAATGGTTTAAACATAAGGGTTTATTATATTTAGCTTATTTTATAATTATACTTGGGAAGTGTAAATAATCTTGTCAATCCCTAACTACTGTGGTAATTAACCGGAAATTAATTTAGAGGACTTCCTAGAAAAATACCATAACTTCAAAGATGGAAATTGTAAAACATGCTGATACCCTCCAGAGATTACGAGTGTTTATTGGCATTGTAGTACTTTTAGTTCTTTTAAGCGGTTCACAGGTTCAAAGCTATGCACAAACCAATGATCTAACCCCAGGAAGTTCATGGATATTACAGGATCAATTATTTTATAGTGGAAAATCTACATTAAATTCAAAAGCAAAAACCGAGCTTAACCAGCTGGGTCGTTATTTAGAAGCTCGCCCCGATTTACAAATTATCATAGAAGGACATTGGGATAATTCGTTGAGTGAGGAAAAAGCTCAAATCATATCCGAAGCTCGAACCAAAGTTGTTAAAAATTATCTCGTTAAAAATTTTAACATCAATCCGGATTATATAAAAACAGTCGGTTATGGTTCTTTAAGACCATTGGTTAATAACAATACAAACGAATCCAAAATCAAAAACCGACGCATTGAAATTACTTCACTGACATCCTACACATCAAAACCCGTTACCAAAGACAGCCGTGCGATAAATTGTGCAGCGTATTTAGCGTTGCTTGATGGTGCGGTTCAAACCAAAGCCCCTTGGGATGTGGATTTTCTTAAAGGCCGCTATCAACAGCAAATCTATGAACAACATAAAATAAGCGTATTTTTTCGTTCGCGTTCTGCTCTTCGATTAAAAGACGGAAGCATGATCCGCATGTTTTCCAATTCAAGGATCACCTTTAATGGCAGCCAACAAGCAGCTGATTACCCTAATCTTGAGATCGGTAAAGGTAAAGTTGAAATAGATCTATTGCCGTCGGTTGTTCGCAAACAATTTGTAATTAAGATCCCTAACGGTGAAATTGTGATGTTTGGCTCTAAAGCCGCAATTAATGTTGAAACCATTAATGATAGCTTATATGTCTTATTTTCACTTTTTAAAGGAAATGCTCGGGTAAACATCAACAATACCGTCTTAAATTTAAACGAAGGTCAAGGTTTTATGACCACTGGAATACATTCTCCCGTAAAAGTTCAGAGTATACCCAATGAGCCCAAACCCATACTTCCATTAGATAACCAAACGGTTTCATCCGGTTCAACAGTATTCAGCTGGGTGGATACATCATATGTCACTCTATTTGAAGTATCTAAAAAAAATGATTTTAAATCCTTCGTTATTCAAAAGCAAACCCCCGGCAATGAACTAGGTATTAATTTAGCTTCGGGAACCTATTACTGGCGTATGCGCCATATCGCTGATAATGGTTTGGAGAGCAACACATCCGAGCCGCGTCGGATATTTGTAACATCCGAATACATTTCACACAGGCTGGTTGAGAAAAATATCAGCAAGGCTTTTGAAGAAGGCGCCGTAGCAAAGTTGGAATTAAATGTCCCAAAGGATACCGTTGTCAAAGAAAAAATTTTCACCCTAAAAGGACGAACAGATCCGGGAAGTAAAATCTTTATTGATAACTATCAATTAAAGACACAAAATCTTAGCGGTGTGTTCGCCCAAAAAATGCAGCTCGATAAAGGCAAAAACGAAATTACTGTCAGAGTAAGGGCGCAAAATGGCTTGGAAAATTCAAAAGTGATTCTGGTTGATTTTGAACCTCCCTCACGGTTTAAGTTCTTTATTATGACCGGGGCGCTTTTCCCGGCTTCATTAAAGCATCATGATTACGGGTTTCAATTTTATGCGGGCACGGATTATCGGATAACGGATCATTTCTTACTTAAAGGCGTTATGGGAATGGGCGCTTTGATCGCTCAGCCTGAGGCATATGGGAAGAGCAGTGGCGGCAATGAGCTCACTTCAACCATCACTTCGGATTTAGGTTTGGTATTTGTTCTGTTTCCCAATCAAGGATTCACACCGGTTCTTGAAGGTTCTTTTGGGTTAATGTTTTGGAACAGAAGCACAACACCCGTATTTTCTCAATCATCACTTCATCGTGTCTCGTTATCTCCAAGTATTGGATTAGGCTTAAAGGTTAAAGTTTCAGATCGTTACTTCAGTCTTGGCGGATATTATCGTGATTTTCGACATTTGGACGAAAAACTGGATTTAAATACACTAAATAAGAACGATTCGGTCGTTGAAGTGCGCCTTGGCTTTTGGATGTAGTAACTGAAGTGATTGGTAATATTAGCTGTAAGCGTTTTTATAGTTGTAGAAAAGGATGTTAGTGATGAAAAGTAAAAGCCCGCCAAGTGATATCAATCAAAATAATTTGGAAGCTCGACGATTAAAGCGAAGAATGCCCAAAAGAAAATTCACAGTTAAAAAAGTACAAATACCACGCGTTTCCCCATCGTTCCTTCCGTCTTCTTTTACTGTGATGAACATGACCTGTGGCTATATTTCCATCGTTATGTCGGGTCAGGAAAACTTTGTTTTTGCAGGGTGGTTTATCATATTCGCCGCTTTGTTTGATACGCTGGATGGCTTTATTGCTAGGCTGGCAAATGCATCTTCAGAGTTTGGCGTTGAGCTGGATTCTCTTTCGGATTTGGTTTCATTTGGCGCTGCGCCGGCTTTTATGGTTTATAAATTCGGATTGGAAGATTTTGGGAATGTCTATGGCGTTGGCATAAGTTCCTTAATTATGATTGCAAGCGCGCTTCGGTTGGCGCGTTTTAATGTGCAATTGGTTGGATTTGATAAAGACTACTTTTCAGGCCTGCCAACGCCGTCTCAAGCCATCACACTTTCGGCATTTGTAATTTGGGTTCAGAGTGAGTCCATCTTTTTTGCGGCGTATTTAAATGAAACCATTGCCGTTCTAACCATATGTTTATCGATTTTGATGGTCAGCACCGTTCAATACGATAAGTTTCCAAAATTATCAGCCGAAGAATTTAAGCAAGCGCCCGTAAAAATGTCGGTTTATGCGATTGCCTTTTTATTTATTATCGTGTTTCAGGCAAAAGCATTTTTTATAGCCATGTTAATGTACATATCCTATGGCCTGATCAAATCCACGTACTTTTTCTTTAGTGAAGAAGACGGCATCAAACAAACTTAATTTTTGAGTAACAAAGACTTAACCAGCATGTTGTATAAAGCAAAAATAAAAATTACGCTAAGGCCTTCGATTTTGGATGTTCAAGGAAAAACCGTAATGCAAGCCTTGGGTAATTTAGAATTTGATACTGTAGAAGCAGTTCGTATCGGCAAATATATTGAAATGGAATTGAATGAAGAGAGCGAGCCGAAAGCAAAGGAAAGGGTGGAAGAGGCCTGCAAAAAATTATTATCGAATCCCGTTATGGAAGATTACGCCATTGAATTAGAAGTTGTTGAACGGGGGCAAAATGTCGAAAATTAAATTTGGTATTGTTGTATTCCCCGGTTCTAATTGCGATCACGATACGGAGTATGTTTGCAACAATTTCCCCGAATCCGAAGCGGTATTATTGTGGCATAAAGATAGCGATTTGCAGCAGTGCGATGTGGTGATTTTGCCGGGTGGTTTTTCTTATGGTGATTACCTCCGAGCTGGCGCTATAGCGAAATTTTCGCCAATTATGAACGAGGTCATTAAATTTGCCAATCAGGGGTACCCGGTGCTGGGTATTTGTAACGGTTTTCAAGTGCTTTTGGAATGCGGACTTTTACAAGGCGCTATGATGCACAATAGAACGCATCGGTTTATCTGTAAAATGGTTCATTTAAAAACCGCCAATACACAAACCCTGTTTACTTCCGAAATCCAAGCCGAGGAAATCCTGAGAATTCCGATCGCGCATGGTGAAGGAAATTTCGAAGCATCGCCTGAAACAATACAGCATCATTTAGAGCACAACAACATCATCTTTCAGTATTGCAATTCGCAAGGCCAGGTTGTTGAAGAGGCTAATCCGAATGGTTCAATCCAAAATATTGCCGGCCTTTCGAACGATGCCAAGAACGTCTTGGGATTGATGCCGCACCCGGAGCGCGCGTGCGAATCAGTGTTGGGCTCAACCGATGGGGAGAAAATTTTTAAATCAATTATTAAAAATCTAATCGAAGCCAAGGTCTAAGTGACTGTGAACTCTTTTCACTCAAGGTTTTTATGTGCTGCGCGACTTTGTTTTTTTAGCATGGTCGTTGGGCTTTTTTCGTTTCAGCCCATCCTTGAAGCCAAAGAGCCTTACCCCAAAACCTTAACGTACTCCCCTGAAGCGTTTCAGGCGTGCAAACAGCAGTTTAAGTCTTTCAAAACAAAAACCAATTGCAAGTACCAGGTGGAAGTGTTGGATACGGTGGCTTCAACTGTATCGTTATTGCTCAATCCGGTTCGCCCGATTAAGCTGCAACCGAAAAGTTCATCCGGGGATGAGCTTACGCTGATTTTAGATGGCATCAAGCAATTTTTAGCCAGGAATGAAAAACTGTTTCATATCAATGAAAAAAATGTCGTTCTATCATCCGTAGATGATCATGGCGATATGCTGGGGGTGGTTTTTGAGCGCGCCAAATACCTCAGGCATCCCTCAGCCGGATCAACACGAGGGCAAATAGAATTCGTGGTGGAGAAATCAACAAAAGAAGTTCACATGCTTGTCTCTACACTAACGCCAACCGTTCAATCGCTGCCCGATTCGGCAACCTATCCCAAAGCCAAAATTAAAAAAAAGCTGAACGGACGAACCATTCGGTTTTCTATAAAAAACAAGCATGTACGCTTCAACATTTTTCGCGATGATCTGATTCAGTTCAGGAAGGTGTGCGTTTATGAAAGAAAACGCTTTAAGCAATTGCCGGCACTCCAAAACGTGCCTGCGCCGCCACAACTCTTTTCGTCTGAAATTCATTTGGCTTATGAAATTATTATTGCCAACACGCATTCGCTACCCATTGTGACGTATTATTTCGATGCAATTACCGGCGAAGAACTTGCCATGGAAGCGCCACAGTAAAATTATTTATTACCAAATATGACAAACACTGAACCTCTCATGGATCCTTCTTCAAAACAAGCATCGCCTGCATTTCCGAAAGGGAAAATTTTTGCCTGGACACTTTTCGATTTTGCAAACACCTCATTTAGCGTGATGATCGTTACCTTTGTTTTCCCCTTGTATTTCAAAGATATCATTTGCAAAGGTGAGCCGATTGGCGATGCGCTTTGGGGAACAAGCGTGAGCATTTCCATGCTTATCGGAGCCATTATTGCCCCGGTTTTAGGTGCTGCTTCGGATTATTCCGGCAGGCGGAAACGGTATTTATTGTCATTTACCCTGGTTTCTATTCTTTGCACGGTGTTGTTCAGCGTGCTTGCTCCCGGGCAGATACTTTTTGCAGCAACCCTATTTGTTTTAGCCAATGTTGGGTTCGAAGGCGGGCTTGTTTTTTACGATGCGTACTTGCCGGAAATAACCTCAAGGCGAAGCATCGGGCGTGTATCGGGTTATGGATTTGCGATGGGGTATCTGGGCGCTCTCACGATTCTTGCGGTATGCTTTCCCTTCATCATTGGCGGGTTTGAACCTGAAAATCTCCACAACATTAAATTTAGCTTTCTGGTTACAGCCGGGTTTTTTGCGGTATTTTCAGTTCCCTTATTTGTTGTGTTAAGAGATCAAAAACACGACCATGCCGAACCGGTAAATTTCATTAAAGAAGGGCTTCGCCGTGTAAAATATACCTTGGGGCACGTCAAAAAATACCCCGACCTGGTGCGGTTTTTGTTAGCGTTTTTCTTCTATAACGACGGGATTTTAACCATTATTGCGTTCTCTTCCATCTATGCAGCCAACACCCTGAATTTCAGCTTCCAGGAATTGGTGATTTTTTTCATTACGGTTCAAACCACGGCGATTTTAGGATCGGTGATCTTTGGATTCATTACCGATAAAATCGGGCCGAAACGAACCATTGTCATTACGCTATTGATTTGGATCGGGGTGATTTTGCTGACATTTGTCACCGAAAATAAGGAGATGTTTTATGTGGTTGGGTTGCTTGCCGGTATTTCTATGGGCTCTTCGCAATCAGCGTCCAGAAGCATGATGGCAAGGCTTACCCCAAAGCAGCATACGGCAGAGTTTTTTGGATTTTATGACGGCTCGTTCGGTAAAGCTTCAGCCATAGTTGGACCCTGGATTTTTGGCGTAATTTCAACGGTTTCCGAAAGCCAGCGGGTTGCTGTTGCCTCGCTTCTTGTCTTTTTTATTATTGGTTTGTGGCTCATTACCACGGTTGGTACGGAACAGGAGTTTAAGAAATGAGGTGTTAAAAAGAGCTGAAAAAGTTTTGTATATTCCAGCCAAAATTACCTAAAGATTTAGCGTTTAGACCAGATGTCCTACATTGTTATAGCCAGAAAATACCGGCCTCAGAAATTTTCAGACATAGCCGCGCAGGAGCATGTAACGCGCACATTAAAAAATGCCATTCGCTCTCAGCGCATTGCTCACGGGTATATTTTTTCCGGCTCGCGGGGCGTAGGAAAAACAACGGCTGCCCGAATTTTAGCCAAAGCGCTGAATTGTGAAAAAATCCAAAGCGATACAAAGTATCGCACCGAGGAAAGCGAACCTTGCGGCCAGTGTGAAAGTTGCCAGGATTTTGATGCCGGAACCAGCCTGAACATATCTGAGTTCGACGCCGCTTCCAACAACAGCGTAGAAGACATTCGCGCTTTACGTGAAAATGTTCGTTACGCGCCTCAAAAAGGACAATACAAGGTCTATATTATTGATGAATTTCACATGCTTTCCAATGCCGCGTTTAATGCGTTTCTGAAAACGCTTGAAGAGCCGCCGGAGCATGTGGTGTTTATCTTTGCGACAACGGAAATGAATAAAGTGCCGCCCACGATTTCTTCGCGTTGTCAGAAGTTTAATTTCAAACGCATTGCCATTCAGGATATCCAGGCGCAGCTCAAAGCCATTTGTGAAAAGGAGGCGATCCATATCGATGATAAATCCTTGCTCTTAATTGCCCGCAAAGCCGATGGCGCGATGCGCGATGCACAAAGCCTTTTGGATCAGGTGATTTCGTTCTGCGCCGGCAACGCTGAGCAAACGATTGCTTATGAAACCGTCGCTGAGTTGTTGAATGATATCGATGATGAGCTCTTTTTTAACGTCACCACGGCCATCACAAACAAAGATGCCAAGGCTATGTTAGAGCTTTCCCGGTTTGTGTTTGAAAAAGGCTACGATCCTTCCGATTTCTTGACTCGTTTGATTGAGCATTTCAGAAATTATTTAACGGTGATTAATTTGCGTTCGGCCAAATTGGTTGAAGGTACCGAAGAAAGTAAAGCCCGCTATGAATCGGAAGTGCAACAGTTTTCTGCTGAGCAATTGCTTGGGTTTGTTGATGTTATAACTTCGGCAGAAAAAGACATCAAGCATTTTCGCGAACCCCGCCTTCGTTTTGAGCTGGCATTGCTTAAGCTTACCGAACCAGCTCAGCTTGGGCAGCTGCCGTTACGTGTAGAGGCATTGGAAAAAGAGATTGCAGGGTTAAAAGACGCGTTAAAAAAAAAATAGCAGTAAAGCAACGGAAGAAGTCTAGTCCGGTACGCGAGCAAAAGAAACAGTCATCACAAACATCGACATTATTGCCGGTTGTTGCACAGGAAACGCTGCCGGTACTTCGATTGGATAAATGGCGTGAGCCCTTTTCGGATTTTATTCGCAACACCCACTATCAACATCCTCAATCAAAACAAGAAACCCCCGAGGTTCCCAAACACCCGGATCATGATGAATCAAAAACCATTACTGTTGAAGACATTCAGGCGCGATGGGAGGAGTTTATTGAGTACCTGGAAGAAAGCAATCAATCGGTTTTGAGATCGCACCTGGCATTTTGCACTATTTTGGGATTGGAAGATCGCCATTTACAGATTTTGTGTAAAAATGCATTCACGTATGAAACGCTTCAGGAAGACGCCCCGAAACTCACATGGGCGCTGAGCGAGTTTTTTCAGACACAAGTTGTCGTAAAACCGGTTTTTGATAAAGATGTTGCCGAAGCCCATCGAGAAAAGAGCCCAAAAGAATTGTTTGAAGAACTGGCCGAAACCAATGAAGTGGTTAAATACCTTATTCGTGAATTCGGCGCTGAATTGATGTATTGAGCTAATCCTTAAAATATTTATCAGCAAGCGAAGTTATTCGGGGAATTTTTTTAAATAAATGTCATGATTTACGATATTAAGCGATGACTCAAACGATGGAGGCTTGAATGTAAAGCGTTTCGTTGTAATGGTTCGAACGTGAAAAAGGAGAATTGAAAACGCGTCGTTAATCAACATGTTTTCCGCTTCGTTTCGCACAATCCTTGTATTTTATCTCTTCGTGATGAAAATTAGTTATTAATCAAATGAATTCAGACTCAAAAACACTATTGGAATTGAAACATAAAAACCCCTTTAGAACGCACTTGTGTGGTACAATTCGTGCTGAACATATCGGTGAAACCGTTCGGCTTTCCGGGTGGGTGCATCGAGTTCGGGATCATGGCGGGTTGATCTTTATAGACCTTCGGGATTATACCGGCTACTCGCAGTGTGTGCTTCAACCCGAAAATGAAGCTGTTTTTAAACGCGCCGAACATTTGCACAGCGAGTCGGTGATCACCATTGTTGGCGATGTGATCAAACGATCCGATGAAACGATCAATTCTTCAATTCCTACCGGTGATATTGAAATTGTGGCACATGATTTAACCATTGAAAATGCTTCGGAGCCCATCCCGTTTCCAATTGCCGATGAAACGCAAACCTCGGAAGAATTACGCTTGAAATATCGCTTTTTGGATTTGCGCCGCGAGCATTTAAAAGAGAATATTTTATTCCGAAGCCAGCTTACCTTTGAAATTCGTAAGTATTTAATAGAACGCGGATTTCACGAAATTCAAACGCCGATCCTCACGGTAAGCTCGCCGGAAGGCGCCCGCGATTTCTTGGTGCCAAGCCGGCTTCATCCCGGTAAGTTTTATGCCTTGCCGCAAGCCCCTCAGCAGTTTAAGCAGTTGTTAATGATAGCTGGCTTTGATAAATACTTCCAGATTGCGCCATGCTTCAGGGATGAAGATGCCCGCGCCGACCGCAGTCCCGGTGAGTTTTATCAGCTCGATATGGAAATGTCCTTCATTACACAGGATGAACTTTTTGAAGAGCTTGAAGGTCTTTTCAAGTACCTGACTGATAACCTTTCAACCAAGCGGATTCGCGAGTTTCCGTTCCCAAGGATTCCATACAAAGAAGTGATGGATAAGTATGGCACAGATAAGCCCGATTTGCGCATACCATTGGAAATCCAGGATCTCTCGGACTTTTTCAAAGATTCCGGCTTTAAAGTATTTGCCAGCAACTGCAAACCCGGTAAGTGCGTTAAAGCGTTGGTTTTAAAAGGCCGTGGTAATGAACCACGTTTGTTTTATGACAAAGCAGAAGATCATGCTAAAAAACACGGTTCGCCGGGACTAGCCTACATCCAGTTTAAGAACGGCGGTCCGAAAGGCCCAATCTTGAAGTTTTTAAACGAAGGCGAGCTTAAAGCCTTAATGGATCGCCTGAATCTTGAAGATGGCGACGTGGTCTTTTTTGGCGCAGGGGTTTGGGAAAAAACCTGCAAGATCATGGGTGGCATGCGAACTTATTTTTCAAGCTTATTTGAACTCGACAATAACGAACTGGCGTTTTGCTGGATCGTTGATTTCCCGATGTATGAATTCAATGAAACCGAAAAGAAAATTGAATTTTCGCATAACCCGTTCTCTATGCCACAGGGCGGCATGGATGCCTTGGTAGAAAAAGATCCATTAAGCATTTTAGCGTTTCAATACGATATTGTGTGTAACGGCATTGAGCTTTCCAGCGGCGCAATTCGTAATCACAAGCCTGAAATTATGTACAAAGCCTTTGAAATTGCCGGATACAGCAAAGAGCAGGTGGATGAGGAATTCGGCCATATGATTGAAGCCTTCCGGCATGGCGCGCCGCCTCACGGAGGTATAGCGCCGGGTTTGGATCGTTTGGTGATGATCTATCGCGATCAGCACAATATTCGTGAAGTGATTGCCTTCCCAATGAATCAAAAGGCACAGGATTTGATGATGGGCGCACCTTCGGTGGTTTCACCAAAACATTTACGAGAACTCAGCCTTTCGTTAAATTTGCCTAAAAAAGATTAGTAATGCGGGGAAATGTAAATTGTTTTTTTAGTAATTGATGTGAATCAATTTTATAGATAATAGGGTTATATGTTTAGGGCAGTTTAGTGAAAGCTAAACCGGGAAAAATTGGTATGGATTTCCTTAAACCTGAAAAAAAAGATTTCTGGTTTGAACTATCTGAAAAAGATAGACAAGAAATTGATGCAGGAATTAAACAACTGGATTCGGGCGAAAGGATTCCATTGGATGACTTTCTTGAAAAACTGGACAATCCAAAATGAAAATCTTTCTTTCTAAACTAGCTGTTGAAAAGTTTTTATGTGAATTTTTATAAGATGGCAATATTTGAGATAAACAACGGAAAAGTAAAGCGCATCAAATTAAGTGAATTTAAAATTGAGAAAGACCTCCAAAGATTAATTGAGCAAAATCTTGAAACGGTTTTTAATTGCCAATTAATCGCAACTGAATTTTCAACAGGCAGCATACATTCAGGACGTATAGACACATTAGCAATATCTGAAGATTTAAATCCCGTAATCATTGAATACAAGAAAGTAGCTTCATCGGATTTGATTAACCAAAGTCTTTATTACTTACATTGGATAACTGATCATAAAGGTGATTTTCAAATCGCTGCAAACAAAGCATTAGATGGAGAAATTGAAGTGGATTGGTCTGATATTCGTGTGATATGTCTAGCCCCTGAGTATAAAAAATATGATTTACATGCAGTTCAAGTTATGGGTGCAAATATTGAATTATGGCAGTACAAAATTTATGAAAACGGAATTTTAAATATTGAAGAAGTATTTAAACGAACTCATTCTACATCATTAAAGCAACCGGATGATTTTAACGGTAAAAATCCGGTTATGGTAGAAGCTGGTAAGAAAGCAGCACTTACAAGAAAAACAGCAATATACTCCGTGGAGGAGCATTATGAAAATCTTGAAAATTCAATAGTTGAATTATTTAACACAGTTAGAGATCACATTATATCTTTAGATAATTCTATAGAAGAGTTGCCAAAGAAACACTACATTGCTTATAAAACCAGTCAGAATTTTGTATGTCTTCAGACTTATAAGAAAAAGTTGACACTTTATTTAAAAATAAATCCTGATGAAATACAGCCATTGCCTAAGCAAGCCCGTGATGTTAGGAATGTTGGCCATTTTGGAACAGGCGAATTTGAACTTACAATTAAAGACTTTAGTGATTTTGAGCAAACCAAGCATTTAATTGTTGAAGCATATAAGAACATCGGAGGTTAATTTGATAATTCCGGTTCAAGTTTGATAGTAAACTTTGCAAAAAAACTTTCAATGATTTTAGATATTGAAAATTGTTTGTACTTTAATCATGACATTTTAAGAGCTGCCGGAACCTAAAATTCAGGCAGCTTTTGTTTTCTTTTTCATCCCTAAACCATGTCCTGCTGGCTTTTTGCAGGTCGTTAAAGATATACATACATAATGAAAATCAAGCGTTTATATACCAAGGCCGGAAAAAGTGTTTATGATTTAGTTGAGTATACCTATCGCTCATCCGTTCTGAGAAATCCGGATGGGACAACGGTGTTCGAAATGCACAATATTGAAGTGCCGCAAAGCTGGTCGCAGGTGGCCACGGATATTCTGGCGCAAAAGTATTTCCGAAAAGCCGGCGTGCCGCTTTTTGACGCCGAAGGAAAACCACAGCTTGATGAAAAAGGCAACCAGGTTTTAGGGAGTGAGACTTCCATCAAGCAGGTGGTTCATCGCCTGGCTGGGTGCTGGCGGTTTTGGGGCGAAACGCATGGCTATTTTGATTCCAAAGCCGACGCAGAAGCGTTTTATGACGAAGTGGCTTACATGCTGCTCAATCAAATGGCGGCGCCTAATTCGCCGCAATGGTTTAACACAGGATTGGATTTTGCCTACAAAATCGATGGACGTTCGCAAGGCCATTTCTATGTGGATCCCGAAACAGAGAAAATTGCTAAATCCACCAATGCGTATTCACGCCCTCAGGCGCATGCCTGTTTTATTCAATCCATTCAGGATGATCTCGTCAATGAAGGCGGCATTTTTGACTTAATTGTCCGGGAAGCCAGAGTCTTTAAATACGGCAGTGGAACGGGCTCTAATTTTTCGAATCTGCGTGGCGAAGGCGAAAAGCTTTCCGGCGGCGGCACATCCTCGGGTTTGATGAGTTTTCTAAAGATATTTGATGCGGCGGCAGGCGCCATTAAATCGGGCGGCACAACCCGGCGCGCAGCAAAGATGGTCATTGTAAATATAGACCATCCCGATATTGAACGGTTTATTGATTGGAAAGTCAATGAAGAGTATAAAGTGGCTTCAATGGTTGCCGGCTCTAAAGTAAGCTCAGTATTTCTAAAAGCCATTGTTGATGAAGCGTTGCTTGACGGCTCGGATCGTAAGAAAAACCATAAGCTTAACGCTCTCATTAAAAAAGCCATGCACCGTGGTGTACCTCTGAACCTGATTATGCATACGCTCTCGCTGGTGGATCAGGGATTTACTTCACTGGATTTTGATGCCTACGATACCCATTACGAATCCGAAGCCTATGCTACCGTAAACGGGCAAAACTCCAACAATACGGTTCGGGTGTCGCGTGAATTTATGAAAGCGGTTGAAGAAGATGGTACCTGGGATTTAACCTGGCGAACCACCAAAAAAGTCTCCAAAACGGTAAAAGCGCGCGAACTTTGGAATAAGATTTCCATGGCTGCCTGGAAGTGCGCCGATCCGGGCTTGCAGTTCGACTCCACCATCAACGAATGGCACACCTGCCCGAACGACGGGCGCATTAATGCCAGCAATCCATGCAGCGAGTACATGTTCCTTGATGATACCGCCTGTAATTTGGCCAGCGTGAACCTGATCAAGTATCTTGATCACAAAACCGGAGAGATTGATGCCCAGTCGCTTCGACATGCCGCCCGTTTATGGACCATCGTACTGGAGATCAGCGTGTTGATGGCGCAGTTCCCTTCGAAACGCATTGCGCAGCTTAGCTACGATTTCAGAACATTGGGACTTGGGTTTGCAAACCTCGGCACTATTTTGATGATCAATGGTGTGCCATACGATTCCAAAAAAGCCGCAACCATTGCCGGCGCAATTTCGGCAATCATAACCGGCCAGGCCTATGCCACTTCAGCCGAACTGGCCAAAGACCTTGGCACGTTTGCTAAATATCAAAACAACCGTGAGGCAATGCTTCGGGTGATCCGCAATCATCGCCGCGCTGCTTATAATTCACCTGTTACGGAATATGAAGATTTAACCATCCCGCCAACTGGAATTAATCAAACCTTGTGCTCACCAGATTTGTTGAAAGCGGCTCATGAAGTTTGGGATCAAGCGTTTGAACTGGGAGAAAAGCACGGCTTCCGCAATGCTCAGGTGAGCGTTATTGCGCCTACCGGTACCATTGGTTTGGTGATGGATTGTGATACTACGGGTATTGAGCCTGATTTTGCCATTGTAAAATTCAAGAAGCTTTCCGGCGGCGGGTACTTTAAAATTGTCAATCAATCCGTGCATAAATCGCTTATCAATTTGGGGTATTCGCAAAGCCAGATTGAAGAAATTGAACAGTACTCCAAAGGTCATGGCACGCTTATCGGCTCGCCGGGAATCACACGTGAATCGCTCATGGAAAAAGGCTTTACCGAAGAAAAACTTTCCGTGATTGAAGAGCAACTTGATAATGTGTTTGATATTAAATTTGCCTTTAACAAATGGGCGCTCGGTGAAGATTTCTGTAAATCGCTAGGCTTTACCGATCAGGATTTGGACTCCCCGGATTTTGATATGCTCACGCTCTTGGGCTACAGCGCACATGAGATTGATATCACAAACGACTATGTGTGCGGCACCATGATGATTGAAGGTGCCCCGCATCTAAAAGCCGAGCATTTGCCAATTTTTGATTGCGCCAATAAATGCGGCAAAAACGGTGAGCGTTTTATTCCTTATATGGCGCATGTTCGCATGATGGCAGCAGTTCAACCCTTCATTTCGGGCGCTATTTCCAAAACCGTAAATATGCCTATGGAAGCAACGGTTGAAGAGGTAAATCATGTGTATATGGAATCGTGGAAAACCATGATCAAAGCCATTGCCTTGTACAGAGATTCATCCAAACTTTCCCAGCCGCTCAACAGCACGTATTATGACGATCTGGATGAAATTATCATGCTTGGCGATGAAGAAACCCTGGATGAAACCAAAGGGCCTAAAGAAGTTCAACAGGCCATTGCCGGGCGCATGGATTATGAAAAGAATCGCCGGCGATTGCCAAAAAAACGTAAAGGTTACATTCGCGAGGCCTATGTTAATGGGCACAAAGTATTTTTGCGTACAGGTGAATATGAAGATGGGGCTATTGGCGAAATCTTCATTGATATGTACAAAGAAGGCGCGTCGTTTAAAGGGCTTTTGAATTGCTTTGCGGTATTAGCCTCCAAAGCGCTTCAATACGGGATGCCGCTTGAAGAACTCGTTAATAGTTTTACATTTACGCGTTTTGAACCGGCAGGCCCGGTTCGCGGCCACGAAGTCATTAAAAATGCCACATCGATTCTGGATTATGTTTTCCGATCGATTGGTTATGATTATTTGGGACGTGAAGATTTTGTTCATGTAAAGGCCGTTGATGAAGTCCCTGAAACAAATCTCAATAATGGGGAAGATCGGGCGGTTCAACCGGTGACTCAGGATCCAATGGCTAAAAATCCGGCTTTACCGGAACTGAAGCATGTGCCTCAAGCTTCTTCACCTGAACTTCAGGAGCAGATCAATCATCAGAGCGCTGAACTGTTGAAAATTGAGCAAGCCAAAGTGAAAGGCTATACCGGGGAACAATGCACCAATTGCGGCTCGATGAATGTGAAACAAAACGGCAGCTGCGTGGTGTGCGAAGATTGTGGCATGACGAGCGGGTGTTCTTAAAACCAGCTTTATAACATACCTTAAAACTTATTGGGGCAATTCATGAATTGCCCCTACTTTTTAAACATATTTTAATTGCGTCCTGCAAATAACCTCTCTAGGGCAGGGAGAGTTGTTTTGAACCCAGCCATTCTATCCTCAATGTTTTTTTAGCTGTATTTCCCGTAAAACTCGCATCGCGTATCCAATTGTATTTTTTAGAGGCTGCACTTACACTGCCCTTGTAAATGCCGCTGTTGAAATCGTGCGCGCCTTGCAGGGTTATGTTCTGAGGTGGTTTCTCTTTGAGGAAAAAGATGGACATGGTTACCATAGCAGTATTTTGCGCTTCGGTTGCTTTAAAAATAACCCGGCGCGTTACCGCGTAATGGCCGACCTTTGTTCTGCCTTTATAAACATCGCCGCCGGAATACTGCCAGCGTCCTGCGGCATCATCCACATTCTTGAGAGTTGTTCGCTTTAAATTAAGTACAATTGAACCTGCTTCTACTACCTGACTTCCTATCATCAAAAACGCCAAAATCACTATCGAAATAACAAGCTTATGATTTTTCATTTTATCCTCCGTGTGTTTTGTGATTTGTTTCTAAAACAAAAGTTTTAAGGGTGATTTGATCTTACTTCTAAAGTGCCTCCTTTCTTTGAACCGGTTACCGAAACGAATATCAATTGGTAAAAGGGACTTCCTGGAATCAAATATCCTGGTTAATCAGAACTACTTGGACAGGCATTCGCCTTGAAATACAGTTTAAAATATAGGTTGCCATGAAGCTCCGTAAGCCTTGACAGAACGCCGAAAATGGTGGTTATTCTTGATAACCTTTTGTTTGCTTTAATAATTGCGAGTTGTGACCAGAGAACAGGGATAAACGCAACCAGGGAAACTTTTGGATAATTTAGACAAGATTGCCTCTGTTGTCAAGTGATTTTTTCAATCTTCAGTGAACTAAAATGGATTATTTCAAAAGCATCATCTTCATGGTTTTGCTGAAGTTTTCGGTGGTGAGCCGGTAAAAATACATACCGCTGGTCAGATGGTCGCCATTGAAAGTTAGGGAATGTTCACCCTTTTCTGCTTGAAGTGTCTTTTCGAAAACCTTTCGGCCTAACATATCAAATACCATGAGCGTTGCTTTCCCGGCTTCTTTCATCACAAAGCGAATGGTGGTGGTAGGATTAAACGGATTCGGGTAGTTTTGGCTGAGTTCGTATGCCTGTGGCTGTTGAAGCGTTAAAGTAACAGTTTGGTTGTAGTTATGGGTTTGCCCGCTGTAGTCAACACTTTGAAGCTGGTATGTGTAAGTGTTTTCAGGATGAACGGATTTATCCAGAAATGAATAGATGGTTTCTTGAAACGACGTGCCTTGCCCTTTGAGTCTGGCATGTGAGGCGTACGATGCAACCGGATTGCCGTTTCTGAGCACTACAAATCCCAGGTTATCTGTTTCGGTGAAGGTTTTCCAGTTAAGTGCTATCCCGCCCGGCATTATTTTCCCGGTAAATGTGGCCAGTTCAACAGGCAGTGGATTATCACTACCGCCCCCAATCACAAAATCCGAAAAGCTGGTTAATCCCCGAACGATCAGTGAGTCGGGGCATTTACTGAATTCCAGAACACCACCCAGCGTTTCTACATCAATCCATGGTGAATTACCATCAGCGCGTTTTAAGACATACAAGTCTGAGCAACTACTGATGCCAGGGATACCGGATATATCAAACGTGATATCGTAAGTACCATTAACCGAACCATGTTGCAGGTTGGCTGTCCAGTATCTGGGCGAGAGATTTTCAACCAAACCCGGAAGCGATCCCACAATACCAGGCTCAGTATCAGTCTGCTGAATGCTTAAGTTTAAAGGGGTCGTGTTGGGATTGCCGGTTTGAAACTGCACTGTAACGCCATTGTTATCAAAATCCATAGCATCGGTATAATTAGCTGGTATGGACATTTCATCGCTCTCGTAGGGCAGACCATATATAAACGGATAACCAAAATTTATTTGATAGTCAAACTGTAACATATATTCCGGCCAACCATCAATGAGATAGTCTATATCCGTTTTCATTTCTGCGGTTGTCTTGCCGGTCCCACCGTTGCTACTTGTCAGCTGGTTGGATGTTTCCATATCCCAAAAATTATTCACAATTGCATTTATATTTCTTCCAACCAATCCGCCAACATTGGTTGTGCCGCTAACTTCACCAGCAGACCAACAATACCGGATGGAGTGATTGTTATACCCGATCAGGCCGCCTACATCTTCAGAACCGCTAACATTACTGAGTGAGTAACATTCCCTGATGGTTGATTCCCAATTTGCACCAACCAAACCACCGACATCTTCAACACCGTTAACGAAGCCTTTTGAGGCACTGTATGTAATGGTTGAGGTGCTGTTATAACCTACCAATCCGCCCACTCTTTTTATGGTTGAGCTTACTGTACAGGAAGAAAAGCCTTTGTCGATCGTTGAAGCATAGCGGTTATAACCCACAAGACCACCTACATCCTGATTGCCTGTTACACTGCCAGATGAAAAACAATCTTCCAATGTGCTTGAGGCGTTATTTCCAACAAGAGCGCCAACAAACATGTTTCCTGTAATAGAAACATGTTTAAGGTATAAGTTTGAAATACTGGCAGCGCTGGTAGCTGCAAAGAAGCCAATACCACTAGTTGTGGGGCGGTTTATCGTAAGGCTGTCTATCATGAAGCCCTGGCCATCATAGCTACCTGTGAAGGTGGTTGAAAAATTTCCAATAGGTAAAAACCCTTCAGGATCTCCGCCATCACCATCATCCCATTGTTTTGTGGCCGAGGCATCAATATCTGTGGTTTGAACAAAGTGTTTATCCCAAGCTGTAGAAGTCTGAGTAAGCCAATAGAGATTATTGAGGGTTGCTATTTGATAAGGA
>JANQGG010000056.1 GCA_028277445.1 Chloroherpetonaceae bacterium | reverse complement strand
CATGACTGGATATGATGTAACGCGTCATTACCAGTTTGTTTATTGCTAAATATGAAAACTCAGCATGACTAGAAAATGAGTGTCATTTTCTGTTTGTTTTTTGTCAAATATTTGAGCTTCCAATGACACTTAAGAATGCGTGTTCTTAATTTTTAAATCCGTCATTAGAAATTTTAACCTATTGACCGATTTGGGATTAAATTGATTTGCAGACATTTTCACAGGAAAAAATAGCCTCATAATGCTTAATGATTCAATGGCTTTACATTTCTTTTATCGAGTCATCGAATTGTATAAGCAAACTTATTATGATAACGCTATTTTAATAATACAGGACACAAAATTTATTATTACTAAAATCGGTTAACTAAGAATTTGTTAGAATACCAACACCTTGAAGAAAAAAGATACATCATTCAATCCTCCAAGATTGCCGCGGATGTTAATCAAGCGCCAAGGTATTCTTTCACTAATACAAGATATTGAGTATGTAAAGCTTTGTGCGTTGATCGCGCCGGCAGGTTATGGCAAATCCACCTCTGCAAGTCTATTTACCTTATCTTACAGTTCCATTTATGCATTTCGTTGGATCGGACTGCATCATTTCGATGAAGATTTTTACACATTCATCAGTAAATTTTCTGAAACTCTGACCAGTATTTATCCTGAGTTTCAGGATATGTTCTGGATTCAATATGAAAGTTTAAAACTTAGTCCTAAATCATCTGAAAAAAACATTCAGCGATTTGGCTTTTTGATCGGTGAAATTTTAGATGAGGTATTAACCGAAGAGCTCATCTTAGTATTGGATGATTATCAGCATGTCAATTCGTCTTCATCCATAAAATCATTCATGACCGGGTTTATTGATGGGAGCCCGTCTCATCTTAAATTGATTTTCACATCCCGTACCGCGCTGAATCTCAACATCATGAAATACATGGTCAGCCAAAGCTACCTTGAGATTTCAAAAGAAGATTTACGGTTTACGAAATCCGAAGTAGAGGAATTGGTTGAATTGCATTCGCCTGATAAAATACATGTAACTAACAATCCAACTTTTATTGATCAACTGCATGAACTAACCGGCGGTTGGGCAGGAAGCCTGGTTTTGGCTATGAGCCAGTTAGGCAAAACCAAACACGAAAAAGAGATTTTGCTTAATCGGTATCATGCTAAAGATACAATCAACAAATACCTATCAGAGCAAGTTTTCAATGAATTACCTGGCGAAATACAGTTGTTTATGCTTTCCACGTCGCCGATATCTCAATTTTCAAAGCGACTTTCTAAAAATCTTTACCTGCGAATCATAGAATTCGAAGACGAGTTTTCTTTTTTATCGCCATTCTCTTCGCCTAAACGATCGACCTCAGAGATTATTGAAAAGCTTTTGAACGCCCAGCTTATTTCAGGTGAAAAAGATAAAGATGCTGAATTTTACATGCATCAATTGTTAAGGGATTTTTTGTTATCTAAAATCCCTCATCACGTTCGACTGGCTTTGTATCACGCATGTGGAAAGTACTATGAAACCAAAGAACCGATCTTATCTCTTGAATTTTACGTGTTGGCGGAAGACGCAGGCAAAAGTATTGCCTTACTTTGGAAAATGCTGCAAAAAACGCCCAATGTTTCCTTGGTTCGCTTAAAAGAAAAGTTAGCCGATATCAAACGATTGGGAATAGATATCAAGTCTTTTAGTAAACTCACCTTTTTAAGCGCTAAACTTGAGCATTTATTAGGAAATATTTCGAATTCGGAACTCCTTCTTAATGAACTAGAATCTAACTATAAAATCGCTAAAGAGTCATTATTAGACTTTCAGATTCAACTACTTTCAATTGAAAACGATTACCAAAAAGCGGATTTTACTGCCATCAAAGAAAAAGCCCCAGCTTTAATATCTGCGCTAAAAAAATCACATAGAACACAGCTCAATTCAATTTTAGCAAAATCCCTCACACATTATGCTTATGCCTTATCTCAAATGTCATCAGAATATGAAGAGCTTAAAACTTCAATTAAACTTATAAATGAAGCCTGGGAATTATCGCGAGAACTGGATGACAATGAACTGATGGAACAAATACTAAGGTTCAATTATTTTGTAGCGATTGAAATTGGGCTGGATGAAGCCACCTTAAAATTTAATGAACGTTATGCAAGGCTGCCTCAAACAGAACCCAAACATAAGATTGATCTGCTTAAAGACTATGCGTTTATGTTGGTTTCATTCGGTAGATTTCATGAAGCATTACCTAAAATTCAAGAAAGTTTAATTCTTGCTGAAAACTATGCCTACAAAACCGCCATTGCCACGTTAAACTTTTTACTCGCAGAATGTGAATCGGCAAAAGGCAATTTTAATGACGCCCACCTTCATTACAATAACGCGGCTAACTATTTTATAAACATCACACCATCACATGCCTTGGTCATATTATACACCCAGCTTTTAAACGCATTTTATTCAAACCGAGTCTCTGATATACCCACTGTTGTTGAACGTGCTCATGATGTATTCGCCAAGATCAAACAACCGACGTTGCACAATCAGCTTCATCACCAATTGTGTGTTTTTTTAAAAGCACTTTCTATGAATGATTATAAAAATGCTGAATTATTCATTTCGAATTTAATTTCACAATTTGAACCTCCTGGTAAGTTTATAGCAACATTGTTGTCAGAGATTTATTTATTTAAAGCATACACATGCTTAATAAACAATGAGTCCTCACAAATTAATGTATTAAAATTACTTGATCGTTTTTTTCAACTTATTAGTGATTTGCCCAAAGACCAAGCTCAAATAGCCTTAAAACGGCATTGGCGATTAGCAGAGCATGTCATGACTTTTGCTCAAATCCATCTCCAAAAAAATGAAGAGAATACTTTTGGTCTCAAAACTCATGATGTTGAAAACGCATTGAACATTATTATCGAGCAAAAACGATCGTTGGGTTTATTTGATCAGATATCGCCATACGAAATACCGGGTGAGATCAAATGCTACGACGCCCAAAATACGCTCTACATTCAAACGTTTGGTCAGCTTAACATTTCTGTCGTGAACGCCAATGGCAACAATGTTCGCCCTCAAAAAAGCATAACCGATCAGGATTTTCCAAACACGGCCTCCTTACAAGCCTTTAAAATTTTGCTTTTGCACCACCATCAACCGGTCTTTCCCGATACCCTTATTGAGTATATATGGCCAAAATCGTACAGTCGGTATCATCAAAAAATGTTACAGAACGCCATATCGGGTATTCGCAAAACGTTTTATAAACACCAACTTTTGGAACCCAACCAAAGCTTTCTAACCAAACATGATGAAGGCTATAAACTCAACCTTGGCACGCATGGGGTAAATTATGTGCACGATATGGAAGAATTTGAAACCTTGCTTAACCAAGCCAGTCTTGCTGAACAAAAGGGCTTAAACAAATCGGCCGCTGAAAAATATGAACACGCTCTCGAGTTATACCGGGGCGATTTATTATACAACGATCGTTATGAAGTTTGGGCTGCATACTACCAGGAAACCTTAAAAGACCATTACATTCAAGCGCTACTGTTTTTAGCCGAATATTACTATGAAGCTCAAATTACCCCAAAAGCCGAAGCGCTTTGCCAAAAAATACTTTCCGTTGATCCCATTTCAGAAACTGCTTATGAACTCTTAATTAAAAGCTGCAAACGACGAAACTTGTTTTCAAAAGCTCAAAAAATATTCAAAAGTTGCAAAAAAGCTTTTAGAAAAGAGCTCAACACCTTTCCACCGCTACATATTGAAAGACTCATCAAAGAATTCAATTCATAATTCTTTTCAAAAGCCCTCATAAAACCCTGTAACCTCTTAAAAAATATACTCTTACTTACTTTTCAGTTACTCATCCAGTGACTATTGGTTCGCATTTTAGGTCAGTGTTTAAATGATTAGCACTTAGCACTAAAAATTTTTACTTCTTTAACTAAAAATCAGAACATCATGGATGATATCTTAGGCGCAATTGGGGGTATTGTACAACCCTGGATGTAAATCAAATAGGGTTAGGAAAAGGTGTCCCCCACGCTTTTTTTAACAGGAAAATTAAAAATCAGAACATCATGGATGATATCTTAGGCGTAATTGGGGGTATTGTACAACCCTGGATGTAAATCAAATAGGGTTAGGAAAAGGTGAACTCCCAAACTTTTTTATCAAGTAATTATTTGTTTTTCACACTATGAAAGTGTCCCAACTTTTTTCAAACAAGCAACTATGATTTCTAAAACACATCCTCCTCGGAACGACAGAAAAAGTGTCGTTCAGCAAGCATTCTTCTTAAAAATGATCTGGGTTGAGGTCAATGGACGGGATGGAAAGGACCAGGAATTTCGTTTGGTTCTTCATCCATTGGGTTCAGAACAGCAAATTTGCTTTGAGTCAATTGACGACCTTACCTCTCATTTACAAACGCAAGAACCTTATGCTATTTAGTTAATATGTAAACTTAAATTTGAATTATGTTACAATTAAAAGCCCGACTGTACTGCAAGGAACGAAAAATTTTTATACCTGTCAAGTCTATTTACCTGGACCTTGATATTGCTTATGCGGGGGAAGTTGATGATCTTTCTCGTTACCATCTTACCCATATCGATCTTATGTACTGGACAAGACATACCGATGTCAACGGGGACGATATTTATGAAAAAGACTACATAATTTCAGATGCATTTCATGAGCCAATTTTGATTGAAGATTTATTGCATTTTGGCCATATTCTTTATACATACAAGCCACAAAAGATTCAGGTTGTTGGTAATATTTATGATCAACCTGTAACAAAAGTGAAAATGACAGCCAATTAGTAATCTCAAGCAATACCCATCATAAATCTATGATGAATTTGGCATGGCAATAAAAAATTCCGATCTTGGAATTTCATGAATTGCTATTTGCTTGAGTATGCTATCAGGATTTGATATTCAATTTCCCTACCCTTTACTGGCTTTTTTTATTCTTTTTGGATCGATTGCATTCGCAATTCTTGCCTATAAAAATGCTTCAGTTAGTTTTCACATAAAACTCTCTCTTATCATACTCAGAAGCTTTTCACTAGCGCTTTTGGCATTCCTGTTATTAGAACCTGTTTTTGAATGGCAAAATCAATCTGTTCAAAAATCAAAACTGGCGGTGTTTGTAGATCATTCAAAAAGCATGCGCTTGGATGATTTTGGTATAAAACGCGATAGTAGCGCAATTTATGCCTATTCTTTCCTTGATAGCCATTTAAAAGATTCTCTTTCACTAAAACTTTATGCGTTTGGAAAATCCATACGTGAAATTCCCAAAGATTCCCTGCATTTTGATGATCCGATTACCAACATGGCTTCAATTTTTAAAGTTTTGGCGAAGGTGGATCGTGAGAAAAAAATTCGCGGAGCTATTCTTCTGAGTGATGGCCAAATCAATCAAGGCGAAGAACCTGTTGTACTGGCTAAGGCAAGTACAGTGCCAATTAACACCGTATTAATAGGCGATCCAAAACCCAAAAAAGACCTTAAAATCACCCGTGTGATTGCCCCTGATAAAGCTTACCTCGGAACAGAAATACCAATATCCATCATCATTCAACAAAACGGTTTCCAAGATAAATCAATCAAGATTTCATTGTCAGGCAATAAAAGACGTTTAGAAACAAAAGCCCTAACTTTAAGCTCAAGAGAACACACCGTTAAATTTACAGTGAAGCCCGATAAATTAGGCGTTAATCACTTCAGGGTTGCGCTCAACACGTTTAAAGATGATGTTTCACCCAACAACAACCGCTATGACTTTAAGATCGAAATTTTAGATCAACGAAAACACCTGCTGGTTATTTCAGGTTACCCTGAGCCTGATCTTTCAGCGCTGTTAAGTACACTAAACCCATTAAAAAACTTTACGGTGAGCAAGCTCGTCCAAAAATCGCCGGGCAACTTTATTGGCAAATCCGTTCTGTTAGATTCCAGGGAAAAACTTCATACGATCATTCTTATAGGTTTTCCAACAAAGGATACCGATCAGCAATCGATCAATAAAATTCAAAATTTGCTTAAGACAAAAAAGCCGGCGCTGTTTGTTTGGATTACCCGGCAAACTGCATTAAACCGGCTTTCCGGCTTCGAATCGTTTCTTCCTTTTGCAGAATCTTCGCCACAATTAAAAGGTATGGCTCTTGAGACGTTTCTTGAACCCGGGCAGGACTTAATGGTATTACCGTTTTCTGCCGCATTACCTTCTGATTATAGAGAGCGGCTGGCCGAAACGCCGCCTGTGGGTTTGGTTAAGAGTAATATTACACCTAAAAAAGGCTCATCTGTGGTTTGGGTTGAAAAATCTGATCCTAAAACCGCAAAGCCGTTTTTTTGGCTTTTTAATGAAACCAACCAAAAAAGCGGGGTTATTTGCGGCGATGGCTTATGGCGTTGGCGCTTAAATGCCAATCCTTTAATCCGGGAGGTATATCAACAAACACTCGTATCCACTATGGAATGGCTTTCTGAAAATGAGGAGATCAATCTTCTGAGCATCTTCCCGAAATCCGGCACGTTTGATGAGCATCTGGAAATTAAACTTTCAGCCTTTTTACAAAATCATAAACTCATACCCATTGAAGATGCACGCATTAACCTTGAAGTTTTAGGGCAAAACTCGCAAAAAAAATTATTTTCAACATTCAAGTCGATGCGTAGCGGCGGTGAATACCAAACGGATTTAGGTCTTTTACCCTCAGGTAATTATAGCTATAAAGCGACAGCGTATGTTCAAAACTCAACATTTGTGGAGGCTTCCGGCATTTTTCAGGTTCAGGATCTGGGATTGGAATTCTTAAAACCGGAAGCCAACCAAGATTTAATGGAAGACATAGCCAGAACAAGCGGCGGGAAATTTTATACCACTGAGCATTTAAAGCAGCTTGTGAAGGACATTAAAACCGATCCCAGGTACAAACCCAAAGCAAAAACAAACACGCAAAGTTTTGAACTTGCCAGCCAAACGTCTATACTTTTTCTCATCCTGGGTTTATTATCTTTGGAGTGGTTGATCAGAAAACTCTTATCCATGCCATGATCGGTTAACAAACATAACCAAATCAATACCCCATGACTATCACTGTTTTCAGGACTCTCTTTTTAGGATTTTTCGTTCTAGCCATTTCAGAAATCGGTTTAGGCCAATCTATACCTCATCCGATTAAGCTTAACGAAATTATGTACGATCCGAACGACAATGTATCAAACGAATTCCTTGAACTGTATAATACTGATCCTACGGAGAGTTATGATCTGCTTGGGTGGACTCTGGAAGGCGTCAGTTCATCAACCATATCCTTCACCGTTGATTCTGCCATGTCGTCAACGCTATTGCCAAATCAGTATGCCATCATCCTGCCGCAAAGTTATTTTGAAGATGGGCATATTCAATTGTACAAAGACCTGATCCCTGAACAAGCGATCATCTTAAAAGCCAATAAAAATATAAGCTTAAATAACTCCGGCGACCATGTGATCATCAAAAACTCATCCGGCGAAACCATCGTTGATTTCACCTATGAAGGCGGCGGCAATAAAGGCTATTCGTATGAAAAAATCATTCCCACTGAGAGTGATATAGCTGCCAATTATGCTCAAAGCACTGTTGAAAACGGCACGCCGGGTTTTAGAAATTCCGTATCGCCATTTCAATATGATCTGGCAATCAGCGCCCCAACGATTGTTCATACCCCGCCATTAACCACCGTTCACATCGATGCCGCCGTTAAAAATGTCGGATTGAACGCGATGGGTAGCGGCTCCGAAGTTAAAATGTTTGCCGATGATAACGATAACAACATACCGGAATCCTCCGAAATACTCTCTTCGGTTGTTATTTCACAGGATATACCGACGAACGATTCAACGCTGATCGCATTTTATTACACGCCAACTTCAGCAAACGCCAAAAAACTTTTGTTTGAAATTGATGATCTAAGCGATGAAAATCCGGGTAACAATGTAAGCGCCTCAAACGTGTTTATCGGGGCTGTGTATAATTCGGTGATTATCAATGAGATCATGTATGCACCGATCCAAAATTCCGATGATTTTATCCAGGATCAGCCCGATTATATTGAGCTTTATAACAAAAGCGCCAATCCCATTGATTTAAACGGCTGGCAACTTCTGGATGCGCCCAATGAGCATGGCGAACGAAACATCTACTTACTCACGAATCAATCGGCAGCGCTTCAACCCGGAGCGTATGCGGTTTTTTCGCCGGAAAAAGCCCAACATCCCGATAGCTCACGATTGGTTTTATACTACCCGTACTTAAAAAACAATTCGGATGTTTTGTTACTCTATGATGACTCCCGAAGCACGTTTTCGTTAAATAATGAGGGCGATCTTGCCCTATTAACCGATCAATATGGCTACAACGTTGATTCAGTCAGCTACACGCCGAATTGGCACAATCCGTTTTTCTCGGAAACATCCGGCAAATCCCTGGAACGCATAAACCCGAACTTCGATAGCAATGATCCATCTAATTGGACAACCTGCACCGATCGCACGTATGGCGGATCGCCTGGCAAAAAAAATCTTGCGTTTTTAAGCTCGCCTGAACAAAACCGAAAGGCAAGGCTAGAAATTTCACCCAATCCGTTTTCACCAAACTCGGATGGTAACGATGATCATACCTTGATATCTTTTACATTCAGTGAATCGGCGCAACGCATGCGAGCTAAAATTTTTGATGCGCGCGGGCGTTTGGTACAAACCCTTGAAAATGGCAGGCCCTCAAATGCTAAAGGCACCATTATTTGGGATGGCAGGGAAAGTTCCGGGAAAATTGCACCCATCGGGATATACATTGTGCTGGTTGAAGTTTTTTCAGCATCCGGGAAAAGTACGGTTTTTAAAAAACCGGTTGTTTTAGCTCAACCGTTGAATTAGATTTTAACCCAAATCCGTTTTTAAATCATTTGTATTATGCCATCAGAATTTTCTCGAGAAAACAATCCGTTAAAAACCCTCTTATTGAACCACCCAAAATTCCATTCGGGTTATGCAATCTCATTCAGCGAGCCAAATCGTCACATGGTTTATGTTTGTCAGCGCGTCAAAAACACGGCTCAGGCCGAAACGCTTGCCTTTCAGCTTCCGGCCTGGCGTCCCGGTAGATATACCATTCAAAACTATGCGGCACAGGTTTCGGGATTTGAGGCATTTTCAGATCAAGAGTCGCTTTCGTTTCAAAAAACTGACAAACAAACCTGGGTTATTGATAGCTCAAACGCCGAGTGGGTTAGCATCGTTTACCGGTTTTTTGCCCCGGGGCCGTTGGATGCCGGCAATTGCTACGTGGGTTATGATGAAATTTTCCTGACCATGTCCAACATGCTGATGCATGAAGAAAGCGTTCGATTCCACCCCACGTTGCTTCATCTTGAACAACCACATGATTGGCAAATAGCTACCGACCTTGAGCAATTGGATTCGGGAAATGGATTTGCAGCGGCTTCTTATGACGATCTCATCGATTCACCGATCATCATGTCGCCTTCTGTTGCTCACTTCGACTTTGAAGCGAGTAACACTCGTTTTCATATCTACATCCAATCAAAAACCACGTTTCAGGAGACGTCTCTTTCCGAAGCACAGATCAAAATTGATCTTGCCGGAATTGTTGACGCGCAATTCAAGTTAATGGATGATAACCCCCTGGAGCGCGATTACGCCTTTTTGTACCATTTCCTCCCGAACCGTTTTTATCATGGCGTGGAGCATAAACACGCCTGCTCAATTGTGCTCGGTCCGGCTAAAACGCTTAAAGAGAAATACAACGATTTTTTAAGCATCTCCTCACATGAGTTTTTTCATATTTGGTGTGTTAAACGGATGTTGCCGGATGTGTTTGCGCCTTATAATTACAGCCAGGAAGCTTACACTACTCTGCTCTACATTTTTGAAGGGTTTACCAGTTATTATGGCGATCTCTCGCTCTGGCGCTCCGGGTTGTGGTCGGAAAAAACCTACATGGAGTATCTTTCCAAAGACATAACCTATGTGCAAAACAATTATGGCCGAACCGTTCAAACCCTGGCCGATTCGTCCTATAACGCCTGGCTGACGGGTTACCGGCGGGGCGCTGATTTAAATTCCATTAATTTTTATGTCAAAGGCTTACTGGTTGGGCTCTGCCTGGATTTTGAGTTGCGGCATCGAACTCAAAACCGCGTTTCCCTTGATCATATCATGCGGGAGCTTAACGAGCGTTATGCCAAAAAGAACGTGGGCTTTAATGAAACCCAGTTTGAAAGCCTGGTTGATGAATTGGCGGGCAGTTCTTTGAAAGCATTTTTTGATCATTATGTTCGCAGCACCAAAGAAATCCCATACAACGACATATTAAGCTATGCGGGTCTTAAACTGGAGAAAACCGCTAACGCCAACCTGCCATCCATCGGCGCGGTGATGAGTGCGGAAGAGGGTCCATTCCCAACGCTTAAATTTGCCATTCCCGATTCGGCGGCATTTCGAGCGGGATTGGATCAAAACGATCAATTGGTTGCTATTAACGATGCCAGCCTAATGAACGTGAAATTAAATGATGTTTTACGCCGACACAACGCTGGAGAAACGATTCAGGTGTCCTATATTCGTCAAAACGCGCTAAAAAAAACCGAGTTGATATTGGAAGAAAATTACGCTTATCGTGTGGTAAAATGCCCGGATCAAACCGATGAACAATCATTGTTTTTTTCAGAATGGCTCAATCCAGGTAATTCTTAAAAATTAACCCAAGCATTTATGCTCAGACACTTATTCATCAAAAATTTTGCGTTGATTGATGAACTTAGCATAGAATTTAAAAGCGGTTTGAACATCATTACCGGCGAAACCGGCGCGGGCAAATCCATCCTGATAGGCGCGCTGGCAATGGTTTTGGGTGATCGCGCCAAACCCGAAGTTGTCAGGAAAGACGCCAATAAAGCCATTATTGAAGCCATCATCGAATCGGGAAATAATAAAGCGGTTAATGAGTTGTTGAAAGAAAACCAGATTGATTGTTATGATGAACTGATCATCCGTCGGGAAATTTCCGCCAAAGGTCAATCTCGATGTTTTATCAACGATTCACCGGTTACGCTTTCGGTTTTAAAGCAAGTTGGCGATTATTCCATCGACCTGCATGGCCAGCACGATCACCAATCGTTGCTTCATACCGAAACCCACATTCAACTGCTGGATGATTTTGGCGGGCTTGGCGGTTTGCTGGAGGATTACAAAACCAAATACGATGAGCTTCGCGCGGCAAAAATTCGCGCCGAAGAACTCAGCAATAAAGAACAAAGCCTTCGCGAGAAAAAAAATTTGTTTGAATTTCAGCTCAATGAAATCACTTCGGTTGATCCAAAACCTGATGAAGCCGAAGAGCTTGAAAAAGAACAATTGATCCTGGAAAACGCTGAAAAGCTTTACAACGATACAGCCTGGATTCACGATATTCTGTATGCATCAGATGATTCGGTCTACAGCCTGCTGGTTCAAGCACGCAACCGCCTGGAAGATCTCTCGCGCATCGATGACAGCTTTTCGGATTGCGCCTCCGATGCATATTCAGCGCACACACTGGTTGATGAGATCAATAAATTTGTCCAACGCTACAACTCCTCCATTGATTTCAATTCCGAGCGATTGGAAGAGATCCGCCAGCGATTAACCGCACTTAATACCCTGCAGAAAAAATATGGCGGATCGATCCAGGAAGTTTTGAACTATAAGCACATCATTGAGTCGGAGTTAAGCCTTGCCGAGAACTTTGAAGAGGAAATCGAAAAATCCAACGAGAAAATTTCAGAGTTTCAGCGCGGCTTAAGCGTGCTTTGTGAACGCTTATCCCAAAAACGGCAAGAGCTCTCCAAACGGCTTTCCGGTATGATCGTTCAGGAACTTCAGAAGCTTGGTATCGCAAACTGTCTGTTCGATGTGCGCTTCGAAACCCAACCCAATCCCGAAGGTGATATCATCATCAAAAATGAACGCTATACGGCAACCGCTAACGGGCATGATCGGGTTGAGTTTTTGATTTCAACCAATAAAGGCGAGCATCCCAAACCGTTAGCCAAAGTGGCTTCAGGCGGTGAAATTTCGCGGATAATGCTGGCGCTTAAAACGGTTCTGGCCAAATCGGAACGCCTGCCCATTCTGGTCTTTGATGAAATTGATACCGGGATCAGCGGAAAAATTGCCCAGGTTGTCGGGTTCAGCCTGAAACGCCTTTCACGCTATCACCAAATCATCTCTATTACCCATTTACCGCAAATTGCAGCCCTGGCTGATATTCATTTTATGGTTTTAAAAGAAATCCAAAATGAACATACAGTCTCAAAAGTTCGTGCCCTTTCTGCTAAAGAGCATCAGGAGGAAGTTGCGCGAATATTAAGTGGAAGTGAAGTTACACAAGCCGCGCTCAAATCTGCACAAGAGCTTATTTCTGCATCAGAACAAGAAAACCCGCTTTTCTGAAATTCAGGCTATTGATTTTAAGCGCAAAGTATTACTTTTAAGATCAAGTGTTGCTGTAATTTTTAATTTATGAACGAGATTATGCAAAGAAAGCCACTATCGGGTTCTACCGTAGCATTGGTTACGCCATTTAAAAAAGACTTCACCGTTGATGAAGAAGCTTTGCGCAGATTGGTTCATTTTCATATCGAAAATGGCACCGATATGATCATCCCCTGCGGAACTACCGGGGAATCGCCTACCCTGAGCAATGAAGAGCAAGTTCAGGTTGTTGCCGCCGTATGTAATGAAGCCAATGGCAAAATTAAAGTTGGCGGGGGGGCAGGAACAAACTCAACCGCTCATGCCATAGAATTGGCTAAAGCGGCTGAAAAAGCCGGGGCGTCATTTATACTGTCGGTTGCGCCGTATTACAATAAGCCCTCCCAGGAAGGCATTTATCAGCACTACAAAGCCATAGCCAATTCGGTGTCGGTTCCGGTGATCATTTACAATGTGCCCGGAAGAACCGGCATGAATATTTCCGTGGATACCATTATTCGTTTGGCTGATGAAGTAAAAAATATTCAGGCCGTCAAAGAAGCATCGGGAAATATGTCACAAATTGCCGAACTGTTGAATCGCGGCCAAAACGACTTGACGGTGCTCAGCGGCGACGATCCACTAATACTCCCGGTGATGGCTATGGGCGGCGACGGCGTTATTTCAGTTGCCGCCAACCAGGTTCCTCGTGCGGTTAAAGACTTGGTGGATGCTGTTTTTGAAAGCGATTTGGAAAAAGCACAAACGTTGCATAACAAATATTACCGGTTGTTTACATTGAATTTTATTGAATCAAACCCTGTTCCGGTAAAATACACCCTGGCAAAAATGGGTATGATTGAAGAGGTGTACCGCTTACCGTTAATCCCGCTTTCGGAAGCATCTAAAGCACGAATGGATGAGGAAATGCAGAAACTGGGGCTGTTAAATTCTATGGTTTCGGTTTGAGTTGAATTTTTCTGTTCCGGCCGCCCGCAAAAAAGGCGGCCGGAATTTCACAGATTACTCGTCTTCCACTCCATCATATTTCTAACAAAAATTACCACCCCTGTATATTTGGGTTAGCTTTGTTTTTCTACTTTTAAACTGTTCGGGTTTTAGGGGAGTTTACAATGTTGGGAAACGTTCTTTATTTCCTCTTTTTATAATTCTCCAATTCATCGTCTGAAAGGTTGTTTGAATCCACTAATTTATAATGCCTTTCTGAGGTTATCTTAATCGATGCCTTGTCTTGCTCAAATGAAAATAAAGCAATTTTACCATCTTGCATGAACTGGGCCGCAACTGGAATACAAATAAGGTTAGGAAATTTACTCTTACATAATTCAATATCCTGTTCTATTTGAACTTTGCCTTGTTTGTCATTTCCTCCTTTGGCTTGAACAGGTATAACATAATGCACGCCCCTCTTATCTAAACCAATATAAATCTCATCAGTTTCAACTTGTCCCAAGTCTGGTACTGTTGTTCTTAGATGATTTTGCAAGGAATAACAGGTAATACCAAGGAAAATGTCCAGAAGACGGTTATAACGCAGAATGGCAAGTAATGCTTGCTCATCAGAAAGTGAATATTTGTTGATTACTCCGGGGGTTGAATCTAATATTTTCGAGTGTGCTAAATGTCGGTTTGGAACAATCTCTAATTTTTGTTCAAGACTGAAGCAGTATGTACTTCTACCGGTAAGTTTTATTAGCCATTCTTCATCCTTTCCAGCTAGTTGAACAATTTTTGATGGAAGCTCAGTCCGAAAGCGAAAAGAGTATATCACATCCCCAAGATTCTTTGGGAGATCTATTTTCAAAGCTTTTGCCGCTTTCTCAATGTCACTACGCACGAACTCAACCCGCCTGTTCCCCTTCTTGTAATTATCGAAGAAGATTTTCTCAATTAATTTACTGTATCTGTTACTTGCCATTTGATTTTCCTAAGTATTCCAAAATTAATACCTCTTCTCTCAATTCTTCCTTCGATCTTGTTGCAAAGCGTGTTCGGAACAATTCTAAGTCTACAACACGATAACCAAGTGACTCAGAAATCTCAGCTAGTAGTTGACCAGTTCGAATCATAACCCTCAGAAAAGATGCTTGATCTCCAACTACATAAGCAAGTTTTGCACCTGGAACAAGACTATTCTTGATGTTGACCAAGTGTTTGGTCATGCCCCCAAAATATTGAAGGGCAACCTTATGATACATTTTTTCGAAACCTGAGGTCTTGTTGAGTTCAATTCTCCGCTTTTCAATCTTTTTAGCAATCTGCTGAATTGATTCAAAGTCTTTAACATATAAGTGATCGGAATCCTCTTTGTAAACACTTCTTGTATTAGAGCGGACAAATGTTTTCTTAACACCCCTTAAATCCTGCATATTAGTAACAAGACCAACTAGTACATTCTCCAATCGAGTTGTTCTAGAATAGTCCTTTTCGTTTGGATATGGAGGTGAAGTGATAACGGCTGAGATAGAGTTTGGAGTCAAATATTGATTGGCTATTCGTGCGTCACCCAAATGTACTTCTGAATCAATGTCATTGTTTAGGATTTTTAATGATGAAATGTCTTCAATGATTTTTGATACATTGCAAATCCAAGGTTCAAGAATTGGAGCATCTAATTTAATTTTTCCAAGACCTACTTCCGGGCCAAATTTTAGGTTGCTCACATCTCCAACAATGGTTTTAAGGCCTGCCAGAAGTAAATTATCCCTTATTTGTTCATCTTTTACGGACTTGATTTGTTCAATCAGTAAGATTGACTTGTGAAGTGGAATTGGACTAATTGAGTTCTTTAAAAGGATTTTTTCGCTCTCTGGAGGTAGGGATCGAAGATTGAGTAAGTTAACATTTTGATGGCAATCTTCTTTATCTTCAATTCCTGATTCCTTGAAAATTCTATTTAGAGAATCCATGATGTCCAGAGCAGTATCCAGAAGTTCATCAGTGTTGATGGTCCATCTCAGCTTGGTCCTTGTCGCAAATCTTGCAACGGGATTAGCTTCAATTCCAACTGATTTAATCCTATTCAACTTGGATTCTACAAGAGTGGTTCCGGTTCCGCTAAACGGGTCAAGTACGAGAGAACCTGAATCAACTCCAAACTTATCAAGGTAATAATTGACTAAGTGAGGAGGATATGAAAGTACGAACCTGTACCAATTATGAAATGCATGGTCCTCTTTCCTTACCTTGTTTGATTGGTATTCTACTGCTATTTCGTTCAGATAATTCATGCTTTAAAGATGGTCATTTTTTATCTTTTTTCTAATTTTTCCCAACGGCTAGCATAAGAATAGTAGCCGACTGCGTGGCACTTTCCTATCAAGTTGCAAGAAGGCTGAAGCGGGCTAAAGCCCGTGAATTTTTCTACCCAGACTATTATTTTTAACACATTGTTGGGCTTAAACGCTATCTTTTCTCTCTGAGCGTATGAAAAGACACACTCTTAGACAAGCTTGGGTTTGAGCGTTGGCATGTATTGCTTTGACTTTTCAGAATGTATTCAAATTGCTATTAATTCGTTCTTTCAAATCATTTCTTACTTCGGCTTGTTCTGCATATTTATTCCATGAATTCACTATAGCATTAATGTCTTCAATAATTTTCTCACCTTTTTTGATATTATTATCCTTAGCTATCGTCATCAAATCCTCTTTAGTTATTCCAAGCCTTTTTCCATTGACACTTAAGGTTTGTTGGCTTACCCAATGATTGGTAGGGTCGAAAGAAAAGCACAAGTCGTAAGCAGGAGCCAGTCTCCATCCCTCATCTTTTTTTAACATGAAAGAAAAATTCTTTGTGTGGTCATCGTAGTTGGTAGCTAACACATTAAATACCATTCTTCGAAACATTTGCTCGGCTTCAGGATAAGTTAATCGTAGTAACCGCATGGTCTGAAACACTTGTTCATAACTATATCCATACATATCATTAAAATCATAATGTTGCAAACCGCATAGAGATTGGATATGATGCTTGACATTATGTTCTCTATCAAAACGTTTGGTCATAAAATGTGCTCTTCCATTTTCTTCCAGCAATTGAGATTCACTTATTTCTATTTTACTATCTTTTGCCATCAGGTAATAAGCATATTCTACTCGCCCCCATCCGGAGCTCTCGCCAAACTGTTCTCCACTTACGCCATCTAATTTGAGCAACCAATGCTGGAAACCTTTGGGCGCATTTCCCTGTCCTGATCTTACTTCTCCAGTTTTTGGATTATATGCAACGACGGCTTTTGGACGTGCTCCGCCGGCTGATGTTCCTATTTTTAATATTTCCATCATTGCCTTTTCCTCATCTTTATTGAAGTTGGCTAAAAAAGCTTCTCGTTCATTGAGAATTTTTCTTGCGACTTCAACCAAACTATCCAGCTCTAATGAGAAACTTTTTGTTCCTGTTTTGATTTGTGCCGGTTCAAATTCTAATGCTCCCATTCCTCTCGCGCCGATAAAGCACAATTTCTCCACCGGATTCATACTGTTTTCCGGTCTTCCTTGTCGGGCTAACCACGTATTAATCAGCTTATTTCCGTACTTGTCCGGTAATGCATCAGACAATAAACCCGGCAAACCCTTGAAGGCATCGTCCGTTTCATTACGCCCTTTTCGTAATTCGGGAAAACTATAAATTCTTGAACCTTGCGCGATTGGCATTTTGATAGGTGATATATCCCAATCCTTTTGAATAAATTTTGGGTCGTATTGGAAATAACCCAATTGCTGCGATTCATCCCAGCGAACAGCCCCCATCAATTCGCCCCATATTTTTACTTCGGCCACATCTACCATCCCAAATCGTCTTTATCCGGTATATTTGTTTTTTTATTTCTAACCCGTTTCTTTTGTTGCTTTTTAAGTTTGGCATATTCCAAGGGGCTTATTTCATCCGAAACTTCAAATGCTTTCAACAGATATAAACAGTCCAATGCCCGCAAGATTTGAATCAAGCTTGTTAATGTAATGGATTCTCCGTTTTCAATCTGACTAATTGTCCAGCGATTTAAACCTGCCATTTCCGCCAATTGAACCTGCTTCTTATTTTGCCGCAAGCGCTCATGCCTTATGTAACTCCCTATTTGTTTCACTATTGCCGAATCAGACATTTGAACCCAATCTATGCGAGTATTTCTCATCATTAAACCATTTATTTGCACTTAATGTAAGTATTTCCAAACAAATATATAAATAAAATATCCTAAATAAATAGGCTGGTAAATACAAACATTAAAATATAAAAACTAGCTTAATGATAGCATATACCAACAGGATATTTGCTGATAAATCAATATTTACGGCTTGTCCTTGAAATTTGGGGTGGCAAGCAAATGCGCCTAAATATGTTTTAATGCGGTAAGTTTCGTCGGGTCATTTCCGTATCTAAGAGTCGCAGTTCGCGGCTCACATGTCCCATTAACGAGGCATTTTCTTCTGCCCGTCTTAAAAGATATGGCATAACCGCTTTTACGGGACCATAAGGCACATACTTGGCCACCTGAAATCCTAGCTTTGCCATGTTATAGGAAATATGATCGCCCATGCCATACAATTGAGAAATGATCACATGCGGGTGGTCAATCGGAATCTGGTTTAACTGGATGAGTTCCACCAAACGCGCCACGCTTTGTTCGTTATGGGTTCCGGCGCACAAAGCAATTCGCTCAAAATGCATGGTGCAAAAATCTAGCGCTTTATCGAAGGCCTTGTCCGTTTCTTCCTTCGAGGGTTGAATTGGGGAAACATAGCCGCGTTCTTCGGCGCGTTTATTCTCTTTAGTCATATAAGCGCCGCGAACAAGTTTAACGCCCAGGTAATAGCCTTCTTTTTTTGCTTCCTGATCATCGGCTTTTAATACATCCAAACGACCACTGAGATACATTTGGTATGAACCATACACAATGCATTTTTTGGTATTAAACTCAGCCATCATCTCCTTGGTCAGTTTATCGATAGCAGGTTGAATCCAGGACTCTTCAGCATCCACCATTACCGGAATGTCGGCATCATGGGCCGATTTGCAAATAAGCTTAAACCGTCGCTTTGCTCGATGATACTCGGCTTGTTGCGAGGCATTCAATTCCTGCTCCGTGCTCAACCACTCCAACAATTCAAAACGAATAATCCCCGAAGGTTTAAACACAATAAACGGAACACTCTCGTTAGATTTTGCATATTCCAACGTTTCCAGAATGGATGAAGCGGCTCTGTCCAATCCTTGTTCTCCCATCATACCCTCGGAGGAGTAGTCTAAAATGGATTGAATGTTGTAGTTGGCAAGATCTTCAACGGTTTCTTCACACTCTTGTAAAGTTTCGCCGCCACAGAACTGACGAAAAAGGGTGTACTTCACAAAAAAGTCAACCGGCAACATCATCTGAAATGCCATATCTGTAAGCGCTGTACCCAGTTTTGAGATCACCACATTGTTCATCATTCGAAACAGCAGGTACGATCCATTTAAATCAAAATCACTTTTATGCTCAAACGCCACCTCCGTATTATCAAAAATCATCATGATATCCTGCGCCGAATAATGTCTTCCTTTACTGTGATGCTCTTGGGTTTCTGATGTGAATATTTCTTCTGACATGATTTGCAATACAATTAAACGATTCTAAAATGTAATCAATGATTTGGCCTGTGATTTAATACCTCCATTAATACTTTGGTTACTTCTCTTGAAGGTTTTTTTTCACCTAATAGCGTTTTGGCATCCAAAAGCTGGTCTTGAACAGACCGATATAAGGTTTGATTGTCCAATAAATCGGATACTTCTTTTACGACTCGTTCAGCGCTTATTTCATCCTGTAATAATTCAGGCACTAACTTATCCTCGCCATTCAATCCTTTTGATACAATATTTGCCAAAGCGAATTTACCAATTTTCACCAGCCGCTTTCCAATTTCATAATTCAGCCAATTGGTTTTATACAGCACTACCATAGGCGTTCCGAAATATAATGTTTCCAAAGTTGCCGTACCAGAAGTTACTAAAACAACATCACTATATTTCATGGTTTCATATCCCGAAACGATTGTCGGTTGAATGCCATATTCCTGGTGAAATTTTTCATATCGCTCATTTGGAAGATTTGGGGCTTTGCCTAATAGAAGCTTAACCGAATACGTTTGTTGCAATAGCTTAAGCGCTTTTAGCATTTCGGGATAAATCCGATCAAGCTCTTGTGTGCGGCTTCCCGGCAACACACCGATGATTTTTTCATGCGGCATAATCGTATTCTTCTCTCGGAAATCCTGCTCAGACTCAAACGATACATCTTCCAGTTCTTCTATGATGGGATGTCCCACAAACTCTGCTTTAACGCCCCTGGTTTTGAAAAACTCTTCTTCAAACAAAAAAACAATCAACAACCTGCTGACATAGGTCTTGATTTTTTGGACACGCTTTTCTTTCCATGCCCATACCTGCGGTGCGATGTAATAGATCACCGGAATGTTTTGCTGATGAAGAAATTCAGCGATGATTAAATTCATGCCCGGATAATCAATCAGCAATGCGGCATCCGGCTTTTCGGATTGAATGGTTTTTTTGATGGTTGAAATGACCTTTTTAAGGAAAAAAAAGTGCTTGGCCACTTCAACAAATCCCATAAAATTAATCTGGTGAGTTTCATACAAGAGCTTTACACCGGCTTTTTTTAACTGCTCGCCTCCTACGCCAAATACCTCAATATCGGGTTGCTGTTCCTTTAAGGCTTTAATAACAAGTCCTGCATGCAAATCGCCCGAGGTTTCGCCTGCCAGAACAAAAAGTTTTTTAGACAAGTTATGCAATCTAAAATGTTAGGTACAATTAGTACATTTAATGAGGTGAAATGTATCACTTTAAACTAAAATCTCACATTAACTTTTTCAGTAAAACATCTTTAGTAAAAAACCATGCTCGTAAAATTTGGAACAGATGGTTGGCGAGGTCTTATCGCAAAAGATTTCACGTATCAGAACCTTAAAATTGCCGCATTGGCTGCCTCAAAGTATTTTCAAACGCATCCCAATTTAAGAAACGGGGTTTGTATTGGTTACGACACCCGATTTCTTTCCAATGATTTTGCGCATTTTGTCGCCAAACTCTATTCCTCGCTTAACATCAGGGTGTATTTATCGGATTGTTTTGTGCCAACGCCGGCAGTTTCATTATTTGTTCGCGATAAACAGTTAGCTGGAGGTATTGTAATTACGGCATCTCATAACCCGCCATTGTATAATGGGTTTAAAATCAAGGCCGATTATGGCGGATCGGCTCATCCTGAAATTATTGCCGAAGTGGAATCGTATTTGCTTCAGGTTGATCCTAACCAGACCTTTCAAAAAAATGATGATCACATCATTCTAACCGACATCAAAACATACTATCTTGATTATCTCCGATCTGAACTTGATATCGAGCTTATCAATCAAAGTCATTTGAAAATCGGGCATCATGCCATGTTTGGCTCAAGTCAAAGCTTGGTTGCCGAACTGTTGAACGAATCGGAGGTTCTTAATTACCATGCCATTCCAAACCCAACCTTTGAAGGCATCAACCCGGAACCCATTCCACGTTACACAGAAGATTTTCGGGAGGTTTTCCTAGCAAAAAAACTTGATGTGGGCATTTTAAACGACGGCGATGCCGACCGTATCGGAATGGTGGATGAACAAGGCCGGTTTGTTGATTCCCATAAAATCTTCGCCATTATCCTCAAGTATTTGGTGGAAGAAAAAAACGAATCGGGCGAAGTGGCTAAAACATTTGCTCTAACGGAAGTCATCAATAAGATATGCCAAAAACATACTATTGAGCTTCACAAATTGCCGATCGGGTTTAAACATGTCGGTAAATTAATGACCACCAATAACATCTTGATGGGCGGTGAAGAATCAGGCGGAATAGGCATCACCAAACACTTGCCCGAACGTGATGGCGTATATATCGGCGTGCTTGTCCTGGAAATTATGGCCAAACGCGGCAAAACGCTTGGCGAGCTTGTTGAGGAGCTTTACGATGAATTTGGCTATTTCACTTACGACCGATTTGATGCGCATCTCACCCCGGAAGCCAAAACCCGCGCCATGGAAAAAGCATCCAAAGGCGATTTTAAAGATATCGACGGTATGAAAGTGATAGATTTTGATGACCTTGATGGCTACAAGTACTTTTTTGAAGGCGGCTGGCTCCTGATTCGCCCTTCAGGTACCGAACCCGTGCTTCGCCTATATTGCGAAGCGGATTCTGAAGAAAAAGTTCAAAAAGCGTTAGCTTTTGCGAAGGGATTGGCGGATTAATCATTGCACTAAGATTTTGCCTATTTACCCTCTCAAATTTGGAGAGAGCTAGGGTGAGGCGAAAACCTTTTACTTTGAAAAAGCGTTCGCTATTGCGTACCTTTTTTTCAATTTAATCTGTACATGATGAAAACAGTTACAGCCACCAAAGCCAGAGAGCTTATTTACAAGCTCATTGACGAAGCCAACGAGTCGAACCAGCCCATTCAAATCACAGGTAAAAGAGGAAATGCTGTGATCGTATCGGAAGAAAATTGGCGATCTATTGAAGAAACGCTCCATATTCTCTCCGTGCCAGGTATGAGAGAATCGATAAGAGAAGGATTAAATACCTCCATTGAAGATTGTTCTGAGGAATTGGATTGGTGAGTTGGAAAGTTATTTATACCAAACAGGCTCAAAAAGATGCAAAAAAAATTGCTTCTGCGGGATTAAAACCAAAAACCGAAAAACTTCTTGAAATTCTCTGCCAAAATCCTTATCAAACACCACCATATTATGAAAAACCAGTTGGTGATCTCTCTGGCGCTTATTCCAGGAGAATTAATATTCAACACCGATTGGTTTATCAAATCATAGAAAACAAAAAAGTTGTAAAAGTCCTTCGTTTATGGACTCATTACGATTAAGAATCATTATATAAAAAAATAAACGAGTAATGACGGTTTCTTTTTAAAAGGTCATCGCGAATGCCTGAAAGGCATGTGGCGATCCATAAATGCTCCTGGATTGCTTCACTTTGTTCGCAATGACGAGGTTTTGTTTTTGTCGCTCCTGCGAAAGCAGGAGCCTATAGATGGTTGATGAACTTTCAATTAATGAATTTGTCATTATTTAGTTGTGTTTTTGGCTTTCAACATGCCAGACTTCCAATGACGGAAACTCTAATTAAATGTATAATGGTTTCCTAATACAGTCACCCTGAACTTGTTTCAGGGTCTAAAAAGATGCTGAATCAAGTTCAGCATGACTGGTGTAACGTGTCATTACCTGTTTGTTTGTTTTTTAAATATTTAAACTCGCAATGACACTTAACAATGCGTGTTCTTAATTTTAAACTCTTTATTAGTAGCAAAACAAAAAAGTCTATATGAGATTCTTCAGTCGTAAAAGCTCCTTCATTATGACTTATTGATTTCATATTTGTAATAACTGCATCCTAAAATTTTAAAAGCCTTTAGTATCACCATTATGCCCAACATTGAAAAAAGCAAAACCTTAGCGCCGCCTCAACCACAAAAAAAAACACACACCACAGAAATTCATGATATAACGCTCAGCGACGATTACTTTTGGCTGAGGGAAAAAACCAATCCCGATGTCATCAAACATTTAGAAGCCGAAAACGCTTATACAAAAAAGTTGTTGGCGCACACCGAGGATTTTCAGGAAACGCTATACCAAGAAATGCTTGGCCGCATTCAGGAAACCGACATGAGCGTCCCCGAGCGCATTGATTACTATTTCTACTACTCCCGCTCCGAAGAAGGTAAACAGTATTCCATCAATTGCCGAAAAAAACTGAGTCTTGAAAATGAGGAAGAAATCATTCTGGATAAAAATGTATTGGCTGAAGGCCACAGTTATTTTAGCACAGGCGTCCTGCGGGTGAGCCCCAATCATCAGTTTTTGGCTTATTCTACCGATATCGATGGCTCGGAAACCTATACCCTGTTTATTAAAGACCTTTCAACCGGAAATTTACTTGCAGACCGATTGGAAAATGTCGGGTCGGTGGCTTGGGCAGCCGATAACCAAACGTTGTTTTATACAATTCTTGATGAAACCAAGCGCCCGTATAAAGTGATGCGGCACAAGCTAGGCGCTACAGCTAACCAGGATGAAGAGGTTTTTCATGAAACCGACGGAAGCTTTTATGTGGCGGTTCGAAAAACGCGAAGTCGAAAGTATGTGGTCATTCATACAGCCAGTAAAATCACCACGGAAATCCACGTGTTAGAGGCTGAAAATCCAAATCAGGATTTTCAAGTCATTCAACCCCGGCAACCCGGACTGGAATACGATATTGAACATCACGATCAACGTTTTTTTATTCTCACAAACCACGATGCCGTGAATTTCAGGTTAATGGAAGCGCCGGTAAATACCCCTGCAATAGAGAATTGGCAAGAAATCATCGCACACGATCCGTCCGTTAAACTGGATGATATTCTTGCATTTGAACGTCATTTGGCGGTATTTGAACGTCAAGCCGGACTTCAACAGATACGCGTCATTGATTTAAATACCCAAACCCATCATTACATTGATTTTTCAGAACCCGTCTATAGCCTTTGGCCGGCTTCTAATACTGAATTTAGAACTTCTAAACTGAGATTTCATTACAGCTCACTCATAACGCCCGAATCCATTTACGATTACGATTTAAAGATAAAACACAAAGAGCTAAAAAAGCAGATTGAGGTTTTAGGTGAGTATGATCCATCAAATTATGCCTCGGAGCGACTCATGGCAACCTCGCACGACGGCGCTAAAATCCCCATATCGTTAGTGTATAAAAAAGGCCTTATTAAAAATTCCAATAACCCGGTGTTTCTCTATGGCTACGGTTCGTATGGCATAACCATGGATCCTGCGTTCCGCTCAACCCGTCTGAGCTTAATTGATCGTGGGTTTATTTATGCCATTGCGCATATTCGCGGCGGGGAAGAACTCGGACGAACCTGGTACGAATCCGGGAAATTACTCAACAAAACAAACACGTTTCACGACTTTATCGCCTGTGCTAAACATTTGATCGCACAAAACTACACCGCCGAAAAGCATATTGCCATCTCAGGCGGTAGCGCCGGTGGCTTGCTCATGGGCGCAGTACTCAACATGAATCCCGAATTATTTAAAGCCTGCATTGCAAATGTGCCGTTCGTTGATGTTTTAAACACCATGCTGGATGAAACGCTGCCTTTAACCATTACCGAGTACGATGAATGGGGCAATCCGAATGAAAAAATTTACTTTGATTACATTGCATCGTACTCCCCTTACGACAATATCCAGCCTCAGAATTATCCAAAAATGCTCGTAACCGCAGGCCTGCATGATCCACGCGTCTCTTACTGGGAACCTGCAAAATGGGTAGCCAAATTGCGGGATACAAAAACTGACGATAATTCTATCATGCTTAAAACCAATATGGGATCGGGACACAGCGGCGCTTCGGGCCGATACGATTTTCTCAAAGAGCTGGCTACGGAGTATGCCTTTATTTTGGATACATTTCATTTAATGAAATAGCTCGCTCTATTTCAAAAAAATGATGGGTTTAATTGCGGATTTATTTATTGCTTTTTGTAAGTTCTACATCAAATTTTCTAATACAACCAACCACGCTATTGTATTCATTTCATAACTGATTATGACTGAAACCAAAATTCGTACTCGTTTCGCCCCCTCTCCAACCGGTTATTTACATGTTGGAGGTTTAAGAACCGCGCTTTACAATTATCTTTTTGCCAAAGGTAACGGCGGATCATTTATTCTTCGGCTGGAAGATACCGACCAAACACGGATTGTTGAAGGCGCTACGGATAGCTTGTTGAATGCTTTGGAATGGGCTGGCATTGAACCCGATGAAAGCCCTAGAAAACCGGGTAAATACGGGCCTTATGTTCAATCGGAGCGATTATCAATTTATAAAAAGTATGTGGATCAGCTTATAAATGAAAAAAAAGCGTACTACTGCTTTTCAACGTCGGAAGAATTGGAAGAAAGCCGTCAATTGCAACTCAAACAAGGGCTTCAGCCTAAATACAATCGTAAGTGGTTGCCTGAAGATATGGGCGGCTCGATGCTGAGAAGTGAAGTTCAAAAACGATTGGATGCCGGCGAGCCTTGCGTTGTAAGAATGAAAGTTCCTGAAAAGCGGCGTCTGCGTTTGGATGATGTGATACGAAATATTGTCTGGTTTGAAGCTGAAACCATTGACGATCAAGTTCTCTTGAAATCCGATGGATTTCCAACCTACCACTTAGCAAGCGTGGTTGATGATCACCTTATGGAAATCAGCCATGTCATTCGAGGGGAAGAATGGCTCTCTTCCACCCCAAAACATCTTTTGCTTTATGAATTCTTCGGCTGGGAGCCGCCGGTGTTTGCCCATTTACCATTGCTTTTAAATCCGGATCGTTCTAAACTCAGTAAAAGGCAAGGCGATGTTGCCGTTGAAGATTATCAGGCCAAAGGTTACAGCAAGGAGTCGCTTGTAAACTTTGTGGCGCTTTTGGGATGGAATGAAGGCGAAGGCGTTGAACAAGAAAAGTACTCAATGGATGAGCTGATTGAAAAATTCAAGTTGGAACGCGTTGGAAAATCGGGCGCTGTTTTTAACATTGAAAAACTCAACTGGCTAGAAAAAGAATACATTAAAGCCACTGATAACCGTATATTGCTCCAAAAAATAAAGCCATTGTTAGAAACCGCTTTGGCAGAAAAAGAAACTGAAATGGATCGTTCAACCATTTCTTCGGATGATTACCTTTTAGCCATGATTGAACTGATGAAAGAACGCGTGAATTTTGTCAGTGAATTTGTGTCGTTTGGCAGTTACTTTTTCTTTGATCCGGCTTCTTACGAAGAATCGGCCGTTCAAAAACGATGGAAAGAAAACACCCCGGATTTACTTAGTGAATTTTTGAGTGTTTTAAATGATACCGAGTTCAAGGTTGATCCGCTGGAAGAAGCCCTAAAAGCTTTTGCTCAAGAAAAAGAGGTTAAAAATGCGGCGTTAATTCATCCTATACGATTAGCTGTTTCGGGCGTTAGCTTTGGTCCAAGCCTATACCATATGCTGGAAGTAATTGGAAAAGAAACTTGCTTGAGACGAATTGAAAAAGCCATTAAAACCATTACGGTTCCAACAGCTTAAACCTGAGGTTTTTTCGATCCTATATTATTATGTTTTCATTTGCTTTTTTAAATCGCAAGTTGTATTATTGATGCCCTTGTTAGGACAGATAGCTCAGTTGGTAGAGCAAAGGACTGAAAATCCTTGTGTCGGGGGTTCGATTCCCTCTCTGTCCACTCAGAATCTTGAGAAAGCTTTCCTAATCGAGGAAAGCTTTTATTTTTGTATATTGGCCGCTATACAATTCTCTTTTAAAAACCTTCTCCTATGCTTCTAAGAGGATAATCCGGATTATGCGCATTTCAACATCCCTAAAAAACGATGCCTGGCATGATTTAAAAGAAGCTGGTTCTTATGAATGGTGGTATTTCGATGCCGTTGATGAAGAAAACGATCTTTCATTGGTCGCTATTTGGTTTTGTGGCTTCCCGTTTTCCCCTTACTATATCAATCGCTATAACAAATGGGTGGCTGAAGGCCGTAACGGAAAAAGTTTCCCCGATCCTTTAGAACATACTGCATTTAGCTTCAACCTTTATTCAAAAGGCATTGAAGTTATCAATTTTATCAAGGAAGGGAATTCAAATCTTTTTGCCAGCTCCAAGGAAAGTCCATACGCTAAATTTGAAAGCAATAAATTTTATTATGATGAGGAAAAAAACTGTTTTGTTTTGGAGTTTGATTTTCAAATGCCTTCGAGAAGAAAACAAGTAAAAGGCAAAATTGTTTTTTCCATGTCGCATAACGGCCAATCCTATGATCTTTCTGAATTTTCATACGGACAAACCGAACATGCCTGGGTATTGGTATCGCCAAAAGCCGATGTCGATGGCGAGATCATTGTTTTTAACGGGATTAAAAACAAGCTGAAAAAATACAAGTTTTTAGGAAAAGGTTACCACGATCATAATTATGGTAAACTTCCCATGAATACCGACATTGAGAAATGGTATTGGGGACGAGCGCATTCCAATAACATAGATATTGTCTATTATATCATCTCTTACAAATCGCAACAGCAAGAGCCTTTTGTGTTTTTGATGGCCACTGAAAATGATAAACTATTGGTACTGAACAATGAATTTACATTATCGGAAAACGGTCAGGAAAAAAGCTTCTTTGTGCCCCATTACAGCAAAAAGTTGACTTTAAGTAATGATAGAATTGAATTTAACATTACTCACGATAAAGGATTGGATATCGGTCCGTTTTACCTTCGTTTTGAATCAAGTTTTGAACTCAAAATTAAAGATGGCTCGGAACTGAACATGAAAGGCATTTCGGAGTTTTTACATCCCGGCAGTATTGATTCAGGGTTTGTTCGCGGGTTGATAAAAAGCAAGATATGGCGGCATGGCAATAATTCATTAATGTATAACCTCTATAATTTTATTTTCAGATTCCTTGAGTAATTGCTTTTTAAACCGCCTTATTTATGCAACTGATTTGCGTTTAATCGTATAATTTATTTACTTACCTTATATCTCAGAATATTGATGATTAGAATGGATTAATTCATACATTTGCTTTTTAAAATTCATTAAAATGAGTAACTTGTAGATTGTAAAAGTGGAGGTGTTCTTCTATCAGTTTTGTCGATTGTAAAACTTCAGATTTTTTTAATAAGGTTTGAGTAGTTAAACCCTTCTTTTAAAATCTCTTATTACTCTTTTTCAATTTGAGCATCAATTGAGTGATCAATTGCGATATAGACTATAGTTTTTCTCAACGTAACACATAATAACAGCATAATTATGGCAGGAAAAGATATATCACCACGAAAAGAATCATCAACCGATAAAGCGCCTGTTCGTTTAGGAGAGATTGACTCTTCTGACAGTTCAGTTGAATCGGAACCACAGCAATCCGGTTCAAGTGATGGTTTTGTTTTGCAATCATTTGGTACGGCGCAAGCAGAAGAAGAAGTTCTAACGGAACAAAAAGAAGCGGCTAAAACTGAAAAAGAGGTTTTAACAGCACGTAAAGAAACATCGATTGAAAAAGTGCCTGTTCGTTTAGGTGAATTCGGCTCTTCTGAAAATTTGCTGGTTTCCGATACACAAGCGGTTTATGCTCAACGCCGAACGTTTTTGGAAAAAGCCGTAACCGGTGTAGGTGTATTATTAGGATTAAGTGTTTTATATCCTATTACTCAATTTGTTGTTCCTCCCAAACAAGTTAAAGTAAGTGAAAACGAAAAAATCGTTGCCAGCATTGACGAGCTACCGCCAAACTCCGCAATTATTAAGGCTTTTGCAGGTGATCGGGTTTTTATCCTAAACTTTAATGGCGAACTAAAAGCCATGTCGGCAGTATGTACGCATTTAGGATGTCTCGTACAATGGAAGGCCGATGAATCAGTTGTATTCTGTGCTTGTCATGGCGCACGATATACAACAACCGGTGAAATAATTAGTGGGCCTCAACCTACACCATTAAAAAAATATGGCGTACGTGTTGAAGATGAACAAATCGTACTATCCATTGTTTAAACGAAATTGAAAGGGGGAATAACAACACATGGAAGAGACAACAGAAAGAATAGAAAAGCCAGTCAGTTCAGAAGCGCCAGGTATGGATTTAAAATCTACAAGAGGCGCGTTTATGTCGAACCTTGAATTGCCACGCAAAGGTAGCGTTCAACAATGGCTTTTCGATAGAAGTGAAGTTTTTGAACCAATTTTTAACTATATAGGAAAAAAAGTCGTACCGCAGCATCGCCATTCTATTTGGTATTACTTTGGCGGTTTAACGCTATTCTTTTTTATCATTCAAATTGTAACAGGTCTGCTTCTACTTCTTTACTACAAACCAACCGAAGCAGAAGCCTTCTCCTCATTTGTATACATTCAAAAAGTAGTGCCCTATGGATGGTTAATCCGTCAAATTCATGCCTGGTCTGCAAACTTAATGGTATTGATGGCATTTATCCATATGTTCAGCACCTTTTTTATGAAAGCTTATCGCAAACCACGTGAATTGATGTGGGTCAGTGGATTTGTGCTATTGCTTTTAACCCTAGGATTTGGTTTTACCGGATACCTTCTTCCTTGGAATAATCTTGCATTCTATGCGACACAGATCGGAACAGAGGTTCCTAAAGCTGCTCCCGGCGGTGCTTTAATTGTTGAATTATTAAGAGGCGGCGCTGATGTAACCGGTGAAACATTAACCCGAATGTTTTCTCTACATGTCGTTTTACTTCCGGGAATCACCATGCTATTACTTTCAGCTCATTTGATGCTAATGCAGATTTTCGGTACATCTATTCCAATTGGCTATAAAGAAAAAGGACTCGTGAAAGGTTATGAGCCATTTTTCCCCAATTTCTTGATGAAAGATTTTATCGGATGGATGATCGGATTTGCTTTGCTTATCTATCTAGCCATTGCAGTACCTTGGGAAATTGGCATTCAAGCCGATCCTCTTTCACCACCTGATGCTAACATTAAACCGGAATGGTATTTTTGGGCACAATTCCAGTTATTAAAAGATTTGAAATTTCCGGGCGGTGAATTGTTAGCTATTATCTTATTTACAATTGGCGGAGTGGTATGGTTACTTGTACCGTTTATTGATCGTCAGGCAGCTCGTGAAGAAAAAAGCCCTGTATTTACCATTTTTGGACTTTTAGTGTTGGCCTTCCTGATCATTGAATCATATAGGGTTTATCTGGATTACGGGTTTCATTAACCTTTAAATCTACTTTACTATAACCGGATTTAAAGAAACACCTATTTAAATAATTCTAAAGGCGAAATGATTTATGATCTTTTCGCCTTTTTTTATAATAAGGCGGGTGCAATCATAAAAAATACATGTGTTAGGGTTTCAATTATAAATATAATTTACTAAGTTAGACACTAGAAGAGTACCCTAGCCTTGTATCCGTAAGCATAACTCAGTCTCTTATCATCTTATAAGTAAGGTTTTATATCTAAAATGTTTTAAGCCTGTAATGACTGACTATTTTAATCAGTATATTGGGCTAAAACAATTGGTTAAATCTTCATAAACACATCGGCTTTATTTTGAACAACAATTAATTTATGTAATTTAACCAAGCTAATGGCAACTAGCTCATTAATCTATTTTCGAGTTTACTTAGTGTTTTATGAGCCAAAACGAAAAAAAGAATTCTAGCGCAAGTAAATACCGCGAAATTTTAATTTCCATTACCTTATTTATCATTTTAGATATTGGGGTTTTGTTAATGAATTTTTTCATTTCGGCTCAAATCAAACAAGATGCTGTAAATGTGGGCTTGGCAGGTCGGCAACAAATGCTTTCTCAAAAAATTGTTAAATCGGTCTTCCAAATTCATTTTATTCAGAATTATGGACAAGGCGAAGGCCGGCGTATTGATGTTCCACGAAAAGACCTGGAAACTTCAGCCACAATTTTCGAACAGACTTTAATGGGATACTACGAAGGCCGAATGGTGTTAGATCAAAACCTCGAACCGGTTTATTTAAGCAAAGCTGAAACAAAACGTGCCCAGGATCTTGTTCAACGAACATTAAATGTTTGGGGACCTCTGAAGCAAAAACTGGAACCGATTATAAAATCAAAAAAAGATACGGTTGATTTAGCTGTTTCGATTAATACGATCATCCATGTTTTAAGAAAAGATTTAACATTATTGGATTTAACGAGTGATTTAAACTTTGAATTGCAAAAAACTTCCGCAAATCGCGCCGAAATATTGCGTTTAATTCAAAGCGGCGGTATTGTTCTTGCATTAGGAAACTTCTTCGTTTTGCTGTTTCACTTCTTTGGAAAACTCAGAGAACGAGATGAAGAAATTGAACGCTACTCTCAAGGCTTGGAAGAAATGGTAACGGCAAGAACCAAAGAGTTGCGCCAATCACAAAATCAATTGATTCAGCTTAATGAGAATTTGGAACAAATGGTTGAAAATCGCACCAAACAGTTAAAAGATTCTCAGGCACAATTAATTCAATCCGAGAAGATGGCTTCTTTAGGTCAAATGGTAGCCGGTATAGCTCATGAGATCAATACACCCTTAGGTTATGTGAGAAGCAATATTGAGGCCATTAAAGAAACACAAAGCGATATTTCAAGTGTAGCCAAACAATTCGGACTCACTCAAAAGAAACTTATAAACGGTCAGCTTGATGACATTGAGGATCTTTTGCGCAAAAACCATACAATGCTTAAAGACCTAACCAAAAACCCGGCGTATGCTCAATCCGAATTGCTTTTGGACGGCGCAATAGAAGGTATGGATAAAATTCAAGACCTCGTTTTAAACCTTAAGAATTTCTCAAGGCTTGATGAAGCGGATATGAAAGAAGTTGATCTGAATACAGGAATTGATACGGCTTTGAAAATTGCTCATAATGTGCTGAAATATCGCGTTATGGTTACAAAGGAATACGGAAATATTCCAAAAATCAAATGTTATCCGGCTCAGCTTAATCAGGTATTTTTAAATTTGTTGGTTAATTCGGCACAAGCTTGTGAAAAACCTAAAGTAGAAGGCTATAAAGGACATGTTTTAATTCGTACTTTTTCAGACGGTGAAAAAGTCGTTATCGAAATATCAGATAATGGTATTGGTATATCTGATGAAAAATTAAATAAAATTTTTGAACCTTTTTATACAACAAAACCTGTTGGCAAAGGTACAGGTTTAGGGCTTTCAATTGTTTATCAAATCATTGAAAAACATAACGGTCAGATAAGCGTTCAAAGCAAACTCAATGAAGGCACTAAATTTAGAATAGAACTACCAACAGTCACTTCGGAACAAGAAGGAAGCGCAACAGCAGGACTCTTTGCAGAAGATGAGCCTGAAGATTCACCTTTTAAAACTAAAGCCGTTTAAAATACAAGATGAAATATACCATCTTATTTGTTGATGATGAACCACAAGTGTTAATCTCATTATCTATAGTTTTTCAAAAAGACTATAATGTTCTGACGGCACAAAGTGGAATAGCTGCCCTGGAAATTATACGACGAACGCCTCTTGTTCATGTCATTATTTCTGACCAAAGAATGCCTGGAATGCCCGGTGTAGAGTTGCTAAAATCAGTTAAGGAAATCAGCCCGACGACAATGCGAATTCTTCTGACGGGTTATGCTGATCTTGATGCTGTTATTGGCTCTATAAACGTGGGTGATGTTTTTCGTTTTGTGAATAAGCCCTGGAAAAATGATAAGCTCCGCGAAACGGTAAGGCTTGCTTGTCAGATTTCCGAAAAAATGAACAATCTTTATCTCCAACATCAAACCCCGGGCACCTCACTTGATAGTCAAGAATTAATGACAGATGCCCGTGTGTTGGTTGTTGATGCAAATAAAGCCCACCTTCAAGCTATCAAGGAATTGTTTGTCAGTGATTACACGGTCTATACCGCTGCTACTGTCGATGAAGCCTTTAGAGTTATGAAATCCAATTCTATAAGCGTTTTGATTACAGAAGCCATGATTAATGATACCGATGGCGTTGACTTCTTGGCAGCTATTCGTGAAGTGCAACCCGATACGGTACCGATATTGCTTAGCGATAGTAAAGATGCGGCATTAGCCGTTCGCCTGATTAACCAAGGTCGTGTTTTCCGATATCTTATTAAACCGTTTAAACGAGAGGTTTTGAAAACAGCGGTTCAATCAGCGATTAGCCAATATAATCTATTTAAGAAACGTCCAAGTATGAACCTTCGCCGGCAAGAAGAAGAGCTGATTCTGGGAGATTCAGTTCGGCCAAAGCCCACTGAAGCTGAAGCACAGCCTGATATTCTTGACCGTGCTCGTGAAAACATTAAAAACCGCCCCACGTATTAGATCAATAGCGCATGACATTTTAATAAAAAATCCGGCTAAAACCGGATTTTTTGTTTTATTCCGCTTTAGGGTTCAATGCCCATAAGTTTGCTACGAATTGTCGTTCGATCTAAAATATTTGACAATAAACAAACAGAAAATGACACTCATTTTCTAGTCATGCTGAACTTGTTTTCAGCATCTCAACCCAATTGGCATTTTCTGAGACCCTGAAATTAATTCAGGATGACCAATAACGTAAATGCGTCATTACGAGTCTGGCATTTTGAAGAACAAAACACAAATATATTAATGACGAATTCATTAATTTAAAGTTCATCAACCAACCAGGTCATGCCTGCGCAGGCAGGCATCTATAGGCTCCTGCTTTCGCAGGAGCGACAAAAAC
>JANQGG010000040.1 GCA_028277445.1 Chloroherpetonaceae bacterium | reverse complement strand
CTAGTCATGCTGAACTTGTTTTCAGCATCTCAACCAAATTGGCATTTTCTGAGACCCTGAAATTAATTCAGGGTGACCAATAACGTAAATGCGTCATTGAAAGTAACAATGTATCCGATGTCATGCCGGAATAATGATTTGCAGCAAGCTACGGGGTATTGAACCAAAGCAGAATAAAAAAAGGGTTGCACATGAAACTGTACAACCCTTTATAAATAAATATCTTAACGAATTAAGGATTTACCCTCACTTTCACCTGCATGGGCATCAGGCCTTGATTTTTGAAAACCGGGTGACCTTCCACCATCGCAAATGCGGCCAGACCATTGGCCAAATCCTGGTAACGATCATAAACCGCATACACATCATAGGTGATTGGATAAAAGTCTTTATAGATAAAGTAAATATAAGGGCCAATCGGCTCGGCATTGGTTGAGTCGGCTAGCAATTTAAGCCCTTTAAATTCCGTTGTATCGCGATCTTCCAACTTGCTGTGAAGCGCCCAATAAGCAAAACGACGGCTGGTAATACCTAAAGCGGTCGGGTCATCTTTCATGCTGCGGCGAAACGCCATGGCGTTTTCCAACACTTCAGGCTCCGTTACAACTTGTCCTTCACCCAAAAGCGAATCCTGAACCACCTTCAAAACGCCGAGCGCTTCCTGGTTAATGACCAGGCGAATGGGTTTATCTTCACCGCCAAGTTCTTTCCAGTTGGTTATTTTACCGGAAAGCGCCGCTTGCGCATCGGGGATTTTCATCACATCAATCGGATTTGAAGGATGAGTAACGAGGCAAACGGCATCTCTGGCAATTAAGTGCTGGGCAATCACCACTTGTTTTTCTTTGAAGTAGTCCATTTCCTTCTCTGTAAGCATCCGGCTCATAAAAGCAAGCCGTACTTCCCCATCCATAAGTCGCTGTGCGGCGCCATCATCGGAATCAGACACACGGGTTTCGATAACCCCAAACGGGTAGTACTGATTGAAAGCAACGGCTAAAGAATCAATTAACGGAGTGATTTTTTGATCTTGCGATACGGTTAAAAATCCTTTTGTGGCCAACTCTTCGGCCTGATTCCATTCAAAAAGACGCCTTACCGATTCGCGATACAACGAATCTTCTGATAACGCATACAAGGCATCGCGGTCGGTAACCGTTAAATCGCCTTTACTTTTTAAAAGCTGTTTTGATTCATCGTAACTGAATTTTTCACCCAGTTCTCCATTGAACCTAACACCGCTTGGAAGATTTTCTAAGTCGACGGTGCGTTCGGGCTGGCAACCACTTGCAATAAAACCAATGCTAAGAAAAAGGAGGAATGTATAAACGGTTCGTCTAAAATCTCTCATGGCTTTTGAGGTTTAAATTAAAGAGGAAACAGTTTTGCGACCAAAAAACCACTTGCGTTCTTTCATTAAATATAAGGCATAAAAGCTGTAAATGACAATTACATTGTCTATTCAAAGAAAGAAGTCTTCAAGTCCTTAGACGTTTGACTCAGCTCAGGTTATGAAAAAATCTCAACAACTCTTATGGCTATTACTTTTCGGCTGCCAATAACTTCTCGCAGTTCAACGCTTGCGTTTTAGCTTCGTTTGCGCTTAAAGAATCGTTTAACGATTCATAAATTCGTGAGGAACGCAAAAAATAACTTTTGGCTTTTGGAAACTCTTTTAAATTCAACGCGCACTGACCCAGCCCGTATAAATTATCGGCCGTACCTTTAAAATGGCTCAGTTGCTGATCAATGGTTCGCGCTTTTAAATACCAAGCCTGTGCTTTGGGCCAATGCTTAAGGTAACTTTCGCTCAAACCGCAAACATACATGGCAAAGCTCACAGTTAATGGATCATGGCTATTCATTTCCTGATAGTCTTCTTCCAAATCAATTGCCAAATCAGAAAGCGTTTGTAACACATCTTTAAATCCATCGTCCGATGCATCGTGATTCAATTTGATTTTCGACATTAATTCATAGGCTAGAAACGATGCCTGAAAATACGGATCATCGGTTTTTAATGGATTGAGATAGGCCAAAACAGCCGAATAGTTTCCTTCTGCAAACCACTCTTCTACCATATACAAATGGTAATGAGGCCAGAGATCATTGCGAAACAATGTAATCAGTTCTTTGGCCTGATTTACTAAAACACCCGTTTGTGCAGGATCTGATTTTTTGAGCAGCTTAGCTAAAAATAGACTGGAAAGCGCTTGACCTTTTTCATCATCAGCCAGAGAAAACAAAAGATGGGCGCGCTTGGCATTTTCCAATGCGGCATTATTACGATTCTCGGACAAAAGCCGCGTCGCTGTTTTAAACATCACATACCCATCCGAAACTTCTTTGGGTTGTTGATCCTGGGGCTCAGGAAGGCTTGAGCACCCCAAGCTTAGCATTAATAAAATCAATAAACTGCGCTTTATCATTTAATTCACTGTTGTCGAGTTCAATTTAACCCGGATTTTCTCGCCGTTGGGTTCAATATTATCCGGTTCTTTTGAAATGCCTCCCCTCAAAAACGGATTGTTGCTCAATCCCTGCATGGTTCGGCGGGTATGTTTTAACGCCTCGCGCGTTTCATCGATTAAAACCATGATATCGGGAGATTGGGAATCCACAAATTCCAACAAGCCATTCAGGCGCCGAAGGGATTCCGAAAGATCGGTTAAACTCTGGCTTAAAGGCTCGGCAAAATCTTTACCTTCCGGATCAAGCATTCGCATCACCAACCCATTTGGATTTTGGTACGCCTGAAGCACTGAATCGGTTCGCGAAAGGGTTTGAGTGAGCTGCAAAACGGTTTGATCCAAATTATCTGTCAATTTCCCAACATTGCTCACCACGCGCGCAAGCGATGACTGTTTAGACGATTTTATCCCCCGGATTTCAGACAGCGTTTTATCGGTACTGCTCAGGACATGTTTAAGCTCTTCGGTAGCGTCTGCTAAATTTACCAATGTTCTGAAAATAGCCCCGTCATCGGGATTGTTATCCTGGTTGAGTTTGTATAGCAAATTATCGAGGTTAGACATCATTGAAGCAAGCGCATCGCCGGATAATTTGATCTGGTTTTTCCGAGCAAACGTTTTGCCTTCGGGTGTATCCAGGGATGGAACAACGCCCAGTTCATCAATCGGTTCGCCTTTTTCAGAGCCTTGGATCAATTCAATGGTGGTTGCACCTCCCAGCAGGCTTTTAGATTTATTGAGCACAGCGTTTGAGGTGATGCGATTCCTGTATTCCTCATATATTTCGAACTCGGCATCGATAAAATTCTCCTCATTGAGCTGGTAGCCGGTTATACGTCCGATCTGATAGCCTTTGAATGAAATTGGCGTGGTACTTGTCAGGCCGATGGCATCGGAAAACCGGGTTTTAAACAGGTACTTTTTTTCGAACACTTTGTTGTTAATGGCAACCAATCCGGCCACTATCACCACAATGGCAATGGCTGCTATGACAAACGTGCCGACAATGCGTTCAGTATGTTTAAAAATGAACTTCATTATACCATGTAATAATCTAAAATGATGTTATGCGTAATGGTGTTTTTTGAATTTAAAATGTTTTCACGTGTATCGAGTTCAATTATTTTACCTTTATCCAAAACCAAAATGAAATCGGAAATAGGTAAAATTTGTTCAAGTGATTGTGAAATAATGGTTTGCGTCAGACCTTTCGATTTATTTTCCATGATTTGATTCAAAACCAACCGTTGTGAATTTGGTTCGCAATTTTCGAGCGGCTCGTCAATCAAAACGACTTCAGGTTCGATAATCATTCCACGAATAAATCCAACAAGCTTTTGCTCTGATCGTGTTAGATTTGCCGGGCGTTTTGGCAGGATTGTTTCGGGCAGTTGAAAATACTTCAGAAACCAGCTTATCCGTGCTTTTTTTTCAGACTCGGTCAAATGTTGGCAGTGAAAATCCAGCGACAATCGGATGTTTTCTTCAACGCCTAAGTTAGAAATTAATCCTCCATTTCTAAAGATATATGAAATTTTTGATCGAATTTGTTTGATTTTTCCATCATCCGTTGTCTTCGAATCTTCGCCATCAATCACTACCGAACCTTTGGAAGGCAACAAAATGCCGCCAATCAATTTCGGCACAACAATTTTCCCGGAACCTGGCCTGCCCAAAATCGCGGTAAGCTTATGTTCCGGCAAGATAAAGCTCAGCTCATCAATGATGGCGAGGCCATCCGAGAAAAACGAGACATTGGAAAATTCAACCGTTGACATATCAGGTGTAGAAAAGTAGCGCAATGCCAATGTTAATAAGAATGACAACCGTAATGGATTGTACTACCGCTAAGATGGTGCGTTGAGGGACTTCAGTGGTGGCATATCTCACATTTAAACCTTGGTAACTTGCAATAACGGCAATAAAAAACCCGAATAACAACGATTTAACCACTGAAATGACAATATCGGTTAAGGTAAGTTTCGCTAAAAGCTTTGAAAAAAACACGTTGAAATCAATCGGATAAAACCACGAAGATACCAACCACCCGCCAAATAAACCCGATACATTAAAATAGACATTTAAAACCAAGAGCGAGACCACTACACCAATCGTACGAGGCACAACCAAATAAGAAATAGGCGAAAGGCCAATGGATTTTAACGCGTCAATTTCCATATTCACGCGCATATTACCCAGTTCCGTGGCAATGGCATTTCCTGATCGCGCAATAATAATAAAGGCAGTAATCAGGCTGGAAAGCTCGCGGGTGATCACGGCAACCAATATGCCGTACAACAAGTCGCTTTGCCCGAAATTTTCCAGCAATGTGTAGCCTTCCAAAATAATCAACCCGCCAATGGCAATGGCAATCAATACAATAAGTGATAAGGCCTGATAACCGGTAAAAAGCACCTGACGCAATAAAACCAGATAACTGACTTGTTTTTCGCGGTAAAAGACCATAAACTCAACAACAACCTGCCTGAGAAACGTCAGGAATTGAAGCTGAAGTTTTACCCAACCCACAATACTTTCGCCGATATTTTGAGCTAATGCGTTAATCATAGAACATGACTTAAATAACCTCCCTTTCAAATTCATACAAAGAACGACCATTTTTGTTAGTATCAAAATCCTCCTGGCACATTCATCTTGAAAACCCCGGGATTTCGTTTTCAAATTCGCTTTTAATTTAGAAACGAAAGACCCAAAAAATGACCTGTGTGTATGTTTAGGGATGATGAAATAGAGGCGGGCGACTTCAACGGACTCGATTCGGCATCCAGAAGTATAGCTCTTTGAAAATTTAGTGGATTGCTGCCTGTGCTGGAACTGAATTATCTCCATATTAGTAAAAAAACCTAAATTTTTTTTTGGGGTGATCCGTCCATTGTTGTATATTTATTCTTTTTACTGAATATTAATTCATTTAACAGACTTGAAGAAAACAGTTTCCATCATCGGTGCATCAGGGTATTCAGGCTCAGAGCTAACGCGATTGCTTTACGATCACCCCGATGTTGAGCTTATGCATCTTTATGCGCATGGTCAGGTTGGCAAACAGGTCAAGGAATTATACCCGTACCTTGAAGCCGATTTTGTTTATGAAGCCTATACCGGCCAAACTGATTCGGATATTTACTTTTTAGCCCTGCCGCATGGGGAAGCGTTATCGCTAGTTCCAGCGTTAAAAAACGCGGGAAAAATGGTGATTGATCTATCGGGAGATCATAGAATTAAATCCGTTAAGCTTCACGAAGCCTATTACAAATCACCGAAACCTGCTGGCGCTATCATGCAATACGGCATGCCGGAACTGTTTAAATCGAAAATTCAATCCACAACATGGATCAGCAATCCGGGCTGTTATGCCACCAGCATTGTTTTAGGTCTTGCACCGCTACTTACAAATGACGCCATTAAAGAAACCGTGGAAAGTATTACGGTATGCGCCACATCGGGACTCTCAGGCGCCGGCCGGGCTTCAAAAACGGCGCTTTCATACAGCGAAATGAACGCTAACATGTGGGCTTATAAAGTGGGCGTCCACCAGCACTCGCCGGAAATCATGCAGGCATTTAGCTACGATGTTTCCAGCACGCCGTTTGCGTTCACGTTTGTCCCTTCTGTGGCTCCATTTACAAGAGGAATTTACACTACCTTAAGCCTACAACTCACGAAAGCCTTAAGCAAAGAGGACGTTGAAAAGTTATACAAATCATTTTATCGTGAAGCGCCTTTTGTGCGCGTTCAGCCAAACGCGCCGGAAATTCGTGCTGTGGCTTACACCAATTTTTGCGATCTGCATGTGGGTTATGCCAGCCAAAATGGATCTCTTGTGGTGATCTCGGCCATAGACAACCTCATTAAAGGCGCTGCCGGCCAGGCTATACAAAATATGAACCTTATGTTGGGCATCGATGAAGAAACCGCGCTTAAACCCGGTTTTCTGGGCCCGATTCATTAATATTTACAAGTGATGGGAAATACATTTATATCAGCCATATCATCGGGGGAAGCTTTTAAAATTGCCTGTTCGGAACCATTGCCCGAGTATGCCAAATTATTAAACCAAAATTTGGAGCCTCAGAATGTCAAGGTTGCCAAAGGCTTTAAGTTTACCGGTTTGAATGCCGGGATCAAATATGAAACGCCCGATCTCATGCTGATGACATCCACTCCACCTGCAGTATCGGCAGGTGTTTTTACGACAAACACTGTCAGAGCAGCCTGCGTCGGGTTTAACGAAATACGCGTGCATGGTTCGGAAAAAATCAGCGCTATTGTTTGCAATTCGGGCAATGCCAATGCCTGCACCGGAGAGCAAGGCGAGCATGATAACCAAGCCATGGCCGATTTAGTGGCAAACACGCTGGGCATTTCGGCATCATCAGTGCTTGTTGCTTCTACCGGGGTTATTGGTCAGTTACTGCCCATGCAAAAAATTGAATCCGGCATTCAGAAATCCGCTCAACACTTAAATGCAAAAAGCCTCGATAAAGCCGCTTTGGGCATCATGACAACCGACACCTTCAGCAAGTTTCTTTCCATAGAGGTTGAACTGACCGGCAACGATAAGATTACAATCAGCGCCATTGCCAAGGGCTCAGGGATGATCTGCCCGAACATGGCAACCATGCTCGCCTTCATTGCAACGGACGCCAGTATTGAAAAACCGCTGCTTCAGCAAACGCTTTCCGAGCTGAACCAATCCACCTTTAATGCCATTTCCGTGGATGGCGATACCAGCACGAATGATATGGCGCTTATGCTCGCAAATGGAGAATCCAAAACGCCAACGCTTAAGGAGGGCTCTGAGGATTACGAACGCTTCAAAACTACCCTGCATTATCTGCTGAGAAGCTTAGCCAAGCTGATTGTTTTAGATGGCGAAGGCGCCACCAAATTTATTGAGCTTGATATCCAAGGCGCAAAAACGTTGGACGATGCCAGAAAACATGCTCATACCATTGCCCATTCCAGTTTGTTTAAAACCGCCATGTTTGGCGAAGATGCCAATTGGGGACGAATTTTAGCGGCTATGGGGCGATCTGGCGGTGAGATAAAGCCTGAACTGGCCACGATCTCCTTTAACGGGCTTCCAATTTTGAACCGGAATTTTCAGGTGGTCTTCAACGAGTACGATGCCAAACAACGACTGCTAAACCGTGTGATCAAGGTTGAAATCAATCTTGGCTTGGGCGATGTTAGTTCCAAGTTTTGGACCACCGACCTGAGCGATAAATACATCTTCATTAATGCCGATTACAGGACTTAGTTTCTTTTATTTTAATACTTTAGATAAACTGAATGAAAAATCAAACCATTAAACCCATTGTGACGAGCAAACAAGTTGCTATCGAAAAAGTGCTCATTGAAGCCCTTCCCTACATTCGGGAATTTGAGGGAAAAACCTTTGTTGTGAAATATGGCGGCGCTGCCATGACGGAAAAAGCCCTCAAGTCGGCATTTGCTCAAAATGCCACCTTGCTTCGTAAAGTTGGCATTAATGTCGTTCTGGTGCATGGCGGCGGAAAAGAGATCACCGGCCTGGCTGATAAGCTTGGGCTAAAATCCGAGTTCATACATGGTCGGCGCAAAACCACTCAGGAAATGGTGGATGTGGTGCAAATGACCCTTGCCGGCAAGCTGAATCAGGATATTGTTCGCTTGATCAGTCAACATGGCGGTAAAGCGGTTGGGGTATCAGGTTTTGATGCCGACTGCATTCAGGCCGTTCCGGCAAAAAACTCCAGCAAGGTTGATCTTGGCTATGTGGGCGAAGTTGAAAAAGTCAACACAAACTACATTCATCTGCTCTGCCAGGCGGGTTTAATTCCGGTAATCGCGCCGGTGGGTTATGATCACCGCGGAAATAAATACAACATCAATGCCGATGATGCCGCAAGCAGCATTGCCATTGCACTTAAAGCTGAAAAGCTGATCTATGTCAGCGATGTTGTGGGGATTTACGACAATAAAAACATCCTGAAAACCGTCAAGAAAAAAGATGCCGCCGATTTGATTGAAAACGGCGTTATTACCGGCGGCATGATCCCGAAAGTACTTTCAGCCTTTAAAACACTGGATGCCGGCGTGCATAAAGTTCATCTCATTGACGGCAGTTTCGCCCATTCCCTGCTCTTGGAAATTTTCACCGATGATGGGGTCGGCACCCAGTTTGTCCTTGCCGACGATAAAGATTATTACACCTTAACCGACTAAATTTTTAAGCTGTGCAATACAATTACCAAACAGGAACTGTTAAATCTCAACCCAAAAAGAAGAAACCTAAAAAAGTTCGTGATTTGATTTCAATTTCAGGCTTAACCGAAGAGCTGATCTACGAACTGTTCGATTTTGGCTTGTTTTTAAAACAAAATACGCTCATTGATAACGATGGCCTCGAAATTTACCCCTTACAAGGCAAAACGGTTTCGATGATTTTTGAGAAACCCTCGCTTCGAACTCGTGTTTCGTTTGAACTTGGAATTAATGAACTGGGCGGTCATGCCATTACCTTGACCGGCGATAACATTGGCATTGGCAAACGCGAATCCGTTAAAGATATCGCGCAGTTGCTTTCACGCTACAACGATGCCATCATTGCCAGGCTATTCAGCCACCAGATGATGGAAGACCTGGCCAAATATGCCTCGGTTCCGGTCATCAATGCACTGACCGATCTTTCGCATCCTTGCCAGGTTCTCACCGATGCCTTTACGCTTTATGAAAAGAATTTATGGTATAACGGCGTTAAAGTGGTTTTTGTTGGCGATGGCAACAATGTGGTTAATTCATGGCTGGAGCTCGCCGGCATTATGCCCATGCATTTTGTGCTGGCATGCCCGGAAGGCTATGAACCGGATGAAACCATTCTGAAAGAGGCGCAATCCAAAAATGTCAGCAAAATAGAAATCTTGCACAATGCTGTTGAAGCGGTCAAAAATGCCGATGTCATCTATAGCGATGTTTGGGCCAGCATGGGTCAGGAATCCGAAAAAGAAGCGCGCACGAAAGCCTTCGCTGATTTTCAGGTCAATGCCGATCTTGTAAGCCATGCAAAAGAAAGCACAAAAATCATGCATTGCATGCCGGCTAAGCGCGGCTTGGAAATCACGGATGAAGTCTTGGACGGGCCGCAATCCATTGTTTTGGATGAAGCCGAAAACCGCCTGCACTTGCAAAAAGCCTTGCTTGCAAAACTTTTAAATCGTGAATTGTATAAAGATTTTGGGCTTACGCATCGCTTGCACCATGCGGCGCACAAGTATGAATCACAAAAATCCTGAAGGTATGAAATGACTTAATGGCCTGGTAAACCGTAATATTAATCCCAAATCGGTCATTAGAAATCGGAAATTTTTGATCAAAAACATAAACGGGTAATGACAATAATAAAATCGTGCATTGAGCTTGCCGAAATGCCGATTTTGAAGATTATGTTGTCATTGGAAAAAAACAATGAAAAGGGAAAAGGTAAATTTATGGGTTTTACAATAGGATTTTAAGAGCATTCAACTTGTAAGCAAAACTTACGGTTTGTTTTTGGTTAAATTTTAGTTTGACTATTAAGCCTAAATCATTAAAAAAATAATTGTTTAAGCACACATTTTTCTAATGACGGTCATTAGAAATTTTAACCTATTGACCGATTTGGGTTAATTGCTAATGACGAGGTTTTTTGTCGCTCCTGCGAAAGCAGGAGGCTATAGATGCCTGCCTGCGCAGGTACGACATGGTTGGATGATGAATAGAGGTCTTCTCCCTTTGGGAGAAGATTTAGATGAGGGTGTATTAAGATGATGAACTTTAAATTAACGAATCCATCATTTCTTATTTGCCTTTTTGGCTATTCACACCAAAAATTTGTACTACTAATGACGGATTTAAAAATTAATAACACGCATTCTCAAGTGTCATTGCGAACGAAGTGAAGCAATCCAGCTTACGTTTATGGTTTGCCGCACCGGTTACACCGGCTCGCAAAGACATGTTATTTTTTCTTTTATCGTCATTCTCTGTTTGTTTTTTTGGCTTCCAATGACGCATGAGTATAAGCTATAACAAGGTGTTGCAACCCCTTGTTTTTGAAGCTAGATTCGCTAGGACAGGAAAAAGTCGTCATGATTCATTTGTTTTTTGGCTATCTATGCTAAAAATTTGCACTTCCAATGACGCATTTACGTTATTGGTCACCCTGAATTAATTTCAGGGTCTCAGAAAATGCCAATTTGGTTGAGATGCTGAAAACAAGTTCAGCATGACTA
>JANQGG010000061.1 GCA_028277445.1 Chloroherpetonaceae bacterium | reverse complement strand
TCATGCTGAACTTGTTTTCAGCATCTCAACGCAATTGGCATTTTCTGAGACCCTGAAATTAATTCAGGGTGACCAATAACGTAAATGCGTCATTGGAAGCCGGTGTAACCGGCGCGCCAAACCATAAACGTAAGCTGGATTGCTTCACTTGAGCCTGTCCTGAGCGAAGCCGAAGGATTCACAATGACACTTAAAAATGCGTCTTCTTAATTTTAAATCCGTCATTGGAAGAAAACGAGTTTATTCGGAGAGTGAGTAATTCGGCGCTTCTTTCGTGATTTTGATATCGTGCGGATGGCTTTCTCTTAATCCGGCCATGGATACTTTCACAAAGTTTGTTTTTGTTTTTAAGTCATCAATACTTGCTGCGCCGCAATAGCCCATTGCAGCTCGCAAGCCACCGATTAATTGATAGGTGATTTCGCCTAATGAACCTTTATATGGCACACGTCCTTCAATACCTTCCGGAACAAATTTTTTGATTTCATCTTCAACATCCTGAAAGTAGCGATCGCTGCTGCCATCCGGGCCAGCCATTGCGCCAAGCGATCCCATACCGCGATAAGCTTTGTAACGCCTGCCTTCAAGAATAATCATTTCGCCCGGGCTTTCATCCACACCTGCAAAAAGGCTTCCAATCATTACCGAATCGGCACCGGCGGCTATGGCTTTAGCAATATCGCCGCTATATTTAATTCCGCCATCAGCAATGATAGGTGTGTCGGTTTTTGCAGCTTCTTCATAACAATTCATGATCGCTGATAATTGCGGGACGCCCACGCCGGCAATTATCCGTGTTGTGCAAATACTTCCGGGCCCAATACCAACCTTGATGCAATCAGCGCCGGCAGAAATTAAATCTTTGGCGGCTTCAGATGTGGCAACATTTCCGGCTATCACATCCAAATCGGGATATTTTGTCTTAATAGTATCAACCATTTTTAGCACCGCTTCGCTATGTCCATGAGCGGTATCAATAGCTACAACATCAACATTGGCATTAACCAAAGCTTCTACACGTACCAAAGTATTTTGGCGAACACCTACGGCAGCGCCAACTCTTAATCGTCCATGAGAATCTTTACATGCATTAGGAAATTTCTTCTTTTTCTGGATGTCTTTAAACGTGATTAAGCCCTTTAAATTCTGCTGGTTATCAACAATCAAAAGTTTTTCGATTTTATGATTCTGAAGTATTTCCTCAGCTTTTTCTAAATCCGTACCTTCAGGGGCTGTAATTAGATTTTTGCATGTCATGATCTGGCTGATGGATTGCCCCAGATCAGGTTTGAACCTTAAATCGCGATTGGTGATAATGCCTTTTAAAACTTTTTTTGAAGGCGATTCCGGGTTTGTTTGGATCACGGGAATGCCAGAAATTGAGAATTTTGACATCAAATCCAACGCATCTTTTACCGTGGCGTTTTCCGAAAGTGTAATGGGATTTTTAATCATCCCGCTTTCGGACCGTTTCACCCGATCCACTTCGGTGGCTTGTTGCTCAATTGAGAGGTTTTTGTGGATAATGCCCATACCGCCCGCCCTGGCTATGCTTATAGCCAATTCGGACTCGGTTACCGTATCCATGGCCGCGCTGACCAAAGGTACGTTCAAAGCAATTGAACGGGTCAATTGGGTTTGAATTGATGTCTCTCTGGGAAGAACGGATGAACGATTCGGCAAGAGAAGGACATCATCAAAGGTTAAGGCTTCATAAAGAATTTTTGTCATGGTATCAAAAGTAAATGGATTATACTTAAGACATACTAATGCTTGGTTTCAGTGACTCTAGAAATACACACATGAGTTAAACACAATGTTGGTATATGTTCTAAACGTGTGAAGGAATACATCTTTTAATGTAATTCGGTAATATACAACCTTGTGATTCTTTTATCAATTTTAATGCCATTATTAAATAAACATTTCAAGAATTAAATCATATCCGAACTCTTTACAAAATTATGAATAATGTTTATATTTAAAGCTTATGACTTATTAGAGACGGAGAGGTCGCATAGTTGGTCTAGTGCGCTCGCCTGGAAAGCGGGTAGGGTGAAAGCCCTCGAGGGTTCGAATCCCTCTCTCTCCGCACCATCGTGTTTTTAGGCTTGATTGTTAAGGTTGTTTTTTGTAAGTTAGCACCCTTTAATTGCGCCTGTTATTTTACTGGAGGATTCGCATAATTGGTATTGCAGCAGTCTTGAAAACTGCCGGGCGCAAGCCTATGGGGGTTCGAGTCCCTCATCCTCCGCTGAGTTTTTTGGAGAGGTGGCCGAGTGGCTGAAGGCAACGGTTTGCTAAACCGTCATAGTGTTTAGGCGCTATCGGGGGTTCGAATCCCCCTCTCTCCGCGCATGATCATTGAGTCCTCGCAAGGTTTTTAGATTAAAACTCACCTTTCATGTCACCTAAAAAGAAATCAGGGCAGAAGGATTTGGAAAAATCACTGCCAAAAGATGAATCTCATCCTAATGATCCCGGAGAAAGCAAAGAACTTGAGCCGCTTGATCCATTATCAGAAGCATCTGATGGTGATGATGTGCAAGATGATGAATTAACCGATGAAGAAGTTTTAGCCGAGGCGGATGATTACGATTATAAGGAGGGTGAGGAAACTGAGCAAGAAAATGGTGAGGAAGAATCCGCTGCAGTTGAAAAGAAACCCGATCCCACGCCTGAGAAACTCACCTCTCGTCAGGAAGATTATGGATTAATTGATGATATTTGCCTAGGGCCTCCTCAAAAGCGCGATCAAGCCTATAAACGATTGCTCAATAAATACCGTGGGCAAATCTTCAGTTTGATCTTAAAAATTATTCACAACCCCAACGAAGTTGAAGATTTGGTTCAGGAAACCTTTTCCAAAGCCTTCAATTCCATTCAGAATTTTAATAAGGAATATGCTTTTTCCACGTGGCTGTATCGGATTGCAACGAACAGCAGCATTGATTATCTGAGGAAACGGCGCTTGAAAACCTTTTCCATCGATAATCCTATTAATACCAAAGACGATGAGTTCACCATAGAAATACCCGATGCCAGCGATGAACCGGGAAAAAACGTCATCCAACTTCAACGCGATGCATTGGTAAGAGCAGCTATTGCAAACCTACCGCCAAAATATAAACGTGTTATAGAAATGCGGCATCTTCAGGAGCGGACCTACGAGGAAATATCAAAGGATTTGGGGTTACCCCTGGGAACGGTTAAGGCCCATATTTTCAGGGCCAGGGAAATGCTGTATAAAATGCTTAGGGATAAACTTAGAAATTATTAAAAAAGCGATGCCGAAACATCGCTTTTTTTGTAATCAAAAGACCGATTAATTTTTATGATTTTTAAGGCTCATTAACTCCAGTTCGTGCTCAAAAAAAAAATGATCGTGCTCGAAAGCCGGCAAAAGGTCATCCAGCCAAAATGCATCTGGATTATAATCTGCAAAAAACGGGCGCAAAACCCAATCAGGATTGCGGCCTTGTAAAAACTGAAGCGCAATTTTTTTCTCTCCGTTTATTTCTGCAATGCCTAATACTTGTATTTTTCCCGGATTTGTTGACATACTAGGCCCGCGAACGGTTCGGGCAATACCGCTTACATTTTGGTAGGCTTCCTGGAAGATTTCCCACGCACGAATTAACGATACCCCAAAATGATGTTGAGCGCCGGTATCCCTGGCTATAAACATGTAATAAGGGATCAGGCCGAGTTCAACTTGGCGTCGCCACAATGCCGACCATACTTTGCCATCATCATTGATGCCACGAATAATTGGCGACTGTGTGCGAATAATCGCTCCCGTAGCCTGGATGCGTTTTATGGCTTCAACCACTTCATCGGTGCGCAGTTCATTGACATGGTTAAAATGCGCCATGATCGCCAGATTTTTTCCATGGCCGGCAATTTTTCTAAAAAGTTGCAATAATAATTCTGAATCGGGATCTGTGAGAAAACGATAAGGCCAGTAAGTTAAAGCTTTTGTGCCAATGCGTATTGTTTTAAGGTGAGGCAAACATTCATTTAGTATAGGTTGGATATAAGACGCCAATCGCACCGAGCTCATGCTTAACGGGTCGCCTCCGGTTATTAATATATCGGTTACTTCAGGGTGTTCTTTGAGGTAATTGATAAGCAATTCAGGTTCGGTAGCGCGAATTTTTAAGGAATCATCTTCACCAAATTGAGGCCATCTAAAGCAATATGTGCAATAGCTATGGCAGGATTGTCCTTCACTTGGGAAGAACAGAACAGTTTCTTTGTATTTGTGTTGCAAGCCTGGAACCGGCTTGCCATTTAATGTCGGGATATTCAGTTCCAATTGACCGGCAGGGTGAGGATTGCATTCGGCTCGAATTAAGTCAATAACCTGTTTTAGGTCTTGTTTTGAATCAGGTTTCGTGATTAATTCCGCCACCGCATCGAAGTGTTCGGATTTAAGTATTCCTTTGGTTGGAAAAGTGAGCTTAAAAATCGGATCGTTAGGCGCATCATCCCAATTGATGAGTTTTTCAATGGTGTAGCTGTTGACTTTAAATGGAAAAACTCGGCCAACAACTTCAATCGCATTTATGTCTTCTTGGGAAAGAACACCAAGTTGGGGTATGGATTTGAAGTTACTAAGTCCATAATATTTTGTTTTTGGTAGTTCTTTTGGGGTAAAAGATACATTCTGACTTCTATGATATGTGTGTGCAAAATTATTCATGACAAACCCTCCAATACTGTCTATTACTAATTTCATCCCATCTTTCCGGATGCTATGAAATAGCTTTATTTGTTACTTCCCTTACAAATGAAAGCTCAACAGGCGAGGTATGTAGATTGCCTGAAGCTTTATGTATGGTTGTAAAAAACCAAGTGAAGTTTGATATGGTAAATTAAATCAAGCGATATAAGCCTAAATTATATAATCGCTATTTAATTCTTCTGTTTAATAATCTAAGGCTATCAAATAAATGTTAAAAAAAACCTAACAATTTTTTAAAGCAATTTAAATGTATTGCCCAGTGAAATAAAGATATAGGTGTAAGAATATAAATAAGTTGTCGGTTTTATAAAAGTTCTCTTTAGCCTTTAAAAAGGATATGCATTTTTTTAACTTTACAATCCGACATGTTTTTTTAATTAAATCACCAGTTTTATGTCTACCGAATCTCCACAGAATCAAGAAGGCTTAACGGATTTTGATATCGTTGTCATTGGCTCAGGTCCCGGTGGTTATGAGTGTGCTATACGCGCTTCTCAATTGGGTTTTAAAACATGCATTGTTGAAAAAGAGCAAACACTTGGGGGGGTATGTTTGAACTGGGGGTGCATTCCTACAAAGTCGCTCTTAAAAAACGCCGAAGTGGTTGAATTGCTCAACAAGGCTGATGAATTTGGTATAAAGCTTGAAAGCGTTGAAATTGATTTTACAAAAGTTATTCGACGAAGTCGGAAAGTGGCTACAAAAATGGCCAAAGGCGTTGAATTCTTGATGAAAAAAAATAACATTGTTGTTAAAAAAGGGTTTGGGCGATTGGCCTCAAACCAAACCGTAGAAGTCGCCTCGCCGGATAATCAATCCAAAGAAACACTGCAAGCCAAACATATCATTATTGCTACGGGAACCAAGGCAAAATCTTTTCCTACGATTAATGTTGATCGTAAGCGAGTTATTACAAGCTACGAAGCAATGGTTTTGAAAGAAAAGCCAAAAACAATGACCATTATTGGCGCGGGGGCTATTGGCGTGGAGTTCGCTTACTTTTACAATGCTATGGGAACCAAAATCAACCTTTTGGAGCTCATGCCGCAAATATTGCCAAATGAAGACCGCGAAGTTGCCGAGCTTTTAACCAAAGAATTCAAGAAAAAAGGCATCGAAATTTTTACGGAAACCAAAGTGGAAAAAACCGAAGTTAAAGGTGAAGGCGTAATAACCACACTGACAACAAAAAATGGCGAAACCAAAAATCTTGAATCCGATTATGTGTTGGTTGCCATTGGTTTAACCGGAAACATTGAAAATATTGGTTTGGAGCAGTTGGGCGTAAAAACGAGCAAAGGTTTTATAGAAACCGATGCGTATGGTAGAACCAATGTGGAAAACATTTATGCAATTGGGGACGTAACCGGCGGCATGCTTTTGGCTCATAAAGCCTCAGTTGAAGGGATTATTTGTGTGGAAAAAATTGCGGGATTAAATCCCGAGCCATTGGATAATTCGGCCATACCCGCATGCACGTACTGTCAGCCATCGGTTGCACATATTGGTTTAACCGAAAAAGAGGCCAAAGAAAAAGGCCTGGCAATTAAAGTCGGTAAATTCCCGTTTATGGCCTCCGGTAAAGCAACGGCGGCAGGTGAGAACCAAGGGTTTGTAAAGCTCATTTTTGATGAAAAACTCGGCGAGGTTTTGGGCGCTCATATTATTGGGCATGAAGCTACGGAGTTGATTGCCGAACTGGGGATCGCAAAAAAAATGGAAGCAACTTCGGAATGGATCCACCGAACAGTGCATGCTCATCCAACCTATTCCGAGGCCATCAAAGAAGCAGCCGCCGCCGCTGATGGACATGCCATCAATATTTAACTCGCATCAAGTTTTAGGTAAAAGAAACAAGTGTTTGAGTCGGTTCATGTTTTTTTAATTAATCTTTCCGAGTTATGAGTGAAAGCAGATCATCAAAACAGCCAGCACCCTCCAGCGAAAATTCGATACGAGTAGGGATTATAAGAGGTGAAGAAGATTTGTTCCCCGAAAAGCTTTTGGCGGCAATTAACGAAAAATCAAGAGCGGAAAAATTAAATATTTTTGCGGACTATTTGATGATTGGCGGCACATTAACCAACCAAGCGTGTGATTATGTCGTGATTTTAGATCGGGTGTCGCATAAGTTGCCGTTTTTACGAACAATTCTGAAAAATTCAGCGTTGAGCGGCACTCATATTATTAATAATCCGTTTAACGACGGGTTTTACAATCCGTTTTTTTGTTTGTCGCTAGCTAGCAATCTGGGTATTAAGATACCTAAAACCATGCTATTGCCCTCTAGGATGCATCCCGAAGGAACATCATCCAAAACCATGCGAAATATTATTTTTCCGTTGGATTGGCAAAGTTACTTTAAAAGCGTTGGCTTTCCGTGTTGGCTTAAACCGGCGTTGAATAAGACCTATTCTGAAAATGTATTTGTTTCGGATAACCAGGAATTTTTTAAAGTCTATGATAGCAGCGGCAATGTAGCGTTTATGGTTCAAGAACATCTGGAAACACAGGATTTTTACCATGCCTATTATGTGGCCGGTTCCGATGTTCAAATCATCCAAAAATCGGTGTTGACTGCGCAATCCAATAAAAAGAACCTATCGGCGAAACATCGGGAATTGATGAGCAAAGCTACAAAAAAACTATGCCAGGCTTTAGGTTTTGAGATAAACAAAGTGGATTTTGCCGTAAAAAATGATGATCTTTATGTTATTGATGCGTTAAATCCCGTGCCGATTGTTGAGGATGCATTTTCAAATGAAGAGAGCTTTCAACAATTTGTTCAGATGGTTGCACATTTATTGATTTCTAAAGCAGAAGAATTTGCTGCAAAGAATAAGTTTAAAAAAGTGATTCAAAAGCCTTTTGATTTAATTGCTGTTAGTTAGAATGAATTTTTCAGTTAAATGTTTTTTGAAATTCTTTACCTCAGCAAGAAATAAACATAAACATATCTAAACGACTCGCGGCGCCCTTCCAGTCTATTTCAAATGAAGTTATTTGCATTTTGAAGCGCTATTTTTAGGCAGATTTATCTATCGTACATCAATCCATTACTTTGAACGCGTTGCGAATGAATGAGTTCATCATGAAGTTTAAGAGGGTTATAACTATCCAAATATTATGATTAACAATCCTATTAGTACTAAACGAGAGTATGAATATTTCAGAGATTTATGCAAAGCAGATTTAGAAGGATTTCATTCTCAAATTGCTAAACGAGAAATTCATTGGTTTCACCCCGAAACCAATGCATGGATCACCTATTCCGATCAAGATAGAGCTTGGATTGGCTACGATGCCAAATCAGGGAAAAAAGTTCAAACCGATAAAACCGATGAGTATTCACCTTGGCAAACAGGCCTCAATGATAAAGATGCACCATATTTTCGTTGGTTTCAAGGCGGGTTAACCAATGCGTGCTTTAATGAAGTAGATCGTCATGTTTTGGAAGGGTATGGCCATGAAATTGCTTTTTTTTATGAAGGCGATCGTTGGGATGTTACAAAAAACCAAGGCAGAGGCGGTCCGGTAACTGCAAAAAAAATCTCGCGAAAAAAACTCCTTTTTGAGGTTGTAAAACATGCCTTGGTTCTTAAGGATTTAGGTTTGAAAAAAGGGGATCGGATTTGTTTAAACTTGCCAAACATCCCTGAACACATTTATTTCATTGAAGCGTGCAAACGATTAGGCATTATCTACACTTCGGTTTTAGCCGGCTATTCCAGCAAGTTGCTTTCCGATTTGATCCATAATACCGGCGCAAAAGTTTTAGTGACAGCCGATGGGTTGTATCGCAACGCACAACTGGTTGGATTAAAAAATAGCTTCACAGATTTTGCGCTCGACCATTACATTTCGTTTGAATCGGCGCTGGACTTGATTGAAAGCACACTCAACGACTTACATGTAAATAACGAGACCTGTGAAACGATTATTTCGTATGTCAAATCTCATTTGGGGAATGAAATTACGCTGGATCGCTCGGAAATTATGAGCTGTGTTGGGCAAGCGCTTGGTACGGAAGAGTCGTTAAACATCAAGCAAAAATCTCATCTTAGAACAGAACTGGCTAAAGTTCTTTTGGAATCGCCAAAACGCATTGAAACCGTACTGATTGTCAGGCATACCGGTCAGACAATAAATTTCAATGAAAGTCGCGATAAATGGGCAACGAAATATCTCATGGCCGCCGAACAGCAGATGTATCTGAATGCCGAAAGTTTGGGTCTGGAAATTAAATCGGAGTACGATTTATTTGAATATGATGATGAGACATTTATTCGGGTTTTGTATCAGAGTTCAACCTGTCTTCCAGTAGAGTCGGAGTTTCCCCTTTTTATTAGTTATACATCGGGATCGTCGGGCAAGCCAAAAGGCCTGGTGCATGTTCATGGCGGATACACCAGCGGTGTGGCGTTTAGTATGAGAATCGGATTCGATGCCGTGCCTGGTCAGGACACCATTTATGTGCTTGGGGATTTAGGTTGGATTGCCGGCCAAACCTATTTAGTCAGCGCATCTTTGCTTACGCGCGTAACAGCCGTTATGAGCGAAGGCTCGCCTTTGTTTCCAAGCGTGGGACGGTTTGCAAATATGTTGGAACGCTACAAAGTCACGATTTTTAAAGCAACCGTGACGTTTATGAAAACCATCATGTCGAATGTCCAAAATATTGAGGAAATTCAAACCTATGATTTAAAGCGATTGAAACTGGCCACGTTATTTGCCGAACCGTGCAGCCCGGCCATTTTGGAATTCGGTACAAAATATTTCACACCCAGATTTACAAATTCATATTGGTCGACTGAACATGGCGGTTTAACCTGGACCTTTTTTCTCGACAATTCTGAGCTTCCAAAGAAACCCAATGCTCACAATTACCCATTTCCGTGGATTTTCGGCGATGTGTGGGTAAAGAATAACGGTCGGCAATCTCAGGCGGGTTCGTTTAGACCGGCGCATCATGATGAAAAAGGCGAAGTTGTGATCACTAAGCCCTTTCCTTATATGGCAAGGACATTTTGGGGCGATCAGGAGAATTTTTTAGAAAAGTTTGAACAAAACCAATGGCGGGGTGATTTTGAGCGATACAAAGACCATTATTGGTCGTTTTGGATCAAAAATGGTGAAGAAATCCTGGCATTTACGCAGGGCGATTTTGCCGTTAAGCATAGAGACGGATCTTATACCTTTCATGGAAGGTCCGATGAAGTTATTAACGTTTCGGGTCAGCGTATCGGAACCGAAGAAATAGAAAGCGCTTTATTAAAAGACAAAATCCAGCATCCTAAATCGCCGATAGGCAATGTTATTGTTGTTGGCGCACCGCACAAAGAAACCGGACTTACGCCTATTGCTTTTGTTCAATCCCGATCATCATTGACCAATGAAGACATTCGTCGGTTAGATGCGCTGGTTTTGAAAGAAAAAGGTGAAAACAGCGTTCCTTCACATTACATCGATGTAAAAGACATACCGGTAACCCGCAATGGAAAATATGTTCGACGCGTTCTGAAAAATATCATCAACAATGATCCTCTGGGTGATATATCAACAATCGTCAATCCTGCGTCATTGGATGATATCAGGCTGAGGGTTCAGGAGTGGCAGCACAAAAAGGTATTGGAAGATTCGCAAACCATGTTCGAAAAGCTTGCTTACTTCCATATTCAGTACATACCGGTTGTTAAAAAACGGATGCTGGCGATTGTTACAATCACCAATCCACCGGTCAATGCGCTCAATGAGCGCGGACTTGATGAGCTCAACTCACTGACCGATCGCTTGCTTCGTCGTGATGACATTAAGGCGATTATCTTCACCGGGGATGGCACCAGTTCATTTATTGCCGGCGCCGATATCAAAGAGTTGTTGGATGATATTCATTCGGTTGAAGATGCCTTAACGCTTACTAACAATGCGCATTTGGCCTTTACAAAGATCGAGTGCATGAAAAAACCCGTGATTGCTGCCATAAATGGGGTTGCTCTTGGTGGTGGAAACGAATTTGCTTTAGCATGTCATTATCGGGTTTGTGAAGCGAAAGCACGTTTTGCCCAACCGGAGATTTTTTTAAACCTCATTCCCGGTTATGGCGCCACACAACGATTGCCCAGGATTTTAGAACGAAAATGGAAACGTTGGGAAGCGATCAAAAAGTCGCTGGTGATGATGCTAAGCGGAAGAAATTTCACCAGTCATGAAGCTTTGGAGATGGGGCTTGTTGATGAGATTGCACCCCATGATGCCTTAAGTCATGCCGTGCGTTTGGCTAAAAGTTATATTCTGGGTGATCATGCCGCAAGCAATTTAAAAGATGTGTTTGATTACCGCCAAAAAGTGCTCACGCAATGGATGTCTGTCAGTTCCTTCCCCGACGATGTACTGTCTGATCCCGAAATACAAAACATAATTACTCAGTTAAAGCATTGGGGAAAAGAAAAATCGATTGAAAAAATTATGGAGGCGGTTCGGGAAGGGTATGAAAAAGGTTTTACCAAAGGACTGGGTTCTGAAGCGGAACTGTTTGCAGAAGCGGTGATTCAGGAAGATGAAGGCAAAATTGGCGTCAAAGAATTTCTACGTCGAAAAAGCTTTCCATTGGTTTCAACACATCAATATGAATTAACTGAAAAGCAAGAACAGGATCTCATCAGAGAGCAAAAACTGCTGCCTATAGGATCGGCGTTTTTTCCAGGCATCAGTCAAAAGCCCTCGCATCAATATGCCTACGCGTTGATGAGAAATCCGAAGACCGGTTTTCCGGCTCATGGCGATCCGAATCATGCTGAGAAAAAAATCGTTGTGCCGGTTCAGGATCCCGGCCCGAACGATGTGCTTTTATACATGCTTGCCAGTGAAATTAATTTTAATGATATCTGGGCAGTAACCGGCATTCCCATTTCTCATTTTGCAAAAACCGATAAGGAGTTTTATGTCACAGGCAATGGCGGTTTGGGGTTTGTGATTGAAACCGGTTCTGAAGTTATGCGGCAAGGGCGATTAAAGGTTGGCGATCTGGTCATTTTATATTCGGGACAAAGCGATTTGTTATCGCAAAAATCCGGGCTTGATCCTATGTTTTGTAACTTTAAAGTTCAGGGATATGAAACCCATGACGGCTCGCATCAACAATTTGTGGTGGCTCAGGCGCCGCAGTGTTTTAAAAAGCCGATTGATTTAACCATCGAAAAAGCTGGCAGTTATGTTCAAACGGTGGGTACGATTTTCCGTGCATTATTTTCAACACTGAAAATTGAAGAAGGCAAAAGTATCCTGATTGAAGGCGCGGCAACAGGGTCGGGTTTGGAAGCCCTTAAGATTGCGGTAAATCATAAAATGAAGGCCTTTGGGGTGGTTTCCAATGATCAACGTGCCGAGTTCATTCAGTCGTGCGGCGCTTCAGGATACATCAATCGAAAGCTACCGGAGTGGGGAGAAGCATTTTGTAAAGTGCCTGAAGAACCGGAACAATGGCCGGGTTGGGATGAAGCCGGCAAACCAATCATCGATGCATTTAAGGCACAGAATAACGGGCAGCTTGCTGATTATGTGGTTTCGCATGCCGGAGAAAAAATTTTTCCACGAACATTTCAGCTTTTGGCCGAAGGTGGAACGCTGACGTTTTTTGGCGCTTCCAGCGGCTACCATTTTACGTTTTTAGGAAAACAGGGCGTTTCCGATCCCCACAAAATGTTGCAGGAAATCGGTATAAAACCAAACATGGCGGCGCTTACCTATTATGGCGTCGATACCGACGAAACCGGATTAGTAGATGCTTCGGGATTGGAAATCATTGAAACGCTAATTGAACGTGGCCTGAGGGTAACCGTTGCCTGTTATACGAAGTATCAGCAGGAGTTTTTAATGTCGTTGGGGTTTGGCGATTCGCTAAAATGGATATTTAGTATTGAAGAACTCATCCTAAAATCCAAAGGTGAGTTTATATGGCCTCAGCAAATGGAAGCGTACACGAATCCATTTACGGATTTGGATGTGTTTAAAGAAGCCGTTCAACGATTTAACGAGAGAATATTTAAACCATTTGCCACGTATGTGGGGCAAAGCTTTAAAACGTCCGATAATCCCAGAGGTTATCCCGATATCGTCTTTGAACGAGCCTTGCACGATAAGTTGTCCGTAAGTTGTGCGCTGGTTAAACCTTATACCGGGAAAGTGGTGTATTCGGAAAACATGGGCGGCAAACGTTATAGCTTCTATGCTCCCCAGGTATGGATGCGCCAGCGGCGGATTTACATGCCAACCGCTAAGATTTTTGGAACACATATGAGCAATGCCGCGGAAGTTGTAGCCCTAAATGAATTGATTGAAGCGCACAGTATTGATGTTTCCGAACCTCTGGCCATTGATTTTGATGATTTGCCCAAAGCGCATCAGGAAATGTGGGAAAACAAACATCAAGCCAGCGTTTATGTCTGCAATCATGCCATACCAAAAATGGGGCTCAAGACAAAAGAAGAGCTGTTTTTGGCTTGGAGTCACCAGCAAATTCAATACAACGGCAAGCGTCAGTAGCCCAACTCTTTGAGGCGTTCTTCCGTCAGCGTTGTTTTCGAGTCGGTCTCTGACAATGAGCTGATGGTTTGCCCTGTAAATTTTTGTTGTTTGGCAATGTATTTACCGATAAGATCGAATTCCAGATTAACACTTTCGCCCTGTTTTTTTTGAGTGAGCGTGGTGTTTTCAAAGGTGTAGGGAATAATAGCAACTTTAAACGCATGCTCAAACACTTCGGCAACGGTTAAGCTAATGCCATCGATGGCAATTGAACCAACCGGTATGATGTAGGGTTGGAATTCATCGGGAAAAGAGATCTGAAACTCCCAACTGGCGCTTTGTTTACGGAGCGATTCAATGATGCCAACCGTATCGACATGCCCTTGAACCAAATGGCCGCCCAACCGATCCGAGAGACGGAGGGCTCGCTCAAGGTTTACTTTTTCCCCGATCTTTAATGAACCCAGCGTTGTTTTTTTTAGCGTTTCTTCAACCGTATCCACTTCGAACCGGTTCTGTGAAAGTTTGACAACGGTTTGGCAAGCGCCGTTAATGGCAATGCTTTCATCTATGGAGAGATTCTGAAAATCAGGTTTGAGCGATTCAATAACCAGTCTCAAACCTTCACCTTGTGGCCGAATGCCAACAATGGTTCCCACATCTTTAATAAGCCCTGTAAACATAAGTGTTGATTTAGTGCCAAAGAAAATGACCGTCGATGAACAAATCGTTTCCGTAGCGTTTGAAGGTGTTGAAGGTTAATTTTGGCGCATCCGAAGGCGTGGTTAATCCCAACGATTGAATGGCCGATAACCCATCGCTGCCTAAATATTTCGGCGCTACAAACACATTAAATTTATCGCAAAGTTCCAATTTTACAAGCGATGAAATCAGTTGACTGCCGCCTTCCACCAACACGGAAATAATATTTTCACGGTACAAGATCGCAAAAACGTCGTTTAAATTTAAACTGCCGTTGTCATCAACGATATAAAACACCTGAATATTTTTTTTAAGATAAGGCTCAACTTTGGGATGACCTTCATAACACTTAGAGGTGAAAAGTATGGTAGGCGCATCCGAATTGTAAATGTTGAAAGAAAGCGGCACTTCAAGCGTCCGGTCAAGAAGAATTCGGATGGGGTGTCTGCCTTTGACATGCCTGACTGTCAATGTCGGGTTATCGCGTAGCGCAGTTTGCGTACCGATCATAATGCCGCAATACCAACTTCGAAGCCGGTGCGTATGCGTTCGTGATTCTATGCCCGAAATCCACTTGGATATTTGATTGCCCGTGGCAATAAAGCCATCCAGCGACTGGGCGTATTTAATGATAATAAAGGGCCGTTTTTTGGTATGGCTTGTTAAAAACGCTTCATTAAGCTCAAAACATTTTTCTTTCAATACGTCGCTAATAACATTAAGGCCGGCTGCCCGAAGTTTTGCAATGCCTTTTCCGGCAACTTCGTCAAAAGGATCCGAAGAGCCGATAACCACGTTTGGGATGCCATGTTTGAGTATTAAGTCCGAACAAGGCGGGGTTTTTCCGTAGTGCGAGCAAGGTTCAAGATTGACATACAAGGTTGATTTACTGAGTAACGATTGGTCTTGAACCGACCGGATGGCATTCACCTCAGCGTGCGGCCCTCCATATGCTTTGTGATACCCCTTCCCGATAATCTGATCGTCTGCAACTATAACCGACCCTACCATTGGATTGGGATGAACCTTGCCGAGGCCTTTTTTTGCAAGCTTTAAGCAAAGATTCATATAGTATTCGTGGGATTGCTGCAATGGAATTCCGGGAATTTAACGGTTACGGGTTAAGCCGATCTATGGATTGAAGAACAAATTGATTGATTTGGTCTTTCGGCAATGTCATGTAAAAATCTTCGCTTGAGAAATCCAACAGCCGGTACGAAAGATTGATCAACGGTTGAGGATCGGATTTGTCCAAAACATCGGCGCAAAGTTTTAGTATTTGTCGATCCAATTGTTGATGGACATTGGGTAAGGCATCGGCAACCATTTTGCATGCTAAAATGCTTAAATCCATCAGTTTTTCACAGCGTTTAATATGGATGTCATTATGTCCGCCCGGTGGCAACTCATAATACAAGATGTACTCCATGGTGCCCTCGTACATAAAGCTGGACATGACTTTAAAAGCAAGTGAAGCAAAAAACTCCCAAAATTCATTATCGAGATGGCTGATGATACCCTTGTATGCGGGATCATTAAATTTTTGATGGATATCTTCCAACAGAAAAAAGGATGGGATTGCCGAATGGCGTTTTTGCACAATGAACTGTTTAACCATATCCAGGATTTTATGAATGGTTGAAACAACCATCGGAACCCGGATTAAGTAGGCAGCTATTCGCAAAGTTTCGGCCAGGATCAGTTTATCCGATTCTTCATCATCGCTGTTTAAATCATGCTCTTCAAGATTTTTTAATGATTTGTTAATTTCGGGCAACAACTTTTGAGAATCGGTAGAAATAATTGAAAACTCACCCTGCTTTAAAATGTGAGATTTAATTTTTGCATCCGTTACATGGTTTTTGGTTATTTCACGGACATAATACAAGCTTAAAATGGATGCCCATAAACGGGTTGTAGCCGGGTCTTTTTCTGAGCGAAGTTTTAAAATTAATGAATCTACAAAATGCTCGGCTTCAATGTCATAGTCAATTACCCATAAACGATAAGCCGGGTGGAGAGCGTCATTAAATGTCTTCGTTTGATGTTCCATAGACAGCAGATTTAACCTGAACGTTTGATCGTTAAATTTTCCGGCTGTATTTGGATTAGCCTGGTTTCAGATAACGCTAAAATTTTGGAAATGTGTTCTATTTTGTAGGGTTTATCGTAATAAATGGTTTTGATTCCGGCATTTAATAAGGCTTTTAAACAATTAATACATGGGCTTGCCGTAATATAAATTTCGGAGTCTTTAATTGATACACCGTGTTTAGCTGCCTGAATAATTGCATTCATTTCAGCATGGATGGTATTCATACAATTTTCTTCAACGGTGCCATCAGGATGTGTGGAGGTGTAAATAATGCAATTTTCATCGGTACAATGAGGCAGACCGGTTGGGGCGCCATTGTATCCGGTTGCCAATATATTATTATCTCTAACAATAACCGCCCCGATATGAGCGCGTTTACATGTGGCTCGTTGTGAAATTAAATGAGCAACACTCATAAAATATTCATGCCAGCTTAAGCGTTTTGGGTAAGTATCTGTAAGTCTGGAATGGCTCATAACAAAATTGCATGACAAGCAAGTGCTGAAAAAACCGACATCTTTACAATAAAGACATGCGTTAATGTATTAAGATAGGTTATTCGATTGACTTTTGTTAATTCTAACCTTAAACATTTTTGGCATCCGTAACAAAAACGCCCGGTAAAAAATAACCGTTAAACAAGTTCATTAAGCCAATCCGGTTATGGTTAAAAACTACTTTGCATTGTATCATTTGACATTAGAATTGAAAGAAACATTCGAAAGCGGCTATATCTTTGAATCTTACAGTCAGAGAAAAAATGAACTCAGTGTAACCATTGCCAAAAACAAAACGATGTGGTCGCTTATTCTTACTTCGGCACATCCAAAACTCGGATTGTATTTTACGCCATATTCCCCGAAACAGCGTCAGGATACCGCAAAAATGTTCAAACAAGCCAATGACCTAAAGGTTGTGAGCATTGAAATTTCCGATTGTGAGCGATTGATCACCTTTGTATTGGAAAACAACTTCGCGATGGTTTTTCAACTCTACAGCGCCGATACCAATTGTTTTTTACTGCAAAACGGTGTAATTGTGGAAGCGTTCAAACATAAACACAGATATCTTAAACAATCCCTGATTGAAAAAAACACCACGCCTGTTATTAAAAACCTGGAGCGTTTGGTTTTGGAAGATGGCTATTTTTCGGAAGCTTATAAACATTGTGATGGAAACCATGAAACCGAAATTCTTAAAGCGCTTTTACCGGGATTTGATCTTAAGTTGCAGAAATACATTTTAACCCGCATGAACCGGCATGTTTCGGAAAATGATTCCGAAAAGGCATTATACGAGGTGTTGCAGGATATCTATTACGAATTGATTGACCCCATTCCAAAGATATATTTTAGTGGTGATGAAGCTTTGGCGTTTTCCATTATATCGCAGGAAACGGTAGCCAATGAACGCTATGAAACATTTGAGAGCATCAACGAAGCCATCAAGCAATTTAGCCGCTATATCTATTTTCAGGAGAGTGTTGGTAAAACCATTCGGCAGTTGCAAAAACAAGTGGCTAAATTGCTGGAGAAAAAACAGCGGCAGGTTCAGGATATGCGATCAGGATTGAGCGGTGATCGTTCCGCTCAGTATGAAAAAATGGGGCAATTAATTTTATCAAATGCGCATCGGATTGAAAAAGGGCAAGCATCCATATCGGTCAGTTCATGGACAGATCAATCCAATGAACGTGAAGTGTTAATTCCATTAAAACCTGCAAAAACGCCCTATGAAAACGCAGACAATTATTTTAAAAAAGCCAAAAAAGAGCGTCAAAATCGCGATGTGTTAAAACAACGGCTCAACGATTCCGAAAATGATCTCGTGACATTAAGCGCTATGCAAAATTCGCTTGCGCTCGTTAAACATTCCAAAGCGTTTAAAGTCTGGAAAAGCGAATGGTTGGAAGTTATGAAGGCACATGGATTAATTCCAAAACAAGATTTGCAGGAGCATCAGCAGATTCGAAAATTCAAACTTTCGGATAAGGCTGAGGTTTGGGTCGGTAAAAATGCCAAAAGCAATCAGCTTTTAACGTTTAAGCTGGCCAGGCCCAACGACACATGGTTGCATGCACGAGGCGTTTCGGGTTCGCATTGCATTATTAAAGCGCATGGGATTTGTTCCAAAGCTGATCTTGAGCATGCCGCCGAGATAGCGGCGTTTCACTCTGCGGCAAAAACATCGGACATGGTTCCGGTGATGATTACACAAAAGAAATATGTTCGCCGGAAAAAAGGCGCGCCGCTAGGTATGGTAGCGGTTGAACGCGAAGAAGTTTTAATGGTAAAACCACGTCGTTTTCAGGAAAACGATAGCTATGGATTATAATGTTTGCTAACAACAAGTTTAAAACAGGATATCAAAATGAACATTAAAAAAGCATTAATCGGTGTTAGCATAGTCATCATTACATTTCTATTTGGATGCTCCAGCTTAAATGTTACAACCACGGTATCGGAACGTGCAGATTTTTTTACCTATCGAACATTTAACTGGCTGCCTATGAAGCAAGCGTTGCCGCTAGAAGAAGCTCAGCCTGAAGAAATTTGGCGGATCGCTAAAGAGTCCATTGAAAAAGGGATGATTCAGCATGGTTTTGAGCATTTTGCCAGCACGGATGTTGATTTTTTTCTCACCTTTCAACTGGTTGATCAGGAGAAAATCAGAGGTATAACACTGAATCGGCTGGCTTATAAACCCTTATGGGGAAATTACGGCACTCAATCGCTTTCCACACAGTACTACACCAAAGGAAGCATGATTGTTGATATCATCGATGGTAAAACCAAAGAAATGGTTTGGCGCGGCACGGTAACAGGCGTTGTGGGTGACGATCCTCATGAAATCAAAAATAAGCTCAGCGAAGCTGCCGATATTTTAGCCGAGGAATTCAAACATGTGGTCAATCCATAATGGTTCATTTGGAACGAGAGGTTTTGGATTGTAATACCACAATACTGCGTGCTTCAACCTTCAGATCATTGCTATCAACAGCCGGGGCTTTTGCAAGTTCGTGATAATCCTTTGGCCAGGTTTTATCCGTATTAATTCGCTCATGCCAACGACACCCTTCCTCAAATGGTAAGGCAGGTAATTCAAAAACAAGCGGCTCCCAATAGGCATTGATCATCACATGAAACATGTCTTTCGATTGCAAATGCTCTATGGTGTAAGCAATGCTGTGCGAAACTGGACTCCAATCGGGCTCGGCAAGTTTAATGCCATGCCAGCTCAGTTTGGTTGATGAAGAATTGCCATGCGAATTTTGCCAAAATTCGGTTTCCTGAAACATTTCATGCGTTAGGTTAAACCGAATGAGTTTTTTGACAAATTCAAGCAGCGGTTTGTGTTGTTTCACGCCATCCCAATCAAACCAGCTTACGGGATTATTCTGGCAATACGCGTTATTGTTGCCAAGCTGTGAGCGTCTGATTTCATCGCCCATAGTCATCATCGGCGTGCCTTGGGCAATCATTAAAATGGTAAAAAAATTCTTGATTTGTTTGAGCCGTAAACGCTGGGTGTGGGGATTTTGGGTTGGGCCTTCCTCGCCGCAATTCCAGCTAAAGTTATGATCGCCGCCATCACGGTTGTTTTCGAGGTTTTTCAGGTTATGCTTCATGTTATAACTCACCAAATCGTTGAGGGTAAACCCATCGTGGCTGGTTATAAAATTGATGCTTCGATTCGGTTCGCGATCATGTTTATGATAGAGATCCTGGCTGCCGGTTAAGCGATGGACAAATTTTTCAATCGAAAACGGGGCGCTTTTTAAAAATTGCCTGACATCGTCGCGAAAAGGCCCGTTCCACTCTGCCCAGCGATGACCGACAAACGAGCCAACCTGGTAAAGTCCCGCAGCATCCCAGGCTTCGGCAATGATTTTTGTGCCTGCCAGGATCGGGTCGGATTCAATAGACCACAAAATCGGCGGATTTTTTAACGGTTCGCCGGATTCATCACGCGAAAGCACTGATGCCAAATCGAACCGGAAGCCATCAACATGCATCATTGAAACCCAGTAACGCAAGCAATCCATGATGAAACGACGGACAATGGAGTGATTGGTTTTAAATGTATTGCCACAACCGCTGTAATTTGAAAACGAATAACCATAATGGGTTTCCAAAATGTAATACGCGGCGGCTTCAAGTCCTTTAAAGGAATAGGTGGGGCCTTTTTCGTTACCTTCGGCGGTATGGTTAAAAACAACATCCAAAATTACTTCAATGCCGGCTTTGTGGAGGGCTTTGACCATATCGCGGAATTCATCAACCGGGCCAAGCGGGTCTTTTCGAGAGCTGTATCCAACATGCGGCGCAAAAAATGCGATCGGGCTGTATCCCCAATAATTGATGAGATTTCCGGGCGCATCCTGCTCGTCAAATTGTTGGATTGGAAGCAACTCCACGGCTGTTATACCCAGGGATTTCAAATACGGGATTTTTTTGATCAACCCGGCAAAGGTGCCTTGCAAATGTTTAGCCAAACCTGAGTTCGGATTGCGGGTAAAGCCGCCGACATGCAATTCATAAATCACCGATTCTTTGTAGGGGTAGCGTAACGGCTCATCGCCTTCCCAATCATAAAGTTTGGAATCCACCACAACGCTTTTCATGGCGTATTTGCAATTATCACCTTTATTTACGGCGGCTTCACGTCGGTAATTATCACCGGCAATCACAGCGCGTGCATAGGGATCCAGCAAAACTTTCCATCCATCGAAATACAAACCTTCGTGAGGTTTATGATCCCCAAAAACCCGATAGCCATAGAGCTGTCCCGATCCAATGCCTTTTACAAAAACATGCCAGTAATAAAAGGTTTGATTTTTTTGAGGATCAAGCGGGATGACCGCCGATGGCCGATCAGCATTGGGATCATCGAAAAGCAATAGCTCAACCGATTGGCAATTTCTTGAAAATACGGAAAAGTTCACCCCATCGGGAAAAACGGTGGCGCCTAGAGGATAACTACGGCCATGTCGAATATCCGCATTCATATTGGGTAAGGTTTTGGGTGCAAAAAAACACTAAAATGATACGGCTTTTTTCACTGTTACTACCAAAGGTCTTAAGCCGGCAGCGCCAATTGGGAAACTGATATATAGTGGCAAACGCTGCCGCCCAGCACAAACAAATGCCAAACCGGGTGACTGAATTTTAAGCTTTTCCACATGTAAAAAATTGTACCAACGGTATAAACAACGCCGCCGGCAATCAGCCATACCAGACCTTCAAATGAGATAACCTGAAACAATTCATAGATTAAAAAAATACTGATCCATCCCATGAAGATATAAGAAGCCAGTGAAAGTTTCTTAAACCGAGTCAGGAAAATCGGCGTAAGCAACATCCCGGTAAAGGCTATAAGCCAGATTAAAACCAGCATGGTCCATCCAAACGGGCTTCTTAGGCTAATCAGTAAAAACGGGGTGTATGTTCCGGCAATTAGTAGATAAATGGAAGCATGATCCAGAATCCTTAACACGTGCTTGACTTTTGGATGTTGAATGCTGTGATATAAGGTTGAATTCAGATACAGCACAAACATACTTAGGCCATAAACAAAAAAACCAATCCAATGCCAAACATCATGAGAGTTCAGAGCTAGGTGAATTAAATAGATTAATCCCAAAATACTCAAAAGAGCCCCTATGCCATGTGTGAAACTACTGGCTATTTCTTCAGCACGGGTATAGGTGTTCAAACCTTTTTTCAACGCATCATTTTTTGAGACAGTCATTTTAAAATGGTTACGATTTACAAAATAGATGATTTAATACACAAATGAAAAATGTAGGGAAGTTATGTTCTGGCGAATCATTTGTGCTTAAGTTAAATGTTTAAAGAACTTAAAGAAACATCTATATGTTCAGGAGAAAACATGTCGCAGAGGTTTTCTGTTCAGCCTGAGAAACTCATTATTTTTATGCAACTAATTTCGGGAGGTATTATGACAAAAACCCATTACACCCTGATTCAAACGTTATTAATAATAGTTGTACTTCTGATTTCCGGAATGCTGGAAGCGCAAACCGTTAAATCCAAAACGTCGAGCGATCAGCCTAAATCAACAATGGTTAGCCCAATTGCCATTCCCGGGGTAATTTCATACCAGGGAAAATTAACAAATACGGATGGCACTCCAAAAACCGACGGCGATTATTCATTTACATTTAAATTGTATGATTCCGAATCAGCATCAACGCCAATTTGGAGCGAAGCAAAAACAATTACGCTTAAAAATGGGCTCTTTTCAACGTATTTAGGCGATACCACCCCTTTTGACGCTTCGGTAACATTCATGAAAGCGTATTGGCTGGGCGTAACGGTTGAATCAGGAAGCGAGCTTTCACCACGGATTTCGCTTTCTACCGTCCCATACAGTTATACCGCGCTTAGAGCCGACTCGGCGGCTCACGTGCCGGCGCAGTCAATTGGTACGGATCAAATTAAAGATCAAGCGATCACTGCCGGAAAACTTGCGCCGGGACTCTCGTTGCCGCCGGGTGGAATAGCAGGAGGCGATTTGGAGGGCGCGTATCCTAATCCCACAATTAAGAGCGATGTGATAACGGCCGGTGATATAAAATCTGACGAGGTGGTTAAAGGGATTCTCATCGATGGGCAGACGCTCAAAGATGAGGTTACATTTGAGCAAGGATCAAATGTTACGATTAACTGGTCAGAAAACACTTTGACATTTGATGCCGATTTAAGCGATGTTTCGGCTACAAAACTGCAAGATAAGGCCGTTTCAACAACTGCACCGACATCGGGCCAGATTTTGAAATGGGATGGTTCGGAATGGGCGCCTGCAGACGACGGCGGTTTAACCGGTACGGTTCCGGTTGCAAATGGAGGAACAGGCGCTACATCTGCTTCAGTGGCAAGAAATAATTTGGGGTTAGGGGGTTTGGCTACCAAAAGCGCCGTTGGCAGCGCCGACATTTCGAATGGCGAAATTACAAATGAAGATATTTCAGCTTCTGCTGCAATAGCCGGAGAGAAAATTGATCCGGATTTTGGCAGCAGTGACGTTCAAACCAGTGGCAACTTTAAATACACCAGTGATAAAGATCGCAATTATGTGATTTTGCCTAATGAATTCAAAACTGCATTCTCAACCGGAACTGATGGAGACTATTATCTTGCTGCATATGCCAGCCCCCCGGAAGAAGACGGATATGGATATATTGATTATGGTGGTGAAGGAGATATACCAGTCGCAACAGCGCCTGTTCGTTTACCTGAGGGCGCTTACATTAAAAGTATGGATGTCATTTATCATGATAACTCTGCTGAAGATCGTATGATCGTTGCCTTAAAAAGACGAAGCTACACTAATTCTATAGTAGCTTCTGAATTAGGGGTGTTTTATACAGAAACTGTTGGTGGACCAAGCTTGTTTCAACCCGGTTTATTATCAAATATTAACCATACGGTTCAGAATTCAAATTATGGCTATTACATATCGCTAACATTGGAGTCTGGTGATAGCAGAGGAACAGCCACAGATATTGGCGTTAAATCAGTTCGTATACAATACTCTGTTAGTCAAGCAGATTAATTTAATGAAAGGACAGAGATACCATGAGGCATTTTATTATCACCATCCTTTCATTGTTGCTTTTAAGTGTTTCTTTGAACGCCCAAGAGCAAAATGTATTGGATTGGCAGTCGGTAGCCAGTGGAGCAGGGTTAAGCAACAACGGCTCGGATGTTTTGTATAATTCTGTTGGCCAGGCTATTGTGAGCGATGGTTCTTCTTCAGACCCATCTATGGTTTTAGAGAGTGGTTTTGGCGCTGGGCTCGTTTCAAGGGTTTCAAGCGCACCGGTATCCGATAGCAAAAATCCGTATGAGTACAAATTGGAACAAAATTACCCGAACCCATTCAATCCCATGACAACCATTCCGTTTTCACTTTCCGAGCGCTCAACGGTTGTCATTAAGCTTTATGATATTCTGGGACGAAATGTGAAAACCCTGCTCAATGAAAAACGTCCCGCTGGAAATCACGCCATTACACTTAATGCAACAAATCTTGCAAGCGGGGTTTATTTTTATCGAATGGTCGCCGGGAAAAAATTTGTAAAAATACGTAAAATGATTGTGCTTAAATAAGGTCAAATGACCGGATGTAGGGTCAATTCATGAATTGACCCTACGAACAATGTGTTAAGGAGAGGCCGGTGCAATGCCGGTCTTTTTTCATTTGTTTGCAATGTCAATTCCGAAATGGTGTGTTGAAATCAATATAATTATTTCGGCTACGTTCAACACATGCATTTCGGCATGTTCCTTTTTCCTCTACCTTAATGTCATCGCCCGGTTTATCCGGGTGATCCATAACGATGGCAAAAAAATACGACAGCTACTGGATGCCCCGACTAAATCGGGGCATGAACAGTGTGGAGTCATTTTAATCATTATTCTTACCG
>JANQGG010000029.1 GCA_028277445.1 Chloroherpetonaceae bacterium | reverse complement strand
ATCGGTGTGAGCCGGCACGCTGGCTGCTTCGGCTTGCACAGCTTGAGCCCGTCCAATTTCATAGCCTTCAGGCGTGGCGTAACTGTTCAGCGACATGTTTTGGGCTTTAAACGGCGCCGGCTCAAATCCATCCTGTTTAAAAATCCGGCACAATCCGGCGGCAATAAGGCTCTTTCCGGCATCAGACGACGTGCCTGCAACCATAAGAGGTTTTAACGAAGGCGAAGTGGATGGCAATGTAATCATGTTATAACTAGTTCAATAAAAAACACCTTGAAATAAAACAACCCAAAAAACAATAAAACATGATATAAATCAAACGCAAGATCAATCACCCAAAATCAAATACATATTCTCATACACTTACATAACAAATCAAACATAAATTCATTCAACCAAAGTTAAACTGATTTTTGATAAAAAATATTTTAGTATTTGGAACGTTACATTCTATTAGTTATAATCATTCTCAATTACGGCGTTGCATTTGCAACTTAATAGGGAATCCGGTGAGAGTCCGGAACAGTCCCTGCTGCTGTAATCCCGCATAAACAAAGCAATTTGTTTGTGAGCCAATCTGGCAAATAACCACTGTTACTCTGTAATGGGAAGGTTGCTAAGATTCGGGTAAGTCAGAAGACCTGCCGTGAAGACATATTTTCAATTAAAGCTTCAGGTGAAAAGCGCATTTAAGATGAAAAATTGCATTATTTCTCCTTTTGATGGAGATCGATGCGGTGGGTTCTTTTCAAAACCTTTCCGCACCTTATCCATACTCTTCATACTCATTTGTTGTGTTTTCTTTTTTGGGTGCAAAAATGAAAATACTACGCTCGAAAAGCAGAAATTATCTACAACGAGTTTTACCTCTGTTAATTCTTCCCAGGCTATACAAGAGATCAAATATGCCAAAGGATTCAACATTACCTATCGGGATAGTGTAAAAATTCTTTCCATATATAATGGTCTTCAGGATCGTAACGATACGCTACATTATGCGCTCGTGCCTAAAGGCGCAGCAGTACCCTTAGCCTACAAAAAGTACCAAGTAATTTACACCCCTGTTGAACGCCTGAGCATTTTTTCTACCACTCATATCGGCTTGTTAAGCTTACTGGAACTGGAAGATTTGGTGGTAGGTGTATCGAATCCAAAAATAATCAACTCGGAGAAAATCCAACGACATATTTCTGATGGCAAGATCACAGAAATTGGCAATGCCTTTAGCCCCAATCTGGAAATCATTCTGGAAACCAATCCTGATTTGGTGATGGTTACGGCTCTGCCAGCAATTCAATATGCCAGATACAAAACACTGATTGACGCTCAAATCCCCGTGCTTCTCATAGCTGAATGGTTAGAGCAATCCCCGCTTGGCAGAGCCGAATGGGCAAAAATCATTGCGGCTCTTACCAATCAGGAAGAGCAAATGGCACGCATTTTTTCAGACCTTGAATCCAAATACAAAAAGCTGGCGGCATTGGCTGGTAGCGTTACTCACAAACCTACTGTTTTGCCGGGTTTAGCCAGAAAAGACGCATGGTTCATCCCCGGTGGCGATAGTTATGTGGCACGGCTCATCTATGATGCCGGTGGAGACTATCACTGGAAAAATAAAAAAGTAACCGGAAGCATTCAATTAAGCATTGAAACTGTGTTTCCGATTGCATTAAAAGCCGATTACTGGCTGAATACCGGTACAGTGACTTCAATGTCGGATCTTCTGGCGATTGATAAACGCTACAGCGAATTTCAACCGGTTAAAAACGACCTTGTGTTTAACAACAATAAGCAACTCAATGCCCACGGTGGGAATGCTTACTGGGAAAAAGGCGTGGTAAGCCCGCACCTGTTACTGGAAGATCTTATCCGCATTTTGCATCCCAAAATCCGTTCATCACTGTTTGATTCAAATAGCGACTACCATTTTTATAGAAAGCTTAAATAAAGGAAGTAATGCCCGATTTAGTTCAGGAACAAATTTCAGAAAAAGCGAGCAAACAGGACAATGTTGCTCCAAAAGGTCATCCGAACCTTGTGCTACCCAATGATGAGTGGCCGAGATTGGCGCCAAAATTTAGTTTAATAGCATCGTTGGGGCTTGCTGTTGCGATGTTTTTTGTTTTTGATTTGGCCTTGGGTTCGGTAAAAATCCCCATTGGCGATGTGGTAAATATATTGTGGCACAACGAACATGAAAATATAGCCTGGCAAAAAATTATAGAGTACATTCGCTTGCCAAAAGGCTTTACAGCGATTCTTGCCGGCGCAGCGCTTTCGGTTGGTGGTCTTCAAATGCAAACCCTGTTTCGTAATCCGCTTGCCGGACCTTCGGTTTTAGGTATCACTGCCGGGGCCAGCCTTGGCGTGGCTATTGTAATGCTGGCTTCAGGTGTAGCCACCAATGCTTTTGCCATTAAACAACTCGGGATTAGCGGTAGTTGGCTGATCGTTCTAGCCTCTACAATGGGTTCGGCGCTGGTTTTGCTCATCATTTTGGGCATTTCCATGCAAATCAAGGATAATATTGTTTTGCTGATTGTAGGCATTATGGTGGGCAATGTCACCATTTCACTCATCAGTGTTTGGCAATACTTTAGCTCGCCTGAAGAAATACAGGATTATTTGATTTGGACTTTCGGCAGCCTGGGCGGTGTGATTGAAGATCAACTGCTCTTGCTTAGCATTGTTGTGATTTCCGGATTGTTTCTGTCGATGATCGCTTCAAAATCCCTCAATGTGATGCTTCTGGGTGAAAACTACGCTAAAAGCATGGGTTTGAGCACTTCATACCTGAGAATAACCGTCATTTTAGCTACAAGTCTCCTGGCCGGTAGCGTAACCGGATTTTGCGGGCCAATCGGATTTATCGGGATTGCCGTTCCACATTTAACTCGCTCGCTCCTGAACACGTCGGACCACCGGTTTTTAATTCCAAGCTCTGCATTAATGGGCGCGCTGCTTATGCTGATTTGTGATATTATCGCCCAATTACCCGGTAGCCAAACCACACTTCCCATTAATGCAGTTACAGCTTTGGTCGGATCGCCAATTGTGATTTGGGTTATCATGAAAAACCGTAACCTTAAAGCTTCATTTTCATGATAACAGATGTTTTAAACATAAAAGACCTCACGATTGGCTATCGTCATAAAAAAAACGCAATGCTTTTTGGTCAAAATACCAACGGCCGAATCAGTGAAATTGCAAAGGATTTAAACCTGAGTTTAAACCGGGGAGAACTTGTATGCCTACTCGGACCGAACGGTTCGGGCAAATCCACCCTAATGCGAACCATGTCGGGCATTCAATCGCCGCTTTCAGGTCGGGTTGAATTGCTTGGTAAGCCACTCACAAAATTGTCGGCAAAAGATATTGCGCTTAACCTAAGCGTTGTTCTCACTGATCGGATTTCCATAGGCAATCTTTCGGTGTATGCTCTGGTGGCATTGGGCCGCTCACCCTATACCGGATGGATGGGCAAACTTTCGGCGGAAGATGAAAAAATCGTCCGGGAAGCCATTGAAATTACCGGAACCATGCCTTTTCTAAACGCACACATCAGCGATTTAAGCGACGGCGAACGCCAAAAGGTCATGATTGCCAGAGCGCTTGCTCAGGATACCCCGATTATTTTGCTGGATGAACCTACCGCCCATCTGGATTTACCCAATCGAATAGAAATCATAAGGCTCTTAAGAAAACTGACGCATGAAAAATGCAAAAGTATTTTGATGTCAACCCATGAGCTGGATTTGGCCTTGCAAGCCGCCGATAAAATCTGGCTGATGCAAGTGATAAAATCAAATGAGAAAAAATACAAAAGCGATCTTATTTCGGGCATGCCCGAAGAACTAATTTTGAATGGCAGGTTTGAAGAAGCCTTTGCCAGGCATGGGTTCAAATTTGACCGCAATACAGGATCCTTTCAAATTCATTATCACACCAAAGGGACTTTCGGCCTTATCGGCGAAGGCGCTTTAGCGCTTTGGACCAAACGTGCTCTTGAGCGGATGGGATTTAAAGTTCTTAAAGATACAGCCATTCTTCCACGTGTAGAAATCAATAACGATTTAGGCGTGGATGCCTGGCGGTATTATTCAGACTCGGAACAAAACGAAACAAATTTTCTAAGTATTACCGAGCTTATTGAGGCGATTCAAGCCAATCATAAAATTTCAGACTAGTCAATTGTTCTTTTTAAAGCCGGCTTCACAATTCGCATAGCGTATTCATGCGCGCAACAACTGGTCGCCTAATGATAATTCAGCGGGTGACAATGGCTTAATGTGGCGCGTAGTTAAACATCATATAACCTATTACTAATTAAGGAGTTAAACCTGTGAAGCAAACCACAAAACAAACGTATTTATTTAAACTTAAACCCGATAGGATTGGATTGATAATATTGGGTTTATGCTTCTTGCTCATCCCTTTTGGCGCCAAAGCGCAAGAAAGGGTACTTTCAGGCGTAGTGAAAAGCGCCACAACCAGTGAGCCACTTGTTGGCGCCACTGTTCGAATACAGGACACCTCGCTTGGTACAATCACCAACGAAAAAGGCGAATACAGCCTTTCAATACCAACGGGGGCAAAATTGCTGGAGATAACTTATTTGGGGTATCGCCGCGAAATAAAGCATATCGGAGAGAGAACCGTTATAAACGTGGAACTTTATTCAACAAACCGCATGACTGATGAAATTGTGGTGCAAGCCTCACGCGCGCAAAGCAAATTAAAAGATATTCCTCGAAAAATTGAAATCGTCACCTCCGAAGATATTCGGGCGCTGGCGCCAAAAGATGCCACCGAACTCTTAAAGAAAACCTCCGGCGTGGATCTGATTGAATACCCGGGTGTATTGGCTGGGGTGTCGGTTCGTGGATTTACACCGAAATTTTCAGGTTTGGATCAATATGTCACTTACCTGATCGATGGGCGTCCGGCGGGTGTTACCAACCTGGCCACTATTGATATGAGCACTATTGAGCGTGTGGAAGTCATTAAAGGCCCAAGTTCTGCATTGTATGGCTCACAGGCTATGGGCGGTACCATTAACTTTATCACCAAACGATCAAAAGGAAAAATCAGTGGAAATGCCGAGTTCAGCTATAGCAGCTTTAATACCCTGGATGGCAAATTTAATACAGGTGGTTCATTGACCGATCAGCTTGATTTTGATCTGGGTGGCCGCACCTATAATCAAAACGACGATTACAAGATTGGCAGCAACACCTTGATTTCGGATCCGAAACCGGAATTGCTGGTGCAAGATGTTGAAACCATGCGCAATACCAGCTACTCAACAAACTCGGCAAGCCTGCGCTTTGGTTACGACCTTAAAGAAAATCTCCGATTAGAAGCGCGTGGCGAAGTCTATCAAGCCAATGGTGTGCGCACACCGGGTTCGGTATGGGCGGTTTATGGACATGGGCAAAAAAATGTGGATCGCCAAACCATTGATGTAACCCTGGATGGGGTTATGGGAAATCATACTTTTAAGTTCAAACCCTACTGGGCATTGGAAGAAAACAAATATTTTGATGATCAGGTTGATTCTATTAGGGTGTCCTATTCTAAAGATAAAAGAGCGATTGATGTTGATTATTTCTCCAGTACCCGCCAAACTCAATGGTTAGGCTTCCAATTGCAAGATATTTTGGCTTTGGGTGATCAGCGCATTACCGCCGGTCTGGATTACAACCTGGCCGATGTGGAAGCACACAGCTATTCGAGCGACAGCACCGAAAAAGCGCCTTACCGTCCCAACCAACGTCTTTCAACTTTAGGGATTTTTACAGATGTAGCCCTCTCATTTTTAAACAACCGGTTGATTGGTAATGTTGGCGGTCGGCTGGATTTAACCAGCTACAAATTAAAAGAAACGCCGTTTTTCGATAATTCGGCTTTAGATAGCGACACTGAAACTTATTCAAACTTTAATCCCAGTGTTAGCGTGCAATATCGGTTTATTCCAGATTTAAAATTGCATGCCAGCGCTGGCCGGGCGTTTGTAGCACCAAATCCTTATCAAAAAGCAGGTGAATATGTGAGTGACTCTGGGGTTGAAACCCGTGGAAACAGTGATCTTGATCCACAATCCAGCGTAACATTCGATGTGGGTTTAACTTACTCCAATGCCAACAGCGGATTCCGAGCCGATGTCACCTATTTCAACACAGCTTGGGATAATTTCATTGAAGAGGTTGGTAGAACCGAAATCTCCGGTACCGATACATCCGATTATAAAACCTTCATAAATGTGGATGAGGCCGAATTGCAAGGGTTGGAATTTGAACTCTCCTACGATTTCGGCGCACTTCAAGACTTTGATTACTCATTGCGCTTGTTTGCCAATTTCACACATCAGTTGGTCGCCGAGGAAACCGAGGATAACCAAACCAGCAATCTCCAATATGTTCGCAAAAACCGAGGCACGTTTGGCATTGAATACGATGACTACAATTTTATAAGTGCACGGATCACGGCCCGTTACATGGGCGAACGTTATGAGCGTAACTGGTTCAGTTCCTATCTCAAAGCCCGTCCAACGCTTACCGATACTGAGCTAACACATCCGGCCGCGCTGGTTTTTGATGCCAATGTTACTATGAAAATCAATCATTCAAGCCAGATTTCAGTGTTTTCAAAAAATATGTTAGATGAAAACTATACCGAAAAAGACGGCTACAACATGCCAGGTCGCTCGGTGGGTGTAAGATATGCCGTGAATTTCTAAACCATTTGTAACCGTTGCTTCTTCTGCCCTGCTACTTCTCGCCATGGTTAAATGGTAGGGCATTCGAAGAAGCCTTTAAAATATTGAACCGATGGAAATACACTTTATGATTCAGCATATACGCAAACTATTTAAAAACCAATGCAGCTCTGACTGTGGATCAATACATTGCTATGGCAACTGCTACAACAATGATGCGAAACAATCAATTTCAAAAGATAACACATTGATCTAACAAAGACTTTTCAACGTAATTGAACCAACTTTGAAACACCTGTCTCGACAAAATATTTTGGTGCAATTTAAGGCGTTGCTGTTGTCCTGTTTTGTGTTTGGGCTTTCTTTCAGTCCTGTTATCCCAAACATTTATGCAGCGCCATTTGCGCCTTTATCCGGTAAAACAATTCAGCCGGAATACGCAGAGCGATTTACAATCACGCATTTAAACCGGGGCTGCACGTTAATTAAAATTGTAAAGCCGGTAGGCCGGCAACGCGGCTTATGGTATACCTATTTACTGGTTCCAAAACAAAGCCCGGTCCCGAATGGTATTTCTTACGATGAACTTGTGCGTACGCCGATTGGTACTTACACCTGTGCCAGTGGTTTTCATGTCACTCTTATTGATATCCTTGGCCATTTTGATGGCCTTGTCGGAGTATCCGGGAAAATGCGGGTTGGAAATGAGCATATACATACCATGTTGGATGAGGGCAAACTTGCCGCCATAGGCACCAGCCGAAGTATCAACATGGAAACCTTAGTGAATACGAAGCCCGATATGGCCTTCATTTATGCCTCAGGTGGTGCATTTGATATGCAGGATAAAATCCAGCAAATGGGTATTAAACCTGGTTTAATCTGTGCCCATCTTGAAGCCCATCCCTTGGGCACACTGGAATGGATAAAATTTTTAGGGGAATTTTTTCATGAGCAGACGCGCGCCTCTGCGTATTTCGATAGCATTAAAGTCCAATATGAAAATTATCAAAAATCAGTTGCTGATGCGCCCATCAAACCCAGCGTCATTGTCGGGCATAACCGGAAAGGCGCATGGACCACTCACGGCTCAAGCGCATGGTTCGTGCAATTTTTGTTGGATGCCGGCGCCAATTACATCCTCGAACCCAAAAGCCAGTACGAAGAAAATGTCATCAGTCTGGAAATTGCTATTAATATAGGTATGAATGCCGATTTTTGGGTCAATCCGCAATGGGAAACCACCCGCATATCTGATCTTATTGGTCAAGACACACGCTATAGATTTTTTAAAGCCGTTAAAACCGGACGGGTTTACAATAATAACGCAGCTACTTTTCACAATGGGCGAAACCGGTTTTGGGAAACCGGCATGGCCCAGCCGCATATCATTTTAGCTGATTTAATCAAAATTTTTCATCCCGAACTATTACCCAACCATCAACTGGTCTATTACCAAAAATTGAAATAGCGCATGATGATTTGGCTTAAAAAAGATAACAGTGAAATGCATTTAGGAACATTTGGGGATGCCGAGGTGCATCGCAACGAAAAAATCGTGATCGTCACGTTTAACTCACCTTACCGGGTGATCTCGACCTGCCGGGCCAATGGCGGGCTGCACGACGATATCGAATGTATGTTCAATCATCAGTCGTGTGAACCGGCCTCGCACCATCGTGCGTCGCTAAAATCCATCGCCAAAACGCCCGAGCTTTATTTAGAATCGTTGTGCAAAACGCACGCGTTGCCTGAACGCACGGTTTCGCTGGGCACGGCAGCCAACATGAATTATGCCTGCATAGAAACCGAGCAATTTCGCGATTTGGAAGTGGTGGCCATTGCAACCGGCGGCGTTGAAACCAATGCCGGAAGAGCCGGCGATCCGGCCTCGATGTATGAACAAGCAGGCGCTTACGAACCTTTGGTCGCCAATGGCCGGGAGCCGCATGGCACTATCAATACGATGGTATTGATCAGTCAGGAAGTTACGAAAGGCGCTATGGTTCGCGCCATTATTACGGCAACCGAAGCCAAAACCGCAGTATTGCAGGAACTGGGCGTGAATTCACGCTATTCTGATGGCTTGGCTACCGGTACTGGCACCGATCAAATTGCCCTGGCCTGCCGATTAACCGGCCAACCGCCACTGACCAGTTCTGGCAAACATTCCAAATTGGGCGAGCTTATCGGGTTAAGCGTTTCCCGCGCGATTCGTAAAACACTGGCCCTGCAAAATTCGCTGACTCCGGAAAACCAACGCTCTATTAAAAGGCATCTGGAGCGGTTCGGAGCGAGCGCTGAATCACTCAAAGACGGCATTGCCAAAAACTTACCTGAGGCCACGAAAGAAGTATTTCTTAAAAATTTTGAAGGATTCAATCGCGATCCTATGGCTGTAGCTGCGGCCTGCGCATTGGTTCATCTGCGCGATAAAATGGTTTGGGGCATTTTACCTCGCTCTTGCATGAAAGAAATTTTTACCCGGCAAGCAGCGCTTCTCTGTGCAGCGATTTCTGACAAAAACAACAGGATTGGGGCATACTATGAACGCTTGGCAGAATCAACGCCCAGTCTGGAAAATCGCGAGTTTTTAGAATTTATTTACAACGCATGTGCACTTGGATACACTGAAAAATGGACAGATTAACACTAGGATTTCTGCATCTGAGCGTTAAGCATAAAGACTTGACGCATAACCGTCAATCCCTGCTCAGCCATGCTCAAAAAGCCGCTGAATCGGGGGCTGATATCATTATTGCCCCGGAGCTTTCGTTATCTGGTTACAGCTTCAGTTCGCGCCAGGATATTTCAGCCTATACCGAATCCAAAGAAGGTGAAACGATATTGGCCATCAAAGACCTGGCTAAAACTTGCGGTGTGTATATAATTGTGGGATTTGCCGAACGCGACGACACTTCTCCCATTTTTTACAACTCTGCCATTGCCATTTCGCCATCCGGTGAAACGCTGTGTTTATACCGAAAAATCACTTCCGAAACCCGGTGGGCGTGCCCCGGAGAAGCCATGCAAAACAACACCTTTTCAACACCGTGGGGTACAATTGGCCTCATGATCTGTTCGGATTCTTATTTTGGTCTTATTCCGCGCGCAACGGCATTAAAAGGCGCTGACCTGCTGATTGTGCCTTCCAACTGGCCGGCTTTAAGCCTTGATCCCAAGTTGGTTTGGAAAGCACGCGCTATTGAAAACAATATGTTTATAGCCGCAGCCAATCGAGGAGGTGAAGACCTTACGATGTCGTGCCATGAGGCCTCAACCTGTGTGTTTTCTCCAACCGGCGAAATCCTGCTTTCTGAAAAAAGCCGGGACTCTGCCATCTTTTACGCCAAATTGCCACTCGAAAATGGCCGGATCAAAAAAAATGAACCTAATTGGCTTGCAACGCGCCAGCCGCACCACTACGGCGATATGTATCTGGATATGCGTTATGCCAACGACTTAACCTCGTATTACAATCTGCCCAAACCCGGCACGCTTGATATTGTGGCCTTTACCCAAGCATCGTTACCTCAGTTTAGCATTCCTGCCATTACAGCAAGCATTGAAAAGCTCAAACCTACCCAAAATCCACGATTACTCTTAATGCCAATGTATAAGCTTGATGCTTCTTTGGATTTGAATGCTATGGGTGTATTGGCCAAATCGCACCAACTCAATCTTTGTTTTGGTATGACTTCCTTAGAAGGCGACCTGAAAATTGTGTTTATCGATGCTTCGGGGCAAACCATATCATACCAAGGTGTTGAACATATAGAGAATCAAACGCCCTTATGGATTGATATAGAAAATGCACGCCTTACCCTGGCTTTTACCCATGAACTGATTCACCCGGAATTTGCCATGGCCTCAGCAAAACTTGGTTGCGACTTGATTGTATGCCCCGCTACCCGATTGGATGAATCATTGCATATTGCATTGGATGCTAAAACCATCGAGCAGGTTATTGTGGCCGTGGCTGGTGAAAATCTGGCGTTTGTTGCCGAATCGCCTATTGGACACGCCCCTTGGAAGGAATATCACTCCGAAGCCGATCTCCCCTGCACAGCGTCTACTTCAACCGAATTGTCACGTAAAAAGCGTTTTCACGAACGCTACGATTTTGAATTGCTTTTGCAAACCGATTCAAAAAGCGCTGATGTTGCCAGAAACCATCATCCGGTTGCACATGCCAAAACCAATAGACTCAGCTAGCCGATGAATATTTTACTCAACATTAGCACGCACCACGCCGATCTGGAGATCATCAACCAAAATTGGGATACGGCGCAAGACCTACTCTCAAACTTTGAGTTTGATGGCTTTGAGCTTTACCCGGTTGGGATGGACTATCCCTATAAGTCTATTCCAACGGATTTAGTTAAAGGTTTGCATCTGCGGTTTTTTATCATTTTAGACCCCATCTGGCGCAACGACAAGGTAAAGCTAAACTCTATTTTTGGCTCACAAGACAACCTGGAAAAATTTTATGGCGGCTCGGATAAAGAGGCCATTATAGCCTATTACCAGCAGCAATTGGAACTGGCCGCCATGTTTCAAGCGCCATACGTGGTGTTCCACCCGGTGCATTATGAACTGGAATATGTTTATAACTGGAACCCACCTTGGGATATTAAGGCCACGATGGATCTATCGGTGGATGTCATCAATACGGTAATGGAACGCTCACCCTATAAAAACTGGGTATTGTATGAAAACTTGTGGTGGCCGGGTAATTTTCGGTTAGACGAGGCCTGGGAAATTGATTACCTGCTTAGTCGAACCAAGCATCCAAAAACCGGCATTGTGCTCGATACCGGGCATATTCTAAATAAAAACCAAGCGCTTCTGTCGGAACAAGAAGGCATTGGGTATTTGCTGAACCAAGTTGAAGCTTTGGGAGATCAAAGAAAGCACATCAAAGCGGTGCATTTAACCAAAAGCCTTTCGGGTAAGTATGTTCAAGATACCAAGAAACACACCTTTGCGAGCAACCTGGATTTTTGGGAAAAGCTCACGGTGGCTGCCAGGCATGTTCGCCGGATCGATCAGCACAATGCTTTTGAAGATCAGGCCATTTCAGGCTTGTTTGATCTCATTCACCCGGAGCATGTGGTGTTTGAGTTTGCCTATCGCTCGCTTGAAGAGTGGCAACACAAAATCAGGTCGCAAAAACAGGCAATGGCCTCTGTATTTAAACAAGAGGAGGCGCTTCGATGAACCCTTCACGCATAACACCCAAAAACCTGATGCTGATGCTTACCGATGCGTGCAACTTATCGTGCAAGTATTGTTATGAACATCACGCCAGAGGCGCGCAAGGCAACATGAGCCGCAAAACCGCCCAGAAAGCGCTAGAGCTTTGTAGTGAGGGTAACCATCCCTTTCATGTTCAGCTCACCGGCGGTGAACCGACCCTCGTACCCGATACCTTGCTTTGGTTACTACCATACATCCGCGTGCATTATCCCAATGCATACGTTTCTCTACAAACCAATGCCACGCTGCTTACGCCAAAGCTGGCAGAAGCGTTTAAAACGTATCGGGTATTGGTGGGTGTAAGCCTCGATGGCGGACCGGAGGTGCAAAAACATTTGCGGGGGCAGAGCCAAAAAACCTTTCAGGGCATGGCGTTGCTTCGGGAGTACGATGTGGCGTTCAATCTAACCACCGTAATTTCCGAAGCCTCTATTCTTTCGATTCAGGATTTGCCCATGATTTTAGGCGCATTTCCAAATGCTACTGGCATCGGGCTGGATATGCTCGTTCAAAAAGGGGCTGCTCATCAGTTCAACTTGAACTATCCAACCAAACAACAAATATCTGATGCCATCCCTGCACTTTTGTCGCGATTGCAATTTGTCAATGCCCGGCGTCAAACCCCGATAAAGCTTCGCGAACTTCAGCAGGTAAAAAATGCCCAAGGCCCTGCCCACTCAAAACCATTTTGCCAGGCTTGCAGCGGTGAAAGCTTAGCAGTTGGCCCAAGCGGTGATCTCTATCCCTGCACGCAAACCTATGGCGATCCGAACTTTTCGCTGGGCACGCTTTCGGCGCCAGACAACACAAACCTGATGAAGCTTTCGGATTTTCAATCTGATACTGAACATTGCCGGGGTTGCCGTTTAGAACAAAATTGTCCGGGCAAGTGTCCCTCAAGAACGTATTACAATCCTCATGCTGCCCGGCAATTGGAGTGCCACTTGCTAAGTAGTATCGCTCAACAATTGACTTTATCGGAAGGAATTGCATTATGACCGCTTATAAATTATGCTACTACAGCGCCACGGGTATGGAAATCCCCTCGCTGAGTCAGGCCATTGAACTCTACACCGCCGATGGAAACCAAATTGAGGTTGTAGCATCCACTCAAACCCAACTGTTTGATGAGGCCAGGCAGCGCGAATTTGCCCGCAAAGCGCTCTCATCGGATATGGTCATTATTTCCTTGCATGGCGGGAAAAATTCGTTTCCCGGCTTTGATGCGCTAATAGACGCCTTGGAAAAACGCCACGATGAGCATTTATGCACGCCCATCATCCACATTCAAACCGGTGGCGGGGATGAAGAAGCCATTGCGCTGGCTCAAAAATATTCCGATACCTTTGGTAAATCCGAGGGTGATACAATCAATAAATACCTGAGTTTTGGCGGGAGTTGGAATTACTATCATCTCCTTTGTTACCTTCATAATATTATTTGCCAGGAATCGCTTGATGCAGATCCGCCCAAACCATTACCCCACGAAGGGATTTATCACCCCGACTTCACCGATTTTTCGGATGTTGAGGGGTATCTCCAAACACATTACGATCCCCAAAAGCCCACCATTGGCTTATGGTTTAACCAAACCTATTGGGTGAATAACAACCTGGCGCACATGGATGCCCTGATCCGCGAAATTGAAAAGCAAGGCGCCAACGCGCTTGGCATTTTTCATATCCGCTATAAAGATGCTCTGCGCGGCAACAAAGGCGCTGATGTTGTAAGCGATCAGTTTTTCAAAAACCCGGATGGCTCATCGCGAATTGATGTGCTTTTGAACCCGCAGATTTTTTCACTCACGCTCAATTGCCCGGATTACGTGGATGTGTATCCAAGCCTGGATGTCCCGGTTTTGCAGGCCATGATCACCAATCAGCCTTATGAAGTTTGGAAAAACAGCGTGCAGGGCATGAGTACCATGGAAGTAAGCTACGCGGCAGCGCAGCCTGAGTTTGATGGCGCGCTTATCACGGTTCCTGTGGGCTCACGCGAAGAACGCGAGATTGATGCCTTTACCGGGGCCATGCTCACCAAGTACATGCCGATTGATGATCGGATGGAAAAAGTTGTCGCTTTGGCGAAAAAATGGGCGCTGTTGCGCCACAAGCCCAATGCTGAAAAACGACTGGCCATTGTGTTCCATCACAACCCGCCACGAAACGACCGGATTGGCTGCGCCGTGGGATTGGATAGCTTTGAAAGCGTCAATCAAATGTTAATCCAACTCAAACAGGAAGGATATACGGTTGAAAAAACTTACGAGAAAGGCGACGACCTGGCCCATGAATTGCTGGAAAGAATGACTTGCGACCGCCGCTGGCTACCCCCTGATAAACTGGCTGAACGCGCCGTTGCCACTGCCGAACGCTCGCAGTATCAGCCCTGGCACGATGCCTTGCCCGGTTCTGTAAAAACTAGCATGGTGAAAGACTGGGGCGAAATGCCCGGCGATTTGTTTGTGCATGAAGATAAACTGTTGTTCCCCGGACTCATGAACGGCAACATATACATCACCATTCAACCTTCGCGCGGAAAAATTGAGCGCATGGATCAACTGTTGCACGATCCCATTCTTCCACCGCCGCACCATTATTTGGCGTATTACCACTATGTGCGCGATGTATTCAAAGCCGATGCCGTGATGCATGTGGGCAAACACGGCTCGCTCGAGTGGCTGCCGGGCAAAGCCCTGGGATTAAGCCAAGAATGCTACCCGGATCTTTCTATCCTGGACCTGCCGAATGTGTATCCTTACATCATAAACGATCCGAGTGAAGGCACGCAGGCCAAACGCCGCTCATATTGCTGCATTGTAGATCACCTGACGCCAGTGTTTACCAATGCCGATTTGTATGAAGAACTGGCCAAAGCCGATAACCTGCTTCGCGATTACCAGGAAGCCAAATCCAGCGATCCCGGCAAGCTTGAAGTCTTGCGCCCGATGCTATGGGAAGCAGCCCAGGAAGCCGATTTGGATAAAGACCTTCAAATGACCAAAGAAGAGGCTCTGGGCAATTTTGACTCATTCCTGGAAAAACTCCATGCTTACCTGGATGATGTGTCTGATACCATGATCAGCGATGGGCTTCACATTTTAGGCCAATCCCCGGAAGGCGATCGCTTAAGCGAGCTGTTGGTACAAATGACTCGGATAAGTAATGGGTCAGTTCCATCTCTTCGCGAAGCATTGCTGGAATCGTGGGGATACGACTATGATGTGCTTTTGGAACACAAAGGCAAACCCCTGTTTAATGAGGGGCAAAAATCAGGCGGCGAACTCATACGCCAGGCGCATGAACGGGCCTTAGAGATTATGGCACATTTAAGGGAGAGTGACTTTTCTGTTGAAGCTATTCAACATGCCCAAAACCAATTCAAAGATATTACCCCACCGGTAGAGCGTGTGCTCAGTTTTATTGCAAAGGAACTGGTACCCAATATTCAAAAGGTTACTGATGAAACCGATGCCAGCTTGAAAGCTTTTTCGGGCCGGTTTGTCAGTCCCGGACCTTCAGGCGCGCCGACCCGCGGGCAAGCCGACATTCTGCCAACCGGGCGCAATTTTTACTCGGTAGATCCCAACAAAATCCCCAGTCCCGGTGCGTGGGAAGTGGGACAAAGGCTGGGCGATGCTTTAGTTCAACGCTACCTGGATGAATCGGGCAAATACCCCGAAAGCATTGGCATTATTTTATACGGTGGCGCTACCATGCGCTCCAAAGGCGACGACCTGGCCGAAATCCTCTACTTAATGGGGGTGCGGCCGGTTTGGCAGGAAGGCAGCGGGTATGTTAAAGGATTAGAAATTATTCCATCTAACGAACTGAAATGGCCGCGCTTGGATGTTATGCCTCGCATTTCAGGTTTTTTCCGCGACGCCTTCCCTTTGTTGGTTCAGCGAATTGATGAAGCGGTTCAAATGGTTTCGGCGCTCAATGAGCCGCCGGAAATTAACATGCTACGCCGCAATGTTTGGGCTGATTTTGAAGCGTATAAAAAAGATGGTTTAACTGAAGACGAAGCCATGCGCGAAGCCACTTTCCGCGTATTCGGTTGCCCACCCGGCACGTATGGCGCAGGCGTGGAAGAACTGATTGAATCCAAAAACTGGAAAACGCAGGACGATCTGGCCGCCAACTACATCCGCTACTCTGCCCATGCATATGGCAAAGGCAGTTACGGTAAGCAAAAGCCCAAGACCTTTAAAACGGTGCTTTCGCGTATGGATGTAACCGTAAAAAACGAAGACTCTCGCGAGTACGATATGTTCTCTTGCACCGACTACTACAACTATTATGGCGGCTTAATAGTAGCCTCTAAGGTGGTGCGCGGCCAGAAACCGTTCGCATTAATGGGCGATAGCTCCGATCCCAAACGCGTTCAGATGCGCACCACCGAGGAAGAAGCCAAGCGCATATTCCGTTCGCGATTGCTCAATCCAAAATGGCTCGATGGCCTGAAACGACACGGCTATAAAGGCGCCGGGGATATTTCCAAAATGATGGATGTCATCCTAGGATGGGATGCCACCGCCGAAGTGGTAGATGATTGGATGTACGAACGCGTGGCCAACAAATACGCTTTGGATCAGGAAATGAAAGCGTGGATGCGCGAAGTTAATCCATACGCTCATCAAAATATCTTAGATAAACTTTTGGAAGCCATAAACCGCGATATGTGGAATGCCAGCGACGAGATGCATCAAAAACTGCGTGAAGAGTATTTGGAAACCGAAGGCAAAATCGAGGATTTAACTGTTTGAAGCATCTATGATCAGGGAAAAACTAACAAGCATGAAACATTCATTCTTTAAGGTCATTGCGATGAGTGAAACGAAGAAGCAATCCATCAGAGCGTAGTCGAAGCATGGATCGCCACATGCCTTTCGGCATTCGCGATGACGTAAGCAGTAATTTATTAGTTCTTTTTATGTCACTGCGAGAAGCAAAGCGACGAAGCAGTCCATGTATTTTGAACTGGATTGCCACGCTTCTTTCAGAAGCTCGCAATGACGTGTTTTAAAAACCTATGCAAAACCAAAATTAATTTGCGAACGATCCTAACATACAATGGCTTTGTTTCGATACACGTGTTGACTTCAGCCATGTTAATCCTTGCCACTGGGTTCCTAAAACCTGTTCTGGCCCGGGAGAATGGCGATAAGATCATCATTTCGGCCACCGACATTGAAACCATGAATGTCATGAACATTCATGATGTCTTGAACCGAGTGCCCGGCATTAAAGCTTCGGAAACGTTCGTTTCAATCAGGGGATCATCAAATGTTATGGTATTCATGGATGGGCGTCCTATCAACGACAAAAGTACCAGCGCCGGCGCGGTAAAATGGGATATGATTTCATTGGAAACCATTGAGCGCATTGAAATTTATAAAAACAAAGGCAGCGCCATTTATGGCGATAACACCAGCGGTGGCGTAATTGTGATCACATCGAAAAAAATCAATCGCTTTAATGGAAATGCCGAAAGTTTCTATGGCCGTTTCGAGCATACCCGACTAAAGCTTAATCTTCAGGGACAGCAACAAAATATAGGGTTAGGCCTCACAGCCGGTTACGAGTCGGAAGATGGTTTTACAACTAATGACGATAAAACCCAGTGGCGTGTGGATGCCAAAACCATCTTTCATGCCAGTGAAGAGTTTTCAATTGGGCTTTCAGGGGGCTATAACTCGATTGAAAAAGGCATGCGCGGATTGCCAGAGTATCGCACACCAAATTCCCGGAAAGACTATCAAATGGCTACCGCGCTCTTAAGTATCGATTACGATCAGCTGGAAAGCCGAACTTATTTCGATTGGAACGAAACGATCAATCGCGATCCCGATCGCAGTTTGTATAATACATTTACAACTCAGCGATTTGGCGAAAAGCTGATGATGCCTGTCACTTTGGGACAATTCGGCGCTTTTACCCTCGGTAGCGGTTTAGAGTGGGAAGAGGCCAATGGTTCAAAGTTTAACTCCGAATCGGAAATGCGCTCATGGTTGTTCGCGTTGAAATCGTTTCAGATCACTTCCCTACCCCTCTATTTTTCACTCGGGATACGGGGAAATTTTTATAGCGAATTTCCCAACGAATTTAACCCTGAATTTAAAGTCGGCACAAGTTTTGACTGGCTTCAAGTGGATGCCTCAATCAACCGTACCAACAACACCCCTACGTTTAAACAACGGTATAACGAAACCTCATCCACAAAGCCAAATCCAAACTTGAAGCCGGAAACAGCTACCAACCTGAACATGAACGTTCAGTTCAAGCTGCTCAAAAACCTTCGCACTACGCTTTCGGGTTTTTACAGCCGCATTGCAAACCGAATAACGTATGTCACTCAGAATGAAGGCTGGGGACGCTATCAAAACTTCGGACGGGTAACTTACAAAGGAGCCGATGCTTCGATATCCTGGCAAATCACGCCTGAAATTGAACTCCGACCGGCATATATCTACCTTCATGCCAAAAATGAAGAAACCGGGTATTGGCTGCCGTCCAAACCGTTCCACCGCATTACCGGCGATGTGGTTCTAAAGCCTTTCAAACCGCTGAGTATGACATTTTATTTCAAGTATGATTCCAGAACCTACAGCCGCTCCGACAATTCAAAATCCCTGTCGCCCTACTGGATTATGAATTACCGGGCCGATTATCAGCTTGGATTCGGGCGCATGTATCTGGACATTCAAAATTTGTTTGATAAAACCTATCTCTACATCGATGGCTATGATGCGCCGCCATTGGAGTGGGCGTTAGGGTTCAATTATAAGTTTTAAGGGATTTTATGCATAAACATGTGTTTCCATTTTCGGCTATTATCGGTCAGAGTGAGCTTAAACTTTGTTTGATTTTAAACGCCATTAACCCCAAAATTGGCGGCGTGGTGATCCGTGGTGAAAAAGGCACGGCAAAATCTACGGCGGTGCGCGCGCTCACCGAACTCTTGCCAGAGGTTGAAACCGAGCCGTTGGTAGAGCTTCACGGCCAAAAAAGTCCGATTTTTGAAAAACATCATCCTTCGGTGGTTACCCTACCATTAAACGCCACAGAAGATTGCGTGGTGGGTGGAATTGATTTCAACCAAACCATAAAAACCGGGGTTCGTGTATTTCAGCCCGGCCTATTGGCCAAAGCGCATTTGGGGATTTTGTACATCGATGAAGTCAACTTGCTGGATGACCACATTGTAGACATTGTCCTGGATTCAGCGGCTAGCGGCGAAAATCGTGTGGAGCGCGAAGGCATGTCGTTCCACCACCCGGCCGAATTTATTCTGGTGGGCACCATGAATCCTGAAGAAGGCGAACTTCGCCCGCAACTTCTGGATCGGTTTGGTTTATGCGTGGAAGTGAGTTCAGAGCAAGATCCCGAATTGCGTGTAGAGCTCATTTTGCGCCGCGAAGCCTACGATTTAAACCCACAAGCCTTTCTAGCAGCATACGAGGAAGAAAACACCCGCCTGGCAAGAAAGATAGAAACCGCTAAAAAGCTGTTTTCGGAAGTGGTGATTCCACTGCATCTGCGTTCGTTTATTTCAGAGTTGTGCCGCGAAAACAATGTGGCCGGCCACCGTGCTGATTTGGTGATTGAGCAAGCGGCCAAAGCGCTGGCAGCGTATAACGCCAGAAATGAAGTTACGGTGGAAGACATCAAAACCGTGTCGTTCTATGCCCTTGCACATCGCCGGCGCGATCCCGCTCCGCCGCCGCCTGAGGAACCTCAACAAGAGCCGGAACCTGAGGAAAAAAAACAATCCGAACAGGAGCAAAATCAGGATCAATTAGACCAGCAACTTCCGGAGCAAGAACCGCAAGAGCCTGAAGAAGAAGCACAGCAGCAACCGCCAACAGAGGAAAATGCGTCAGATGAGCCTCAACCACAAACGCAGCCTGAGCCTGAAGAAGAGACCAAGCCTGAAGAAAATGCACCGGAAAAAAACCAACAAGAGGTGCTGGATGAGCTCTTTGATATTGGCGCCACCTTTAAGATCAAAAAAATTGAAACACCCAAAGACCGCAAAAAACGGCGCGGTTCGGGGCGACGCTCACGCTCGAAAGTCTCGCAAAAACAAGGGCGTTACATTCGCAGCACGTCCAAACGCACCAACGATGATATTGCGCTCGACGCCACCTTGCGCGCTGCCGCGCCTTACCAACGCTATCGCGAAAACCCGAATGACATGGCCGTAGCATTAAAAGAAAGCGACATTCATGAAAAAATCCGCGAAAAACGCGTAGGTAATCTGCTTCTTTTTTTGGTGGATGCCAGCGGCTCGATGGGCGCGCGCGGAAGAATGATGGCCTCGAAAGGCGCAGTGATGTCGCTCTTGTTAGATGCCTATCAAAAGCGTGATAAGGTGGCGATGGTCTCATTCCGCAAAAAGGAAGCCACGGTAAATCTACCTATCACCTCTTCGGTGGAACTAGCCGGTAAACTGTTGAAAGATTTACCCGTTGGCGGACGTACCCCGTTTTCAATGGGGCTTGCTAAGGGGTACGACATTTGCAAAAACTACCTTTTAAAAGAGCCTTCGGGCCGCCCGATTATGATCATCATTTCGGATGGCAAAGCTAATCATGCCATGGGCAACCAGAAGCCGCTTAACGAAGTATATCACGTGGCTCAAAAAATCGCCCAGGAATCACGAATCCGATATATCGTGGTGGATACCGAAGAATCGGGCCTCGTGACCTTTGGCCTGGCTCAAAAAATTTCAGCGACGCTCAGGGCAGAGTATTTCAAAATAGACGATTTAAAATCCGATCAACTTTTAAGCATTGTAAAAGACAGTATAGCATGAAAAAGCAGCACATTTATCCGTTTGTGGCCATTGTAAGCCAGGAAAAAATGAAACTGGCGTTAATCTTAAATATTATAAATCCGACTCTTTCGGGTGTTTTAATTCGCGGTGAAAAAGGCACGGCAAAGTCAACTGCCGTTAGAGCCCTGGCCGACATTTTACCAGAAATCGAAGTGATTAAAGACCTGCCGTTTAATCTCTCGCCACAGGAAGATGAAGAAGTTATGTGCGAGTGTATGTCGGTGGTGGGTGAAAGCATTAGCCCGGGAAATTTCGAGGTTGAAAAAAAACATGTTCGCGTGGTTGAGCTGCCGGTTGGCGCCACCGAAGATCGCGTGGTAGGCACCCTGGATTTGGAACATGCCCTGAAGAAAGGTGAAAAACGCATCGAACCCGGACTTTTGGCCAGCGCGCATCGCGGGATTTTGTATGTGGATGAAGTAAATCTCTTGGACGACCATGTGGTGGATGTTTTGCTCGACTCCGCCGCGATGGGCGTCAATACCATCGAGCGCGAAGGCATTTCGTTTTCCCATCCTGCACGTTTTACGCTGGTGGGCACCATGAACCCTGAAGAAGGCGAACTGCGTCCGCAGCTTCTGGATCGCTTTGGCCTTTGCGTGCAAATTGAAGGCATCGCCGATCCAAACCTTCGGGTAGAAATTATGGAACGCCGCTACGATTTCGAAAAAACGTCCGAAAGCTTTATTGCCTCGTGGAAATCTGAAACAGAAAAACTTGTTAAGCGCATTAAGCGTGCTGAGTTTTTATACCCAAATGTTCAAATCGCGCGCGAGCGTTTGCTGGATATTGCAAAATATTGTTTGGAAGTTGGCGTGGATGGCCACCGAGGGGATATCATCATTTTAAAAACGGCTAAAACCCTGGCGGCTTATCATGGCCGCACCGAGGTTGAACCGGCAGATATCGATCAGGCTGCCGAACTGGCCTTACCGCATCGCGTGCGCCGCCAACCGTTGCAGGATATTGTGATGGATGTAGGCCAAATGCTCAAAAAACCGGCCGAGGTTTAACGGGTTTAACACAGATGATGAATAAACACATAGAAAGTCATCGCGAATCGGAAATTTTTGGTGTGAATAGCCAAAAACACAAATAGATAATGACGATTAATAAACCTGGTCATGCTGAACATGTTTCAGCATCTCACGTTCTTGCCGAAGTCTGAGGCCCTGAATCCAGTTCAGGGTGACCAAAAAAGGTTAACTCGTCATCGCGAGCTTTCGAAGGAAGCGCGGCGATCCAATCACTTATGTATGGATTGCTTCTTCGCTTCGCTCATCGCAATGACTAAAATGGAAAAGTGTTTAATCTCAAAATGTATCCGTTATTAACGGTGAACACAAACACTTGAAAATGTCTCATGTCATTCCGGCCTTTGAGCCGGAATCCAGAAATGTTTAGCGCCGCTTTACCAACACATTTTAAGGAGAATACCATGATTCGTATTGGATTTTTAAATAACATACACAGTTCAAGCCTTTGGGATCGGGTTGCAAAACAGGTTGAACCCCTGGGCATTGGATTTAAGCGTTACACTCAACGTGAGTTTGCCCAGCTTAAATCGGATTGCCTGGAAGACGGGATTGATGTGCTGGTTACCGACATGAGTTCGCAAACCCCGGCTCTGGAAGAACTCACAGATGCCATCATGAATATCTCTCATCGTGCGGCGCTTTCTCCAACCATTTCGGCGGAATTTTCAACATTAAGCGAATCCGAATTAGAAGTGCTTCGGGAGTATTTCAAAGTCATCTCTATGGCAAATTACACAAACGGCTTGAAATATTTGGCCCATTTAGCCGGCGCCGTCGTAGAGCCCGAACTACCCATAAAAGTTCAAACCCACGGGCTGTATCATCCTGATGCGCCGCAACCTTTCCATAGCAATGAAGATTATTTGGCATGGTATTCCAAGCACAAGCCTCATCATGCCGATCTTACCCCCATAGGCCTGATTTGTTATTATGGCCAGATTGCCGAAGAAAATCTGGCTGATATCAATGCCCTGATTGAAACGTTGGAACACGAAAATTTGATGCCGGTAAGCGTATTTTGCGATAGTATTAATCCTGCCAGGGAAACCATGGAGGCCATGTACCCCTGGTACAAAACTTTCAAGAGTCTGCCAAAACAGCCTGCCTTGATTTTAAACATGCTGGCCGGCAGATTGCTGGCTCAACCCGAGCACACCTCCGTACTTAAAGCGTTGAATGTGCCGGTGCTGCATTTTATCCGAAATTACATGCTCACGCCAGAAGAGTGGCTGGAAGACAAGCAAGGCCTCAGCGCTATGAGCCTGGTGCATTCGCTTGTTCAACCCGAAATGTTCGGCGTGATTGAACCTACCATGATTGCCGCCACAAAAACCTCGTACGACGCGCAAACCACGTTTCGTGAATTTATGCCAATTCCTGAACGCATTGCGTTCGTTGCCAAACGCATTAAACGCTGGCTAAAGCTCCAACAAAAGCCAAACAGCGAAAAGAAAATCACCATTGTGTTGCACAACAACCCGTGTAAAGGAGTGGAATCGACCATCGGCATGGCCGTCGGACTGGATACCTTTGAAAGTCTGGCCGATGTACTGAAGGCCATGAAGGCTCAAGGATACCATGTCGGCAATGCTCCCGAAAATGGTAAAGCCATTCTGGATATGATCCTGAATAAAAAAGCCATTTCGGAATTTCGCTGGACAACCGTAGATGAAATTGTTCGCAAAGGCGGTTATTTGCATTTGATGGATGAAACAGAATACATGGCCTATTTCAACACACTGGATAAAACCGTTCAGGCCAAAATGATTGAAGATTGGGAACCCTTCCCAGGTCAGGGTATGGTAATTGAACAAGACGGCAAATCGTACCTTGTGATAGTGGGCTTGGAATTCGGCAACATTAAAATTATGGCGCAGCCCAAACGAGGCTGTTACGGGGCGAAATGCACTGGTGAAGTGTGCCGCATTTTGCACGATCCCGAACTGGCGCCGCCGCATCACTGGCTGGGCACCTATTATTATATTCAAAAAACCTCCGATGCCGTGATTCATTTCGGCACCGAAGGCGCGTTGGAATTTTTACCGGGAAAACGCGCAGCGCTCTCTTCGCGCTGTTTTTCAGAAATTTCCATTGGCGACTTGCCCAACTTCTACCCTTATATCATGGATGTTCCGGGTGAAGGCGTGATTGCCAAACGCCGAGGCAGAGCGGTAATTGTGGATCACCTAACACCGGCTTACAGGCCTGCCGAAATTTCGGATGACTTGCGAAAATTGGAATCTTTATTGGAAGAATACCAGCGCGCCGATACCGCGCGCGAACTTAACCGAAAAGACGCTTTAAAAAACGACATGTTGCCCCTGATGCAAAAGCTGAAGTTTCTCGGCAAAGAGGAAGGGTTGGAACATATTGAAGAAAAAACTGATTTTGTTTCGCGCCAATTAACACTTATCAAACGCTCACTGGCCCCCGAAGGTATGCACACGTTTGGCAAAACGCCTTCCAATGAAACCATCGCGCAAATGCTCGTTACCACCTTGATGCACCTTCAGGACGATTTGCCTGGTATCGAAGAGCTGGCCCAATACGCACCTGAAATTGCCCTGGAGCCTTATGATAAAGCCATTTGGATGATTTCAGAACTGTTATATCAACCCGATTCCGATGCTGCTAACTATTGCCGAAAAAACTGGCCCGAGTTGGACCGATGGTGCAAAAAAATGGCCGATCGTTTAAATCAAACCGAGCGTGAAATTCATCAGCTATTGCGCGGATTGAACGGTGAGTTCATTGAACCGGGACTCTCAGGTTCATTAACTCGCGGGAAAACCGAGGCCTTGCCCACCGGAAGAAATTTCTTTACCACCGACATTCAAGCCTTGCCCACCAAAGCCGCCTGGGAAGTGGGTAAAACCTTGGCCGATAAGTTGCTCCAAAAATATTTTAACGAAGAAGGCCAGTTCCCCGAGCAGATCGGCGTGAGTTTGTGGAGCACCGATGCATTTAAATCCGATGGTGAGATGCTCTCACAGATTTTATACCTCATGGGAGCGCAGCCGGTTTGGGAATCCACCGGACGGGTGAAAGAAATTCAACCGATTGCGCTTGAAGAATTGCAAACCATGATTGAAGGCACACTCACAACCCGGCCGCGTGTGGATGTAACCATCGAAACCAGTGGCATTTTGCGAGATATGGTGCCGAATTTCATTCAGATTTTGGATAAAGCTGTAGTGATGCTCAGCCGGTTGGAAGAACCGCTTGACTATAATTTTATCAAAAAACATACCGAGGAACAAATCCAGGAGTTAAAGCGTGATGTGGCCGGCGATCTGAGCGACTCAGACATTCAACGCCTGGCTATGTTTCGGGTCTTTTCATCCGCACCCGGCACGTACGGCATTGGCATAGGACTTGCGCTCGATGCTTCAGCCTGGGAAGATGATAATGATTTGGCTGAAGCTTACATCAACTGGGGCGGCTATGCCTATGGCCGGGAAAATGAAAACTTCGGAAAAAAGGCCCAAACGCTGTTTGCCTCACAACTCAAAAAAGTTAATATCTCTTATATGAAGCAATCATCAGCCGAGTATGATGTGCTGGATTGCGGTTGTTATGCTTCGTTTCAGGGAGGCATGGCTACAGCCACGCGCGCGCTTTCGGGCAAAGGCCCTAAAATATACTGGGGTGATAGCAACACACCGGGCCAGAGCGATATTCGTGATTTTAAAGATGAAATCGCCCGATCATTGCATGCAAAACTGTTAAATGATCGCTGGATTGAAAACCAAAAGAAACATGGGTTTCAGGGCGCTCAAGGCGTGGCCAGCAAGGTCAATAATTTGTTTAAATGGAGCGCCACCAGCCATGAGGTTGAAAAATGGGTGTTCGACAGCGTAGCTGAAACGTATATCCAAAACAAAGATAACCTGACGTGGTTGCGACAGGCCAACCCTTACGCTTTAGAGGAAATCACCCGTCGGTTGCTGGAAGCCAACGCTCGTAAGCTTTGGCAGGCTCCTGAAGATCTGCTTCAAGAGATTCAGGAAGCCACCCTGATGATCGAAGGCGATATGGAAGATATCATGGGCGAGGTGAAAGAGGAGCATCAAGGGGGTAATATTGACATTTTAACGGCAAAAGATGTAGATAAATGGAATTACGAGTGGAAGCTTTCGCCTTCACGGAAGGTTAAATCATAACCCATAGTATGTTGCCAAATTCATTTTCTGTTAAATGCTAAAATGCTTATATGATTAGAATGCAGGTGATTTGTGGTCAATAGAAATCAATTTTCGCCATCATCTAAATCTTCCCCCAAAGGGAGATGGCCGGGGTGAGAAAAAAGAAATGCCTAATAAAGTTTTCAATGACGGAATACTTTAAATGTGTGTCGCTCCTGCGAAAGCAGGAGCCTATAGATGCCTGCTTGCGCAGGCATGACCTGGTTGGTTGATGAACTTAAATTAATGAATTCGTCATTACTTAGTTGTGTTTTTGACGTTCAAAATGCCAGACTTGCGATGACTTGCTTAAAACTTAAAACGCATTCAAGAAACCGTAGTGTTTCGATGGGTCGTATAATCATGATTAAAAATTAAGATGCCATGACATCAAAAAACGTTTTAACCTTGTTGGCAGGCTTGTTAGTAATGGTTTTACCTGCCGAAGCTTTTGCCATGCACATTATGGAAGGATTCCTCCCTCCGGGTTGGAGTATTGCCTGGTGGGCCGTGGCCTTGCCGTTTCAAATTGCCGGATTGTTGGCAATTAAAAAAACCGTTAATAACCGTCCAAAACTTAAGCTGTTATTGGCAATGGCCGGCGCTTTTGTATTTGTACTTTCGGCGCTTAAACTGCCATCGGTAACCGGAAGCTGCTCTCACCCCACCGGTGTTGGGTTGGGCGCCATTCTCTTTGGCCCAATGGTGATGAGTGTTTTGGGAAGTATTGTGCTTTTATTTCAGGCATTGCTTATGGCTCATGGCGGACTGACAACTTTAGGCGCCAATGCGGTTTCAATGGCTGTGGTTGGCCCTATTGTAACTTACGCCGTCTATAAACTTATAAAACAGTTTTCGGGAAACACTTCTGTAGCCGCATTTTTGGGCGCAGCGCTAGGCAACCTGATGACTTATATCACAACCTCCTTGCAATTGGCGCTGGCTTTTCCAGCGGAAAACGGTGGCGTGATGGCTTCAGCGCTAAAGTTTATGAGCATTTTTGCACTCACTCAAATTCCGCTGGCTGTGGTTGAAGGCCTTCTAACCGTCTTGATTCTAAATGCCCTTTTAACTTACAGTAAACCCGAATTACAAGAACTTAATTTCGAAATGGCTGAGGGATAATGATGAAAAGTAAAAACATAATCACACCGTTATTACTGATTGCAATGGTTATAGGGATTACCATTTTCCCGCTATTGTTTAACAAAAACGCTGAATTTGGCGGCGCTGACGGCAAAGCTAAAGAAATGGTAACTGAAGTCCAACCGGAATACGAACCCTGGTTTGAGCCGTTGTGGGAACCGCCAAGCGGTGAAATTGAAAGCATGCTGTTTTCTCTACAAGCAGCCATTGGCGCTGGTATTATTGGCTACGGGCTAGGATATTTAAAAGGTCGAAACAAACCAAAGGATCACACCCATGCTTAATTTGGATGCTTATGCATACAGCTCAAAGTTAAGAGCGTTGCATCCGATTCAGAAGCTCTTTATTGCTTTTCCGCCACTATTGTTCGGTTTATGGGTCAATCGCCCCAGCATCTCTATAGTGATACTACTTAGCATGTGCGTGTTAGTGGTTGGATTCGGGCGCACCTCGTTTTGGGTTTGGCTGAAATTGATGACGCTGCCTGCTATTTTTTTAACGCTTGGACTTCTTGGCGTTTTAGTGGAATGGTCTTCCGAAAACGAAACCTTTACATGGTGGATCAACATGTTTGGTTTTTATTTTGGCGTAACGCCCAATGGCTTAAATAAAAGCTTTCATATTGGCTTAAATGCACTGGCTGCGGTATCGTGCTTGTATTTTTTAGCCTTAACCACACCGCTGGGCGATTTGCTTCGAACTTTTTATCAATTAAAGGTCCCAAAACTGATTTGCGAACTGATGAGCATGATGTATCGCTTTATTTTTTTGCTGATTGAAACGGCTGAAACCATCCATACGGCGCAGGTTTCACGCTTAAGCAACGCTACCATAAAAAGCCGATATCGCTCGTTTTCAACATTAGTCTTTCGGATGTTTGTACGCTCGCATCATCTGGCTTCGGAGCAATTTACAGCGTTGGAATCCAGAGGCTACCAGGGAGAGCTTACGGTATTAAACCCAACAACACAGTCAACACCGGTACTAGGATTTGTAATGCCTGCTGTGCTCTATAGCCTGATTATTTCAGTTTATTTCACAGCTTAATGTTGATTAGCTAAACAACTTTGAATGAGTTCATCAATTATATCCACACATAACCTGAGTATTTGTTACGCTGATGGCACCACTGCCTTGTCGGATGTTTCGGTAGAAATTGAGCGAGGGAAAACAACGGCTATTTTAGGGGGAAATGGCGCCGGCAAGTCTTCCCTGCTCTTGACGTTTAATGGCATTTTAAAACCTTCGACAGGCACCGTTCGATTTAACAACGAATCAATTTCATACCAAGCCAAAGATCTTTTAGCGCTTCGAAAGCAAGTTGGTATGGTGTTTCAATCACCCGATACCCAACTGTTTTCCGCCAGTGTGTTTGAAGATATTTCATTTGGATTGATGAACTTAGGCTTGCCGGAAAACGAGATACGCCGGCGTGCGGAAGACATCATGCAAAAAACCGGTATCAGCGCGTTGCAAAACAAACCCACTCACTGGCTGAGTTTCGGGCAAAAAAAACGCATCGCCATTGCCGGTGTTTTAGTCATGCAACCTGATGTGATGCTGCTGGATGAACCGACTTCAGGTTTAGATCCGCAAGGTGAAATCGAAATTATTGCTTTGCTTACCAATTTAGCGCGCGAACTTGGCCTGACCCTGATTATGGCCACCCACGATTTAGACCTGGTAGCCATGCAGTGCCACAATGCGATTGTGCTGAGTGAAGGCCGGGTGCTGTTTCAGGGCACTGTAAAGGATATGTTTCACCAAACCGAGATGCTCCAAAATGCCGGACTTCGTTTAACCCGGATCGGGGAGCTGATGAAAACATTAGAAACTCACGATGGCTTTGAGTTCCAGGAGCTGGCCTTAACGATTTCGGAAGCTCGCAAAGAATTGAAACATGCGCTTATCAAAATTCAGGAGAATTTGTCCCATGATGAATAGCGCCGTTAGTATTTTAGGATGTGGATGGCTTGGCCGGGCCTTGGGCCAATTACTTATAAGCCGTGGCTACAAGGTTTTCGGCTCAACCCGAACAAAAGAAAGCCTTCAGGGCCTGAATGAACTTGGCATCCAAGGCATTAAGCTGGAGTTGAAGCCGGAACTCACAGGCCAAGAACTGGATCGCTTTTTCCAATGCGATACCCTCGTTCTCAGCTTGCCGCCCAAAATACTTGAAAGCAACACAGCATTTTACGATGCGCAAATCCAGTCGATTCTTGAAGCGTTAAGCCACTCAACCGTAAAGCAGGTTCTGTTTATCAGTTCAACGTCGGTTTATCCGGCTTTAGATAGAACCATTTATGAAGCTGATGCAATAAATCCGACTTCACCCTCTGGCAAAGCGTTGCTTCAGGCTGAACTTACTTTGAATAATTGTCAGACATTTCAAACAACGGTGGTTCGATTTGGTGGTTTGGTGGGCTACGAGAGGCATCCCGTTCGCTTGTTAAACCGGGGATTCAAACGTGATGTGCATCAACCCTTAAATATTATTCATCGCGATGATGCGATTGAGATCATGTATCAGATCATACAAAAAGACATTTGGGGTGAAACTTTCAACGCCTGCGCGCCATTGCATCCGATGCGCCGGCAATATTACGCCAAAGCCTTTAAATTAAATCATCAACCAAGTCCAAATTTTAGTGAGCGAGCCAAAAAACCTGACATAAAAGTCATCAGCAGTGGAAAATTGATGTCAATGCTGAATTATCGATTTATTTACCCTAATCCCCTGCTTATGCTAGAAATTCCAGAAGCCTGGCAGCTAACGCCTAGCGCATTTTCTTTTTCAAAATCTGATAACCAATAAACCTAAATACAGTCGAGAACTATGCCTAACCGAAAAGTATCATTAATTGGCGCCGGGCCGGGTGATGTGGAGTTGCTCACCTTAAAAGCACTCAAACGGCTCCAGGCTGCCGATGTGGTGCTTTATGATTCGCTGATATCCGAAGAGGTTTTAGCTTTAATTCCAAAAAACGCTGAAAAAATTTACGTGGGTAAACGGTTAGGTGATAAGCAGGATCAAACCTTGCGTCAAAACGATATTAACCGGTTGCTCATTGAACACGCCAAATCGGGTAAGGCCTGCGTAAGGCTTAAATCGGGCGATCCGTTTATGTTCGGTAGAGGTGTTGAAGAAGTCCGTGCGCTTTTGGAAGCTGATCTGGAGGTGGAAGTGGTTCCCGGCATTACGGCGGGCATTGCAGCGGCGAATCTATGCCATGTTCCCATCACCGAACGCCATAAAACCACATCGGTGCTGTTTTGTACCGGGCACACTGCCAACTACGATTTTGAGCACATGAAAGCCGTTGCTGAACTCATTAAATCCGGCTCCCCTTTGGTGCTTTACATGGGATTGAAAAATTTAGAAAATATCGTTTTGCGCTTGCAAGAGGCGGGCATTAGCGGAGCCACTACAATATGCGCAATTTCCCGTGTCTCTTACCCTGATCAAAGCCTAATTTGCGGAACGCTTGAAACGATATGCGAAACTTTAACCCAACAGGAGTTAAAAACACCGGCAATTTTCCTGATCGGCGAGCATGCCAAACCTGTAGAACATTTATTATTGCATTCTAACTCAACATCTTCTTTGATATGATACCAAAAGCTTGGTTGATTTGTGGCCACGGCACACGACGTCCCGAAGGCGCTCAGGCATTTTTAAACTTTGTAGAGACCTTAAAAAAACGGCATCCCGATCAATTGATTGAAGGCGGTTTTTTAGAACTCTCCGAACCCACTTACGAAACAGCTATAGCAAAGCTATACGAGCAAGGCGTTCGGGAGATTGTAGCCCAACCCTTGCTACTTTTTACCGGGGTGCACCTGAAATACGATATACCGGGCATGATGCATGAGTACCAAAAGAAATTTCCCAGTTTAACCATTCGCTTGGGTAGTTTCCTGGGCCCGGTTGAAAGGGTTGTGGATCTGGCCATAGAGCGGATTATGCAAACGTGCCCGGCGCTTGAAGATCATGATAAAAAAGACACCTTACTTTTGGCTGCTCCAATCGGTGCGTCGGTAGCCGAAGCAAACGGTGATGCAGCCAAGCTTACTCGGCTTATCTGGGAAAAATCCCGGCTTGGATTTGCCACGTACGGATTTATAAGCCGTATGGCCTGGCCATCTATTTCAGATGTCCTTCAATTGATTAAGTGGTTACCTCACTCGCGAGTCATTATTGTACCGCTCACGTTTTTTAGCGGGGTGTATTTAGAACGCATTCAAGCGGCAACCGAGAGATTTAAATCATTTTCACCAAAAGAAGTCTTTATTACACCGCCGCTGGGAAATCACGACCTGCTATGCACAACGGTTGAACAAGCCATTGAGCGGGTGGAACATGGCCAGATCAACCTGATGGATGAATTTGATCCGCATGCTGCGCATCATCACGATCATGCACATAATCATGATCATGGACATGGCCACCATCACCATGGGCATCATCATCACTGAATAATTGAGTATTTTTTCAAGAAACGTAATTATCAAAGAATTGACTCAACACGCAGCAATACATAAAGGCAGCATCACCGGTGTTGCATTAGGACCAGGCGATCCGGAACTGATTACCGTTAAAGGCCTGAACCGCTTGAAAACAGCGCAAAAAATATATTATCCGGGAAGCGTTTCTACTTCGGGGCAAAGCGCCAGCTATGCGTTGGATATTCTTAACAGCTACGATTTGAACCCCGAAACATTGTGCGAAATGATGATTCCCATGAACAAAAATCGCTCGCTTGCCCAACAAGCCTACGATAAATATTTTGAGATGATCCGTGCCGATTTCCAAGCCGGACTGGATGTGGTGATTTGCGCAGAAGGCGATATCAGCTTTTACAGCACCTTTGGCTACTTGCTGGAAAAATGTCAGGCAAGTAACGTACCAGTTGAACTCATTGCCGGTGTGCCCGCATTTATTGCTGCCGGCGCCGAAGCTCAAATCCTACTGGCTGCGCAAAAAGATAGCGTCGCCATCTTTTCACAACTCAGTTCCTTAAAAGATATCCAGGCAGAGTTAGAGCGGTTTGAAACCATTGTGGTGATGAAGCTTTCAACCATACGTAATGAGTTGGCCCCATTCCTGGAGAACACAAACAGACCATTTGTGTATGCCGAAAAAATCGGCTCGCCGGATGCGTTCTTTACCACGCAACTTGACGTCCTGAAACATCGCCAAATCCCCTATTTATCACTTTTGATTTTATTGAGCCCATAAACCAAGATACCCAATGAACGAAACCAACGCCGGAAAAATTACTGTTTTAGGTCTGGGCCCCGGGAGCGAGGCCATGATCACCCCGGAAGTTAAAGCCGCACTTGAGCGTGCCTCGGCTGTTGTGGGTTATAACTATTACATGGATTTGATTTCAAATTTAATCCCCCCCAAGGCCATTTGCGTGGATACCGGGATGAAGCAGGAAACAGAACGCGCTGAAAAAGCTTTTGAACTGGCTAAACAGGGCCACCAGGTGGCGGTTATCAGCTCCGGCGATGCTGGTATTTATGGGATGGCGCCGTTGATCATGGAATTATGGGATAAAAAACAACCCACCTCTGTTGAGGTATCCGTTCTGCCGGGGGTGAGCGCCATGCAAGCCGCCGCGGCCAAATGCGGGGCGCCGCTGGGCCACGATTTTTGCAGCATTTCTCTTTCCGATTTGCTTACCCCCTGGAAAACCATCGAGAAACGAATCCGTGCTGCGGCTGGCGCTGATTTTGTAACGGCAGTGTTTAACCCGAAAAGCAATAACCGTTTTTGGCAACTCTATCGGTTTAAAGAACTTTTCCTGGAGGTCCGCGATCTCAAAACACCGGTCATCATTGCAAGGCAGGTTTCACGCAGTGATGAAGAGATCTCGCTCACAACCCTTGGGGATATTGATCCCGAAATGGTGGATATGTTCAGCCTTTTGATTGTAGGCAACTCGCAATCCTATATCACCCATAAAAAAATGGTCACCCCACGTGGCTATCAGCTTCGTGATCAAAAAGAATTACAAGCCTTAAAGCTAGGGCAAAGCATCATGCAGGAAAGTTTTCAAACCATTTATGGCCAGCTAACAAGCCACAACTACCCCACCGATGCCCTGTGGGCTATGATTCACACCATTCACACCACCGCTGATTTTGAATACGAGAAGCTCTTTTTTGCCACTGATGGCGCTATTAAAACCTGGCATGAGTATCTCACGGCTGGCGGCGGAACGATCATCACGGATGTAACGATGGTTAGTTCAGGCTTGCGAAAAGCGGCCATAGCGCGCCACCAGGTCGAGGTGAAATGTTACCTCGGTGATCCGCGCGTAGCGGAACTGGCCGAAAAGCAAGGCATCACCCGAACCCAGGCCGGCATTCGTTTGGCAGCCAAAGAACATCCCGAAGCCTTGTATGTGATCGGCAATGCCCCAACCGCGTTAATTGAACTGGTTGATCTGTGCCGAAAAGGAAAGGCCAAGCCGGTTGGTATTGTAGGCGCACCGGTTGGGTTTGTGAATGTGGAAGAGTCGAAATGGCGGTTGAAAACACTTACGGGTATTCCCAAAGCCATAGTCCAGGGACGCAAAGGTGGCAGCTCGGTGGCTGCAACGATAATTAACGCCGCATTTAGCTACGCTGATGCTGCCGAAATGATGCCGGGGCGTGATGTTTAAACACAACTTTACATTGGTCGGCCTGAACGACGCCGCAGAGCCGCAGTTTCCCAACGAAGTGATTCAGGCCATCGCGGCGCATCGGGTGTTTGCTGGTGGCGCGCGTCACAAAGCATTGATAAAGCATCTCTTGCCTCTTGACTACACATGGTATACCATTAAAGCGCCCATCGATGACGTGCTTCATCAATTAGACGGCACGCAGGAACCGATATTGGTGTTTGCTTCAGGCGATCCATTGTTTTATGGCTTTGGCGCCACCTTGCAACGCACTTTTCCCAATGCCGATTACCGATATTTCCCCACGTTTAACAGCTTGCAACTCTTGGCCCATCGTTTGGGATTGGCTTATCAAAACATGGAAAACACGTCTGTAACTGGACGCTCCTGGCAGGAACTGGATGAGGCATTACTTCGCTCCAGACCCTTGATCGGTGTTTTAACTGATAAACGAAAAACCCCGCAACAGATTGCCGGGAGACTTCAAACCTATGGCTTTTCCGAGTATAAGATGATCGTTGGCGAGGCGCTGGGCGGCCCGAACGAGCAGATTCGCACGCTCTCCATTGAAGAGGCCACAACAATAACTTTCCAGGATTTGAATTGCGTGATCTTAAAGCAAACTGCCGAGCCAACAAGATACTTTGGCATCAATGAACACCAGTTTGTGGGCCTGCCCGGCCGGCCGAATATGATCACCAAAATGCCGTTCCGGTTGGTGAGCCTTTCGCAATTGAATCTTCATTCAGCGAGCACTTTTTTTGATATTGGCTTTTGCACCGGCTCAGTCTCAATTGAAGCTCGACTGCTTTTCCCCCACCTGCAGATTGCGGCTTTTGAAAAACGACCCGAATGTGAAGCTATTTTCCGGGAAAACACCCAAAACTTTAAAGTACCGGGTATTCAGGTCATAATGGCGGATTTTCTGACGGCTGAGCTCGAAACGGCGCTCAAACCTTACGCTACGCTCGACGCTGCCTTTATTGGCGGGCATGGTGGAAAACTACTGGAGATTTTTAAACGCCTGGTTCCTCTTCAGAAACAAGGCGCCCGCGTAGTGCTCAATGCAGTTAAGCCGGAAAATGCCAGGTTATTTAACACTGTTGCAAAAGCCAGTGGATATAAAGTGCTTGAGCCCATAGACCTAAGTCTCAACTCACACAATCCGATAACCATTTTAACCGCTGAAAAAATTTAAGTTAAATCCAACATGACTCGCATTGCACTCTTGGCTTCAAGCCAAAAAGGAATAGAACTCGGCAAAACGCTTCAAAATACGCTTTTGAAATTAAATTCTGAAAGTGATGTGCGGCTTTTTTCAGCCCGAGTGGCTGAAGGCGCAGAGCTCATTTCTTCAACCAAGGATTTTATCAAAAGCAATTTTCAAGCCTATCAGGCGTTTATTTTTATTGGCGCTTTGGGGATTTGCGTAAGAAGCATTGCCGAGGTTTTAGAAAGCAAAAAAACCGATCCTGCCGTGCTGAACTGCGATGAAAACGGGCAATTTGTGCAATCAGTGCTCAGCGGTCATGTGGGCGGTGCAAATGAACTATGCAAAGAGGTTGCCCGGCTCTTAGGCGCTACGCCCGTCATCACCACAGCAAGTGATGTGCAGGGTTTGTGGGCCTTGGATATCCTTGGCCGTGAAAGTGGATGGACGCTGGAGCCACACTTTACAAGCGAGGTTCAAACCCTTAATGCTTTTCTGGCAGGCTTTGTGGATTGCGCTAAAACAGCGCTGTTGTTGGAAACACGTGATCCAGAAACCCGGCGCTTGGCTCAAACCAAGCCGGAATTTGTGGATATCTACACCTCGTATCACTCCATTGAGTTTTCCGGTTATGATCTCTTTATTGCCGTAACACCAAAACTGTATGCGCCGCCTCTGCCAACGCTTTTTTATCGTCCGAAAGTGTTATGTGTGGGTTTAGGCTGCGAAAAAAACATCCCGCCAGATGAGTTTATCACATCGTTTAAGCAAAACTTCAACAACCTGGGCTATGCGGTTTCGGCTATTCAATCATTAGGCTCTGCCGATTTAAAAGCCTCTGAACCGGCATTTTTACAACTGGCGACAGCGTTGAATGTGCCGTTCAACACCTTTTCAAATGATGAATTAAATCATATCCAATCGGTACCAAATCCATCTGATGTGGTCTTTAAAAAAATTGGCATTTATAGCGTGTCGGAAGCGGCGTGTGCATGTCTGGCCGGTGAAGAAAGCTGGTTGGTTGAAAAGCAAAAATGTACTATTGAAACGCTTCCGAAAGATAGCCCAAGGCATTACACCCTGGCGATCTCGCAGCTCAAAGACACTGCGCGAAAAGGCCATATTGCCATTGTTGGCGCCGGACCGGGCGATCCCGAACTCATTACTTTGAAAGGCAAAGCCTATCTCCAGGAAGCCGATTTGGTGCTCTACGCCGGAAGCCTGGTACCCCAAGAACTCACCCATTACGCCCGCGAAGGCGCGTTGGTGAAAAGCTCGGCTGATTTAAGTCTTGAAGACCAATTCGAGTTAATGAAGCGGTTTTACGATAACGGCCAGTTTGTGGTTCGCTTGCACACCGGCGATCCCTGCATTTATGGTGCCATTCAGGAACAAATGAGCTATTTTGATAAGCATCGAATGAGCTACGAAATTGTGCCGGGAGTCTCCTCATTCCAGGCGGCTGCGGCACAACTAAAGTCCGAATTTACGATCCCCGAACGCATGCAGACGATAATCTTAACGCGCGGATCAGGCCGCACACCCGTTCCCGAAAAAGAAGAGCTCTCGAAACTGGCCCAATCGCAAAGCACCATGTGCATTTACTTAAGCGCTTCATTGGTGGAAACGGTTCAGACTCAACTCCTGGAACATTATCCGCCGGATACGCCCGTTGCGGTTTGCTACAAACTTACCTGGAAAGATGAAAAGATTTGGCAAGGCAAGCTCAGCGATCTTGCCGAATTGCTTAAAGAAAGCGGCAAAACACGCACGGTGCTTATTGTGGTGGGTGAAGCTATTCTTTCTCGGGGTGAACGATCCAAACTTTACGATCCCACATTTTCACATGGCTTTCGCGAGGCCAGCCAATCGGAGCGCACAACATGATTTTGGTATTTGGCGGCACTACCGAAGGCCGGCGGATTGCTGGCATGCTGAACGGGCTGAACGCGTCTTTTTTTTATTCCACTAAAACCCCAAGCAAGCCATTGGGGTATGACCTTTGTACCGAGCGAGTCGGTGCCTTAGATGCTCTGCAACTCAACTTATTTTGCCGGCAGCATCATATCCGTTTGATTATAGATGCGGCGCATCCCTTTGCCAGTGCGTTGCGTGAAACTATCAATGAGGTCAGTCAGGCGCTTATGTTGCCGGTGCTTCATTTTGAACGGGATTTCAGCCATACCCAATCCATTTGTCAAGTATCGGAGCCATTTATTCATAAGGTTCATGGGTTTGAAGAGGCCATGTCCTATTTAACTACGCTTCGCCCTAAGCTGGTCCTGGCCACTACCGGTGTGCAAAGTATCCCCAAACTCAAACCGTATTGGAGGCAGCACGCCATGCTTATTCGAATTTTACCGCAACCGCGTTCCATAGAGCTTGCCAAAGCCTCGGGATTTCCACCCGAACAAACCCTTCCGCTCCGCCCGAATGGCAGCGTTGAGGATGAACTGAAGCTCATCCGAAAACACGGTATTGATTGCCTGTTAAGCAAAGAAAGCGGGGCAAGTGGATTTATGGCCCAGAAAATCCAGGCAGCCAAACAAAGCAGAATTCCATTGGTGATCATAGAACGGCCACCGGTACCGACTTCATTTCAGATTGTCCAGAATAAGCACGATTTTTTAGACTTATTTCATAAGTTTTACTCGTAATGCCACGTTCAACCAATCCAAACAAACTGCTGCGCTATGGGTTTACGACCGGAGCCTGCGCCACTGCCGCTACCAAAGCAGCGTTGGAAACGCTCATAACGGGCATGGCGCCTCATGATGTTGAGATTCAATTACCAAACGGTAAAGGGGTTTGCTTTCAAGTAAAAATGGTTGAACGCTCCCATGATTCGGTAACCTGCGCGGTGAAGAAAGATGCCGGTGACGATCCCGACATTACCAACGGCATGGACATTCTAAGCACGGTTCGGTTAAATCATGACACCCCATCCGGAAAAGTGTTGTTTTTACAAGGCGAGGGAGTTGGAAAAATCACCATAGACGGACATGAACTTCAAAAGGGAGAACCCGCCATAAACCCGGTGCCCCGAAAAATGATCCAATCGCACGTTGGGGATTTATTGAAAGCACATAGCTTGGAATGCGGGGTTGAAGTCACCATTTCGGTGCCTGGTGGGAAAGAGATTGCGCGGCAAACCCTGAATCCACGTTTAGGCATTGAAGGTGGGATTTCCATCCTTGGTACGAGCGGCATTGTGGTACCTTACTCTGAAGAAGCCTACCTGGAAAGCATTCACCAATCCATTCAAATTGCGTTCAAAAACGGCTGCAGCACCTTGGTGTTGAACTCCGGCTCAAAAAGTGAAGCAGTTTTAAAACAAGCGCTTGCACATCTACCGGAGTTATGTTTTGTGCATTACGGGAATTGGATTCGTAAGGCGCTTCTTTGCGCAGCTAAAGCGACGGAATGCCGGGAAATTGTTGCGGGCGCGATGCTGGCCAAAGCTACCAAACTCGCTGCCGGGCATTTTGAAACCTCCAGCCGGCAAGTGGCTGTTGATAAATCCTTTATTGCAGATATGGCCAAAGAAGCCGGTTATTCCGGGGAGGTATGCCATAAAATCACACAGTTAACACTAGTTCGTGGTATTGCCGATCTAATACCCTTTAATCAAAATGAACCGTTTTATCAACTACTGGCAAAAACCTGTTATGAGGTTTGCAGACGCATAACCGGTAACAAGCGCCTCACATTTTATTTGATGAATCTTTCTGGAGAGTGGGTTCGGTATCCCAACATCTAATCTTTGTGCGCTTTGTGAGTAAAAAATCACGTAGCATGTAAAGGAGTATCAGTTATCATGCCGGACACCGATCCGGCATCCTGAAGTTTTACGTTTAACTATTGACCAAAATTCCGATTTACATACGAATGATATTTCGAATCAATCAAGGGGATAAAAATCCTAAATCAAAAAAAAGCTTAAACAACATATTTGATCTAACCCAATATGAAAATCTATACCAAAAAAGGCGATACGGGAACAACGGGATTATTTGGCGGCTCACGCGTACCAAAGGATGATACCCGCGTGGAGTGCTACGGCACCTTTGATGAAGTCAATGCCACCATAGGTCTCTTGCGAGCAAAATTGGAGAATAAGCATCCCTGGCAATCTAATTTACAGCGCATCCAAAAAGATATGATGAATGTGATGTCGCACCTGGCTAGGCCATCAAACTCATCCAAAGAAAATCCCAATCCACTGCCGATAGATGGTGCAAGGTTCTGTGAAGATTGGATTGATGAACTGGAGCAAGCCACCGCTACCCCATCGGATTATTTTTTGCTGCCAGGCGGAAATGAGGTTTCTTCGCTATGTCATGTGGTTCGCACGCAAATGCGACGGGCTGAGCGACGGTTGGTCTCCTTAATGGCTATTGACAAAGTACCAGAGTCCATCCCGCCTTACATCAATCGCCTCTCGGATTTGTTTTTCGCGCTCGCCCGCGCGGAACTCTCTTCGGCCGGACTTCAAGAGGAACAATGGCAATTGTTTTTGTATAAACGAAAAAAGCAAGGGTAATGACCCAAGAATTATTAGAAATTGTGTGATACTTTTAAAACAATCTACATTCTCTCAGCATACAAGTTTTCAAAAATACGAACACCCAATTCTTGTTTCCAATGATCAATAAGGTTTTGCTGAATTTCTGGTTCGAGATCATGAAAAAATGCGGAATCTAAAGCATTTTGAACATCTTGTTTGGTTAAAATTTTAGATTGTGATTGGCTGAATAATGTATGCTCATTATTTTTCAACCGCTGAGAATTTTGTCGAATCCGGTTCAGAAGTTCGTTCCAGATCAGTTCGTTTGGTAAGGGTTTGTAGATATTGCGTTCGAAGCGTAGATCCTCCTTTGTTCGATGCATGAGCCAATAGTCCATCCATTCACGCTCATATTCGCTCATTCTTTGCACGACCAGCATCTTTGCAAACCGTGTCATGAGGTTTTCAGCCATTACAGCGGCATGGGCGGTGTGGCTAAACGTTTCTTCATACCAGACCCCTAAGCGCACCTGCAACCCTTCAATCCATTGCCGGATGGTTGTTTGATCGCACAAGGTTATCAGTTTTTGGCGCTCAGTCAGATCAGATGAAGCCGCTAAGCAACCGATCGACAGATCGGGCACAGATGTCTTTTCGTTTGTCACTGATACTTCCCTGTTTATTGTCATGGCTATTTTGATTCTGATTGTTCATTCCAATGAGAAATTTGTCGAAATAGCTGATACCCTGGTTGTCTTTGGTTAGGAGCTTTCTAGGGTTTAGAAAATGCTCTCGCCATATCGGGTGGTCACGGGCCCATCGGCAAACCTTGCGGATTTCTTCATCGGTTCGCCCCGAATGCTGAAGAATTTCATCATAGGCTTTTGCCCAGTTCAGCAAATCTGTTTTAGTTGGATGAAGACTTTCAGGCATTAATGTTAAAAACCATTCAGCAAATGCTCCAGATTCCTCTGAGAACATCTTTTTTCCTTCCTTATTAAACAGGGTGTTTAGGTGTTCATTAATGGGTATTTCTGCTGGAAAAATAAGTTCTTCTTTTTCTTTTACGTTTACGTCTACGTTTACATTTGTGGCATTTGTGTTAGCATTTACTGGATTATTGCCAGCATTAACCGGGTTTATGCATGCAGAAATGATGTTTTTGAATTCTGATACATCAATTAAGAGGTATTCAGAGATAACCTGGATTTTTCTTTTGCGGTGAGCGGCCGGGAAATAGCGTTTTTGAATGCCTGCTGAGGTGAGGACCCCATAGTTTTCCAACATATCACCATCAAAAAGACCACGTTTAACTGCATTATTGATGACATTATTGATGGTTTCTGTATCCTCTAAGGTACGTTTTTTCACCATGAGGCTTAAATCATCATTGTAGGTGATGTAATAGCCGTCGTTGTAATAGATCATTTGCCAAATGGTGATCAGTATCCCATAACCTTTCATCCCGTTTTCAAGAATGAACAGCTCTAGCTTTGTATCTGGAATACAATCGATACTGAAATAATCCAACCCGATTTTGGTAGGTCTGGCCATGGCATCATTCAGGGTTTAGGGTGAAAGAAATCAATGGATGATCCCTATTAAGATGTTTTATCTTTCTCTAGAAAAGTTTGACTCTCCAACCCGGCTTCTAATGCATGCATAGGCTCAGGTTTCGCCGGTTTAAAATACTCTGTAAAGTAGGCCTTGAGTTTTTCCTGTTGAGGTCTAGTGGCTACGTAGAGATCATCCCGACTTCCCTTTTTGATGATTTGAGGCTTATAGTAAAAATCATCTCTTGTTTCAATTGCCGCATGATCTTTGGCCGGTTTGAGGACAATGATATTCCTGCCCGGAATTATGGCTGCTTTTTGCCAGGATTTCAGGGCTAAATCATTCATCCTGATGTTTATGATCTGGGCATAGCCTGGTTCCAACATTCGATTGAAGAGAATAGCATAAACCGATTTATAATACTCTGCACCGGATTTTGTTATGAGAGGTTTTATATCGTGATACAGACCGCAGGCGATTTCAGATCCATTGGAAGCTTTCACACATAGCACCTGATGTTTGAGAGAACGAACTTCGTTGGCATAAAGTCCAGATTGGTGCTGATGGCTATAGCCTCTGAGGGTATGCAGCACTTCCAAAACCATAATGTGCATTGGATGATGACAAAGAACTGTCCGATTGGCCAATGTATCCACAAAGCCCCACTTGCCTACTTCAGAAAACCAACTGAAGACCAGCGAGGCTGGATTGATCAACTTCTTTTGCATGAGTCTTCAGATTTGGTTTAATAATTTATGATGAATGGGCTGGCGTTGTTGCAGATTATCCAAATATGCATTGAGTTCTTCAGTAGGTACTGCTTTTGGATGTTGTTTGCCTGCCTTATCAATGGAATAGCTGCAGGTTACAGGCAGTTTGCACTCACGGAACATGCGTTTAAATGTACTCTCCGAATAGCCCAGAAGTTTTGCGGCTTGTGACCATGGCGTCCATGTGCAGGTCCATTTTTTAAGATTGCGTTCCAGAACAGCTTCTAAAGCCCGCTGTTTATCTCTTTTGATCATGGATTTCAGGGGTTTAATGTTAAAAAAACCTTTGGACATTTTGACCGCTAGTTGATGGGGACGATCAGGTTTTAGTTTCTCAGTCTAAGAAAACCTCTCTGGCCGCTAGTTTTAAATCAAGAACTTTAAAGGATTAATTTTGGCACTTGAGTGAATTTTGTGCCAATTTATTTGTCAACTTCGATAAATTTGGTTACTATAACATAAATTATTTTATCTTTATAATAAGATATTTTATATCATATTGCAAATGATATACAAATATTTTTACTGACCTATTATACATGCCCGAAAAACCTAAAATCACACCTCAGGCCAGGCGGCTGAGGGAGTTTGCGATAGAATATTTTGGATCCACATCGAGTTTAGCGAAGAAATTAAGTATCTCCCTTCAGGGACTTACCCCCTATCTCTCGGGCCGTCAAGCCATTGGGCCCAAGATGAGCCAGAAACTGGCTGCTTTAGGCGCGGATGTGGATTATATTAAAACCGGACGGATGCCGGAGACTAAAGCAGATAGCTGCCATGCCAAGTCATACCAGCCTCATGCGGAAATGCTATATCATGACAAGTTTATAAAACTGGTGTGGTATGTGCTGTTTCGATACGGTGCGAAACTCAATAAAGAAAAGCTCGGCATGGTGATCTACTTTGCCGACCGAAATATGAAGGTGAAGTTCGGAAAAACACTCGCCGGGGAAACGTATCTGAAAACAAAGGATGGTATTGATGCCCAACACCTTGGTCAGGCTTTAGTTTGGCTGGAAAACTTTGGGTATCTGGTACAAGGTAATGCGGCGTTGAGTGTACCCGTATGCCCTCCTCTTGGAGAGTTTACAGCCGAAGAAATTTCTGTGGTGGAGCAAACGCTCAGCTTTGTCCTGGCGCAAGCACCCAAGAAATTAATTGGGATGGTTCAAGATGAGGTTTGGAAGCAAGTGCCTGAAAATAAGGTGGTGAGGTTTTGAAGATTAACGAAGAATTTAAACGAATGAGGAATTTATCTATTTGAATTTTCTGTAGGAACGAATTTTGCGATATCTTGTATCTTGAAGATATAATTTGCTAATTGGTTGAACTTAAAAACTTATCCCACTTTTGAGCAGCTGCACGGTTCCGGGCATCGGTCCAAGCAATATAGTGTTTCTCCAAAATAGGCATGGTATCGCCACATAGTTTACTCACTTCGGTAATATCCATCCCTGCTTCAAAACAAAGGTTGATAAAGGTTTTTCGGGCCATATGGAAAGTCAGGTCTTTATCCAGACTAGCAAGTCTTGCAATAATTTTCATATGCTTTGCAAGGTTTTTCCGGTCGCTTAATCCAAAAACATTTGATTTTCTTCCTTCTTTGAGGTATGGCTCCAGAATTTGATATGCAGGTTTTGGGATTTCCTGTTTGATTAATTTGCTGGTTTTTTGATGGACTTTAACTAAAACCGAGTCAGTAATACCTTGTCGAATATCGCAAGGTTTAAGATTAATCACATCACTTACACGAAGACCTTGAACATAACAAGCAAATAAGAAAGCATCTCTGGTTCGTGTTGCATTTTGACTTAAACCGTTCTCTTCAGGTTTTTTAGCATTGAATGATCCTGATGATTTAATAGAACGGATTTTAGATAAATCTTCTTTGGTTAGTACCTGGCCAAGAATATCCTTTGTTTCTACTTTGAGTTTTGGGACAGCATTAAATGGAAAAAAGTCAATGATTCGCTCTGCAACTGCGTAATGGATCACCGAAATAACACGTTTGACATAGCTGTTAATGGTAATGTGTTTTAACTCCTTTGTTTTCATAAATCCAATAAACTGCTGCAACCACTCCAAATTCATTTCCCTTATTGATGAAGTTTGATCAAACTTTTTGACCATTTCAAGCATATGCTCATAATTACGTCTTGCTGTAATTGGTTTATGAAGCATAAACCTCTGGATATATTTGATCATTGGTTCATTGGTTTGAAGCAACTGATGTTTTGTTAATGAACCTTGCTTAGTATATGCCTGCCGTTCAATTTCAGCTACTTCAAGCTCAACAAGTTTTCTGCAGGTTTCCAGTTTCTTATTATCAGTTGCCAAACATTTTAACCCCTGCCCGTAATTTGCTAAACGCTGGGTTCTTTGTTTCCCAACAGCAATTCGAATCCTAAAAGAGATATACCCGTCTTTTTGTTTATGCTCAATAATTTTGATATTCAACGTGCGTGCTTCCCAAATTTAATAAAAGTAGGTTGAGGAAAATTGAGTTACGCTAAAGTTACGCCAAATAGGTGAAAAATGCGATTTTTATCACATTTTTCTGGTTTCTTGGTGCTTCAAGGTTAATACAAAGTATCTATAAAAGTTTATTTTATTTGCACTTAGGGCTTAGAGCGGGCGACGAGACTCGAACTCGCGACATTTTGCTTGGGAAGCAAACACTCTACCAACTTAGTTACGCCCGCATCACCGGAAATTTATTCTACCCTTCGATGTTTTCCAAATCAAGCCGCCTGAGGCAAAGGAACATCAAATAAAAGCAACTCGCTTTGACTTTTCGCTTCTAGCTTCGCCGATTCTTCTTGGGTAAGCGCTAGTCCATCGCCGGAGAGCAGTTTGATCTCGCTCGCTTCTAAATGTCCTTTCACGACAAACAAAAACTTCCCACGCCCGAAATTGTTTTCAATGCCAAGACTGCGTTTAGGCAAAAGCGAAGAAATGGAAAGGCTGGCATCCTGGTGAATTTTAAGTTTGTCGGGCTGCGGAATATTGCTCACCACTTCAACCCAACGATTGTGATATCCTTCGGGTTCAAGATGGAGTTCATGATAAGATGGCGGTAAATTCATTAGCAAAGGGTAAATCCATATCTGAATTAAATGAACCGGTTCATCTTTGGAGCGATTGAATTCAGAGTGACGGATACCAGAACCCGCCGTCATGCATTGCAAATCGCCGGGTTTTAATGTCCCTTTTCCACCCGTACTATCTTCATGCTCCAACTGGCCTTCCAATACATAGGTAATGATTTCCATATTTTGGTGAGAATGTACATCAAAACCCGAATCGGGCGCTACAATATCATCGTTCAAAACCACCAACGGGCCAAAATTATCTCGGTTTGGATTTTGATACCGATTAAAAGTAAAACTGTGATAGCTTTTAAGCCAGCCGGTCTTTGTCAAACCCCGCTCATCAGACGAAATATATTCCATACTAGCGCTGTTAATTGACACAAAATTATATAGTCCAATAACAGGTTGATGGAAATAATCGTTTGTGGAAAAAGGAGAATTGCATCAAAAGTGGGTGGTGAGAGTGGGATTTGAACCCACGACCTCAGGGTTATGAATCCTGTGCTCTGACCAACTGAGCTACCTCACCCTAATTTCAAAAGGGTGAAAATATACATATATTGTTTTTTTATTACAAACCCCAATCAACTTATAAATCTTCCGGTTGATAAATTTTTATCATCCCAGTTCGGTTTACATTTTATTACCATTTAATACAACTCATTTCAGGCGCATGGATTACAAATTCAATGAATGGAAAGAGGATCAGTTTAAAAAAGGATCATCCTCATTCGACGATTTGTTAAAAATCTTCAATCAGCTCTTGATGCACACAAAAGGCGATGTTGGCGAAGCTTTAGCCTGGATGACCGAGTTGGATAAAGAACATGGCCTAACTGGCGATAACCAGGATGGCATGGGCGATTTTATTGAATGGTTAAAAAAAGAAGGCTACATAGAAGACCCTGCTCAGAAAGATGCGCTGGAAGCCACCGGAAAGCTTACCAAAAAAATTCGTCAGGATGCCCTTGATGAAATATTCACTTCGCTAAAAAAAGACCAATTCATGGGTGAGCATAAATCACCATTTATGGGAAAATCCCAGGAAAATCTCTCCGAATCTAAAAAATGGTCGTTTGGCGATAACCTCCAATACATGAATCACACATCCACCCTTCACAATGCCATGCTTAGAAGCGGGTTGGATGATTTTAATCTTCATGAAGATGATATTGAAGTATATGGCAATGAGCATCAACTATCGTGCTCAACCGTTTTAATGATTGATATTTCACACTCGATGATCCTTTATGGGGAAGATCGGATCACTCCGGCCAAATCCGTTGCAATGGCCTTAGCGGAATTAATCTCAACCAGATACCCAAAAGACGATTTGAACTTAATTCTGTTTGGCGATGAAGCCTGGGAAATTTCGCTCCAGGAACTGCCATTTATCGGCGTAGGTCCTTACCACACCAACACCAAAGCCGGGCTTAAACTGGCGCGTAACATCCTAAGGCGAAAAAAATCCAACAATAAACAAATTTTTATGATCACCGATGGCAAACCTTCGGCTATTCACGAAGGGGTAAAAGTCTATAAAAATTCATTTGGACTGGATCGTAAAATTGTCAATAAAACGCTTGATGAAGCCATGATTTGCCGCAAGGAAAAAATTTTGATTACCACATTTATGGTCACATCCGATCCATATCTCAAAGGGTTTGTTCAGGAATTAACCGAAGCCAATCAGGGACGCGCATATTACAGCGGCCTGAAGAATCTTGGCGAATATATTTTGGTGGATTATGTCAGAAATCGAAGAAAAACGGTTCGTTAAATTTATTGCGCTCACTTAACACATTTTACCATGCACGACCTATTACATGCCAAAACTTTGGGCGACCTGAAAGAAAAAGGTTATAAAACCCGATCGGTGAAAGATGAAATCAGGGATAATCTCATTTCTAAACTCAGGAATAACGAAACGCTATTTCCCGGTATTGTTGGCTACGAACGAACGGTTATTCCACAATTGCAGAATGCCCTTCTCTCCAAGCATGATATTATTCTTCTTGGCTTAAGAGGCCAGGGCAAAACCAAGCTGATCCGCCTCATTGGTCAGCTTTTGGATGAATACATTCCTGCTATAAAAGGCTCGGAAATCAAAGATGATCCGTTTAAACCCTTATCAAAATACGGGCGTGAAAAAATTCTGCATGAAGGGGATGAAACCGATATTGAATGGGTGCATCGAAGCGAGCGATACAGCGAAAAACTAGCCACCCCCGACGTTACCATTGCCGACTTAATTGGCGACATTGATCCCATCAAGGCCGCCACACGAAGGCTTACTTACGCCGATGAAAATATCATCCATTTTGGTCTTATTCCACGATCCAATCGCGGCATATTTGCCATTAATGAGTTGCCTGACCTTCAACCCAGAATTCAGGTCGGGCTTTTAAACATTATGCAGGAAAAGGACATTCAAATCCGTGGCTTCCAGGTACGAATTCCATTGGATGTTTTTATCGTCTATACCGCAAATCCTGAAGATTACACCAACCGAGGAAATATTATAACACCGCTCAAAGACCGGATTGATTCGCAAATTATTACCCATTATCCCAAATCCATTGATGTCGGAAAAAAGATCACCGAGCAGGAAGCGTGGCACGAACGACATTCGGAAGTTATCGTAAAAGTCCCGGACTATATTAAGGAAATCATTGAGCATATTTCGTTTGAGGCCCGAAAAAGCGAGTACATTGATCAAAAATCCGGTGTTTCCACTCGGCTTACCATTTCAGCGATGGATAACCTGCTAAGTAGCGCTGAGCGACGTGCTATTTTAAATCATGAAACCGAAACCACTGTTCGCATTTCGGATATATTCTGCACTATTCCGGCCATTACCGGAAAAATTGAACTGGTATATGAAGGCGAGCAGGAAGGCGCTTTGAATGTGGCTCATGCCCTGATCGGCAAAGCCATCAATCAGGTTTTTAAACAACTTTGTCCAAATCCAACACGCAAAACCGAGGGGAATAATCCATATTCGGACATCATGACATGGTTTTCAAAAGGAAATCACATTGAAATCTATGATGATATGAACTATAAGGATTATCTCAATGCCTTGTTAAATGTACAAGCCCTAAAAACAACGGCTACTGGAATCATGAAACCTGGCAACGAATCGGAATTGGCTACAGCCATGGAATTTATTTTAGAAGGCCTGCATCAAAACTCCATGCTTGGTAAAGATTTGTTGGAATCCTCACGTTCGTACTCGGATATGATCGGAAAAATTATGAGCAGTGTTGGCGGCAACCGCTATGATTAAATCGTTATACATAACCAAAAAACTTCATTAACTTACAGCTATTGCTTCACACATTGTTTCACGTTCATTCGCTTAAACAGCTATTACATTATGGATAAAGTTCACATTGGAATTATTGGTCTCGGCATGATATCGCAACTCATGCATCTCCCCAACCTTAAAAAGCTTAAGGATGTTGAAATTGTAGCAATTTGCGACTCCGAACACAAAAAAGCCGAATACATTAGCAAAAAATATCACATCAAACATGTTTATGCTGATTACAACGATTTGCTCAGCCGAGATGATCTTGATGCGGTGATTATTGCCACGCCAACCCATATGCACCTTGAAATTACGATTGCTGCCATACAGGCGGGCAAGCACTGCCTGGTTGAAAAACCACTGGCGCGCAATGCTGAAGAAGTCCAACAAATATTGGATGTATTGGACGGCCACGATCTTAAACTCATGGTTGGTTTAAATCAACGGTTTCGCCCTGATGCCATTGTTTTGAAAAGTTTTATTGCAGGTGGAGAAATTGGCGATATCTTTTTTATCAAATCCGGATGGTTGCAAAAACAAATGGCCGAATCGGGTTGGCGCTCCAGCAAAGTTCTATCAGGCGGTGGCGTGTTTCTGGATCTTGGCTTGGTTTTACTGGATTTATCACTTTGGCTGTTGGATTATCCTAAAGTCACAAGTGTTCTTGCTATTAATTTCGATAAATCAAGAAGCGGGGTTGAAGATTTTTCTACAGCAATCTTGCAATTAGACACCGGACAAGCCATCACCATTGAAAGCGGATGGAATTTTGAAGTCGATAAAGATTTGCTTTATTGTAACGTTTATGGGAAAGAAGGTTTGGCGCGATTTAACCCGTTAAAATTCAACAAAAAAATTCATGGCAGCCTGGTAAATGTTACACCCGAGCAAATCGGAACTATGGAAGATATTTACAAACGCTCTTACTACAACGAATTAAACCATTTTATCGGCGCTATTAAAGGGCTTTATCCTTTAATGGCTTCCGGCCATGAATCGCTTTACCGTATGCAAATTGTTGACGCCATTTATAAATCTGCTGAACTTAAAGAAGAAATAAAGCTGGATTTGGTTACTTAATTGTATTTGTAATACTGTTTGTATGACCCAACAAAAAAAAACCGTCGTATATATTGATCAAGATTTCAAAGATATTGTTCCTGATTTTATTGAAGCCTTTCATAAAAATATTGATGAAATTAAAGCAGCATTAAAGACCCGGGATTTTGAAGCAGTGCGGTTTATTGGTCATAATTTAAAAGGCACCGGTGGGGGATATGGTTTTGAAGAGATTAGTGATATTGGCTTAAAACTAAACTTAGCGGCTAAGGATCAAGATATTCGGATTATTGAGAACCTGCTTTCGGAGATGGAATCATATTTTTCCCGAATAGAAATTGTCTATAAAAAATACGATTATTGATCACGATTCATCATCAATAAACTCTTTTTCTTCAGCTTTGATGATCAAAACCGGGCAAGGCGATTTGCGAAGCACCGCTTCAGCAACACTCCCCATGAGCAAACGTGTCAGTCCGGCTCTCCCATGCGATCCAAGAATGATCAAATCCACATCATAAACTTTTGACTGCTCAATAATGGTTTCGGCAGGTTGACCTACCAACACGATTTTTTCAGCTGAAATGCCTTTATCCTTTTCTTCTTCAAGCAACGCAGTTAAATCTTCTTCAGCCGCTTTTTCCAAATCCGTTTCAATGGGAAGATAGGCAACCGACATATCGGTTGTTATTGGCCGAGGTTCAACCACATGTATGAATATGACTTCTGCGTTCATTGTTCTTGCGAATTCATTGGCATAACGAATTGCATTTTTAGACGCATCGGAAAAATCAGTGGGGCAGAGAATTTTTTTGATTGTAATCATAGTCTTACTGACAAATTGGTATTTTTTATTTCAATCGTATAAAAATACAACCAAATTTAAAAAAAAGAACCGTAAGAGATTAAAATAATTCCCTTACGGTTCTTAAAAATCAAATGTCAATCTTTTTTTGACTCTCTATGGTAAATTTGCCAAAACTTGCTGTTTTAGATTATCATAAGGTAGAGCCCCAACTGCACGCCAGATTTCTTTTCCTTGATAAAACATAGCCAGCGTTGGTATGCCTTGAACATTATGCGCCTGGGCAATGTCTGGTTTTTCATCAACATTGACTTTAATAACAAGAACTTTACCGGTTAACTCTTCAGCAAGTTGTTTAATAGTTGGCGCTATCATTCGGCAAGGGCCACACCACTCAGCCCAAAAATCCACAAAAACAGGTATCTCGCTTTTTTCAATTAACTGATCGAATGACTCTGTCAGTGTTTCAGTACTCATTTTCTTCTCCGTTTATTTAGTTTATTTGTATTAGTGATCAATTCTAGCTGTCCATGTTACATCACATCCACTTCGTTTTAATGTCGCCGATACGCTACAGTATTTTGTCATGGAAAGGTCTATGGCTTTTTCCAAATCGTCCTGACTGGCATTCGGACTTTTTAAAACATAATTCAATTGAATTTTAGTAAACACTTTCGGAAAGTCTTCAGCTCTTTGGCTATCAATATCAATATCCAAGGCTTCAATGGTTTTTCTTTTTTTGGATAGGATGCCTACAATATCGAATACCGAACACGCACCTACCGCTTCCAACAACACATCCATTGGGGTTGCGTGCTGACCTGTTCCGCCATGTTTTGGGCTTGTATCAAAATAGGTGATGTGGCCACGCTCGCTTTTACCAACAAATGGCATTTTACCGCTGTATGATATTGATGCTTTCATAAGTCAATTACCTATATCCTTAATTTACTTCCTGGTTTGAAAACGCTATATTCCAAATACCGCGCAATTCGTTTTTAGAGTAACCGATCGCTTTATCTTCAGGATAAAGCTCTTTGATAATTTTGTAATCATCTTCAGCCAATGTTTCGCCTAATTTGCCATGGCATTTCAAACAGACTGGCGCCGGTATTTTGATCGGCGCATAAAAATGAACGTTGCCCGAGCTTGTTTTGCTTAAGATTGGTTTTAATTTACTTTCACCCTGTTTGATTTTTTCCATGAACGCCACAATGACGGCCTCTTCTAAAGAATCAGCTTTATTTGCTTGATTTCTGGGTTTTAAGGTTGCCCTGCGAATTTTTACATTGTGCGCTTTTTGCAACGAATCAACCAATGGATCAGCGTTTAGCTTACAAAAATTAACGGCATACTGTGTTCCTTGTTGTTTTAAGGCTGACATCAAATTGCTGCCCAAGGTTTTCATGGTCATTTGAACCATTTGCTTGGCTTTCTCCATGTACATTGCTTTTTCCTCAGCACTCAACTCAATACTCGTTACGTTTTCTTTGGTTTGATCAATCTGCGCGTTTTTTTTCTCGGAACTGCATCCAATTGACACAGCCATCATGATCACCGCAATTAAAATGGATTTCTTCATATGTTTTATTTCATTTTTATTAACATTATTTGCAAGTGCCCTTTCAATGATAGTAATTATAACTTTTGCCTCTCACTTATCACTGTATGATGTTAATAAATATTTAAAAATATTTTGCTTTTTTGAGACATCACTCTTAGCTGTGATCGCCAGACATTAACATCCATATTTAATTGCATATTTGCTTGCAACGCCATTTTGATCCACGAGAAATCCAGTCAAAACAATTTTACGCCAAAACGTTTATTGCGACATTTAAACAACTAAATAACCACGTAGTAATATAAAAAATTCCTTGCTCAATTCAAGATTTAGAAATTATTAACTTACAATGAAGTGAAATGCCGTTTATGTGAAGTTTGGGATATAAATTACATACTTAAACCGACATGTCTAAATACTGCTTAAAATATTTTGATGAAAGAAATCATTATACAATTTAGCTGATTTGATTTGAGCGCTTTTTCGTTCACTATTAATGTGATCAAAATTCTTAGCTAAAACTTCCACAACATAAGCATCTAAAGCGCCAGACTTAACCATACCCTGAATTAATTTTAAAGCCTCATCGCTACGTAATCCTTCTCGATAGGGTCGATCTTCAATTAAAGCTGTTAAAACATCTGCCACAGCTAAAATTCGTGAACCCAGGGGAATATCTTTAGCTTTGTGATGAAATGGGTAGCCATTACCATCCAATTGCTCATGATGAAACGATGCCCAAGTGTTGATTGTATCAAAAGCATCAATTCGCTCTAAAGCTCGGTAGGTATAAAACACATGTTTTTTAACAATGTTAAACTCTGTAGGGGTTAACCGATCTTCTTTATCCAAAAGCTCTGCCGGAATAGCCAATTTACCTAGATCGTGAAGGTAACCTGCAATTTCCATCATTTTGCACTCACGCTCCGAAAAACCAACTAACTTAGCAAGGGATTTTGCCGAAGCAGCTACACCGCTAGAGTGATTGGCAGTAAATGAACTTCTAAAATCAATGATATGTGAAA
>JANQGG010000036.1 GCA_028277445.1 Chloroherpetonaceae bacterium | reverse complement strand
AGTTGAAAGACTGCCGATGCTCTCCGAAAACGACCCCGTACCTGAGCCATTTGCATCTTTAGTCACTCCCGCATCACCGATCTCAGGATTTGAATCTGTGGATGAATACACCACGCCGCGCTCAGTAACCGTTGCACCCCCATCATCCGTGACATTACCACCCAGTGTAGCCGATGTTGTCGCAATAGTTGACGCTGCCGTCGTGGTGACTGTTGCCGCTACAGAAGTTGCACCCACAGCTGCAATTGCAAAGAAATAATCCGGTTCGTGAATGTCATCGCTATTGATGTGAATTTCAGCAGAGTGTACTGTGGCGCTACCGGATGCAAAATCAATAACAAACGTTGTACTGGAACTGCCGGATACTGATGTTGCAGGTTGAGTATCCACGCTAAAGTTTGCAGCATCTGCGCCTGTTATCGTAACAGCATTCGAACCCAGCGTTAACGTTCCCGCGCCTTGATTTTGTATGGTAAAGGTTCGCGAAAGCGACGCGCCTGTTCCAAAATCCGTATGGTCGGTAGTTGATGGCGAACTATCCCCTGATTCAATATCAGCAGAATTACCTTGAACATTTACTTCAGGATTAGTTGTAGATGTAAATGTTACAACCCTCGACTCGCCTCTGTCAGCTGTCCCACTTATACCGTTATCATCTGTATAATTTAAAACCGCTAAATCTGAGGTCAGCGCATTAACACTAGGATCATCGGCTTGACCAGCAGAAAGGAACACAGTTTCAGATGATAAGTTTATATTGTTACCTGATAACAATCCGGTATGAATTACCGAGTTGTCAGCAGATCCACCATCCACCATTAAAATTACTTCATTAGCAGATAATGCATCTAAACTTAAATCGTCGATACCATCACCTGAAGCATAGAATGATGAAGAACTGCCGGGAAAAGAAAATGTAGTTCCGCTTATCGTTCCGTAAATAATTTTACCCGGATCAGCTGGACTAGAACTTCCATCATCTTCGTAAGCAATGACCACTTCTGACTCACTAAGTGAAGTAATGTCTAAGGTTCCAACCGCTGATGAGGATTCAAATGATTGAGCCGCCCCGAGAGTAATTGTTGTTCCGCTTACCGTTCCGGCAATCACTCTTCCTTCCGCGCTGTTTGCACCATCATTGTACTCGTAAGCTACAGCAAATTTTGAGTCGGAAAGTCTTGCAATACCAACATTTGAAATGTCGTCTTCACCATCAACAGGTGTTCCCCAAGTAATACTTGTTCCATTTAAAGTTCCGGCAATGTAACGAATAGCATCTTGGGTATCTCTTTTTTCATACGCAATAACAATTGTTGAATTGTCAAGGGCAACTCCTTTTAACGAAGATTGCCAACCTCTCTCTAACGCTGCCGATCCAATAAATTCAGAGGAATTCACGGTAATTACATCCCCATTTATATCCAAAACCTGATATTTAATTTTATCGTCAGTTGTGAGAAATTTCTCATACATCACTACAGCTTTAGTGGATGAAAAAGCAACAACTGTTGTCATAGTGCGGGTAGAATCGTTGATAAAAACCGGCGTTCCATATGAAATATTAGAACCTGAAACCGTACCAACTATAGCATACATAGTTGAAGTAGAAGTTGTAACTCCATCTTTATAGATGATTAGCACTTTGTCATCAGATAAACGTGCTGATGAAATTGAGTGTGACACTCCATTTTGGAAACCATCTCGTTCACCTAAAGTTGGCGACCTTTGCGCAAAAAGCTCTAACGGAGATACCAAACAAAATAGAAATAAACCAAAAACGACAATTCTTAACGCTTTGTGTTTGCTAAGCTTCTTCATGATTATTGGGTTAGAATTGAAATTAGACAGTCTTCAACCTTAAATACCTTGATAAAATCTTAAGCTACCACTATCGCAGCAATAAGTATTGCCACCTGAAAAGCCAGCCTTAAAACTTTCTTGTAAAAGCCTTTTTTGGGAATAAGTTTTGTCTCCTTGAATCAGAAACATAATAAAGAATAGTAATTGTTGTTTCATATTGACCTCGAAGATTTAAAAATTAACGGAAAGTAAATGAACCTTTTTAAAATAGCTTTCAGATCACGTTTGAAATTGGCCATTGATGGCTATTAAAGCTACTAAATATAACAATGAGTTAAATACAATAGCCCCATTTATTAAGCAGGACTTTTTAAAGTTTGGCTATTCAATCCAATTGGGTTGCATTGAGTTAGATATACTTGATTATAGAATTGAGCCAGGCAATAAGTCTTTAAATAAAAGTCGTTAGGATGTTTTGGCATATCATAGCCTTGTTTTTGATTGAAATGCACAGTAGTGAAGATTAGCGAACACAGTTACCCTAACAACCTGAATTTTAAAATTTTACATAATTAATTACTAAGTTTTTCCTTAAGACATTATATCAATTAAAGTTAGCGCAGCAAATAAAGTAACGGTCAAACTTGAAACACTATTTTTTATAGCTTTTGCGTTCATTCTTGAATGGTACCAAAGAACTTTTATCCATTAGATTTTACAGTCGTCTCATATCTATACTATTAAAGAACATTATTGCGATGAGCGCTTGGGCGGGCTCTGCATACGCAACGTAAAAAAGCGCTCCATCATAAAGAAAAATCTTGCGTTTAAACATCATTTAATCTTTCATAAACGTTGCGAGTTTTACATTTTTTTGTAAAACATAGGGCGACCTCACGGGCCGCCCCACAAAAATCCAATTCATTTTTTTGATTCATGAACCGCTCTCGTCAAAGCTTGCTCAGAAATAGCGATTCTTTAAGACCGATTTGGAAAAATTCCCGTCAAAGCAATGCAGTAGTTAAGCGTTAAATATGGCGAACGGTTTTCGTGCGGCTGACTTCCGCCCGCACTCCCAATAGAGGCGTCGTTCATTTCCACGCCGTTATTTCTAATCGGGATATAACCTTTAG
>JANQGG010000001.1 GCA_028277445.1 Chloroherpetonaceae bacterium | reverse complement strand
AGAGGATTTAGGTGAGGGCGTTTAAGATGCTGAACAAATGACTAATGACGCATAGTATAGCTGTAACAAGGGGTTGCAACCCCTTGTTTTCGAAGCCACTACGCCAGCATGAGATAAGAACATGTCATTATTTTATTTGTCTATTGCCAAATATGAAAATTTCCAATGACGAAATATTTTAAATGTTTGTCATTCCTGCGAACAAATTGTGTTTTATTGTCCCGCTCTCTGAGAGGGTGGCCGACAGGCCGGGAGAGGAAAAATTCGTCATTAATATATTTGTGTTTTGTTCTTCAAAATGCCGGTCTCGCGATGACCTATTAAAAAGTAGTTCGTCATTTCTTTTTTATGTTTTTGGTCAAAAATTTCCGATTACAAATGACGAAATTATTGTTCCCTGCACGCTTATCGAGAGGTATGCTGAGCATAGCCGAAACACAGACAAATAGAACATAACGTTCAAAATCGGCATTTCGGCTCCGCTCAATGACCGATTTTATTGTTGTCATTAACCATTTGTGTTTTAATTCTCAAAATATGGGATTACTAATCACACAAGATTAATTGCCGTTTTTTTGCGGGCCGAGTTCTTTCCAGCGGCGGTATATGGAAAGCATGAAACCAAAGGTCAAGAGGTATGTCCCGACCCATAGAACATTTATATAGGGTTTAATGCTTGCTTCTATTAACAACACTTCCGTTGGTTTTGTTGATAAACCCTTTATGCCCTGAGTTTTTACCAAAATGTTTTTGTCTTGAATATTGATATCCGTGATAGCAAATGTAATGGAGGAATCGCTAGGTAGCGCAGCAGGGATAATTTTTGGTTTTTTGCCCGGAGCAATTTCAAACGTAGGTTCAATAGTGTTTGTGATTTCGTTCATCTCAATTTCCAGTATAGGCTTAATTTGGATCCGTTTTTTGTTGGTTGAGTCCGGAATATTAAAATTAAACCCGGTCAATTTAATGGTATACCCCCCGATAGAATCCGGTTTGTTTTTTTGAAGAATAATTTCATTTGGAGTGTCAATCATAAGATTAACCGGAGAGATATAAAAATCCCGGGTTATGGCGTGAAGAACATCGGGGATTTGAAGCGTCATATCCCGGCTTTGGTGCATCATGGGTTTGGCTGTTATGGTTTCATCGCCATCCACAATTTGTATGATAAAGGCATCTTTCTCGCGTTCATATTTTTCCATGCCGGTGTATGTCAGTTTTTTTCCAAACGAGTTCACCTCTGTATTTTTTTTAAGTTCAAGATGCTCCGTTCGGTCGTAATGGCCGGCCATAAAACCTAATAGCATGAGTCCTAAACCCACATGGGCAAGTGATCCTCCGGCTTGTTGGGGTTGAACACGGACAATCCTGATAAATTTTTGAATGTTCGCAACCAGCGATGTCATAGCCGTTAATGCAAACAGTGTTAACGGAATACTTTGCAAACCAAAAATTACCAATGCACCGGAAAATATAATGCCGATGAGCAACGCCGGTATAATGGCTTTAAGTAAATTCTGCAAGCTATTGTCTTTTACTGAAATAAACGGACCAACACTTAAAAAAACGGCCATGAGAATAGCAAGTGGGAGCGTAACGCGATTGTAAAACTCAGGTAAAACCGGGTCGGGCTTACTGGTAAAAAGACGATTAATAATCGGCGCTGAAGTTCCGGCGGCAATCACTAGACCAATGAGCAAAAGAACAACAGCACCGGCAATTAAGAAAAACTCACGCGATAAAATTGCATTGCTGGTTGGCACAACCGGAATCGACTTAAACCTTAAGAGCAAGTATCCAACGCCCAATCCTAAAAATGTCAGCACAAATGCTAAAAGCTGACGGCTCATACCCAGGTCGGCAAATGAATGAACGGAGAAATCCGCTAAAATGCCACTCCGGGTAAGAAACGTGCTGTAAAGAACGGCCACGTATGCTAAACCCGCCAGAGCGATATTGGTGCGTTTCAACGCCCCATTCTTTTTTTGAATGATGATGGTATGAATTAGCGCCGTTGCAATTAACCAGGGAACAAGCGAGGAATTTTCTACCGGATCCCATCCCCAATAACCGCCCCATCCAAGCACTTTGTACGACCAGTAGCCACCCATGATGATCCCAAGCCCAAGCATTGCGGTACTGAACACAGTCCAGGGCATTGCTTCATGAATCCAATGATCATAATCCTTTTTCCAAACCGCTGCCACGGCATATGAAAATGGAATGAGCAATGCCGCAAATCCTACAAAAAGCACCGGTGGGTGCATGACCATCCAGGGATTTTGCAGCAACGGGTTTAAGCCATTGCCTTCCGGTATTCGTTTTAGTGAGATGGAAAGCAAATCCGATGATTCAATGACGCCTGGAACCAGCGCAAATAAATCACTACCGATTGATAGCCCGCTAGGTAATTTAATACCAAGCAACATCGATAGCATGAAAGCTTCAGAAAGCAGGATAATAACCATTACATGCGGATGGGGTTTCTTTGAACCATTCATGACAAAAAATCCAAAGACGGCTGCTAAAAATATCCATAACAAAAAGCTGCCTTCCTGACCGGCATAAAATGTGGAAATCAAGTAGAAGACGTTCAGATCGCTGGAAGAATAACTTCTAACATAGCTATATTCGAACTGATGCGTTAAAATCAAATAAAGTAAATGAGCGCCGCAGATGGAAATCGCCGCAAGCATGACGTAATATCCTTTTTTTCCATGTGATAAAAAACCTGCTTCCTGATTTGGTTTAAGGCCGTTTTTGGTGGCTTTTAAAAAAGCAACCATCGAAAACAGGGAAGAAAGAAATGCAACGATCGTAACAAACTTACCGGTTAAAAATTCAAACAGCATATGCAGGAACTCCTCATGAATACGTTTATTAGTTAAAGGCCTTTATCTTTAGAAACCAAGTCAGGAAAATTATTCTAACGCCAATTAATTGTAAGGTTAAGAAAATCTGTGGTTTTATCTTTTTATTATAATCATTCTTTTATGGATTTAATATCATTAGGTTGTATTGGCTTACTAAAGCGCTATCCAGATGAAGCTGGTTTGCTTTATCATAAATCAAGTAATTTTTAAATGTAGAATCGGCTTCAATCTTATCTGCTCCCAGAATAAAAATAATTGTTGATAAAGCGTCGGTTTTTTCTGCTGAAATATTCGATATCACACTAACGCTTTTGCATTCACTGGAAGGATATCCAGTTTTGGGATTTAAGATATGATGATAACGCACACCATCTTTCATAAAATAGCGTTCATAGTCGCCGCTTGTTGAAATAGCACAGTCTTTCAGCGTCATCATCGCAAAAAGTTTACCGGCGTTTCGTGGATGCTCAATGCCAATTTTCCACATTTCTGTCGGTGATTTTTTCCCGGAAACATACATATCGCCGCCGGCTTTAAGGATAAAGTTTTTCACATCGTACTCTCTTAAGAGATCAACTGCACGATCAATGGCATAGCCTTTGGCGATTCCGCCCAAATCGATCTTCATCTTTTTTGTAGTAAGATAAGCTGTTGTATCTTTGGCATTTAAGATCAAAGAACGGTAATTGACCAACTTAAGCAATTTTTTGATCCTCGAATCGGCAGGTCGTTTAGCAGAACGCTCAAGGTTAAAGCCCCAAAGTTCTTCAACCGGTGCAATCGTAGGATCGAAAATTCCGTTAAAATTTTCAGCGTACGATTTGGTGCGCGCTAAAATACGAAATGTTTCATCGCTTATTTTAACTGGATGAATACCTGCAAATTGATTAATTCGAACAACTTCGCTTTCTTCTCCATGGTATCCTAATCGTTTGTCAATGCGTTCAATTTCCTTGAAGGCAACATATATTCCTTTTTTTGCAGCAACTATATCCTGATGAACAGCAGTAATTTCAACCTGGGTACCCATCATGTACTTCAATAACTTGATTTCGTACAGAACAGGCCCTGTCAGTTGAGCTGGAATAGGTCTGGCGACCAAGAAAAAACATAGGAAAAATCCAATTCGTAACACCATCAAATTATACCGATCAGGAGAGCGCTATGCTTACTTGATTGGGTATACAAACCACCGATTGATCAGTACGGTTAATATTACCCGTCTGTAAGCAAGTTTTGTGTTGGCAAGACGCTTCAACAACATGAATCTTTCCATTATTGACATTAATTATCATTGGCCCTTTCACGCCATTGATTTCAATCATTTTATCGGGTTGATATAAATCAACTTCTTCAATCAATATATTTTGTCGGAAAATTTGAGCTTGGCGTGCCTGGTGTAATTTATATCCCTTGGTAAATTTTAGGCATATCGGGTTTTTAACTTTTGCAGGTATGTCCAGTTTCTGAGCCATACGCCGTAGCTCCAATGATAATGCATCGTTTTGGTATTTATAATTAATTAAACGCTTGTTTCTCAACAGGGCGATTTCACTGATGTGTTCACCGGCCATTTCAAACTCGGTAAATTGAACACGACTGTGCTTGCTAAAATGTTTTTGAATTAATCCTTGTGCTAATTCAAGAGCTTCATTCGGATAAGCCGTTATAATTATCAAATCCAATCCTTCATTTGAAACATCAACGCTACGTGCAAGAACGTTTGGTATGCTTCCCGCAACAGTATTAATGAGAGGAAAGGCAGTTAATACTTTTGCACTTGTTTTTAAAAAATGACGTCTATCCATTTAACCTCCTAGTTTCCTGATCAAAAGATTTATTGTTTATAATGGTACACGAACACCGAATTTTAAGATGTATGCATAAAGGTTTTTATACCCGATAAACCAATCGGGTGAATCAATGTGTCGATGATAAAAATTGATACTTGTAATTAACTGTGAGCGATCGCCATGAAAAAGATAACCCAGTACAGGCGTATCCTTGAACAGAAAACCGGCAAACTTAAAGCTTAACTCGTACTCATAAGAGAAGCCGGAGTTTAACCTACTATCCACAGTAAAATAGTTCCCGCTGTTAATCCAATCCATTGTGTAAGTAGGCTTAAAGAAGTATGCGCTCGTCTGGTTGTAGTGCCTGATACCAGCGCCAAGTAAAATGGCCTTTTCCGCAAAATAGTGTTGCACATAAGTTTGGATTGTATGGGAATTAACCTCCCAGTCATCCCAATAATATCGATACCCAAGTTGCAACGATGTGCGTTCGCCTAATGAATAATTCACCCGAAGCCCTATTGCTTTTCGATGACGGCTATCAGGATGAAATGCATTATAATACCTAACGGTGTTGCCATCTATAACACTTAGAACCTGGTAGGGATCCGATAAAAAACCCGAATTGCTTGAATAGGAAAGATTTAACTGAGCAACAAGTTTTGGGTTGAGTATTTGGCTGATACCTCCACTAAATGAATAAACAGTTTTGGACTTTTCCCACGAAACTGCCTTCATTTGCTGTATATCAGGAAAAACATTATCAAAACTGCTTACAAATCCAACAGTCATAACCGTATTCTTTTGGTTAAACGGATGAGAAAAACTCATTGCAAATGTTTTGGAATCGTAATCATGTTCAGTACTATAGATGCCGCTAAACGATGCGGTTGATTGGCCAAATAATTGAGTTACCCCTAATATAACTTCATGCCGTACATCATCAGCATTGGTAATAGACGGTATGAGTTCGGAGGCTGATGAAACAGCATCTGCTTTTGAATTTTTAGGTGATGCAGAACTGATTCCATCAGGTGAAAAAGGGGATCGCTGAACATTATCAAAACTACTTTTCATAGATGCAGCGCTTACAACATCTATTTGATAAACCCCTGAAATACTTGTGCTTTCGCTCACTTTTTTTGTAATGGAAGCTGCTGGATAAACAATTTTAACGTAGGCATTATCAAAATAGCCATTAAAATTGACCTGCACTTCATCTTCAGGTAACTCTTGACAAACAGCAAAGCTGATAAACCCAAATATAGACAACAGAAAGCAACTCGTTTTTTTAACCACAACCACAACCTCCGCCTTGCGCACCTGTTCCACCTTTTGAGCCTTCACGATTGTCTATATGATGCTCTTTTAAGCCTTTTTCAATAGGATTTTCATCAAAAATCATGATGGGGTCGGCTAAACGACTGCGTTCCCATGGCTTAATCGTGGTACACCCCATCAAAGAAATGAGTAGGATCAATGCAATTACATATGATTTTGTCATGATCTCAAAGCTCTTGAGGTTATAAAAGTGTTTCTAAATCAGCTTTATATGATTCTTTCTTGGAAGGATGGAATCCGGTATAACGGTATCGAATTTTGCCTTTGCGATCAACCAAAACTGTTGTTGGCATTCCTTCGAGATTATATTTACTGGCTATTTCACCTTTAGGGTCATGAACAACATCAAACGTGATTTTAAATTCAGGGGTAGTGTTCATTTGTTTCAAAAACTTTGTCATGTTTTTTTCCTGAGTATCTAAATTGATAGCAATCACTTCAAATCCCTGGTCTTTATAACTTTGGTAAAGTTCCGTTAAAAATGGCATTTCTTGTTTACAAGGGGCGCACCAACTGGCCCAAAAATCTATAAGCACAACGCTTCCTTTGAGCTTGGAAAGTGAAATATCATTGCCCTCAATATCCTTAGCCTCAAAGTTGGGCGCTTGGCTGCCAATTGATTGGGCCATAATTGTGCCTGTCATGGTCAGACTTGCAGCAGCAAAAACAAAAGCAGCAAATAAGATATTTTTCAATTTCTTAGTCATTATCAGTTCTCCTTTAATGAAGTTATGAGAGTGTCTATACACTAAGTTAGTTTTAAATCAATCGTCTCGAGGAGGCCAAACCCCACTATGGCATCCGCTGCCGTAACAAGAACGTGCCGAGCCGCCTTGACCTCTAAATCCATGGCAATCCTGGCACATATGCGGATTGCGTTCTAAATCGGGATGATGGTATTTTCCATCTTTCCTAACCGTATGAGTTTTACGCCAATCCCATATGTCATGATTATGGCATTCGTAACACGACTTGGTTGGAGAGCCGTTAAATGTACCGCCACGTAAATCGGAACCATGACAACTCACGCAATAGGTTTTTGGATCATTAATCCCTACAGGATCGTGATAGCCTTGCGGATCAAACCCTGTTTTAAGCGATGTATGAGTTTCGCGCCAATCCCAAATGCCTCTGGTATGGCATTCATAACAAGATTTTGTGGCAGAGCCCCCTTTAAGATCATTTCCATGACAACTTGAACAATTGTTTTTCGGATCATACATCCCGGCAGTGTCATGCAAACCAGTACCATGTACTCCGATTAATGACATGGTATGAGTCTTTTGCCAATCCCATATTCCTTCCGTGTGGCATTCATAACACGATTTAGTCGCTTTACCGTTAGATAAACCGCCTTTAAGGTCATTACCATGGCACCTTGAGCAATAAGTTTCGGGAGCATACAAGCCCGTTGGATCGTGAAACCCTTGTGGATAATCTCCCGTTTTCAATTCGGTATGCGTTAATTTCCAGTCCCATGTTGGGCCGTGGCATTTTGAGCATGACGGTGCAGATGTGCTTTTATAAGAACCACCTTCAAGATTCTCTCCATGACACTCTGTACAGTTCTCCGTAGGCTCATATAACCCTTCTTTGTGATAATGCTCGCCATTAGGGCCACTTTGTAGAAATGTGTGTTCAATATCGCTCCAAAAATCCGTATGACATTGATAGCAAGAAAATGCGGTTTGATTCCCTTCGGTTGAAATACCGCCTTTCAGTTCGGAATTGCCGTTTGAGCTGTGGCACTCAGCGCAATGGGTTTGCGGAAGAAACATTCCCGGTTTATGATAGGCGTAACCCTTCATTTCTGTATGATCCGATGGAACTTCATCTTTAGATTGCGAGGGGTAAAATTCACATCCAACGAGTCCGATAATCACTAAAACAATGACATATAATACAGCAGACGATTTATCAATTAATGCACTCATTAGCCACAAGGCAGTTTAACTATTTAATACCGCACGTTTTGTCAATTGGCGATTTTATTTTTTTTGCTTTTGATCATTTTCTGATAACAAAAAACGATTCTTACTTTTAGAATTATTGAAATAAGTGACTATTTCCTATCCCAAAAACCGCCCCATGTTACCTAGATCACAACGTTAGGATTTTGTAGATAACCGTCTTAAAAATCAAAAGTTCAGTTAAAGCTTCAATCGTGAGATTGGCCGCCTAATTACTTAACCACGAAGAGGGCCCGATGCTTTTTTGCCCAAGCCGAATTGCCTTTAACGCCACTGGGAAGAATTGTTAGTTTTGATATTTTAGCCCCAAAAAACGTTGCGCCTCTAACATCAGATCCGTACAAGTTTGATCCTTTCAGATTTGCAAATTTCAACTTGGCATTTAGCAACGCAGCTCCGGCTAAGTTTTCATTAAAGCTTAAATTTGCATTGCTAAGATTAGCTTTTGTAAGATTGCTATTTCTAAGGTCAACTTCAGTAAGATTTGCATCTCTAAGGTCAGATCCGGAGAGGTCTATGCCATGTAGATCAGAGCGTTTAAATACCGTTCCAACTAGTTTTGCATTCTTAATGACGCCAAAGTTAAGGTTGGTATCGCTTAAATCAGCCCAGCTCAGATTAGCTTTGCTCATTTTTACTTTACCTAAAATGGCCTTTTCCATTTTTACTCGAACTAAAGTCGCACCAGAAAAATCCGTTTCTATGAAAAAACCATTGGAAAGTTTAGCTTCGGTTAAATCAGCGCCTTTCAAATTACCGCGGCTGATATTAACCCCCTCTAATTTTGCACCTCTTAAACTTGCACTGCTTAGGTCTGCTTCAACTAAATTTGCATTGGTTAAATTTGCATTACCCAGTTGCGCTTTGCTGAGATTAATACCCTTTAAATCGTACCCTTTAAGATTAGCCAAAGTGAGGTCGATAATAACGCTCGGGTTATCATTCCTGAATTTGTTCCAAAATTCAACCCCTTTTTTAAGTTTTTCAAGGGTTTCAGGATCGTAGGCTAGCGCTTGAGAATAACTTGAAACAGATATCACAAAAAAAGCCAGTAACGAAGTGATAAGACGGCTTAACTTAAATACTTTTAAATTCATGATTTTTCTTTCAGTCAATTCGTTAAAAATGAAATAAAAACTTATCTCAGACTCTAAACATTAAGCCACTACCTCGCAACAAAAGCAAAAACATGAACCTCTTAAACGTCCGGCTCATATTTTTCCTTTTGTGTTAAAAACATGCTTTAAAACATTTTGAAGTTTAACCATAAACGATTTATCGCTTCAATTTGATATTGACATTGGCTGTTTTTCCATCAACAACCGTAACGGTAGTTTTTCCTTTTGGCTTAAGTTTTTCACTCCAGGCTGTAATTTCATAGGTACCCGCAGGAACATTTTTGATCGTAAATTTTCCGTCTCTGCCGGTTTTCGCAAAGTAGGGATTGTCTAAAACAACCACGTAAGCCAACATTTCCGAATGCACGTTGCAGAGCAAATCTACAACGCAGGGTTTATCGAAAGTAATCGAGCGCGACATTCCCGGGTTGTATGTGCCAAGGTTGAACTTTTTGCAGACCGCAGGGGAAAACACATTGTGATTAACATTATCGCTGTTCTTAAATTCCACAGATGTTCCAACCACTACGGGAAGTACGTGAGGTTCAAAGATCAGATTCTTTTGGTCGACAATTGCAGCTTTTTTTGGCGCTGAAAATTTACCTTTAACATTTTTGAGATAAACCACCACATCTTTTTTGTATTTGGCTCGTTTAGCTTCTACTTTACCGGTAATAATACCGCCTGCAAATGCATTTGCGTTAAATCCTAAAACAATCGTTAGTATAACTGAGAGCTTGAGCAGTTGGCGTTTCATATTTCCCTCACATTTCTGTTTATTGTTTTGATGTTAGTTGTTGTTAAAACTATAATCACTTTATCACGAATACATCACAATTGCCCGAACCTGTTTGATTGGAGCATCGCTTAACACAGGAGTGATTATATTTTGGACAATGTTTTAATGTATGCGATCAAAAATTCAATTTCTTCGGTATGGAATGTATGCCCCCAAGGCGGACACATATTTGATTTACCGATTGAAATAGCGCCCTTACTAATAGATTTCATAAGCAATTCATCCGAACGTGTTTTTACAAAATTTGAATCCGTAAAATTTGTAGGCTTTGGTTGCAACGAATAACCATAGTACTGCCCAAAACCATCTCCCGCTTGGCCATGGCATACGGCACAATAATGCCTGAAAAGCCTTTTTCCTTCTTTTAGCGAGTATCGTGTTTTCTTTGAGGCTTCAGCTATGGTTGAAGTTTGTGAAATGTCTTCTTGGATTTCAATAGAGTCGCGATTTCCGTTGGTTGCAACAGAATCTGCACCTGAAGAACCTGCTTGTTTTTCCCCGCAGCCAAAAGTTGTAAATCCAAAGCATGCTGCAATGAGAAGAATGTGTTGTATGTTTAACTTGTTTAACATCAGTTGCTATCGAGTTTCAAGGTCATTAAGTAATTGGTTAAATAAATACGCTCCCGTTCGCTTAGGTTGTAATTTGGCTCAACCACATCAGGTTTAAATCGTTTTGGATCTTTGAGATAAACGAATATAAAACCTTCGTTTAAGCGATTTCCGATATCGGAAAGGTTAGGTCCAACGGCGCCGCCATCCATACCGATTTGGTGGCAGGCCATGCAGCCTTTATCGTCATAAAGCTTTTTCCCAAGAGAAATTTGCTCATCTAAAGGCACGCTTTCGAGTTCAGGCACTTTTTTAGGAATATCTTTCGATACCAGTTCCTGTTGGAAATAGTTCAATACAATGTCTATATCGGATTTGTTGGTTTCTGATAAAACCTCTTCCTTCCCTAGGTTAAATCTTGGCATGGTAATGCTGCCTTGCGCAAGACCCAGGTTTGGCATTTGTTGAATAAGCGGTCGAATGACATCCGGTGAGCCAAGGAAGCGTTTAATCCATGTTTCCTGAAGTTTGCTTCCTGCAATAGAAAGATCGGGCGCATAATCGGCGCCGATACCTTTAATAGGATGACAATTGGTGCATTTGACATCTTCCACCAGCTTTTCAAAATCGCCGGAAAATTTAAATTCTTCGGCTCCAGCCAATTGATAAAGTTCGTGTTGAGAAGGTACAACGTAGCGAGCTGGTACATGGGCATCGGTAAAACCATATAAAATAGCCGAGAGTTGATTGACTTCATCTTCAGTCAATTGAAAATCAGGCATGAGCAAATTATCGCGGAAACTTCTTGGCGCTCTGAGTTTTTGCTTCAGATAACTCAGCCGATCGTGGGGAATGAGTTTTTTCAATTTTCCAAAGTCCAACAGATCAACCGGCTTGCTTCCTATGGATGAGAGTTCCGTACCGATTTTTTCGCCCATTTCATCCTTACGCAAAAACGAAATGCCTTGCTGCCGCAAAAGTGGGGCGACTTGAGTCATTTCTTCCATACCTTGGAGCTCATGGCAACCGTAGCAGCCATATTTCTGGATCAATCGTTTTCCATTTTCAATCGATTCTAACGCAATCGGTTCGGGTTCGGCATATGTGGGTTCATAATCATCATCAATGTATTCACTCATGATGTATTCCACCAATGCATGAATTTCGTCATCGCTAAAGCGGAAACGTGGCATTTTGGTTTCCGGGAAGTATTTTTTCGGGTCTTTTATCCAGTTAAAAAGCCACTCTTTATTAACTTTAGTACCGACTTCGCTTAAATCGGGGGCATACATTTTAATATGATTGCCGCCTCTACCACCAGTAACATGACAAAGATTGCAGCGCGACTGGCTCCAAATGTTTTTGCCTTTATCAGCCAAATCCCAGTCAATTTCAACAGCTTCGTAATCTTCATCTTGCCGCACTGTTCGTGTCATACTAAATAAATAATCGGCAATCGATTCGGCTTCTTGTTTTGTGAAAAAGAATTTCGGCATACGGGCTGTTTTAAAATAACTTTTCGGATCAAGCAACCATTCAACCATCCACGAGTAATTGGTCTTGGAGCCAACTTCGGTAAGAACCGGTCCGATTTCCCGTAATCCTTCATAGCCTGAAATTTTATGGCAACCGTAGCAGCCATACTTTTTAAATAACTCAGTGCTGTTGTTGATATATTCTGCACCACGGAGGCCTTTAACATCACTATGGCAGGTTAAGCATGAGGTTTGAGTCATATCGCCTTCATACATGGGTTCATCCCAATGCTTTACATTGCCATGCGCTTTTTCAATAGATGTGGTAGCGCGCCCTTGCCCACGATGACAAAATGTGCACCCGTACTCACCGGATTGATGGTGTTTCAGGTAAATGAAACTCGCAGGATGTTTCGTAAATGGTTGCTCATCTGAAACCTGTTCAACATCGTTAATGCCAATATGACACGACTCGCAACGATCGGCTTTTCCAACATCATTAATATGAATTTGTTTGATTTCTAAAGGAACATCATCAAGCTTTGCTAAGCGCTCTTTCTTTTCTTCCAAGGGACTTTTTAGGTTTTGAATTTGTGCTCGAAGCTCCTCAATTCCAGATGTAAACGTCATGATAGACTCTTTGAGTGACTCTTCCTGTTCAAGCAAACGCTTACGACGCCCATCAACATTATCGATCTTGTTCTGAAGCTCCTGCATCTTGGCCTTATCTTCAGAATTCTGATTTTTGATATAGAAGTATTCGGTTTCCAAAAGCTCGCCGCGATAGCGTTGCAATTGGTTTTGATTTTTTGATAACGCTTCCTGAACTTCTTCTAAGCTGCTTTTTAGCGTATTGTATTTGTTCTGATTTTCAGGACTCTGAAAAATCTCTTCAGCTTCCTTGAGTTTTATTTCAAGTTCAGCCAGTTTTTGGGAGCCACCGGCGCTATCGAATTCAACCAATGCGTGTTGGTAATCATTTTCAAGTTGAACGCGTTTAAGTTCCTTATACTGGGTTTGGTATTTTTTCCATGGTCTTAAACCATATTCGTCATCCCATATGACAAACAAAGTCAGCGCTAACATTAATAAACCTAAAAATGCAAACAGGTAAGACCTGCTTAAGGATTTGGTTGTAGAATCTTCGGCCATTTCCAACAGTCGTTTTAAAAGTTAAAATCAGCGATTGTATCTAATTCAGTTGAAGTTTTGATCAAACATTAAACCAGGGCGTAACCCAGACATACTTGATTAAAAAAACGAGGCGTAAAATCATTTTGATCGGAATGGACATCATGAATAGAAACAAAATCATTATTGTGGTATAGCGTACCAATCCCAGATCGTTTAAGAATTTCGGATGCGTTTTTTTCCAATACAGGTAAGGGGCAATCATGCCAATGGCAAAATAAAGGAAAACAACCCCGCCGCCCATAAAGAATCCCAATACCGAGCGTGAATCTATACCAATGAGATTGGTTAAATCCGTGGTAGGTTCAAAGACAACCCGTTGGTGATCCCACTCCTGCCAGGGCCAATACCACAGCCAACCCGGACCTCTGAAGAACACCCCAATGACAATCAAAAGCAACCAGAGAATGAAAAACCCGAACGAGAAAATGACAATAGAATATTTGCGTTCGGAAAACGTGTAATACCCATTGCCTTTGGGATTGATATCGATATAAGGAATGGCAATCAATCCAACGACGATCAAGGTTGGCAGCACTACGCCGGCCAGCCAAGGATCAAAGTAAACCAGTAATTCCTGCAAGCCCAGAAAATACCACGGGGCTTTTGCCGGATTTGGCGTTAGCGTTGGATTGGCGATCTCTTCCAATGGCGCATCAACAAGAATAGACCATAGCGTAAGGCCAATCATAACAACGAGCGTTATAATCAATTCTATGCGAACCAAAGGCTTCCACGTATCCACATCTTCATCCAGCTCGCCTTCAACAGGCTTTCCCGAAGTTTTTAGTTTATCGTTTTGAAACGCTTGCAGAAATGCCCAGATCGTAAAAAATGTGACCATGATGATCATAATCACAATAGCGATATTATCTGGCTTGGTAATAATTTCAATTAATGGCTTCATGTTTACTCAAGTCAAATTCGTTTAGCTTTATTTTGTTTTAGTATTTCAATACTCCGCAGCTTACTGCGAATCGTCATTCCAGCGCATCCCGGAATTCAATCAATTGCCGTTATACTTTGGAACGCAGGATCGAGTCCCTTAAGACGTTTGATAACCCATGATTTGCCGCGTGTTGGTTCATTGAGGTCTGGAAATACCGCCATCTTTTCTCACACGCCAAAAATGCACGAACATCAAAATGATGGAGAGAAGCGGAAGCGCAACACAATGCCAGATATATGAACGCAAGAGCGCATTGCCGCCCACCTGAGTGCCGCCTAGCAGTGCAAACCGTACATCGTTATATGCCGTAATTCCAAAATATTCACTGAACGGGCCTTCAAACCCTAGCAACGGGGTAGCAGCGCCCATATTTGTTCCAACAACAATAGCCCAATATCCAAGTTGATCCCAGGGTGTGAGATAACCGGTAAAGCTTAAGAGAAGCGTAAGCACGAGCAGGATAACTCCGATCACCCAGTTAAATTGACGAGGCGCTTTGTATGAACCCGTCATAAAGACACGGAACATGTGAATCATGACCACGATCACCATAAAATGGGCTGCCCATCGATGAAGGTTTCTGAGTATTACGCCATACGGAACCTGGTATTCCAGGTCTTTGATGTCGTCATAGGCTTGATCTACCGAAGGATGGTAGTAAAACATTAAAACCACGCCGGTTATGACCAAAACAATAAACGCCAGAAATGTAATGCCGCCCATTCCCCACGTATAGCGTAGCTTTACGGCGCTTTCCCTGACTTGAACGGGATGCAAATGCAGGAACACATTGCCAAAGATTGCAACCGCGCGATCCCTAACATTTTCTTTATAATCGCGTCTGAAAATGGATTTCCAGATCACATTTTTTTTAACTTTATCCATTAAATCTCTCATAAACTCAGAAGTCGTTTAATTTTTCATTGATAGTTTATTACTGATAACCTCTCAGCTTCTTTAATTGCCTTTGGTAATCAGCCACTGTTTTCTGTGAGCCATCAGGATATTCCATAACAATGGCATTCCAAGGGCAATCGATAGCACAAATGTTACAACCCGTGCATTTGGAATCAATTTTAGCCACGCCATTGAAATTCCAATCCGATTCTACAATCTTGATAAATCCAGTATTGCAAACCGCCACGCAGATTCCGCATCCGGTACATCTTTCCTCAATAATTTTCGCAATCGCTTTTTTCCCTGAACGACTACTTTTCTTTACCGTACTTGCCGTTCTTTCAACAGCATTGTTTTCATTAGTATCCATACTTCTAATAGTTATAATTAGTTAATCCGCATTTAAACCTTCAACAAACTCTGTGGGTATTGCTCATTGGAATCTTTACCCGGAACGCCTGCAAACTTAATGGTCTTATCAACTACTAACTGCCCATCTTCGGCTAAGCTGATTTTAAATCGATCCATCGGCCTTGGAGCAGGCCCTTCAAAATTCAACCCCGTGATGTAATAACCGCTGCCATGGCATGGACATTTAAACTTCTTTTGTGCGCCCATCCAACTTGGCGTGCAACCCAGATGTGTGCATTTGGATTCCATGGCAAAGAAACGACCATCATCCAAACGGATGATCCACGTGCCGAATTCTTTTTGAAACTCAGAGTTGACTTCCCCGGGTGGAAAGTCTGAGGGAAATCCGACCTTAAATTTAGTGGGCGGTTCAAAAAGCACTCTCGGATAAAAGAAACGTAAAAAAGCCAATGTGTTAATGGATAGAAATCCAATCACACCTGCCCATCCAAGCCGATTCAAAAGCTTACGCCGTCCCATTAGTTCCTCAGTTTCTGCTTTTTTAGGTTTCTCCGAGCTTTGTGTTTCTTTATGTTCTTCTGTTATGACCTCTTTCTCCTGCATTGAAAATGAATTTTACTTTTCGTTTAATCCTTCGAAAACGCTCTTATTCAATCAAAAAACAATGGGTTCAATAAATGGGTGAGAAAAATGAAAGTTGTGCCATCAAGTTTTAAGCCGCATTGATAAGCACAACTTTTCATTAGGGGATTTCATTACCACATAGATATGACTGAAACGCAGAGCTATAAATTTAGAACACTAACTGTGCATATACTTTTAGAATGTTATGATCGGAATTTTCAGCGATTCTATACTCAGCTCCTAGCTTTGCATTGGCTCTCAAAAACGCGCCAATGCCTGGGATAGCCGCCGATTTATAACCGCGATCACCCTCTTCTCCCCAGTCTTCATAGCGGAAAATGCCAACCAACCACGGATAGAGGAAGTAATCCAGCTCGCCCGAAACCTGTGTGATTTCAGTATCAACCAAACGACCCACCTGCCCAATTGCACGTAAAGAGCCATAGGTTACCATAACATCGCCGCCAAAAGCGCTTTTATTTCCTTCGACGCCATTGCTGGAACTGAAGAAGTTGGCGCCCAGCGTTATTGCATTATCCAAACCAATAAAGCCGTTGCCCATTGTTCCGCCTGAGCCACTTAATAAGCCGGCCCCGCCAATTTTATACGTGGCGCGAGCATAGCGGCTATCTACAGGGCTGTCTGACCAGCCGTCGTCATCGGCCTCTCCGCCACCAACGCCAATAGTTAAACTATAACCGCCTTCATCGCCGCCGGCAATTCTAAGCTCGACACCACTTCCCGGACTGGGCAATGCCACAGCATATGCATCGCCTTCGCCATTTGGCGTGGATGAAATAACCGTAAAGAGTTCCGTGAAACCAATACCGCCAAAAGCCAGATGAACGCCTTCATCCAAAGACCATAACAGCTGAAATCCAACACCGGGTTCTCCAGCGGCCCAATCGCCAAGTATTGAAATATTCTCTCCTATTGTAGCAGCAAACAAGATTTCAACTTCGCCAGGCAGTCCCCATTTAAAATCTGTTGAGTCGCCATCACGATATTCAAACAACTCACCTGTGGCGAAAATGGCAACCGGTGCAAAACCTGGTATGTCGGCAGGATAAATGGCATCTGGAAACACTTTTTTATAAGCTTCCGATCCCAAAGGTGTTTGCTTGAATTTTGTCATATCTTCGTCTTCACCTTTCGGGAATCTATAGCCGTTGTTACGGAATGCTTCACCAAAAGCATTCCGCGCAGGGAATCCGATATGGCAAGTTGCGCAAGAGGTTTTGTATTTGCGAGCAAATACCGGAATGGCCGAACTTTCTTTACTCGCAAACATGAGAGGCAATGCAAAAAGTAATATTAAAAATACAAACAAAATTTTCTTCATAATGCAGCTCCTTTTAAAATTGGTAATGGATAACTGGTTAAAACCAGCGCAATAACAAGAGAGCATCAAAACGATAATGCATTTTGATTATCTCTCCTTAAATTACTCTTTATTAATTGTTTACTGCTTACTCCCCTGATTAATGTACTTGTATGACAAATGACAATGCTGTCAATACCAAAAGCTATACATCAAAAATCACAAAATTATCACAAAGCAAAATTTGATTACTTTTTATTGCTTACTTTCCTGAAAATGTTCTTAATAATTATTTACCACTTTGATATTCGAACAAAAAACATAAACTCAAAACATCACAAAACTATCACTTAAGGCTATGTTTTTATATATTTACTTCTTAAATAATAATTTAAAAACAATCTAAGTCTTTGTAATTAATTCGAGCGAGATTGCAAATTGAGAATAATTTGTAATAATGATAGATGTAAGAAGTAAAGGTCTTATGAAATAATGAGCGTTGGGGTTTTATTAATTCGGTGTGTATAGTTTAAGACTCAGAATAGTTGATGTTTTCTAAAAAAAATCGAGCGTAGCCGAAACACCGATTTTGCCTATAGTCTTCTTTTCGTTGGTGTTTCGGTAGTGCTTCGGCTCCGCTCAGTATACTTCTTCCTGACATACGTTTTTAGAACTATAAATAATCATGGGGGAGGTGGGGGTTAAACATGGAAAAATGTTATCAGTCGTGAGTAATAGACAGAAATAGTTGTTAAATGTTCTTGCCGTAATTAATAATTTTCACGACAAAACATAGATTTAAAACGCGATTGATCCTTCTATAGACGCGTTTTGTTGAAGCGGTGCGCCGCTTAAGTCATTTTCTTCTGTGAAAGTATTGAATGACAAATCAACATACACGTTAGCTCTTGGATAAGCGCGGACAGAAGGACTGATCTGACCATATTCATCGGTGGAATCATAGTCATACTCAATACTGGCCAGAAGCCAGGGATAGATGTAATACCCGGCTGCAATATGATAAAGGTCTTTATCCAGATCACTGTTTTGGCCGATTGCCACACCGCCGGTGAAATTGCCAAAGTTTCCTTTAAGGTCTAGTCCCCACTGGGTTTTATCCCCTGCTCCTGAAAGACCATTAGAGGAATTAACTATAGCTGCACCTATGGAGAGTGAATTATCCAAACCGATATAGCCATTGCCCATAGTGCCGCCTGCACCACTTAGGAGACCTGCTCCAAACAATTTATATCGGACGTGGAAGAACCGCCTGTCAAAAAGCTTAGCTTGATCTTGTCCATTAAGAAATCCACCCGTCACAAGAAACCCGCCTTCATCACCGGTTACATAAGAAAAATCAACGCCTGTACCAAGCGTTAAAAAACCGCTCCAAGGCAGTACACTAAAAATTGGGCCATCAACATTTTGAAATCTGTTCCCAAACGAAAGAAGCATACCGGGAGCGAAAGACCATGAGGCTCGAGTTCTGTGCGTACCATTTTGCGATAGAAGACTAAAAATTGAAATATTCTCTCCGATTGTACCGCCTAGCATCACGGTAATTCTGCCAGAACCTGGTGCGCCCCACTGGAGGACTTCTGGATCGGCATCAGTTTTTTCTTCATAATTGATCAGATCACCTACTGCCCAAAAAGAAATAGGAGCAAATCCAGGTATATCAGCGGGATATGGCGCTTCAGGGAAAATTTTTTCATAGCTTTTTGCGCCTACAGGGGATTGTTCGATTTTTGTTTTTTCTTGATCCTCTCCACCCGGCCAACGATAACCGTTGCTTTTAAACGCTTCTCCAAATGCATTTCGAGTAGGATAGGAAGTGTGGCAGGTAAAACATGACGTTTTGTATTTACGTGCGAATACCGGGATCGCAGAACTTTCTTTACTTTGAATTAAAAAAGGCAAAGCAAAGACAAAAATGAGACATGCAAAGAAAAGTTTCTTCATAGTTATAACTCCTTTGAGTTTGACATTAATTAGACTAATTCTAAAGCAGAAAAAACAAACTTACTCATAAAATCATGAACAAAAGAGACCAACTACAAAACAAGAACTTAACTATTTCTTAATGTGAAATTTATGGCCTAAATATCACGAATGTATCACATGTTCGCAATGATAGTCTATGCAAAGGATTGGGGATAAAACGAGTCCAAATTCAGATAGGGTTCATACAAATTTTTGCGGAGATTAAAGCAGTTTTAATCGTGTTGAATTTTAATTCATCAATGAGGGATCAAAGTTGATAAAAGCAAACCATAAAATAGACTCCAACAGAACATCATATCAGCGCTCTAAGTAATAAGTTAATTCAACATTCAATATTTATAATTCATCATTACTAAAATTCCATAATGGCGTCTGGGAATGTTGAATTTTCAATTATGAATTTTAAATGAGAGATCAAGGGTGATAAATCCAAACCATGAAATAACCTACCAACAGAATATCATATCAGTGCTTTAAACAATACGTTAATTCAACATTCAACATTTATAATTCATAATTACTAAAGTTCCATAATGGTTCGATTATAAGTAGCCTTGAACCGCCGCCTATTGATCTCCCCGCTTTAATTTCAATTCCATAATGGTTCGATTATAAGGCGGCACTT
>JANQGG010000066.1 GCA_028277445.1 Chloroherpetonaceae bacterium | reverse complement strand
CTCAGAAAATGCCAATTTGGTTGAGATGCTGAAAACAAGTTCAGCATGACTAGAAAATGAGTGTCATTTTCTGTTTGTTTATTGTCAAATATTTGAGCTTGCAATGGAATAGTTCATTTATGATTGTTTTCATTCCTGTTTCCATTTCTGGAATAAAAACAACATTTAGTAGACATTTTCAAGCATTTGTATTAGTTTTGCCCCAAATTACCGGCTAATGTATTTTGATCCATCCATGAAAAAATTAGTGCGTTTCCTGAATCTACCCTTGGTGTTTATTGTATTTGTGATGATCACATCCAAAGGTTGCAGTTGTATAGAGCAGTTTAAGGCATTAAATCAAAAACAACTGGAGCGTGAAACGGCCACAAAGGGTCGTTTAACCATTCTTTCCGATTATGCGCTTACCCCGATCATTGATCGGCAAGCCCGCGAATTTATGCGATTATACCCCGAAAGTAAGCTCACGATTAATGAGAAAAATACACGTAAAGCCATTGAAGGCTTTTTAAACCAAGAGGGACGGTCGGTGGTTTATGGATATAAATTAAGCGCCGTTGAATATTCCGTTATTGCAAAATTAGAGTTACCCCTTAAAAAAAGCCTTATTGGTAGGGATGCCGTCTGCATTTTGGTCAATTCTGCCAATAGCATTTCATCATTAAGTTTAGGCCAATACAAAGCGCTATTAACGGGTGAGATCAAGACTTGGGAAAGTGTTGACGGTTCTTCTATGCCGATTCGGGTTTTTATCACGGGCGCTAATGATGCCAGGTATCAATTTTTAAAAGATACGCTCAACATTGCGGCATTTGCCGAAAATGCGTACCCATGCACCAGCGCAGCGCAGATGAAAGCGTATGTGGCCAAATACCCCGGGGCCATTGGTTTTGGCAGCATTTCAAATTTCAGGGAAGTTACTGATCCGGATGCATCGGTGGAATATCTTGGCTATAAGCTCGTGGCTCTCAGTTTGGATTCTCTGGGTGCAAAAGCCTATTATCCTTACCAAAAACAAGTCCATGAAGGATTTTACCCACTCACCTATGGTGTGTATCATTTGTTTGATGAATATGAGCGATTACCGAGAGGATTTGCAGCATTTTTAAGCCGCGAAGGTCAGAAAATTTTTGTGCGAAACGGGGTAGCCCCGGTAAAAAATCCCGTGCGTGTGATTTATTTCAAGCAAGATGAGTAAGGCTTTTAGTTTCAGATTATGCTTCAGGATGCCGGATCAAGTCCGGCATGACTTCTGATTCCCCGTGGCTTGCCGCGGGGTAATTTATTTAAAATAATGATTCACCGGATTTGGGTTTAACCGAACGTTCAAACATGGCGTTATCGTGCTTTTGAAGTAAATGAAATTCGTTGCTTAGCCCTTTTCTTAGCCCAACGATCATCAACAAAATAACCATCGCAAATGGCAAACCCGTAGTAATGGTAGCGGTTTGCAACGCTTTTAAACCGCCGCCCAAAAGCAACACGGCGGCAACCACGCCTTCCATTAGAGCCCAAAAAATGCGTTGAACGGTCGGCGGATTAGGATGCCCGCCTGCCGTAATGATATCAATCACCAATGAAGCCGAATCGGATGAGGTAACAAAGAAAATGACCACAACAATTACCCCTAAAAAGCTAGTAATTGAAGATAATGGGTAATTTTCAAGCAATACAAACAGCGCAATGGCAATATTGTCTAAAACAGCCTCTACGATGCCTCCTTGACCCATCAGTTCAACAAAAAGAGCAGAATTGCCAAATACCGTAAGCCAAATGAAGGTCAAAGAGGTTGGAACGAATAGCACGCCGAGCATGAACTCGCGAATGGTTCTCCCTTTAGATACCCTGGCAATGAACATGCCTACAAACGGCGCCCAGGAAATCCACCATGCCCAGTAAAAAATGGTCCAATCGTGTTGCCATGTCGTTTGACGATAGGCTTCGGTCCAAAATCCCATCGAAATCATATGAGTTAAATAAAGGCCCATATTTTCCAGGAGAGAATCCAGTAAAAACAATGTGGGTCCAATTAAAAGCACGAAAAAAAGCAGGATGAAAGCAAAAATCAAATTTAATTCGCTTAGCCTGCGGATACCTTTATCAATTCCTAAGACTACCGATAAAGTAGCTATCGAAGTAATAGCAAAAATCAAAAAAATTTGGGTATTGACGCTAATAGGCAAATCGAACAAATAATTTAAACCGGAATTAACCTGCTGAACGCCTAATCCAAGCGATGTTGCCAAACCAAATAGTGTGGCTAAAGCAGCCAAAATATCAATGATATTACCGATTGGGCCGTGAATGCGTTCCCCAATCAATGGGTAGAAAACCGAGCGAATGGTAAGCGGTAACTTTTTATTGTATGCAAAAAATGCCAGCCCTACCGCGACAATAGCATAAATAGACCAGGTATGAAAACCCCAGTGAAAAAAGGTAAACCTCATGGCTACTTTAGCCGCCTCAGTTGTTTCAGGCTCGCCAATAGGGGGATTATTAAAATGAAAAATGGGTTCTGCAACACTATAAAACAGCAGACCGATTCCCATACCGGCACTGAATAACATTGAAAACCAGCTCCAATATGAGAATTCGGGTTTGGCTTTTGCCCCACCCAAACGAATATGGCCAAATCGCCCAAATAAAAGGTATAGGCTAAAAAAAAGAGTCGCATTAACAGTGAGAACAAAAAACCATCCGGTTGAAGAAGTCAGGGTGTTTTTCAAAAGGTTGAACGTGGATTCTATTTGGGAGAGATTAAACAAGGTATAACCAACAAAAAACAGAATTAATCCTGCTGAAACCCAAAATACTACCGGGTGGATCTCCAGATTATCTAAAACATTCTTACCAAGTAATGATTTTTTTTCTGTTGAGTTTTCCATAACATGTATTTGAAATAAGCTTCCGCTAAAATGCTAAGAATACAAATGGCCTTAAAACATTAACCTAAATCTTTTTTGCAGGCTTATAAAACCAGTAAAATTAAAAAGGGAATCGCGATATTTTTTTCAAAATACCTGTTCCCAATGAAATACCCTGTGGCTTGTCGCGGGGTATCGGATGTCATGCCGGACCCGATCCGGCATCCAGAAGCATAACACTTTGACAATTGACCGGATTTGCGCACGAATGACAATTCGCAGAAAGCTGCGGGGCATTGAATCCTAATTCAGAATAAAAAAGCAGGTTGTGAATGTGTTTTCAGGATTTCACAAACTTAAAAATACCCCAGGCAAGATATCCGTTTTTACCGCCATCTACCCAATATTGCAATCCTTTTTTCATATTATCGATGTAGGTTTGGCTTACAATTTGGCTAAGTTCCGATTCGCGTTCCTCGGTTTCTTTTAACACACGGAAGTAATGTGTAATGAGTTGCTGGGTCATTTCGTCAAAGCTTTCTTCTTTAAGCCCGCAAGCCTCTGCAGTTTTTCTGTAGAAACTCGGCGACGTTAGCGACGTTAAATGAATACGGTTGTAAATCGGTTGAAGCACGCCCTCGGGGCAGGTGTCGGATTGCATCGGATCGGTAAATACAAAGCTTCCCCCAGGTTTAAGCGCCCGACTTACTTCTGCAACCACTTTTTTGCGATCACCACTATGTAAAATAGCATCCTGGCTCCAAACAACATCAAACGTATGATCCGGGTATGGAATATCTTCAAAACTGCCATCAACAACATCAATCAAATGATCCAAGCCCTGCTCTTTGTTCATGTTGCGGTTGCGCTCATTTTCAGCTTCGCTTAAGTTTAAAGCCACAGTTTGGCAGCCAAAGGTTTTCGCTAAGTAACGAGAAGCTCCGCCGAAACCGGCGCCGATATCCAAAACTTTATAGTTTTGATTTAATGGGCCAAGTTTGGAAGCCATTTTTTCTACAGTTCGGCGAGAGGCATCAAAAATGGGTTCTACTTCTGATTGATAAAGCCCGATATGGATATCTTCGCCGCCCCAAATATGAAAATAAAAGTTATCGGCATCTGAGCTATTGTAATAATCGCGGGCAATATTAACGTCTGTTGAATATTGGGTTGTCATTTATAATTTTCTCCGTGGTTTAATTCTCTAATTCATATTTTTTTTCAGCGACATGCGTAAAAAAGTCGGGTTCGGTGTCGTGATAAGTTTCCTGAAAATCGCCGTATGTTTCAATTTTTTGAAAACCAACTTCTTTCATTAACCGACGGACATAGGATTTACGCAAGGGATACATGTTTAGATGAAATTCGGATTTGTCGGGAAAGGTATATTTAAAGCGAGCTAAACCCTCATCAACATACTCTGGTTCGGCAGAGACATCTTCGCCGCAGTAGTGATAAATATGTTTGCTGGAATAACCATGATCCATGATTGCGTCGTAATTGCGTTGATCCAGCACAAGTAATCCATCGTGTTTTAACATGGCGTAATATTCCGCTAACGCTTTCCGGCGATCACGTTCTTGAAAAAGGTGAGTAAATGAATTACCCATGCATATAATGGCATCGAACTCCCCATGAACATCCCGGTTAAGAAAACGCCAGTCTGCAAGAACAGTCCTTAAAATGTAACCGTGTTTTTTAGCGTTTTCAAAAGCTTTTGCTAGCATGTGGGCGCTGCCATCTGCGCTGACAACTTCAAAACCGGCTTTTAATAGTCTTACAGAATGAAATCCGGTGCCTGTAGCAACGTCTAAAATTTTTTTAGCGCCACGTTCTTTTAGCGTATTAATTACAAAGTCACCTTCGCTTTTAGCACGGGCTTCCCAATCGATAAGCTCATCCCATTTATCGACAAAGCTATCAATATATTCTTCTTTGTAATGATCGGTTTCCCGAACTTCAATAGGGTTTTCACCAAATGATTGTTCTGGTTTTGTGTTCATAGACAGGTATTTAAGTTAACAAGGGGTTTTACACTGTAACAGAAAAAATTAGGTATAAACACTTTGACCCTTGGGAGCCTGAAGCATGGAGTGAGCTTGCTTTATTAGTAACCGTAAAGCATTAGCTCGAACAAAGTGGTATCCAAATGGTTTATAACATTGTTTGTACAATGATTAAAAGAAATCGCACAACTGCAATAATTTTAATCACTTAAACCCAATTTGGATCAGAATTGTGGCGCAAATGGCCAAAAGAGGCGCACAACCAGTAACTTGCTTGTATACACCAACACAACCCTAAATAATTTCTGTCAAGAAGAATAAAACCTAATCAAAAGTGTAGTCATCGTTAAGGAAGGTATTGAAAACATTATTAAAACCAAAATTTCATTCATAAACCTAACAGTTTTATTACATCCTGATAACAATTTCCAGATCAGGTTTTGTTATCTTAAACCCGTGCCCGGTAGCTTCAGTTGATAGGTGGTATGAAGGTTAACCGTAATAATTAAATAATATAGCCGTTTATATATGATCTTTAAGGAGACCTATAATGAGTTTTAAACTTAAAATCGGCTTGCTGCTTGCCCTCGCAATTTTAGTCTCAGCAGCAATTCCAACATTAACCATCTACCGGCTTTACCAATTGGAATATGAGCTTGCGATTAAGACCAAGCGTAATGTGGATAATTTTATTGCCATCAATTCCATTAAATCCAGTTTTATCCAATACGATAATCACATTAACCGCTATCTTTTAACCCGCAATCCAAACTGGTGGCGAGAAGCAAAAGCCGTAAAATCCAACATTTATAATTATTACAAAATGCTGGATTCCAAACCCAAAGAAAAGAGTGAATTTCAGGATGTGTTAAAAGAAATTCGTGAAAAACAAGGTCAATATTTCAAACGTGTCAGCCGTTTGATAAAACGCAACAATCGCAACTGGGATCAACTGACTCGAATTTATAATACCAATGTTGTTACGGTTCATAACAGCATCAACACATTGATTACCTCCAAAGCCAACGCCATTCGAAAAAGTAACATAGATTTACTAAAACAGCAGGAAGATTTGATGAACTTTGCCATCATAGCTGAAATGATGTTTTTGCCGATTATGATTTTTGTTGCTGTTATTATTTACAAATCATCGGTTCAACCTATCAACAGTATTACAAAAACCGTTAAAGGCGTGCGAGCCGATGAGCCGGAATCTCTTAAACAAATGGTCACAGAACTTGATTTATTGGCAAAAAAACGCCAGCCTCAGGACGAAATTGGTCACTTGTTGCGAACCCTTAGGCATTTGGGTAAAGAGGTTGAAGAGAAAACCTTAGAGCTCAATGAGCTGATTATAACCGACGAAAAAACCCAATTGTTTAATTATCGGCATTTTAAAGAACAACTCATCACTGAGTTTGCACGCGCCAGGCGGTTTTCCGAGTCGTTATCGCTCATTATGATTGATATTGATAAATTCAAGCATTACAACGATACCAATGGGCATTTGCTGGGTGATGAAGTGCTGATTAAAGTTGCAAAGCTTTTAAAACAGGAGTGTCGTGAAACGGACATTCCGGCACGCTTTGGCGGTGAAGAATTTGCGGCATTGCTTCCGAGAACTGACAGCCTGGAGGCCTTTCAGGTGGCCGAACGCATTAGGCACAGCATTCAGGATTCCGTGTTCCCAAATCAGGAAAAACAGCCGGGCGGTAATTTAACCGCCAGTTTGGGGGTGGCAACATTCCCAATTGATGCCGATGATGCCGAAGCGCTGATCAATGCCGCCGATTCGGCGCTTTACGAGGCAAAAGATAAAGGCCGAAACCAGGTTATTGCTTTTTTGAATTTACAGTCTTAACGCTAACTTTAAGCGTGCAAAATACTTACCATTTAAATGTGATTCGTGAAATTTGAATTCATTTTAGCCCAGCGGTTTACATTTCCTCATACCATTAAAGGATCTCGCCGACCTACATTTATCGTTTTGATCGCCACCGTAGGCATTGCCATTGGCACAGCGGCTTTGATTATTGCCTTGACAATTGTCCAGGGTTTCAGCCATGAAATCAAAGAAAAGATATTGGGGTTTGGCTCACACATTCAGGTCACACAAATCACGGGCCAAATGTTTTCAACCGAAAAAACCAATTTGGATGAGCTTTCAAAACTTGGCGACGTTAATGCCATGTCGCCGTTTTTGCACAGTCAGGTGATTGTTAAAAGCGCCAGTCTTTCCCGTTTCGGTGAAAGCTTAATTGAACCGGCGCAGCTCAAGGCCATTGATCCTAAAAATGATGTGTCATTTATACGAACTAAGGTCACCCAGGGGACTTTTTTCCGGCAGCCCGATTCGCTATTAAACCCAGGTGTGGAGCTGCCGGTATTGATTGGAAAAAAACTCGCTCAAAAGCTTCGCTTGGAACTTAACGACGAACTGCTTTTAATTCGCTCCGATATGCATGAATTGGGGCTTGTAGATGTTCATCATATGTCAATTCAGGACATCTTGCCAAAATTATACATATGGCCGGCTCAGGTTGTAGGCATATATGAAACCGGCTTGGTTCAGGGATTTGATGAATCCATGGTCTTTTCTTCGCTCAAGCATGCCCAAAAAACATTGCCGGATAGCTCACTAATTTCAGGTTACGACATACAAACCCTAAACCCCGATGGCATTCCAAAGCTTACTCAAAATATGAATAGTAGGCTAGGGTATCCGTTTCATGCGCGATCAATTTTTGATATCTATTACAATATTTTTGCTTGGTTAAGGCTTCAGGAAAATATTATCCCGATGCTGCTTGTTACGATAAGCATCGTTGCCGGGTTTAATGTCATTTCAACCTTGCTAATTATGGTTTTAGATAAAAAGAAAGAAATCGGGATTTTGATGTCTATGGGATTGGGACAACAGAAAATCCGACGCGTTTTTATCTCTCAATCGGTATTAATGGCAGGTTTAGGTATCGTATTGGGAAATCTGCTGGCTTTGGGCCTTTCAATGCTTGAAAAGCTTTTTCATATTGTGGCCATTTCCGAAGAGGTTTATTTTTTGAAACAAGTCCCGATCCTGATCAAACCTGAAAATTATGTATTGGTATCGGCAATTACGCTGTTTATTTGCATTGCCGCATCGTATTTACCTTCGCGATTAAGTACGCATTTGAATCCCGTAGATGTGATAGAAAATTAATCCCATGAGAGAAACCGGTAAAAATCTAACAAGTTTATTTATTGCCTGGCGGTTTATCATTGCGGAAAAACGCCTGAAAGCGATCAACATTATAACTCGCATCAGTATTTTGGGCGTCATTGTTGGCGTTATGACGCTTGTGGTGGTTTTAAGTGTATTAAATGGCTTTCAGGATTTAGCCCGCTCGCTGTTTTTATCTGTGGATAGCGATGTCCAGATCACGGCCATGAGCGGCAAACACATTCGTGAAGATGAAACGCTTTTAAATGCTATTCGGGGTTTAGACCACGTTGCCTCCGCAAACTATTATATCGAAGATAAAGCCATTTTGCTTGCCGATGAAAAAAGCGGCGTTGTGGTGCTGAAAGGACTCGAACAGGCTGCTTATGCCAAGATGAAACCACTCATGGATTTAAATAACCGAACCGATTCTCTACATGGCATTGTACTGGGGCGGGCTTTGGCAATGAACTACGATTTATACATTTCAGCCGGTATCAGGCTATTTGGGTCGGTTTATTTGGATCAGGCGTTGGAGCTTTTGGATCAACCGTTTGGGATTAAACCGATTGAGCCGCCTGTATATCGGGTTGAAAATTTCTTTTCGAGCCATCGAAATTTTGATGAGAATTACGCCATTCTTCCAATCAACCTAGCTCGAAAGGCACTATCCTATGAACCCAATTGGGTAACAGGTATGGATATTCGGGCGGAAGATGGCATTGATGATGACGAGTTAAAATCAGTGGTGTTAAAAATTATAACTAAGCAAAAAGTCGATAGTTTGTACCAGGTAACAACCTTAAGCGAGAAGTACAGCCAGCTTTTTGATGTCATGGAGCTTGAAAAATGGGGAAGTTTTCTCATTTTGATGATGATTATTGTGGTGGCTTCGTTGAGTTTGGTTGGCTCGCTCACCATGACAAGCATTGAAAAAAAACGAGATTTGTATTTCTTACGTTGTATGGGCATGCAACCGGTGCACATCAAGCAAATTTTTTTCTTGGAAGGATTGCTGATCGCCATCATTGGTATAGCTTCAGGGATAATCTTAGGCGGCATTCTTTGCTTTCTTCAACACAACTATGGTTTGGTAAGCCTGCCATCGCAAGAAGCATTTATTATTGATGCTTATCCTGTGAAGGTTCAGTGGGTTGATTTTTTGGTTGTGGCGATCGGTTCATTTTTTGTTTGTTTTGTCGCGAGTTTTTATCCAGCTTCACGAGCAATTGATTACTCTGAAACGCGAGCAACGCATTAACTCATTAGGTTAAGAAAATTAGCTATTAACATTGGAACATAATTATAGGGTACATATTGAAAAAATCAAGCGCAATCGCAAAGCAAGGCGAGGATTAGGATATGCCTCATTAATAACGCTGGTCATATTTTTTGTTGAACTCATCGGTGGTTTTCTGAGTGGAAGCTTAGCGCTTTTAGCTGATGCGGCGCATATGGCATCGGATATTTTATCACTGGGGTTGAGTTACCTTGCAGCATGGTTTGCCTCAAAGCCGGCTTCAGCCAAACGAAGTTACGGGTATTATCGGGTTGAAATTTTAGCGGCGCTTACCAATGGATTGATCCTATGTGTGATTGCCATTTTTATTGGCATGGAAGCTTATGATCGAATATTGAATCAACAACCCATTGAAGCGATGCAAATGTTTGGGTTTGGTTTTATTGGTTTGTTAGCAAACATTGCAAGCGCGACATTGCTATATAAGACGAAAGGTGAAAGTGTAAATGTAAAAGCCGCTTATGTTCATGTGCTGAGTGATTTGGCCGGTTCAGTAGCCGTTCTTATAAGCGCCGTCTTGATTTACCTAACCGGTTTATTTTGGATCGATTCCTTACTAAGCGTAATGATTATGGTGTTTATTTTAAGAAGCGCATGGGAAATTATTGTAGAAGCCTTGAATGTGTTAATGGAAACCGTGCCCACCAATATCGATATTCATGAAATTGAAAAGGAACTTTTGAAAACCGAGCATGTCAAAGATGTTCATGATCTTCATGTGTGGGCAATCACCACAGGAATTAATGCGCTGAGTTGCCATCTTGTGATTGACGATTATAGATATAGCAAAGAAATTATTTTAGGGCTGAACAAAAGCCTAAAACAACGCTACAACATCGATCATGTAACCATGCAACTCGAAGATAGTGATGTTAATGATTTTGTAATGAAACGCCGGTTGAAGTCAACCGATTTTCCACCGGAATATCCAAAACATTGGTACCAATAGGGATAGTTTCGTCTTGTTTTGGTGTTAAAAAACGATATATTAGAAAAAACTCATTTGGAGCATCTTAGAAAACTCTTTTTTAAGTTATGTCAAATATTGATCCTTCAAAGAAAATCGATCCTTCAAATATCGCAATCTTTGCCGGCATTTCCCCGGAAGAGATGGAGCAAATTATTAAGTATGCCTTCATCAAAAGTTTTGATCCCGGATATGTCCTGTTTAGGGAAAATTTAATTGTGGGTCAAATTATGTATGTGATTCTTTCCGGTAAAGTGGAGTTATCTAAAAAGAATCCAAATGGGGAAGAAGTGCCGTTTTTAACACTAGGTCCGGGAGCGCTGTTGGGTGAAATGTCGCTTTTTGAACAACAAAAGCGTTCGGCAACAGCCATCGTTAAGGAATATTCGGAATTACTGGTATTGCCCAAGTACAATTTTGACCGAATGCTTCAAATGCGGCCCAACGAAGCCATTAAAATTCTGTTGAATTTTATTACCATTCTCTCTCAACGGTTGCGAGAAACCACCAATAAAATGATTCGGGCTCAGGATCAACATCACCCAATCCATGGTGTTGATGCCCCCGAAGAATCCGCTTCTGATGCCAATAAAGAAAGTGAAGAAAAGTTGTTCTCTGATCAGGAGAATCATGAGCAATCCGGTAAAGAACAAGTTGAAACAATTCCCGATCAGGAAGCTATTACAAAACTGCCCGGTAAGGCCAATGAACTCTATATCTTATCAACCGATGAAATTAAAAGCGGTAATTTAGTTAAGATCCTGGAAGAAAAACGCAGGAAGGGCTTTACGATTGATAGCAACACTCGTATGCTTATGGTTCGCGATATTTTGAATTACTATTTACAATTACCGATGGAAGAGCTTCAATTAAAAGTCAGAGAAATGGAATTGCGATTTAGAAACAAACCTAAACAGTATTAAAGGATTGTTTTTTTACATATGTCACCTGTTGATTTTCAAGAAAAACCTTATCATCGTCTGACCATTTACAGGCATGAAAACCCTGAAACTCCCATAATACTTGATGTTGAAGAAGGCACCTCTATTTTGAATGCCTTGTTGGAAAATGCCATTCATTTACAGCATAATTGTGGGGGAGTTTGCGCTTGCTCTACATGCCATGTGATTATCAAACAAGGTATGGAACATATTCCGGAATTGTCGGATGAAGAAGAAGAGCAGTTGGATGAAGCCGTTGGTCTGACATTGGATTCCAGGTTGGGCTGTCAGTGTAAGATTTACGGACCGGTTACGGTGTATATTCCTGATCAATCGATTTATCTGGGTCATTAAAACGAGGTCAATCCCTTAACCTCTTTCCGCCAATAATGGAACAATATCTGACTTAATAAACCCGGATAATGTGGGCCTAATAATTTTCGAGCTTCATATGCCAAATGCCTGTAATTTTTTTCGCTTAAACCACTGCCGGGTGTTTTAAGACCAAACCAAACCTTCAAATACTCCCTAACATGTCGGTCTATTGGTATGGCTTCATGATGACCTAAACCAAACAAACAGACGCAATCGGCAATTTTCTCTCCAATTCCCGGAAATGATACCAATTCTTTTTTTGCCAAATCGTAAGAGGTATGTTCTGTGCATAATTGATCCAAAATCAACTGTTGATTTGAAACGGCCAAAGCCAAATGTTTAATATTCGTTGCCCTGATTTTGTTGTTATTCGTACAGTATCGAAGTTTTTTAATATCAGCATAAGCAAGGGATTCGGGTGTTGGAAAGCTATAACCGGCAATCTGTTCGGTTTTGGGATTAATGATAGGGTTTCCAAACTCCGAGCAAAGTCTTGAAATTTGATCTCTGATCAATCCTAAGCCTAACCCTTGTGCACACATAAAAGAAATCAAAACTTCAAAATTATTTTGGCCTAAAATGCTGAGCCCTTTATATTTCCTAACGATTTTTGCAAGCGTTTTGTAATTGGTATTTATCGTATCATTTATTATATACTTCAATGATACACATAACCCTAAATAAATCCCGATATCACTTTTTAATTTTGATTGTAAGGTTTTTGGACCAATTGTTTTAACGAGAATAGTATTTTTATCAAGCTCTTGCAGGCGGAAAACATGATTGCCTATTACCCCTTTGAAGTAATTGCGTTGAGGTTGATCAGTGTTGAGCTTGTGTTTTGTCCATCGAAAAGTCTGACCACAAAAAAGTGAAGTTTCTAGTTGATATGGACGCTGTTTGATAAATTTAAATGTACTCAAAACAGATAGTCTTTAAAATCGCTTTCAAAGGTTTAACAATTCAAATGGGGGAGAGATTCTTATGGATTTAAAAGCTAGAATATACGATAGTCAAAACGAAGAAATGCTGGCAGTTCGTTCATTGTATATTGATATGGATATCGCCTATGTTGGTAATTTAGATAATTTAAAGCGAATACATTTAACCAACACGTCGGTGATGCTTTGGACAGGACATAAGGATGTTAATGGAAAAGATATCTATGAACGAGATTATATTACTTCATCAGCGCATAAAACACCAATTTTAATTCAAGATATTCTACATTTTGGTTACATGTATCATTTGGGGGAACTGGAAAACATGTATTTGGTTGGCCACGAATTTAATAAACCGTGAACCCTATTTTAAATCGGTAGCTTTGTATTCTCGAAACACCCAGAAAATTTCGCCTAAAACATCAGATAGTGTTGTCTTATATTCTAAGGCATAATCTTGTATCCATTTGTGAAGAGATTTTGGTAACGAAGCCTCTTCGATGCTCACGGTAATTTTTTCCTGCATTTTATCATAATCATTTAACGACATTTTGTAATCCTCTCTTGCTAAGAATTTAAAAATCTACATAAGCTCTAAGTAAACACTTCAATAAATAGCTTTTTTTGCTAAAACATTTTGTGAATTCGGTCACCTCACGATTTCCTTCGATTAATGATTTCTTAGCAGATTTTTTTGTGCGGGAAAACTTTAGCCTGACAAATTTTTGATTATAAATACTATATCCAAACGGTATTCCAAGAGAATTATTAGTTCTATCTTTATGAATTGAAGAGCTTAACTGTTATTTAAAATTTGAGTATTCTGAGGGGATAATTGTTCGAGCAACACTTTATTGGCTTTGGGAAAAGCAAATTGATGCAAAGCATGTGGTTTTACCCAACGCACTTCCTGAGAAGCATGAGACTGTGCAATGCCATTAACCAGATTGCATTTGAATGCATGTAAGGTGATTTTAAAATGCGAATACGCATGTTTAATGCTGGCCAGCTTTTTTTCAACACAAATATTAATGCCCATCTCTTCACGTATTTCTCTCTGGCAGCATGCCTCCAAAGACTCACCCTGTTTTTTTTTTCCTCCCGGAAATTCCCAGAGATTACCCAGCAAACCGTTTTTTGGACGTAAAGCAATTAATATCTTGCCCTCTTTGTTATAAACCACCCCAACGGCAATGTTGTAATGTGGAACAGGCGCTTTTTTGGATTTAACCGGATATTTTAAGACCTCATTTTTTTGATATGCCATACAGTCGCTGGAAAGTGGACAACAATGGCATTCCGGTTGTTTTGGTTTGCAGACGGTAGCGCCCAGTTCCATCATGGCTTCGTTAAACTCTCCGGCAGGATGTCCATAGCAAAGCGCTTCGGTGAGTTGTTTAATGGATTTTAGCGTTTTTGTTTTCGTGATATCATCAGAGATCATGTATAAACGTGATATTACACGTTTTACATTGCCATCAACGGCAACGCAGGATTCACCGAACGCTAAACTAGCCACACTTGCCGAGGTGTAATCGCCGAAACCTTTCAGTGAAAGCAAGGCATTTTTTGTTTTTGGAAATTCACCATTAAGATCACCCATAATCTTTTTGGCAACGTCGTGCATGTTTCGAACCCGTGAGTAATACCCTAAACCTTCCCATTGTTTCATAACGTCGTGATCCGATGCGTTCGCGAAATCAGTCAACGTTGGAAACGCATTAATAAATCGATGATAGTAGGGGATAACGGTTTGAACTTGAGTTTGCTGCAGCATGATCTCTGACAACCATATTTTGTATGGATCTTTGGTTTTTCGCCAGGGGAGATCACGTTTGTTGTTTGAAAACCAATCTAATAATAACTTAATATTAATATCACTCAATAATTACTATTATTTTAATATTTAATAAGTTAACTATTTCTACTTAATTAATATTTAATTGATAAAATGCACATTATTAGCTATTTATTAAGACATTAACTTAATAATTTAAGTTTCTGCGTTAGATCAAATAATGATGGAATTACGTGGCAATCGTTACGATGAAAGTACAACTTATCAATTAAAATTGGCGTTAAACCGGCAGACTTTGCGCCAACCACATCAATGGAATAAATATCGCCCACATAGATACAATCACTCGGATATAAGTTGAGCTTTTCTAAAGCCATATGAAAAATATTCGGATCGGGTTTTTCAATGCCAACGCAATGCGAATCGATAACAAATTCCAGGTAAGGCCGAAGTCCGTATTGAATTGTTTTTTGTTCAGCGCGTCCATCCGAATTGGATATCATGGCTAAGCGGTAGTTGTGTTTTAAGCTATCCAGAAGCTCTATGGTACCCGGTAGCACATAATTCCAAAGATTGTGAGATGCATGGCGAGGCTTTAAGGTATTTAAAATAAAATCATCCTGATCCAGATTAATCGATAGGTCTTCGCAAAGCCAGTCAAAGTAGATTTTCCATCGAGAAGCATCGGTTGAGGCTGGATTTGACAACAGAATTTCTTCCATTTTGTGGTTAACCCTGGAAACGGACTCAAAAAAATCGTGTTCGGTGATCTCGTAACCCAGTCGGCGAAGTTGCTCCGAGATAAACGGGTAATCCAGATTTAATAATGTTCCTCCTAAATCAAAAATAATGGCTTTGATGGCGTTCATACTTCTATTGGTAAATGAAAATGAGCGTGGACTTGATCACAAATGAATACAACCACTTGAACAAGCTAAATTGTTTTTATGTCTTATTGAATGGATGAAAAATACAAATTTAAACGAAAAGCTTTCAGGGAAAAACACAATAGAACTACAAATCTTAGCGCAAGTAGCGATTATCCAAAAGTTGGGGCTGGAAACCCTAAAATTATAGGGAGATCAATGGTTAAGGGTTTTTGTGAGAACGCGCTTAAAATGAATGGCGTGGATAAAGGCGAAGCATTTATTTTTAACCCATATCCACGCAGCATTAAAAAACGGTTGTTGAAGAATTACGTTTATACCGCAATGCTATCCAACTGATCAAAGTAAGGCGCCAGAGAGTCTTGTTTTTCTTCACCCATAGTGACCATTTCAAATGTTTGGCGTTTAGCTCCTTCCAGCCAGAGCGAAAGCACTGCAACTTCAGCCACATCACTTCGATTGACAAACCCATTTGAAATTCGGTCGCCTTTATCAAACATGATTTTGTATTGGAACGGCTCGCCGTCTTTTAAACCGCCTGGCCTGATGACCGTGTAAGAGCGATCGTTTTGTGAAAACACCTCACGAAGGTGATTTTCACCGGCCAGTTTCATGGAAAGAACGCCGCCGAAGAGGTTCATCGGATGAAATGTTTTGGTGACACAAAGTGAACTGACCAAGACAAATTTTTTAACACCTACATCAGCAGCTGCATCAACCAAACGTATTACACCGTCTTTATCAACTTCCGATGGGGAAGCATCGCCAATAATAGCACTGGCGCCTAGAGCTGAAATAACGGCATCACATCCATCCACAGCTTTCTTTAAATCATCATAGTTTTGCACACGTCCTAAAACATACTCAATGCCTTCTCCAAGAGATTTGCCTTTTTCTTCCGAACGAACAAGCGCTCTAACTGCAATGCCATAATGTTTTAAACGATTGATGACCCATTGACCTGTTTTTCCCGTAGCACCGGCAACTAAAACTTTACCTTTAAATTGAGGTGGGGGCTGATTTTCCATCGTATGAATTGTAGTCATGATAATTAAATAATAATTATTATTGATAATTAGCTTTGAAATACGACCAAAACAGTCGTAGGTTTCGGCTTATTTTAGGTAGTTAAAAAATTAATTTAAAATGGGATCAGTATAGAGATGGATGTGCATCACACATATGGTGAACCTTTTGTAAAGAAACTAAAAATATTTTTAATAGCAGAGAAGCGTTCAAATGAGATAGGTCTAAGTTGTAAGAATCCAAAAATGATGCTGTTGAAATATTGTAATGGTTTGTAGTGGCAATTCATGATTTGTCACTACACATTTAAAGGTCTAAAAGGGATGCCGGATCAAGTCCGGCATGACAAGGAAGTATGTGTGTGGTGTCAATAGGCATAAACATGGCCTTTGATGCAGGGACGAGCACGGCATGGCCAAATCACCTTAAGAAAAAATTGGTGGGAAGAACGAAAACCTCACGCAATAAACCATGGTGGCATCCACAAGGCCGTGGAAAAGGAAAATGGAGTAAAGGTCGCGGTACCAGAAAAAGCAAAGCGACCAGCCCAAGGCCAGCATAATTTGCGTTGGCATAAAAAAACTTCGGTATATGGCGTTTTCCGGGGTATCCACGATATGCTCCGGTAAAATTTCAATCCAGAACAGCCCGTGAATCAGTCCGGAGTAGATCATGAACACAAAGAATCCTGTCATGAACAACACCCACGGGTTTTGAACCACTTTACCCACCAGTGTTTCAGCAAGCTTAAAGAAGCTGAAAAAGATCAGGGTTTCGGCAATACCGTTTCCGATGGAAAACACAATCAGGGTTAATGGATCAAGCTCCCTGGAACCATAAGAGGTGGAATTGCTGTAGATCACCATATTAAAAAGCACAACAGCTGCCATGGCGATAATGAGTCCGATGCGGCGGTTATCAAAGGTGGTGTTGAAGTTTCTGAGTTCATCTTTTAAGATAAAATAGCCTAAAACAAGGCCAATGGCCCAATAGAGGTAAATTTGCAAATCAGGTGTCATAGTAAAGAAGCGAATGGTTTTTGAGTATTAGATTATGAGTTGTTGTGTGATTTGGGCATCGCCGCATGGTATGAGCTTCGAACCAGCGGTGCAGATTCCACGTGCAAAAAACCCAGTTCAAGGCCGTAAGTTCTATAGCGCTCAAATTCGTTCGGTGTTACAAACCTCTCCACATCAGCATGGGCCGGCGTGGGTTGCAGGTACTGACCAATGGTTAAGAGATCGCATTGGGCTGCTTTAAGCTGTTGCATGGCCTCTTGAACTTCCCTAGGTTGCTCGCCCAGGCCAACCATGAGCCCGGATTTGGTTTTAAGTCCATAGCGGTTTTTGGCATAGGCTAAAACTTCCAGGGAGCGTTCAAAGATGGCTTGCGGACGCACAGCGGGGTAGAGGCGGGGAACCGTTTCAATGTTGTGGTTCAGAATATCGGGCTGTTCTTTAAATACAGTGTCCAGGTCTTCGGTGCGCCCTTCAAAATCAGGAATGAGCACTTCCAAGGTGGCTTCGGGCAGCGCTTCTCGAACCTGGCGGATGGTTTCGGCCCAGATACCGGCGCCGCCATCTGGCAGATAATCTCGGTTGACACTGGTGATCACCACATGCTTCAAGGCCATGAGCTTGGCGCTTTCAGCAACACGGCGGGGTTCATCGTGATCTATAGCCATGGATTTGCCGGTTTTAACCGCGCAAAACCGGCAGGCACGGCTGCAGGTATCACCGAGGATCATGAATGTGCCCGTTCCACAGGCCCAGCACTCGCCAATGTTCGGGCAACGGGCTTCCTGGCATACGGTATGCACGCGGTTGGAATCAACAATGGATTTGATCTTGCGATAGCCTTCACCCGAGGGCAGGCCTACTTTTAACCAAGCCGGACGTTTGGATTTCAACGGCGTTTGAGTTACTTCTGACATTGACTAAAAACAGTTAATGCATTTAATTTCAACAAATTACCTCAATATCGTTTCGTTTTATCTTCTTATATCTTAAGCTGTTATAGTACGGTATGTTCATTATAGGATTCCAGGTTTTTAACCAATTGCTGTAGAAACGTCCCGGCAAGTGAGCCATCAATAATGCGGTGATCGTATGAAAGCGAGCAATACATCATGGACCGGATAACAATACTATCGGTGCCGTCCTCCAGGGTATGGACCATCGGGCGTTTAACAATCGCGCCGGTGCCTAAAATCGCCACTTGCGGTTGGTTGATGATCGGTGCGCCAAACAAATTCCCTGACGTGCCATAATTGGTTAGCGTAAACGTGCCGCCCTGAATTTCATCGGGTTGAAGCTTTTTATCACGTGCACGCTGGGCTAAATCGCTAATGGAGCGGGAAAGTCCCACCAGGTTCATTTCGTCGGCGTTTTTAATAACGGGGACAATCAATCCGCCAGCGCCATTTTCACCTAAAGCCACAGCCACGCCAAAATTGATGTATTTTTTCAGGATGATCTCGTTTCCATTTACCGAAGCATTTACCATGGGGTATTGCTTCAGGGTTTTAATGCAGGCATCGACCATGAACGGTGTAAAGGTCAGTTTAATACCATTGGCTTCCTGGAAGGCTTTTTTCTTACTTTTGACGAGCTTTACTAGCCCGGTAACATCGGCTTCGGAGACTGAGGTGACATGAGCCGAAGTTTGCTTGGAACGAACCATATGCTCGGCGATCAACCTGCGCATGTTGTCCATGACGATCACTTCGGAACGGCTTGGATCATACACAATCGGAGGTTGATGTGGCGCTTTTTGCACTTCAATAACTGACGCTATAGTTGGTTTTCCTGTAGAAGGCATCGGCATTTGAGATGTTTGACCTGATTTTCTGGCTTCAATATAAGCCAAGACATCCTTTTTGGTCACGCGTTCATTAACCCCTGAACCTTTTATAGATTCCAGTTCCGGCATGCTAATCCCTTCCTGACCGGCTAATGCCATGACAACCGGTGAATAAAAGCGTCCTGAAGCTGGTTTTTGAGCCGGTGGTGAAGGTTGTTGAGCTATAATAGCTTCTTGTGGCTCTGGTGTTGGCTGCGGTGTATCATCCCGCTTGGTTTCTTTTTGAGGAGCGCTTGGTGAAATCTCGCTTTTTTCAATTGAAGCTTCTTTATCGGTTTCAATGCGGGCGATGACTTCGCCAACAGGTACATCGGCGCCTTCCTCAAACAATATCTCAGCTAAAATGCCACTTTCTGTGGCTGGTACTTCGGCATCCACCTTATCCGTAGCGATATCCAAAATGTTCTCATCTTTTTCTACAGGATCGCCAACCGCTTTATGCCATTTTAAAATGGTGCCTTCCATGATGCTTTCACCCATTTTTGGCATCACCATATCAATTTTAGCCATATAAAACCTCAGGATAAATTAATGAGCTGTGTGAGAATTTGTTAATCACAATATAGGAAAACTGGAATTGCTTAAAAAGAGAAGAGAGGGTAAAACAACTCTAGTATAAATTGATGATAACAAATCCAGACACAGGAATTACTGATAAACCCAATATTTACAACCCGATTCACAACTTTACATAATTTATATTATACAACAATTGTATTTTGCACAAAAATAGCCGATAAGCGCACATTTTTGTTTCATTTCTGCACATTTATGCTTGGTTTTTGCACATGTGCAAAAGTCGCACATTTTTGCTTGATTTTTGCCAAACGGTGTTATTTCGAAACTGTGAAAATTCTAACAACATAGCCTCAGTAAAAAAGAGTTTCCGTCTAACCTTCTGTCCTTACATTGACTTCTTTTGCACGATATGTGTGAAGACTTCGCCGACGGCCAGGATTGGCCCGTTGCCAAGCTCTGAGGCATTGGGCTCATAAATTTGGTCATTTTCTCAACTTGCTATAATGTTGTAATGTTCATCCTATTTCCTTAAATTTGAACCATAACAAGTCCCTTTAACGTCGTCTATAGTTTCCCTATTACTATTGAATTATAAAAAATAAACGGTTTTGCCGAACCAAATACTTCATCTGACCGTAATTCCGCTCCGTTAAATTGCATCAGGTGACCTCAATCTTTAAGGAAACAAAAAACCATAGGAGATTTAAAAATGAGTGAGAATTCAGTAGTACCAAGTAACCCGTCAGCTTTGCCCGAGTCGTCCCGGGACCCCTTGAGTAAAATGATTGAAATCGCCAAGGATAAGGAACTATCAGATGCCGATAAATCTGCCCTTATTTCCTATGCGCAAAAAAAGTTTGTAAATAGAAGGCGCATGGCATACATCGCACTGATTTCAATCGTTGTATCATTTTTTCTTTTGTTCGTGGCTGCATTTATTGATGGCTTAGCTCCTCCTTGCCCGAAAGACCATACTTGTGTAGGAATATTGGAATCCATTAAGAACAGCCAAACCCTCATAACTTGGATTGAAGGTTTCTTAACTTCAATAGTGGCTGCATATTTCGGTGTTTCCGCTTGGCGTCCGGCAAGTTAATTAGAAAATGAACTACCCCGCGGCAAGCCACGGGGTATCGGAATTTTATGAATCGTTATCGCTGTGCCGGTTTATGTTCATTTATCGGATTTCCCATACCGCTCTTCCATGGCTTTTCGAATCCTGGCAGCGTCGGCCGCCGCACCTTTCGTGAGCCAGAGATGCTCCGGACGGTCAAGAATGCCTTCAATCACTGATTTGGTTTTAGCCGCTTGCGCAGATTTGCCGTGTTTGCCGGCGTGTTCAACAATTTCAAAAGCCTGTGGGATCAATTCCATATAGAAACGTTCAGCGACTTCGAACATACCATGCCAATGCGTGTAATCTGGCGCCATCATGCTTGCGCCATGTCTTGCACGGCGTCCTTCGTGATGCCAAAGATAAAACCAGGTCCATTCGATTTCTTCATCAAATTGGGTTGCAGTAATGAGGTTATTTTTACGAAGCGAGGCCATAATAGCCTGGCCAGGTTTGGCAAATTTCTCATTATAAAGAACCACAAGATCATCATACTGGGTATAAAATGCACTGATATAGTCGGGAGAATGACAGTGTGAACACATCATCGACATTCTGTTTCGTTTATCTGTAGACTTATCTTTAATGAGCGCTTCTCTCAGTTTAGGGTCAGTTTCGGTAACAATTTTATGTTCTGCATCCGTATCCATCCGAAGACTTACAGGCGGACGATTTGTCCATGAAATTCGTTCACCGGGATCGTGAGTCACTTCCCCATTGTTTTTGCTATGGCCCGACATATGGCAGGTAGCGCAAGTTGGCGCCTGGGTATAATCTTTTCCAAGAATCCAAGTCTCGGCATCGAGATTCATATGGGCTTTCAGGTCGCGATAAGCCACCCCATGTTTGGATTCTTCATAGATTTCTTTCTGAGGGTGATCTGGCCCTAAATGACATTTTCCGCAATTTTCGGGCTGACGTGCCCGCCGTGGAGAGAAATCGTGCCGGCTATGGCATGCCGAACATGAGCCTTTTGATCCATCGAGATTCAAACGCCCAATACCTGTATTCGGCCAGGTACTGGCATGTAAAATGGGCTTACCGCTTTTTTTGTAAGCTATTTGAGAAAGCGCATCCTGATTGGTTGGTTTTCCCGATTTATCAGGTTCCAGATCGTCGACAGTAACAATACCGCCCGACTTGGATTGAAATCCAACTTTGCTACCATGACATTGCTGGCAGCCAGAAAACGCGCTGGCCATACCATTAACTTGTTGAACGTCCATTCCGGGCGTCGGGCTATGCGGGTTAAAAGGTAATCGGGACCCTTCAACCGTTTCAGCAAGAAAATTGTCCAGCGAAGCTAAGATGTTACCGGCTTTTGAATGGTGACTAACTTCGAATTCCTGAGCTTCTTTAATATGGCATGATCCGCAATCTTTAGGGGTAACTATCGTTGCGATCACATAACCGGCGTGTTCGAAATCATCCGCATCCTCTTTATTGGCTTGATGGCAATCCACGCAACCCACACCCATAGTGGCATGCTTACTTGATTTCCAATGGTCAATGATTGCCGGGTTAAGCAGGTTGTGACAATCCACACAGCCTTCGGATTGTTTGGGTATGGTAAGAGTTGATTCTTTTACTTCGGCGCTATTTTCCTGATGAACTTCATTTTGTTGTACAAATAGCAGAAACATGATCCAGGTGAGAAAAACTGTTACGAAAACAGCAATAACGAGGTGAGACATTCTTAAGGTCATAGCGTTTCTCCACTGTGTTTTAGTAAAATGTACTAGTAACCTTAAAATGCAAGGCTTGACTCAACTACCGTTGATAATAATGTTAAGTGTGCTGTGATATTATTTTATACTATGAAACTTTAACAAAGTTTATTAAGCGACAGGCAATTTGAAACATCTCGCCGAATGCGTTTTGCTTAAACCATTCTTAAGTTCAGCATAACATGGAAGAGATGCGTTGGGGATCATATTACGCCGTTTATTTTAAACATTCATAGATGTATTCAATATCCAAATTCTCACGCAAAGTATCGGTGAGTTTGTTGTATTGGGCGTCTTTGCTTGCAAAATCGTTTAGGGCGTGATGGGACGCAATGTTGTAATTAAAGCGTTTCAGCAGATCATCCAAAACTGTTTTGTTATCTAAGATGCCATGCAGATAAGTTCCCCAACATCGATCATTTAAAAAGCACCCATCAGGGTCGCCATTTTCCAGTTTGGCAACGGGCTCA
>JANQGG010000065.1 GCA_028277445.1 Chloroherpetonaceae bacterium | reverse complement strand
TGAGCCCGTTGCCAAACTGGAAAATGGCGACCCTGATGGGTGCTTTTTAAATGATCGATGTTGGGGAACTTATCTGCATGGCATCTTAGATAACAAAACGGTTTTGGATCATCTGCTGAAACGCTTTAATGTATCTATTGAATTGAATATCGAGGTAGACTATCGAACCGTTAAAGAAACCCAGTACAGTAAATTGGCTGATATGTTACGAGCCAATGTGGATATGACTTATATCTATCAAACGATTTCAACCGATTAAAAACCAATGCTTTACGGTCATGGGGATGATGCTTACCGGCTTCAAACAACAATAAAGGCTAATTTTAGCAGCAATGTCTATTTTGGGGGCGCACCAAAAGGATTATCGGACGTGTTGAGTGAAAGCTTAACGAAAAATATTTCAATGTATCCCGAAGTCCTTGCCGAAAGTCTGCAAGAAAAAATTGCGGAACATCATAACCTTGAGCCTAAGCAGGTCTTGGTATGCAACGGTGCTATAGAAGCCATCTATTTGATTGCTCATCTTTTCAGCAAATCAAAAACAACCATTTTCATACCAACTTTTTCAGAATATGAGGATGCTTGTCGGATTTTTGAGCATCAATTAGCATTTATAGAGCATGATATTTTAGGCTCTACAGAAGAGATTCCTAAGCTCAAAACTGACCTGTGTTTTCTGTGCAATCCGAATAATCCCACAGGCAACATGTTATCCAAACATCACTTGCTTGAATTGGTTGAAAAAAATGACCAAACGGTATTTGTTGTAGATGAGGCATTTATAAACTTTACGCTACAACCCCAGGAAAACATGATCTCAGAGGTTTTGAACTATAAAAACCTTATTGTTTTGCGCTCTATGACAAAACTGTTTGCTATTCCGAGTTTGCGTTTAGGATATGCTATTTCAAATCAAACACATATTGAAAAATTGAAAGCTTTCAAACAACCCTGGTCCGTCAATAATGTTGCAATTACTGCCGGGAAATATATCTTAGACCATTACCAGGCGATTTTGCCCGATATCCCTGTTTTGCTTGAACAAACAAACCGCTTGATGACACAATTAAAAACTCTACAAGGGCTGCGGATTGGTGACAGTGATGTGCATTTTTTGTTATGTGAACTTCCCGAACTTAAAGCGTCAGAACTTAAACGCTATTTAGTGGAGAGACATGGTATTCTTATTCGGGAGGCTTCCAATTTCAGAGGGTGCCATCAGGGGCATTTTCGTTTGGCTACGCAAACAGATTCTCAAAACCAGCAGCTGGTTTGGGCTTTAGCAGAATGGATGAAAACCACATAGCCTTAATTCTTGGTTTGTGGATCGGACTGGCTTTGGATTTTTGGTTGGCTGATCCGCCATGGTTGCCACATCCGGTGGTAGGCTTTGGCCGTTTGATTGCCATCGGTGAGCGGTGGTTGAATAAAGCGCGGGCACGATTTTTAAAGGGTGCATTTTTAGCGGCTAATTTTGTAACCGCAGTATTTGTGATAGTTTTTTTTATTCAGGAGTGGCTAGCAAACTTTCATATTGGGTTTTCAATTGCATTCAACAGTGTGGTGGTATTTTATGGGATGGCTAACAAAGGATTGATCCTTGAAGGAAAAGCCGTATTTGACGTCTTGGAGATAAATGGGCTAAATGCAGCTCAGAACCAACTCAGCCGGATTGTTGGGAGAGAAACACAGCGTCTGGATGCCAATCAAGTCAGAACAGCCGCTCTAGAAAGTATGTCTGAGAATCTGAGTGATGGAGTAGTGGCACCTTTGTTTTTCTATGCTTTTTTAGGCACGCCTGGCATGATGGCGTATAAAATGGCCAGCACGCTGGATTCGATGATCGGCTATAAAAATGAGCGGTATGACCAATTCGGCAAATTTGCAGCCCGGTTAGATGATGTGCTAAATTATATTCCGGCACGTTTAACCGTACTATTAATATCGGTGGTTAGCTTCAATAAAAATGCATTAAAATTTGCTATTCAATATGGGAAATGTCACAGCAGCCCGAATGCCGGTTATCCTGAAGCGGCGCTGGCCGGTGTATTGAACTGCCAGTTTGGCGGCCCGAATTGGTATCATGGAATCCTGATCAACAAACCGTTTATTGGTTCAACGGATCGGCAACTCACAAGCCACGATCTTCAAGCTACAATATGGATTAACATCAGAGTTACGCTTATGATGTGTGTGTTGAGTAGTTTTACATGGTGGTTGTTTTAGAAATGGTTTAAAAACATATGATAAAGTTAATGGGAATATCAGAAAAAAATGTCCAATAAGTTTGTTATTACCGGTGGTCCGGGAAGTGGAAAAAGCACGTTATGCGAAGCCTTAAAAAAAGAAGGGTATTTGTGTTTTGATGAAGTTTCGCGGCAGGTCATAAAACGAGAAGCACAAAAAAAGGATGGCATTTTGCCATGGGAAAATATGCCAGGTTTTGCCGAGTTGGTGCTTGAGGAAATGAAGTTACAATGCCAGGAAGCAGCAACTGAGAACCATGTGTGTTTTTTTGATCGGGGTATTCCCGATATTGTTGGCTATATGCAGCACCACAACCATAGCATCCCTACACATTATTATGAGTGCCTTCAGAAATGCAATTATAATAGGAATGTATTCATTTTACCCCCCTGGCCTGACATCTATGTTCAGGATTCGGAGCGTTGGCATTCTTTCGAAGAATCCGTTGACTTATACTTTACACTTTGTGAAACCTACTCAAAATTGGGATATGTAATGTGGGAATTGCCTATGTGTAAGCCAGAAGATAGAGTCAGCTATATGCTTAATCTAATAGAGAATTTCCAACCTTCTCTTTTTCAAAATATTTCATAAAATGCATGCCATTTCTTTAATACCTGATCTAAAAACACTCAAAGCAAAACCAACCTGTGATTTCGTCAAATTCGCCATCAATGATGTATTAGATAAAAAATGAGTGGAAAGTAGGTTAAAGTGGTTTGGTGTTGTGAGTGATAGAAGAGTCGAACTTCTAACCAAAGACACCCAAATAATTGTACTCTTTGAAATGAAATCAGTTTGCGTGAGACAAGCGATAATAGAAAGAATGAGTTAAGCTACTAAGACCATCCTAAGAGGAAGCACCCATTACTTCCTGAATTTCCCGATAAGCTCTGCAATTTTTTCCGAGGTTCTTCCGGCAAAGTAAAACCCAATCCCACTCACAATCACCATCTCAAAAATATCCAGATACGATTGCCGGATTTGAAAACTAAGCTGGAATGCATCTAGGGTGGCAAAAATGAGAATGGCGTAAAACGAGGAAAGCAGAAGCAATGGCCGTACATTTTTACTGAGCCAGCTGTCGCTGGACATATCAGTGGCATGCCGCTCTGAAAAGGCTGCTTCAATGTCTCTGGCAAAATCCTTGATCAGCCCAAACAGCGAGTTCTTCAGCGTTTCTTTTTCTTCGTCGCTCGTGGAAAGTTGATCCACCACACCCCCTACATTATTGATGAGCGATGAAACACCGTTTGTTAAAAATGATAACAGGCTCATAGTTAATCTAAGAGTTCAAAATGTGGAAGATCATTAAAACGATTGTCCTGGGTGTTATGATCGTTATCCCAATCTCCACCCCATCGAATCTTTAATCCCAGTTGCAAAGCAATGCCTTTCACAAAAAAAGCAAACTGGTGAAATCTGAGAATATCCTCCCAGTTGATCGGGTAGGGCGCCACATCTATAGCTTTGGACGGTTTTACATTATGTTTGCTGTGTGGCCATTTTACTTTAGATTTACCTTCCACGAAATGTTTGTTCTGGATGTCTTTTGGCCGGTGGCCTTCCAGCACGGAGCAATCCATGTGCTGAATCACAGTCAGAAACAAGTTTTGCAGACGAGGATCGCAGGAGTCCAGTTTCTGCAATGATGTTTTGGAGAATTGAGGCATAGCTAGTTTTTCGGTTTATCAATGGCAGAAAGTTGTATTTCAAGCAGCCGAATGCGGTCGTCATGATCCTTAAAATGAGTCAGTATGCGCGAGTCCATCTCTTTCAAAAGTGTCTTAAGCTCCTCAACATTTTTCTGTGTGGTTAAAGCGGTTTGCCGGGTTTCGGTAATGAGTGAGTTTAAGGAGAGTAAAAAGAGGATAAACGTAGCAGCAATGCCAATAAGTCTTAAGATGTCTGATCTGAGCCATGACTCCGCACGTTCATTCAAGGATGGTTTCCCGTTAAACACCTGCATGGTTTTAAGTAGTAAAGATGATTTTTAGGTTAAAGTTGAATTTTAAAAAATAAGGCTGGCTATAAAGCGATAATCCCCAATACCGCCACGTGTTAAAGATAAAATGCCTTACAGCCAACCAGGCTGTGTTACTCATAGATACCAATGGATCCGACTACGATCATCTCGGTCATGTCATCATCCAGGCCATCGATGGAGACCAGGGTATCCAGATTCGTGATCGAGCTCCGATCCACCGTGCTGTTTGAGACCACAACAGCAACCGTACCTGTGGTTAATGGGGCTTCAGCACCATTAGCAATGATCACGGAAGCGAGTCTTACCCCGGTATCATCAAAACAAAGCAGTTCCAGTTCCTGACCGGAATCATTATGCATCTCACCGATTCTGCGTAGATGAACCTGCAAACGGTTACGCATGGCGTGACCAATAGCATAGGCTCGCTGAGGCACTGCTAGCGATTCAAATCCAGCTGCATACTGTTTAGGCTGAATAGGATGAGCGGTTTTGTATTTAGATACTGCTTCCAGGTAAGCGACAAGGGTTGGTTCGGCAACTCCGGTTAAAGCTCCAGCATAGTCATCATAACCTTCCTGGAACATGGATTGAGCAGCTTTAAACCGGGCCCGGTGCGATTGCTGCAACTGTGTGCGCGGATTGTTAGGTGCCACATGTTTTCGGGCAATGGGTTTGTTGGCAAAGTGAGAGAACACCATGTTACTGCCAAATTTACCTCTGGCATCATCAGAGTTAAGTGGCTGTTTAATTTGCGCCATAAGTTATCAAGATTGAGGGCGGCAGGTAGGGAGATTTCATATACAGGACTAATATAAAAAAGTTTATAAATAAAACAAAATAACTTAAAGAGAGAATGATTATATTATATTTATTTTGTGCAATTAAAAAGTTCAATTCTGTATTTTCTATTATCCTTTCACAGAATTCACTTTTATCGAATTGAAAAAAATATGAGTTTTAACAGGGAGCAGCCATACAACAACTTGCCTTTACTTTGGCCGGATGAAAAGTTTTGGAAAACAATTTCAGTATATGAAAAACTTAATGAGGCCAATAAGGCATTGGCTGAACTAAAAGGACATCTATCAGCTATTCCTAATCCAAGAATTTTTATTAATACCCTTGCCTTGCAAGAAGCTAAAGACAGTTCAGCCATCGAAAATGTGTTTACAACGAATGATAAGCTTTATAAAGCATTTACTTCTGAAAAAACAGCAGATAGAAGCACGAAGGAAGTTCTGCGATATGGCAAAGCACTGATGACTTCGTATGCCCGAATAAAAGATTCTGAGGTGTTTTCAGTCTCGTATATTGAAGAGATTTACAGAATCATAAAAGACGAAACTGACGGGATTCGTGACATAGACGTTTATATTGGTAATTCATTTGAAATTCGATATACCCCGCCATCCGGTAAAGTTATTATTTTAAAAAAGCTGGATAATTGGATCAGTAAAGCCAAAAGTGATCACATCATTGATCCCCTTATAAAAATGGCAATGCTTCATTATCAATTCGAAGCCATCCATCCGTTCAAAGATGGAAATGGCCGTGCGGGGAGGGTATTAAATGTACTGTATCTCTGCTTTCACAATTTACTTGATGATCCGGTCTTATACATCTCAAAATACATCAACATATATAAAGAAAAGTATTACAATCTGTTGCTTGGTGTGACAGAAAAACAGGAATGGGAGAATTGGTTATTATTCATGCTTGAAGCTGTAAGGGCAACGGCTAATCATACCCTGAAAAAAGTTAAAACCATAGAACGGCTTTTTGATGAGACACGTAGAACTATAGAAGAAAAGGCTAAAAGAATCTATAAATATGAATTGGTTGAACTATTATTTACTCAAGTCTACTGTAAATATGATTTTTTAGTGGAGCGCAAAATTGGAAATAGAAATACAGCCAGCGATTATCTGAATCAACTCGCTGATATGGGAATACTTGAAAAAGAAAAAATGGGTACCGAATTCATTTTTAAAAACAAGGCCTTATATGAGCTATTTATCAATGACTAATGCACGACAATCCTCATTATTGATGCGTTCAAATGGTGATATGCACATAGTCAGTGCATTTAAAAGGCTGAATGCACGAAAAACATAATTATTTGTGCGCATCAACTGATAAATGCATCCCAAGCGAGCATAACGAGTAATAAATACTCAAAAAATGGTAGAATTAATGCATTAAAACAGAGTGAAGGCATTCAACAAATTAGATATCAATATGACAATAATCTATGATTTATTGTTGCTTACGCCACTTATATCCTGTCATTAGCAGTACAAATTTTTGGTGTCGATAGCCAAAAACATAAATACGAAATGACGAATTTTTCCTCTCTCAATCTGCCAGCCACCCTCTCCTGAGAGGGACAAATACAACACAATTCTATTCAAATACACGCTTTTAAAGAACTGTATTCACGCTCAGGGAAGTGGCTTCGAAAACAAGGGGTTGCAACCCCTTGTTATAGATATACTCATGCGTCATTGGAAAAACTTTTGGAGTGTCATTGTACACCTTTGCCCTCGCCACCATTCTTAGGTCAGAATCACATCACTTTTGCCATTCAATTCCTATCCATCACTTTCAAATAGCAATCAATCTCATAAAAGCAATAGCAGTCGGGCTTCCTTGGGGAAAGGAAAGGGTGGTTTGCCCATTCCGGCAAGGGTATAGCCAGCTCATGCCTGCAGCATTTCGCCCTTGCCCTCATGGTTTGCCCACCCTTGTTAAAACCAGCGTCCGCCAGCCTGCATGTTTTTTTCGTTCATCATGGGTGGTTTCTTCAACTCAAACATATTGCATTATGGTTGGTTTTACAGGTTCCCGGTTTATCTCTTCAGAGGTAAAAAAGCAAGTCTCCCAGCTTGCCATCTCATGTGTCTTAGAAGGGCATACCATCGCTGTCGGTTGTGCTATTGGCACAGATCATGCCGTTCGGTTAGCCGTTCCAGACGCCAAAATCTTTCAGGCAAACGGCCATAAACCCTGGCAGCTTGTCCAACGCTCTCAAGGCTTGGTTCAGGCTGTGGTAGCATCTGGTGGCTTTCGCGCCATGGTAGGCTTTTCCACAAAACCTTGTCCTCCCGGCTTGGTGCCATCCGCTTCACCCAGCGGGTGTTTTTATGGTCATGGTTCCGGTACATGGGGCACATTGGCATTTGCCAAGGGTATGGGCGTACCCATTTTCATCTATTGGGGTGGGTATGGTCCGCTTCAGCTTCCAGAGTCCTGGGGGCGTTGGGTGTGCTCGCAAGGTCAGAGCATCTTTGCCGGCAGCTGGTCGCCTCAGTCGCATTCACTGTCACTCTTTTAAATGTTCTTTAACGGTCAGCTATGCCTGGGCATGTTACCCGGTGAGGTTCTTGTTAACTCTAAACCCCAAATAATCATGCAAAAACTTCATATCAACCAAGATTTACAAAAGCATTTTTTGGCTATTGCCGCCAAAATCAAAGTCTTAAAAGCCATGCGCCTGGAGCATCTCTCCAGAAAAGCCGCACAGGGTCATCTCAACGCCCTGGATAAAGCCTTTAATATGATCTGTGAGGATTACAAGTATTACAAAGCTCAGGGTGAAGTTTATCGTGTGGCCAGTTCAGCCCATCCGGATGTGTATTACAATGTCACCCAAACCAGTTGTACTTGCCTGGCCGGCCAGCGCGGATGGGCCTGTAAGCACCAGTATTTTGTCAAACTCCTGGTTCAACTTTCTCAATTCAAAACATCTTAAAGTTATGCAAACAAACACCATGCAAGCGGCACCCCTAAATGGGGCAACCGCTCCGGTTAAACTCTCCGGGACCGTAAAAGAAGCATCTTTTATTAAAGAGCTTAATCTCAGTTCAGGCACGTTTTTTAAGTACAGGATAGCTTTTGAGGACGGCAGGGAAGGAGAATATCTCAGTCGCAGTCAAGACCAGAAGGCTTTTGTTCCTGGTCAAAGCACTTACTATGAGTTCAGCATTCAAACCTTTGGTGATAAAAGTTATCCCAAAGTCAAACCGGTTCGCCAGGCTGGTGAGATGCAAGCATACAGGTACAAATTAGAGGTCGCTAAACAAAAGTGTATTGTAAGGCAGGCTTGCCAAAAAACGGCTTGTAAAGTTATTAGCTTGTTTCCACAGAAGGAAAAGGAAGAGCTTTATAATACTAAGAACTTCAGCCAGAAATATTTTGAGATTGTAAAAATGTTGGAAACCAACGTCTTGGATGGCATTGAATTCTGATTCTTTGGTTGGGTGCTGGGCAACCGGCACCTAAAACTATCATGGAATAGTTAGGATCAAAATCATGTATTGGTTAATTTGAAAACGTTTGAAAATTGGAAAAATGCAACTTTCCTTATTCGGTCAGGCGTAACTTTAGCGTAATCCCTGGCATAGAAATTCTGATAATTATTCTTATAAATTATTTATATATAAGTACTTATTTCTAAAACTATCAAATTACCCGTTTCCCAAGCAAAATGTCGCGAGTTCGAGTCTCGTCGCCCGCTCTAAGCCCTTCAGCTAAGTACGAAAAGATTCTTTTCTGACAAAGGACCAAGCCCAATGCTTAAAGGAAAAACCAACCCTTGAAACAATTAAATCTATCATTCAAAGCGACTTGTTTCAGGAACTGTACCGGAAAGTGCTTTACAGGATATGGTAGAAGGATGGGCAAGTTTGGGATAAATGTTATTAATGAGATTATAAAACTAATCAATTTGTGATATATGTAAAGTTGATCATACTCTATTTAATCTGTTAACTTATCTATGGAGAAGGCATGATGGTTTTCTATAGAATTTTTTATATTCAAAGAAGTCAAACCCATAACTCCATTTTTTAGATTTCATGCAACGCTTCTTTTTTTCCCTTCTAGTAGTTTCTGTATTAATGAGTTTTCAAGCCTGTGATAATTCTTCAAATGATGTAAATCCAAGTGGCGAAAATCCATCAGAACCAATACCCATTTATGATGAAAAAATTGTGTTTAGTTCAAATATGGATGGAGATTATGACATATATATCATGGATGTGGTTGATAAAATACCTACTAAATTAACTAATAATGACTCATCAGATTTCGTCCCTCACCCATCTCCAAATAATTCAAAGATAGCTTTTCATTCTAAGATAGATGGAAATTGGGAAACCTATATTATGGATATTGATGGTAGCAATCCTATAAATTTATCTATTCATGATAGTTCAGATGGTTATCCAGTATGGTCACCGGATGGATCAAAAATTGCGTTTGAATCTTATAGAGATGGTAATTTGGAAGTTTATGTTATGAATGCAGATGGCAGTAATCAAATTAACCTATCAAATAACAACCTTGGTCTTGATGGTGCACAAAGTTGGTCGCCTGATGGTAATAAAATTGTGTATGTCTCATCAAGAGGTGATAGTGATAATAATTATGAAATTTATGTAGTGGATCCCAACGGGAATAATCCAGTAAATTTGACCAAAAATATATCTTTTGATACTTCCCCGGTATGGTCTCCGGATGGCACAAAAATTCTATTTACTGCCTACAGATCAGATGATCATGAAATTTTTGTTATGGATGCAGATGGTCGTAATATGAAAAATTTAACAAATCATACGGCTGACGATATTCTTGGATATTCAGCCGCAAATTGGTCACCGGATGGATCAAAAATTGCGTTTGAATCAAATCGAGGAGGTGGTAACTGGGCTGTTTATGTTATGAATACAGATGGTAGTAATCAAAAAAAATTATCTAAATATTCTGATATAAATGAATATCCAAAATGGAATTATAATGGAACAAAAATTGCATTTATAGCAGATATGGATGGAGACAGGGATATTTATGTTATTAATCCAGATGGAAGTAATATGACAAATGTAAGTAACAACGTTGCTGATGATGTATTCCCTGAATGGATTGCTTTAGAAATTGATGATATGGATCAACAAAATAAAATGCAAAGCTACCAAAGATCACAAGCTTCAAGATATCCGAATAAAATTGTTTATCACCAAATCCAAAAACAAAAAACATACAGGCCATCAATAAGAAAAAATAAAAATATCTTCTTGAGTGATTAAGTAGATGCTGAATTGCTTCTGGTAGAGATATAAGAGTATGAAGTTATAAAAATAACAGGTTAGTTACTCAAATATTGAAAATCAAGCTTCGTACAACTCACTTCCTGAATTTCCCAATCAACTCTGCAATTTTTACCGAGGTCCGGCTGGCAAAATAAAACCCAATACCGCTTACGATCATCAACTCAAACTTATGTGCAACATGATTACTGTTTTTAATAAACCAACACCCATTTGATGCCAAAAAAAAAGAAACCGGGGGAAAAATTCGTTTTTGCTATTGTTCGATTTTGACTTCAACCGTATCAGCAAGTACCGAACCAAATACGCCAATTCCTTCACCTTCGATCGCCATACGAGGTTCTAGAAAGTTGCCATCCAGTTCCTGGACATCTTTGTGGGTTAAATAAAAGTCTTTCGCATTTTTATCCATCGCATACATAATGATCTTGTGCCTACCATAAAATTGGAACAAGTACCAATCCAGTTCGCGGATTTGGCCTGGAGAGTCGGGTACGTTAAGAAACCCTTCAGAATTATATTTTCTGAAATTCAATTCTTCTTTAACATCAGAGGAATCTGATTGTTCGATATCTTCATAGCGATTTTCTGGTGAATAGATAAACGATTCCACGGATGCATCCAGGGCTGTAAGGCTTGCGACATAGAAGTCGGTACCGGGTGCAGGATCAAAAGCCAAGCTGACATTCTCAGAACCGGTATAGGAAGTAGGCGACAACTGGGATTGTTCAGGAATGATTTTAAAACCGGATTTGGGTGTGTGCGTTGTTGAAGTGGCGCTTAAAGTTTGTTTCTCAATCTTTCCCTCAACGAAAAGATGATAGACCTTATCATAGTCAATAACAAAGTCGCTGCCCGGATATTCATAATTTCCTTTGACAGGATTATAGACCAAATCAAAAACTTGTTTGTCAGAATCACGGGTAATACGGACGGTTGCATCGCTCAGGATAACTTCCTCTAAGTTAATAGACTGGGATAGCGGAAAATTACGTGTCACCTTGATATTAGATGGACTTTGCCCGGGAACCAGGTAGGCTTCAACAACAAGTTTCGGTTGATATTCGGAATCCTTGAGATCAAATTGTGGATTTTCACAAGCTGTGAGTATTAGTCCAAAAAGCAGAATAATTAAATAAGGTTTCATGGTAATTTCATTAAAAAGTTATGGTTACGCCAATTGTTGGGAGCAAAGGAAACATGGTTACCTTTTCATATTTCGGCTTGATCTGACCGGTTTCTTTTGAGTCGTCTTCATAGGTTACAAACCAGATGTTTTTCCGGTTAAACAAGTTGAAAATCTGGACATAGGGCGAAAGGGTAAATTTTTCGTATGTTAATTCCCTTGTTACACTGATATCAGTCCGAATGTAAGCCGGCAATCTTGCTGAATTAATGTCACTGGGATAAAGTGAAAACGATATGTTGCCGCCATCGCCCGTAACGCCGTCGTTACCAGCATCAGGCGTGCCGCCGGATAAATACACGGAATTGGGCGTAGTAATGGGTTGTCCGGAAGAATAAACAAAATTCAAACTCATTAACCACCGGTTTTTTCTTTTTTGAACGTTACCCTTCCAAAGTAGATCCCACAATTTATCGAGCTCGGTATTAAGTACCAGATTGGCTACATGAGTACGATCATGTCTTGGATTGTATTCATTATTTTGATTAATACCATCGATTTCCCACTTGGTAACCGAATAGGTATATGCCGCCCATCCGGTCACAATCCCGCCATCCTTTTTCAACATGAGCTCAAATCCCTTGCTGTTGCCGTTACCAACATCAAACAAGTTTCGTGTGTTGGTATAAAGCGTACGACCCTCATCATCCACACCGTCGCTTTCCAGATCGGTGGCGATAAATTGATTGAAAGAGTTCAGGTTAGTGTATGTTTTATAGAACAATTCCGTCTGGAATGAAAAGCCGGCATCCAGCCACTTTTCATAACTGGCAATCGTATGAATTGATTTTGAGGGTTTTATGTTTTTATCTGTAGAAACCCAAATATCTCCCACAAAAAAACGGGGTACCCGGTGCAGGTATTGCCGGTAAATACCTCCGGCCAGTTTCAGGTTTTGAGTATCATCCAATTTGTATTTGATGGCATATCGGGGGGATATTTCAGTAAAGTTGGCATCCGATAAAAACCGGTCAATTCTTAACCCGGCTTCCAATACCCATCGGTTGTGAGGGCGGTAAGTCACCTGTGAATAGGCAGACTGATGGCTGCGATTACCCTGAACATGAACCAAGCCTCCATCAAACTCATATGAATAATCAGGTTTTATAAATTTTTGTTCTATCCCGAACAATAGATCCCATTTTGGCGATACCAGCCATTCCAGGTTAGCTTTCATACTGATATCAGACATCTTATTTTTATCTACTTCAGTTATTTGTAGCGTCTTTAAATCAGAGTCAAAACGGCTGGTAGTAATCCAGAAATCAGCAAAAATAGAAGCGTTGAACAAAGTTGTCCATTTCAATGAAAAAGTCCTGTTTCCCCAATTATAATTAATGCCATCCGAATCGTCAGACTTTTCATTAAAACGGTATCTCAGGTCATCCCGGCTTGAAAAAAAGGAAAGCGTCAGTTTATTGTTGGAATTGATATCGGCAAACAGTTTTAGTGTTCCGTCATAGAAATAATAATCCGGGATGTCTTCTTTTAAACTTTCGCTAGTTGCACGGATCAGGTCTAAATAGGTTCTACGAAATGAACCGGACAAACTTCCCCACGAACCAAGCGGAGTCTGAATGGTAGCTTTGGCGGCAAGCAAGCTCACGGTGGAAGTTCCGGTGGTTTTATATCGGTTGCCATCCAGATTGGTGATATCCAACACCGATGATAACCGTCCGCCATACTTAGCCCCAAAACCTCCTTTTGAAAGGGTTACATTTTTGATGGATTCCGTATTGAATGTAGAAAACAACCCAAACGCATGTTCAGGATTATAAACATCGGCCCCATCAACCAGGTATAGGTTTTGGTCGGGCGTTCCGCCACGGATATACAATTGTGAAGAATAGTCCGAAAGAGGCACCACGCCAGGCAAAGTTTGCAGCGATCTCATGAGATCAGACTCTAACAACTGTGGTAATTTTCGGATTGCCTGACCGGTTAATTCAACATTTGATACCGGTTCTTCAAACATTTCTTGAGCGGTGCCTGTTTTTTTGCCGGTAACGACGATTTCTTCAAACTCAATCGCGTCCGGGACTAAATAGATAATTTCTTGGTTTGACGTATTAAAATTGACCTTTAACGGTATTATCTGCGTTATATACCCGAAATACCGCACAACTAAAGAAACGCGGTCATCTCTGACACCCGGTATAGAAAAAAAACCGGAATGGTTGGTGGAAGCGCCGGTGGTTGTTCCATCGATAAGAACAGTAGCCCCGATCAGCGCCTCGCCGGTTTCTTTATCATAAACGAAGCCGGTTAAGGTAGCATCTCTTTTTTCCTGCGCATTCACTTGCAGCGAAATAATTAAAAACAGAAAAAATAATAGGTGTTTCATGGTTGTTATCTTTTTTTGAGTAATCTTGATGCAAAGATAAACATCTGTAGAATGAGGGAATATGATAATCGGTTAAGTGGTTATTTATTTATTGTTAAATGTTGATATAGGCCGCTCAATCGTCATTTGATTATTATTGACAATTCAACAGCAAAATATTACGGTTCAAACCTGATTGCCGGCGATCCACCTTTAATGATTTAAAGAACAAGCTGAATACCCCTATCTTTACCAAAATCTTCATAAGGAAACCGTTTATGATGTATTTCAGGATAAAGGGAATATGACGAGTCAGGTAAGTAAGCATATAGGATGGTTTATGATGGCTTTTATATTCGGCTGTTTTGTCAGACTTCCGGTGTCTGATGCAATTGAAACAGATACCGCACGAATCATTAACCTGGAATCCATTCCTTTTCATGCCAGCATTGATAACCCGCCATTGGATTCTCAGAACCACTATATTTTTAAGCAGGAGTCGGGTGAATATACCCAACAATGGGATACGCTGATAACAGATATAGAAAAAGTCCACCAAGCGGGGGAATTATGGATACGCGCCAATTTACCGGTTATTGATTTTAAAGATCCTGTTTTATACCTGGAAGGAATATTTAGTCACCTTCGGGTTTTTCAGGATGGAATTCAAATATACCCTTCAGACAAGCTGCAAGCTTCCCCAAGTTGGCGCTACAATCAATTTCATCAAATTTCATTACAAACAGATCATCAACCCATTGAATTGTTTATTGAACTGACCTATAAGCATATCCTGGAATTGGGCACATCCCGAAAATTATCATTGGGAGAACGTACCGATATCCTGGCTTGGGCAATTACCAGGCAACAGGAATCGGTGATAAACGCTATCGTTAATTTACTTCTTGGATGTGTGCTCCTGTTTAGTGCGATTATGATGTTTATGTCGTTGTTCTGGATCGGGCGATCTGGACGGCGGGCGTTAATTCCTTTTGCATGTTTAATCCTACTGGCGGCACTGGATTATTTGTTTTCAGCCAATTTCTCATTTGTACCGGTTAGCCCTATTGATTTTTCTCCTATGGTTTATGAGCTTTTTCCCTTGACGCTAACGATTCTCATGCCGGTTTTTATTCTCTTGTTTTTTCTTAGGCTGTATCCAAGCCGAATTGATGTATTCTTAAGGATTATGATTGGTTTGCATATTGCAATCGGGATAGCGATGGCCTTTTTTATCATCTATCCGGGAGAAATGCTGATGATGCTGTCCGATTTTTTAATGTACATTATTCCTTTGGATATGATCGGTATTTTGATTGCCTTATTTCATTATCGGAGTTCGGAGTGGTCGTTTAAAATTCTGGCATCGGCTTTCATTGCGTGCAGTTTGTTAGTTTTTGTTGATGTATTGATTGTATTGGATGTTTATGATACAACGCCCAGTTGGTATGGATGGGGATTGTTGCTTGTGTTGGTTGCGTATGGTTTTAAAATGATTGATGATTACCGGAAAACGCATCAGGTGGTTGAACGGGTTAGCAGGGAACTGGAAAGTCAGAAATTATCTTTGATTGAACTGCAACAAGCCAATATGAAAATCCAGGTCGATGCGTTAAAATCACAAATCAATCCCCATTTTCTGTTTAATTCATTTAGCGTCCTTTTGGGTTTAATTGAGGAAAAATCAGAAAAAGCCGCCATATTTGTTCAGGAACTCTCACGAGTCTATCGGTACATTTTACTGAGTTCCGATAAAAACTTGACTGATCTGGAAAATGAATTGCACTTCATTGAAGCTTATAAATATTTACTTACCCAGCGTCATAAGGAAGGATTTCATTTAAAGGTTGATATCCCTGCATCAGCGCTATCTTTAAAAATTCCCGTGTTATCTCTCCAGTTACTTGTTGAAAATGCCACCAAGCATAATGTGATTTTGCGTCAGAAACCATTGACTATTTCCATTGCTTTGATAGATGGGCCGTCATTAAAGGTGGTCAATAATTTACAGAAAAAAGTCTCTAAAGTCCCTTCCACTCAAATGGGATTAAAAAACATTGTGGAAAGATATAAATTGATAACGGATCGAAAGGTTCTGATTACTGAAACAACAAACACCTTTGAAGTAGAATTACCCTTAATAGAGCATGGAGAAGAACGTTATAATCATCGAGGATGAACCGGCCAACGCAGCTCGCCTGCAGCGATTATTGAAGTCTATTAAACCGGATATGAACATTGTGGCTGTTCTCGAAAGCCTTGATGGGTCTCTGGCCTGGCTCAGAAAAAATCCTCATCCTGATCTGTTTTTCATGGACATCCAATTGGGCGACGGGCTTTCCCTGGAATTGTTTGACTATTTGGATATACAAGTCCCGGTGATTTTCACCACCGCGTACAACGAATATGTGATGGAAGCATTTCGTGTAACCAGCATAGATTACCTCTTAAAACCAATCGAGCATCGCGACCTTGAACGCGCGTTGGATAAACTCCAAAAACTTGAACAAGCCGCCATTTCCAACCAATTGCATCAACTTCCCGATGTTAACCGATTGCAAGGGATGCTAAATCCCTCGTATAAATCCCGTTTCCTTGTCAAACAGGGACAACGGCTGCTAACAATACCTGTCGAAGATATTTTAGGCGCTGTTATTCGTAACCAAGTTGTTTATCTGGTTTCCAGAAATGAAAAACGCTACCTGGTTGACTTAACCCTGGATCAAATTGAAAAAAATCTTGATCCGGCTCGTTTTTTCAGAATCAACCGTCAGGCAATCATTCATCTGGATGCCATTAAAATGATGGAGCCGTATTTCAATAGCCGTCTTCTGGTTAAATTAAATCCCGGATTTGAAGCAAATCAGGTGGTTGCGCGCGAACGAGTATCCGATTTTAAAGCCTGGCTAGACCGTTAGTATTTATGATGTATGATAGATGATTGGTGATGAATTCTGAATTGAGGAATTTCTTCATAAATCCCGAACCGTGTAGAGACAAGGCATGCCTTGTCTCTACATGCGTGGGTAAATTTCTTACCCTGATTTTTAGGATTGGCTTGATGAAATTCGGAATAAAGGTAAGAGGTATATGAAGGAATTTGGTTTTATCTGCCATTCATCCTCTTTATCAAGTGAATCATGGTTCGGAAAGCGGTTTGAATTGGCAATTTATCATACATTATTCATCATCTTTCATGACAAACTATAATTCCCGCCTCGATAACTCAAGTTATTCCAGTCCTTTTAAACCACTGAATTGTTTATGCGTTTAAGGTCAGAAAAACGCTTAAGTTAGAGAGTAATCTTTTTGTCGTTTTTTCAGTCAAATAGTAGTTCTCTTATAAAGTACTCAAGGTAAAATATCGCGAGTTCGAGTCTCGTCGACCGCTCAAATCTCTCCTGCCAAATACGAAAAGATTATTTTCTGAAATAGAACCAAGCCCAATACACAGCACTAAAGCCAACCCTTGAAATAATCAAATTAATCATTCAAAGCGACTTATTCAAAGAACTTTACCGGGAAGTCGCTCTGCAGAACGTAATTGAAGGTTGGAAGAAAAGTTTGGAGAGGATGAACTCATAAAAATTATCTCTAAAATATTTTATAATCTGTTGATATTTCAGATGGATTTACATATGTTTACTGTTAATTAAACGATAGACGTAAATGGAAAATTTTGGTAAGAAAATTAAACAATTAAGAGAATTTAAAAATTATGGGTTAAGGGAATTGGCAAAAATAGTCGGTATTAGCCCGGGGTATCTTTCACAATTGGAAAATGGAGTAGCTCATGGGTTACCATCAGAAGATACTATTTCAAAGTTGGCAAAGGCACTTTCATATGATAAAAAAGAATTATTAATTATGGCTGATAAATTGCCAAGTGAAGTTGAGTCAGACCTTAAGCAACAGTTAAAAGAAGGAAAAATAGATTGGTATGAATTAGATGCATTTTTGAGAAAGAGAAGAAGTTAAAGTTATGAATGTTAAGTTTATTCCTAAATATGTTATTGAAAAAAAGGCATTAAAACTTATTGATGAAATGGATTCATCATTATTAGAGAAATGTATTGGTATTGATCCTTGGGAATACCTTGCATTTCTCCAAGAGAAAGAAAGATTAAAAGATTTTAGATACGTAGATATGGATTCTACTATTCTTGGCATGTATCGACCAATTGAAAACGAAATTTATTTAAATAATAAACTAAATGAAGACTTGAAAGCTATGAATAGCTTTACTATAGCACATGAAATTGGACATTTTATTTTACATAGAAATGATTTTTTAGCAGAGGTTATGCAATTAGATCTTGGATTTGAAAACTATAAAGAGAAAGATATTATTTGTAAACGCCAAACAATTGAATCAGATATTGAAGAAAATGATAGTTTAGAATGGCAGGCGAATTATTTTGCAGCATCACTCTTAATGCCTTCTAAATCTTTAAATAATCAATTTGAAAATTATAAAAGACAAAATTATCCAATTATTGAAAATAACCTATGTGAAATATTTCATTGCTCTAAAAAAGCTCTTAAAATTAGGTTAAAAGAGTTGGGTTTATATCATATGAGTCAAAATGCATTGTGATATTTTTTTACTTTAACTGTTTATTGTTTATTAAACAAAATACATAATAATATGAAGTTACAAGATGGGCTTAATGTTTACGATATATTCGCTATGCTAATTCCAGGCACGATATTTCTTGGTTTATCAATGATAACTTTAAAATTTGCAGCAGGTATAGAAGTTATAAAGTGGAAGGGTGGGCTGGGTGATGCTACAATTCTTATAATTGCTGGATACTCTGCTGGTACATTTTTACAAGGAATAGGTAAAATTACTATAGAACCAATTTGGCTTAAAATAAGAGGAGGTCAACCTACTGCAACAATTCTCCTTTTAAATTCTAATGTTTTATCGTCAAACTTAAAAGTAAAAATCATTAAATCACTTACTAATCAATATGGTAAACTACCAGGCAATCAAAATGATCATGTCCTATTAAAATCACTTGAAGATCATACATATCAAGCTTATAAGTTTGTTTCATCTAAAGATCCGATTACAAAAAGGTTCTTTGCAGAGTTTCATGCTATGAGAGGACATGCAGTGAGCTTTTTTTTATTAATAGTTTTAACTCTAGTAGGTGGCTATATCTATTCAGAACTAACTTGGGATACTCATGGATTAATAACAGGTATTTATCTGCTGATGCAAATTGCCTCATTATGGAGAATGGAGAACAAGTCCCTTACTTATGCTAAAAATACACTTATATATTTTTTAAACTTAAATGAAAAGGATGATTATGACTATTAATACTAAACGAAACATAACTTTTTATCAAGTAAGAAATGGAAACTGTTGCTTTATCGAAGTGGATGGTTTTAAAATGATTTTCGACCTTTATGGAACAGAGGAAAAAAGTTCTTACACGCTGTTAAAAGACCGCCTGAGAAAAAATCAGAACGGCACATTCGAACTTGATGTCTTGTGCATTTCACACGGAGATCAAGATCATTGCGGCGGGTTCAGTGAGTTTGCTGAAGAAATGAAAGCAGGCAACTTGGTCATAGGTTCTATCTGGCACCCCAACTTTGACAGAACTAAGGTTGCTGATGAAAAAGACTTGCCTACTGACTACCTTGATCTTCATGAAGAGATAATGCGCCGCAGAAAGATTGATAACCAAGAGTACGGCGATATTGAAGTTCCGCTGACCGCTTGGGATGAAAACGAAGCGGCATTCAAAGGGCTTAATCCACCTGAAAATCTCACTGTCCGAGTGCTTAGTCCATATCTGAAGGACGATGAAAATGGTGATCTGGATGTCAACAACATGAGTTTGGTCATCAACACCACAATATCCGGCCTATCCGTTCTTTTCCCCGGCGATTCGGGTTCCAAAATCTGGCGGGAAAGGATTTTCCCGCACACTCTAAAGACTGAGGAAAGAAAGGACTGGGCTAAATCCATTATTTGTATCGCATCACATCATGGTTCATATACTTTTTTTGGTGAAAATAGAGAAGATGTTTTAAACGCTGATCCATATCCTGATAACTACAGAGCTCTCGACTCAATTCATCCAAAATATTTAGTGGTTTCATCAGATGAAAAGTTTCCAACAAGTAAAAATAAATCAGGTGCAAATCCACCGCATTATGCTGCATGGAAATGGTATCACAAATGGTTTAGGAAAAATCATGGAGTTGAAGAGTCAGATAAACACCCTGTTCAGTTTAAATACACTGCTGACGGCCATATAAGACTCGAATACAACGGTAGTCAATGGGAATTCAAAAATGACTGGACACCAGATGATGATAATGATGCAAAGGCATTTGCCCCAGCATTTATTCATCGTGACCGAGAAACAAAGCGTATGGGTTCAGAGTATGGACGGTAATTTTCCTTTAAGAACACCTGAGATTATAAAACAGGCAGTAAGAAGGGCTGGTCAAACTCAATTTTGCAACTTTATTTCTCCTCTCAAAGAAGTTGAGGGTTTTAACGAATATGAGATTGAAGCACTGATTTCAAAGAATGTGGTTCCCCTCTCAGGGGATAATGGTGCTAACTTTAGGGATTTATTTATACTTACTATACTTTCCATGCTTTGTGCGCCTGTCATATTTTCTGTATGCTTTTCGTTTTTGCAGCATTT
>JANQGG010000058.1 GCA_028277445.1 Chloroherpetonaceae bacterium | reverse complement strand
TTTTCCTCTCCCGGCCTGTCGGCCACCCTCTCAGAAAGAGGGACAATAAAACACAATTTGGTATTAGAATTTGTGACTTCAATAAATTATCCTCCGCTGGCGGAGGTGGCTTCGAAGAAGCCGGAGGTGGAAAAATATGCACACTATATCCTAACATTAACCCATTTGTTAACTCGTCATTAGACGCCTTAAAGGCGTGCGGCGATCCAAAACAATGCATCTGGATTGCTTCTTCGCTGCGCTTATCGCAATGACTTCATAGGACATATGCTCAATTATAAATTCGTCATTGGAAGCCGAAATGCTAATTTTGATGGTTATGCTCTCATCAATTGTGTTTCGGTATTGCTTCGGTAGGCAATCAGCAAGCTGCCTGGTAACCAATTCAGGAAAGAAAATACATACTATAATTATAACACCGGGTTAATAATAAGCTAGCTTGAAAAACATGATGTTTTCTTAAGTGAAAAATCATTTCCTCTACCTTAATGTCATCACCCGGTTTATCCGGGTGATCCATCACGATGGCAAAAAAATGCTACATGACCAGGGTGGAGTTTTTTTAATCATTAGTTTATAACAAAACAATCCATAAAAATGATCATACGCTCACCGAATGGATCAGTGTGAGTTAATATTGATCCGATGCATAAAATACTATTACAAAAACACGGGTTAATATTGCTGCCACATGGGAAATCGATAACCTAAAAATTACGGCTGAATAAACGCACGAAAATGCCATACAACTTTTTCTCAACAAAAATCCGGCAATTTTGACCGGTTTTTTTATATTGGTTAGATTTAGTAAACCAATTGTTCTGTTCATGACAACATCTTCAGATATCTCTAACAAACCTGTTATGGATAACCATCAGCTAACTGAAAAACTTAAACCGGAAATTCTCGTTAAAGCAAAAAAACTGGGTTTTTCAGATGTCCAATTAGCCCATATTTTTAAGACTACCGAGTCCGATGTACGCCAGTATCGAAAATCATTGAATATTTCGGCCGTCTATAAAACCGTTGATACTTGTGCCGCAGAATTCGACGCCAAAACACCTTACCATTATTCAACATTTGAAGAAGAAAATGAATCATCGGTGTCAGAAAACAAAAAAGTGGTGATTTTAGGCGGTGGCCCGAACCGGATCGGCCAAGGTATTGAATTTGACTATTGTTGCGTTCAAGCGGTTTTTGCCTTAAAAGAAGCCGGTTACGAAGCCATCATGATCAACTGTAATCCCGAAACCGTTTCCACGGATTACGACATCGCCGATAAATTGTACTTTGAGCCTCTCACGTTTGAAGACACCATGAATATCCTTGAGTTGGAAAAGCCCATCGGTGTGATTGTAAGCTTTGGCGGCCAAACGCCACTTCGCTTATCAACGGCTTTGGAAAAAGCAGGCATAAAAATTCTGGGCACGGATTCAAACGGAATTGATATTGCCGAAGATCGTAAGCGATTCGGTCAGTTGCTGGATTCGCTGAACATCCCTCACCCTGAATACGGCATTGCCGCAAGTCTGGATGAAGCCTACGAAATTACCGAGCGAATTGGTTACCCGGTTTTGGTTCGCCCAAGTTATGTTCTAGGAGGCCGGGCCATGAAAATTATCTACAATCACGAATCCCTTAAAGAGTATATTGATCAGGCGTTGCTGGTTTCCGAAAAACATCCGCTCTTGATTGATCGGTTTTTAGAGCATGCCCAGGAATATGACATTGATGCCCTGGCCGATGAAAGTGATTGCATTGTCTGCGGCATTATGGAGCATATTGAAGCGGCCGGCGTTCATAGCGGCGACTCCACCTCGGTGCTTCCGCCATATAACGCCAATCCTGTGGCTATTCAAAAAATGAAAGACTATACGCGCCAGCTTGCCAAAGCGCTTAATGTGGTTGGGTTAATGAACGTTCAGTTTGCCGTACAGGATGATGATGTGTTTGTGATTGAAGTCAACCCAAGAGCCAGCCGAACCGTACCGTTTGTTTGCAAAGCAACCGGCCTGCCGATTGTAAAAGTGGCTTGCCATATGATGCTTGGCGAGAAGCTTGCAGATTTAAAAGAGCCTTACAAATTAAAAGATTGTGATGAGCTTGGCCTGAACCATCTGGCCATTAAAGAGCCTGTGTTCCCATTTTCCAAATTTTTAAAATCCGGCGTTTATCTTGGCCCTGAAATGCGCTCAACCGGTGAGGTGATGGGGCTTGCTGACAATTTTGGCGAAGCCTTTGCCAAAGCCACCATGGCTACCGGAATTACCCTACCCACGTCAGGGACAGTTTTTATCAGCGTCAGCGACACCGATAAGAATGAACAAACCTTAAATGTTGCCCGAAAGCTTTATCAGATTGGGTTTGATATTCTGGCTACCGTTGGTACACGTAGATTTTTGAGTGATAACCATATTGAATGCCGAACGGTTTATAAAGTTGGTGAAGGTCGACCGAACATTTTTGATATTATCCGATTAGGCAAAGTTCAATTTGTCATCAACACCCCACGTGGCGAAAAAGCCCGGTATGATGAAGAAGCCATCGGCACGGCTGCGGTTCTTTCCAGAGTGCCTTTTGTAACCACGTTAGAAGCTGCCGAAGCAGCTGTTATGGGAATAGAATGCCTGCGCAAGCAATCCTTTGAAGCCAAAAGTCTCAACGATTATATAAGCTAGGATTAATCGTTACTATCTGATTTTAATGGGAAAAATGATAAAGGATGGCGTTTGTAACGCCATTTTTTATTGGGTTTATTTTTTCCAGACCCGCTCTATTTTTATCGGATTTTGCTGATTTAAAATTTTCAACGCTTTATCGGATGTGTAGCCATTGAAAGTAACCCGCGAAACATGCTGATTTTCGATGGTTAAAATACCTTGCCCTTCTTCGGTTTTTACCCAAATTGAAGCGGCCCTGTTCCGCGCCAGACAATCATTGACAATGCTTTTTAAGGACTCGTTGGTCATATCCTGGATCACGAACGCTTCTTTAACCACATATTTCAAAAACGACATGTTAAAGGGTTTGACTAAAAAGTAATCGGCTCCATTTTTCATCACAACATCCTGAAGCTTAGTTGAAGGTTGAGACGCAATTGCGATAATCGGAGGGTATTTTATACGCTCTTTATTGAGCCGTTGAAAAAAATCATCCGTTTCAACGCCAACGATAGGGATTTTCAAAATCACGGCATCAAAGGTTTCCGATGTTAATTCTTCAAATCCGTCATTACCGTTAGAGCAGGAATGAAACGACACCGACATTCCGGTTAATGCCGCTAAATACATCTGTTGAGAATTGGGGTCTTCATCAATAATTAAAATTGATTTGGAATTAGGCATATGGCATCATAATATTATATTAGGTTTCCAGCCGACATGGATGTTCTACAAATTTGTTCATATTTTAATGTACTCATTCAGGCAGTTTAAACATTCTTATTATAGGCTTTTAAATACCTAAGATTCGATTACTGAATACACTGTATGCCAATATTATGTAATTACTATGTGACCTACCGTTGTAACGCTGAATGTTCGTTCTGTGACATTTGGCGAACGCCATCCGGACTTGCAAAAATTGAAGATGTATCCGCTAATTTAAAAGACTTAAAACGCCTTAATGTTAGATTTGTTGATTTTACCGGCGGTGAACCGTTGTTGCATCCGAGATTGCCTGATTTTTTGGACATTGCCAAGTCGCTCGGTTTTATTACCAGTGTAACTACCAATGCACTTCTCTACCCAAAACGTTCGCGTGATCTGGCAAAAAAAGTAGATTTGCTGCATTTTTCGTTGGATTCCATCCATCCCGAAAAGCATGATGAAATTCGCGGCGTACCCTGCTTCGATAAGCTGCTTGAAAGCATAGACATAGCCAGATCACTAAAAGAATACCCGGATATTTTATTTACGGTTCAAGCCTCCAATTATACAGAAATCCCTGATGTCTATGAGCAAATCTGCAAACCCAATAAACTGGCTTTGATCATTAACCCCATTTTTGATTACGGCAGCGTTGTTTCAGAAAAGGAAACCGACGAGATGTTCAAGTTTATAAGCCGGTTTGCCCGCAAACACGGTGTGTATTTAAACTCAGCATTTATAAAGCTTCGCAAAAATGGCGGCAACGACATTAAAAATCCCTTGTGCAAAGCTGTTTCGGAGGTTGTGGTGATATCACCGGATAACGAATTGATTTTACCCTGTTACCACGATGCTCAAAAAAAGCTCCCGATAAACCAGTCGCTATACGAGCTCAGGCAATCCGATGAAATTAAAGCTGAAATTAAAATGGAAGGCCGTTATAGTTTTTGTCAGGGCTGTACGGTGAATTGCTATTTCGAACCCAGTTTTGCCCGTAGCATGAATCGCTATACCTTGGCGTCAATCCCGCCGAAAGTCAGGTATGGATCTTATAAACTCTTCCGCCAAAAGCTCTTATTCCGTATTATGAGCTCACGAATTAAACGCATGCGGGGAACCATATCCCACAAATAAAGCCTCAAGTATCTCAATCGTTGATCTGCCAATACCCGGCACTGTGCTCTCTCTAGGCCCAGCCACATTTAGAGAGGAGACGCGATGGTTTTTTAGCCAAACCAAAAACTGCGCTTGATCAATGTCTTTAACATTAGCGCCGGCCACAAAACAGGGTTTATTAGTAAGTTCGCATATTTGATGGGTATAGGCTGTGCCTCCGCTTAAAGGTAATGGAGAAACGATGAGTGTAGCATCCGATTGAAGCACGTTCCACTCTGTGCGCTGAGTGTACTCTTCCGATGGCGTTTCCTGCAAGGGATAATTTAACCCGATCTTGCCATCTTCAGCAAGGCGGCCTTTCGGGCACCATCCGCCGCAACGGATACCTCGTTTCATAGCCCAATCCAGCGCCGCACGATCCACACCGGTTTGGCCGCCCGAAATTACTTTGTTTACTTTAATCTCTGTTCGCTTTCCTGTTGCCATTCAGCAAGTTTTCCCTGTATAAACTCAATAATAAATTCATGCGTCTCTTTGCCTGTTCCTTCAACTTTGATCGGTTCGTGAAACGCGAAATGCACATGAAGCTTCGGATCAATTTTCCCGAAATCCTTGATCAGCCTACCATTCCCCCACGCGTTGGTTTTTAAAGCCAGCGGCACCACTGGCGCATTGTTACGTTTGGCAATTTTTACCCCAATGGAGTTAAACTGCTCGGGATCAAACTTGGGCGTTCGGGTGGTTTGTGGAAAGATCATAATTGAAATGCCTTTGGACAAACGATCCTGGGATTGGCTGATCATGTTCTGCAAATCCTCTTTTGGGTTTTGGCGACCGACCACAATCGGATTGCGACTGTTATTGACATGCCGAAAAAACGGGTATTCTGTCAGTTCTTTTTTAACGACAAAAACTATAGGTTGGTGAGGTTGAATAACATAGGGCAACACAAAGGTTTCCAGCGTGCTCATGTGATTGCCGATAAACACACAGGGCTCATCCAGGTTTTTTACCACATCAAAATTTTCCACATGAAATATTAAACCGGCACGCTCTAAATAATGAAAAATCTCATAGCTGCTTTCCACCCATTCTTTATCTTTATATTTGCCGCGTTTCGCTGAACGTGAGGATCTCCAAACCGTGCCCATCATCGGTAAATAAAAGGCCATGCTTGGTGAAAGGCCGCTTAACCAGTGTTTTTTTATGTGTTCTGTTTTATAGTTATGCTCAATAACCGTGCACTTCATGCTGGAACTGGTTTAAACCGTTAGACTAAAATGTAATGGCTGAATTTAAATATATCATGAATATCACAGGGATTAAAAACCAATTCCTATATTTATGGTGATCTTTTCCCCGAATGCCTTGGAAATGGATAAACGCCATTTGATGTTAGCATAAACAGCTATCCCGGAAATATCCAAAAACGCTTAAAACAGCGCTCATCATGCCAAACCCTGACTTTTCCAATCTCAAGGCCATGTTCGTTAATTGCACCCTGAAACGCTCCCCTGCATTGAGCCATACGGAAGGATTAATGAAACTCTCCCAGAACATCATGAAAGCTGAAGGTGTAGCGGTGGATACATTGCGTTTGGTTGACCACGATGTTGCTGTTGGAATCTATCCCGATATGAAAGAGTATGGCTGGGAAAGCGATGAGTGGCCGGAGCTTTTCAAACGCATTTTTGAGGCCGATATTTTGGTGTTGGGCACACCCATTTGGCTCGGCGAACGCTCCTCCGAGGCCACCAAGCTCATTGAACGGCTTTATGGCATGAGTGGCATGCTGAACGACAAGGGCCAGTATTTGTATTACGGGAAAGTTGGCGGCTGTGTGATCACTGGAAATGAGGATGGCGCCAAGCATTGCGCGATGGGCATTTTGTATGCCCTGCAGCATCTGGGCTACAGCATCCCCCCACAAGCTGATTGCGGCTGGCTCGGTGAAATAGGTCCTGGTCCCAGCTATCTGGATAAAGAATCCAACGCACGTGAAAACAACTTTACCAACCGCAACACCACGTTCATGACCTACAACCTGATGCATTTAGCTGCACTTTTAAAGCAAGCAAACGGCTACCCTGCTTATGGCAATTCCCGCAAAGACTGGGATACCGGCGCTCGCTGGAATTTCGAAAATCCTGAATACCGGTGATGTTTTTTATATCAGTTGTAACTGGATAACCGGATTGATCTAATCCCTCAAATACCCTTTTGCCTGACACATTCTGCTTGAGATGTTTCTCCGACTTTTGTAATATGTCTTTTACAACAATCCCCTGCTTATGGATTGGTCTGCTTCAGACTCAATGTTGAAACTTTTGGCCTGCATTCTACATAAAAACTTGTATATACAGCAATATTGCTATATATTTACAGTAAATATATTATTACGAGCTTGGTATGAAAAAAAGTAAAACCGACTTCAAATCGTTTAATCCCAAAGCCAGTATCAAACGGGCTGAAATCGTAAGAGCACAAAGGCCTAAATGGGCCATTGTAACATCAAGTGGCATGGTTACTTGGGAAAACAGAATGGAGAGGATCGCTATTATTCGTAAAGGATTACCTTACGACGCCATAGAATTTATTGGTGAGAAAGCCAATTTACCTGTAAAGCAGTTGCTGCATTATTTAGATTTGGCGCAAACCACGTACAATAAGAAAAAAAGAGAACATGATCTTCTGAGTGAGCGCGATAGCGAAGTAATTCTGTTTTTATCGGAAGCGCTTGATTTCGGGCTTGAAGTATTCAACAATGAAAAAGATAAATTTCAGCGTTGGCTCAAAAAGCCAAATTTATCGCTTGGCGGCGTGGCTCCTGAAAGCTTATTTGACTGCATTACAGGCATACAGGAAGTTCATAGTGCATTGAACAGACTTGAATACGGCAACATGGCCTGATGAAAGTTTTCAGAATTGAACGGGAAAAATACCTTGAAACCACTTTACAAGGCATTGGAGCCGCATTAACCGAAGGCTATCGTTGGAACAGTTTAAATACTTACCTGGTCTATACCGCACAATCCAGAGCATTGGCTGTACTGGAAGTATCGGTGCATTTGGATCTAAGCGAAGATTTGCCTGTGGATAGACACATCGTTGAAATCGATATACCTGATGAACTTACCATTCTTGAACTGCAACATGCAGATTTGCCAGAGTCCTGGGATTCCAAACCACCGCTATTAGAAACGCAGTTTATCGGTGATGATTTTGTAAAAGAAAAAATGGCAGCCGTATTAAAAGTCCCAAGCGCAATTGTACCACAGGAATTTAATTACCTGATAAATCCAAACCACCCCGATATTAACAAGATATCCGTCATATCAACAACGCCTTTCATATTTGATAGCCGGTTTAAACAATCGCAATAATACAAATGTAACAATGCTGTAAATGCTAGCAACTTCTTATTGATGAGGTACCCCAAATGCCCTTTTGCCTAACACATTCTGCTTGAGATGTTCCCCCGTCTTTTGTAATATGTCTTTTACAACAATCTCCTGCTCACGGGTTGGCTTTCATTATAAAACTAGGATAAGGCTTATTATTTTTATACCGTTGATGTGGAGGGATTAGAAGAATGGTTTACACACAAACGTTGTCCAACAGTTAAAACAGACAAAATCAATCAATGGGAACTTGGGGACCAGCAATAAAAAGTAACGACACTTCAAGCGACATTTATGCTGACTTTTTCGACTTGTACAACGAAGGACAAGAACCTGCTGATATTTCCAAAAAACTAATTCAGGAGAATAAGGATTTAATCAACAATCCAGACGATAGTAATAACTTTTGGTTCGTTCTTGCCTTGGCACTTTGGGAAACAAAAAGTCTTGACCAAGAGACTTATCAAAAGGTAAAGTCCATTATCGAAAGCCGACAAGACTTAGAAGTTTGGCGAGAACTTGATGCTGACGAATCTGAAGTCAAAAAGCGAAAAATTGCTCTTGACAAATTTCTTGACAAAATCAGTTCAGAGAAGCCCATAGCGAAAGCAAGGAAAAAGAAAAAAGTTAAAGACCCGATTTTTGAAAAAGGTACTTGCTTGACTTTTAAGTTAGAAAATGGGAATTACGGAGGTGCAGTCGTGTTGGCGGCTGACCACAAAACAGGTTATGGTTACAATCTCATAGTTTCGACCAGACTTAATCAACCAAACCGACCAGTAAAAAAGGATTATGAAAAATCGAAAGTTCTCGTTGCAAGCTTTGGCAATTGGAAAAATGAACCACAAGTAACTTGGTACATTCCAGACAGATTTAAAAAAGAATACTCTGACCTTTTTGAAGTCGTTGATAAAATCCAGGTAGACAAAGATTACACACCAAACGGGACAGAAATAAAAGCGAGTTTTTCAGCAGGTTGGCATCATATCATCGAACCCGTCAATAGTCAGCTTGAATACGAAAAGGATAAAGGAGAAACTATATCATTTCCATTGACAGATTTGACAAAAAAAAGGAAATGGTGGAAATTTTGAAAATAAAGCGTTGCACAACATCGACTATAGCAAATGCGGTCTAACTATTTAAAAATGAAGATATAAACTCAATTTTAATTATATGAAAGTTTTAGTAAGTGCTTTTCTAATTGTCGTTTTATTCAGTTGCGATAATAAGAATGCAGAGGTTAATATAGATTCAAAACTTCAGAATAAATTTGATACTACAGCCATCCAACTAAACAATAAAGCATGTAGTTACTTACCTGACAATCCAGATAGTGCAATTCATTATTTAAAAAAATCAATTCAAACTGATGAAACATATAGAATTGCTTATGGAAATTTAACTGTGGCTTATTCAATGATCGGACAACTTGACTCAGCCATTTCTATATCTGAGAAACTTATAGAACTTGAGCCTTTATCTGCTGATTATTGGGTTTATACAGGAATGTTATATGAAAACAGTGGAGATAAAAGAGTTGCTCTTGATTATTATAATAAGGGGATTGACTTATATACAGAAAAAATTAACTCTAATCCGGATAAGTATTATTATGAAAATAAAATGAATCGTGCGTTTGCTTACATCTTGGTAAAGAGAATCTAGGCAGGTCTGAGATAAAGGATATTCTATCTGAGAAACCCGATAATTCTAAAGCTAAAATGTTGTTACATATGACAAGAGAGGAATTTATTAAAAGTACTACAACAAATAAAAACAATATAAATGACTTTGAATGAAGAATATTTTAGAGCAATTAGCTCAAAAGACCGGAATACAAAAGAGTTTTATGTCTCGAATTGAAAATGGAGCTAGTGATATTCAATTACCCACACTTTCCGATGCGTTGAACCAGGAACCGGTAAAAAAGTAAAACCATCGGACAAAACACCCCGCCACACCTAATCCCAAACCCATCCCACCAATAAAATTCAGAAACCTCAATTATAAATCTTTTTTAGGATGCATTCTTAGAAATAAATCTGTATTTTACACCGCTAAAATTGGCTGTTGCATTTGTCATTCAGATGATAAAGGCTTACTATATGGCTCTTCTACAAAGAAACAGTTGCTGTTCTTTTTGATCATCATTTCACCTTAAATCAAACATTATTCCTATGTACGGTTTTACATAAGACTGTACGTATTCGATTTCTGTACATTACTGTAACCTTTTAAATCAATCATTAAAAAAAGAAAGTATTTATGAGCAAATATGATGAATACCTGAAGGAGATTCAAGAACGAAAAGGCGAGGGACTTCACCCAAAGCCGATTGATGATGCCGAACTCTTGAGCGAGATTATTTCGCAAATCAAGGACGCTGATAATCCGCATCGCAAAGATTCGCTTAATTTCTTTATTTATAACGTGTTACCTGGCACCACAAGTGCTGCCGGTGTTAAAGCGACATTCTTACAAGAGATCATTCTTGGAGAATCTGTAATTGAAGAAATTACGCCAGCCTTTGCCTTTGAGCAGTTATCACACATGAAGGGCGGCCCATCCATTAAAGTACTTCTTGATCTAGCCCTGGGCAATGATGCCTCCGTTGCCTCGCAAGCTGCTGATGTTCTGAAAACACAAGTCTTCCTTTATGATGCCGATATGGCACGCCTGGAAGAGGCCTTCAAAAGTGGTAACGCCATCGCCAAAGATATACTGGAAAGCTACGCGAAAGCCGAGTTCTTTACCAAGCTTCCGGCTGTGCCTGAAACCATTGATATTGTAACCTATATCGTTGGCGAAGGTGATATCTCTACCGATTTACTCTCACCGGGTAACCAGGCTCACTCACGCTCCGACCGCGAATTGCATGGTAAATGTTTAATTTCTCCCGAAGCCCAGGAAGAGATCACGGCCTTGAAAGCCGAACGCCCTGGCAAAAGCATCATGTTGATTGCCGAGAAAGGCACCATGGGTGTGGGTTCATCCAGAATGTCGGGCGTTAATAATGTGGCCTTGTGGACTGGTAAGCCAGCCAGCCAGTATGTGCCGTTTGTCAATATTGCCCCGATTGTTGCCGGCACTAACGGTATTTCTCCGATTTTCCTGACCACAGTTGGCGTTACAGGCGGTATTGGTGTTGACCTTAAAAACTGGGTTAAAAAGACGGACGCCGATGGTAAGCCGGTTCTGGACAAAGACGGCGAACCTGTGTTAGAGCAAGCCTACTCTGTGGCCACCGGTACGGAACTAACAATCAATATCAAACAAAAGAAGCTCTGTAAAGGCGCAGAGGAGTTGATTGATATTTCGACCTCATTAACGCCTCAGAAGCTAGAGTTTATCAAAGCCGGCGGTTCTTACGCGGTGGTATTTGGTAAAAAACTCCAGACATTTGCAGCTAAAACCCTTGGCGTAGATATGCCAACGGTATATGCGCCTTCTAAAGATATCTCTCACGAGGGACAAGGCCTGACCGCTGTAGAAAAAATATTTAACAAAAACGCCGTTGGCACAACACCGGGAAAAACGCTCCACGCCGGTTCCGATGTTCGTGTTGAAGTCAACATTGTCGGTTCGCAGGATACCACCGGTCTGATGACCTCCCAGGAATTGGAGGCTATGGCTGCCACAGTTATTTCACCGATAGTTGATGCGGGTTTCCAGTCGGGCTGCCATACCGCGTCGGTTTGGGACAAAAAAGCCCAGACCAACATCCCGAAACTCATGAAATTCATGAATGATTTCGGCATGATCACCGCCCGCGATCCTAAAGACAATTACCCTGCCATGACGGACGTCATCCACAAAGTGCTCAACGATATTACGGTTGATGATTGGGACATCACCATCGGTGGCGACTCTCACACCCGTATGTCTAAAGGCGTTGCCTTCGGCGCTGACTCCGGAACCGTTGCCTTGGCGCTGGCTACCGGTGAAGCCTCCATGCCGATACCTGAATCTGTGAAGGTTACATTTAAAGGACAGATGAAGGATTACATGGACTTCCGCGATGTGGTTCATGCCACGCAGGCCCAGATGCTCAAGACGTTTGGCGGCGAGAATGTATTCCAGGGCCGTGTAATTGAGGTTCATATTGGAACATTGCTAGCCGACCAGGCCTTTGTGTTCACCGACTGGACAGCCGAGATGAAAGCCAAAGCCTCTATCTGCATTTCACAGGATGAAATCCTGATCGAGTCGCTTGAGCTTGCCAAGAACCGTATCCAGATCATGATCGATAAAGGAATGGACAACGATAAGAAAGTCCTACAGGGCCTGATTGATAAAGCCGATAAGCGAATTGCTGAAATTAAATCCGGCGAAAAATCGGCCTTATCGCCTGATAAGGATGCGAAGTATTATGCCGAGTTTGAAGTAGATCTGGATGCCATTACCGAACCCATGATCGCCGACCCGGATGTGTATAACGAAGATGTCTCCAAACGCTACACACACGATACCATCCGCGCGCTTTCTTTCTATGGCGGTGAGAAAAAAGTAGATCTTGGATTTGTGGGATCGTGTATGGTTCATAAGGGCGATCTGAAGATCACCGCCCAGATTCTCAGAAATGTGGAAAAAGCCAACGGCAATGTTGAGTTTAAGGCGCCTTTGGTGGTCACGCCGCCGACTTACAACATCATTGATGAGCTCAAAGAAGAAGGCGACTGGGATATTCTCCAGAAATATGCCGGATTTGAGTTTGATGATGCCGCGCCAAAACTAACCGCCCGCACCGAGTACGATAACACCATGTATCTCGAGCGCCCCGGTTGTAACCTGTGTATGGGTAACCAGGAAAAAGCTGTAAAAGGCGATACTGTTCTGGCAACCTCTACCCGTTTATTCCAGGGACGTGTTGTGGCCGACGCACCGGAAAAGAAAGGTGAGTCCTTACTGGCCTCTGCGCCTGTTGTGGTACTCTCAGCCATTCTTGGCAGAACGCCAACTCTGGACGAGTACAAAGAAGCCGTAGAAGGCATTTCGCTCACCAGGTTCACACCGCCTGTTAAAGAATTGGTTTTATAAGAAACCCTCTTTAAACAAGTGTCTCTCTTTATTGGCCCTGGTTTTTACTTACAAAAGCCAGGGCCTTTTTTTTAATATCTCGCTAATATCTTTTCGGAAGTGATCATATTGGCTGGAAATAAAGTATGATTGATTTTAGAAAAAGCTGAAGGGTACTCAGAGGAGAAATCTGTGTGTATTTTCTTACACTTGATGTCGGATTATAACGTATGAGGATTTATAACTTCAAGCCCATTAATTTTTTCAAAATCTATTGTGTTTCGCGTAAGGATTGTGAATTGATTTTCAAGAGCAGTTGCCGCAATAATTGCATCGGGCAGTTTTGTTTTATAGGTTTTACGTAGTTCAATCGTTTTATTTGCTACATTTTCCGTCAGTTCATAAACTTCCGCTAAATCTATAAAACTGTTAATATCCTCACCAGCCGTATTATGACCCAGAACTTCAATTTTATTAATTATTGAAATATTGAATTTCTTATCAATAATGCCTGAAACAAATGAATAGGCTTTTTTCGGAAGTAAATCACCGATAAATTCTATTAGAATATTTGAATCTACTAAATACTCTTTTCCCATTCTTTCCGGCTTTCTTCAATACTTTTTAACATAAAATTAGCGCTGTCTTTTGAGATACAGCCTCTGAAATCAGAAGGTTTTCTTTTTTGAATTATGTTCTCTTCTTCTAACGGTAAAACGATAACTTCAACTTTACCATTCTTAAATTTAGCCGGCAAGTTTATTTGTAAGGAGTTGTCTTTTAAATCAATTATTTCCCTGTAAGCTTCCATTGTTTGATGAAGTTTTATACATGATTAAACTGCTTTTTAAGCTATCACAAATATTAGAAAAAACAAGTCAAAACCATCTAAAGTCAATTTTAAAAAATAACTACACATCAATACAAATTGGATTACATGGGTTTCCGCGATGTGGTTCATGCCACACAGGCCCAGATGCTCAAAAATTTAGCGTCTGTTGAAGGCATCTCGCTCACCAGGTTCACACCGCCTCTTAAAGAATTGGTTTTATAAGAAACCCACTTTAAACAAGCGACTTTCCTTATTGGCCCTGGTTTTTACTGCAAAAGCCAGGGCCTTATTTTATAACGCCATTCTTGCTTCTACCCGCTTTTCCGCAATTTCTCTCAGGCTGATTGGGCCATCGATCCAGCCTCTAAGCTAAAAACCCTATTTTGTCAATACACACAACTTTTTGTAGTTTTTTTACAACAATCTCCTGCTTACGGGTTGGTTGTAATATAAATCTTGAATAAGGTCTATTATACTTTTACCGCTAGTGTGGATGGATAAGGACAGTTGTTTATAGACAAACGTTAGCAGCAACCTTAAAGAAACAACCAATACAAAATCAAAATGAGTGAATCAAAAAAATGGAAAAGTAGATTGTTGTCATCAAGTTTACCGCTAGAATATGAAGTTGGGAAAATTCTTTCAGATTTAAACTTTAGTGTTTCTTTTGATTACACATATTTCAGGAAAGAGGGACAGAATAAAAAAGAGTTTTCAACTGATATAAAATCTTACTTTTTTTTCCCCCTTGACTCCGAAGATAAAATTGATGCTAGCTTAACACTTCTCACAGAGTGTAAATACAGAGATGATAATAAAAAATGGTTCTTTCTACCAGACGTAAATAAACCAGATTTTTCCAATTTCACACTTGGATATACCGTTAAATCTCTATCTGAATTCTCAACAAAAAAGACTAATAAAGATTTGATTAGCTCTTTTGAAGAAAAACTTGACTTCGCATTAAAAGGAGTTGAGATAAATACAGTAAATGGAGAAGTATTTGACAAGGATATACGTCACGGAATTTCACAGCTTAAATTTGCTCTTCCATACCAAGTTAAGGATTGTATTGAGTCAAATGTGCTTGGTCACCTAGTAGACACAAACCCTTCTTATCTAATCTCTATTTTAGTAACAAACGCAGATTTATATATACTAGATGAAGACTTTTCAATAAAAAAAATACGGGATGCTGATAATATCGATGAACTTGCCCAAAAAGTCCCGTTCTTAGTCTACTATTCTCAGATTGGTCCCGATTTTACTGAACATCACAGAGAGATTTTTAAAGGATTTAATAATAATTTGGAGGATAAAGAGAATTTAAAAGAATTTGAAATTTTTCAAGAAACATTGAAGCATAAAAAATATGGGATTTATGATTCTCCTATTTACTCTTGTTGGGAATTGGAACATTCATTTTACTCGACGTTGAATAAATACTATTCTCAGCACTTTATTTGTTCCTTTCAGAATTTCCCGAATCTAATAAATCAAATTTTAAAATTATTATCAAAGGTGACAAAATAAAGGCAACCGCTAACAAAAGCTATATGTAATGCGAGGTGAAGTGAGTAATTCAAACGCAGTTCTCCGTGGCAACAACGCCATTTCAACTTTGACGATTTGGCTATAAAAAAATATGAATAAACGAATTGGCTCAGTGCCAGCCTGACAGTCAAGTGTTTCAAAATCCCGCACTCCACATAGCCAAACCATTATAGAACTCAATTCATTATATTTAACCAATACAAGACTCAACAATAATATCCCCAGACAACCCCACAAACCCTTCCTCTCCACGAATTTCACCTTGCGTGAGCTTTAAAACCGACATAATATGCGTTGAGATCACGGCATCTATGATGTGTTAGAAAACGTTGGTAATGAATGACTTCTTTACGAGATATGTTTGTAGATTTTGGTGGATAAGACGAATGGTCATTCAAAACACAATGGTGCATCTAAAAGGCTTCTGTGCCTAAAAAACCCATCTTGCCAATACACCCAACTTTTTGTAATATCCTTTTACAACAATCCCCTGCTTACGGGTTGGTTGTATTATAAAACTCAAATAAGGTCTATGTTCTTATACTGCTGATGTGGAAGGTTAATGACAATTGTTCCTGCGCCGAACATTTACCATTAAAGCTAAAAGACGGGGTGGCCGAAAACCAATTTAGAGTAGGCAGAAACCTAAATTAAGACAAATCTCCCAAATGCCTTAATTGCCATTCACTCACCGTTGGGTGTAATTTGAGCGAACCGATAAATTTGGACTTTTTACCAATATTTGGTAAAATTGAGGAAATTAAAAAAAATGAAAAATACATCAATATCGCTCGGAAATTATTTCGACCAATTTGTTCAAACACAAGTTTCTTCTGGACGTTACAAAAATGTAAGCGAAGTCATTCGTGCTGGACTTCGACTCTTGGAAAATGAGGAAAACAAAGTAATTACCCTGAAAAATGCAATTCAAGAGGGATTAGATAGTCCTTTAGTCGAGGATTTTGACTTTGATGAAAATCTAAAAAGACTAAAAGCCGAAAAGAAAAAAAATGGCTGAAGTTATTTTCAGACAAAAAGCCATTGATGACTTAAATGACATTTGGGACTATACTTTTGAAAAATGGTCCTAAAAGCAAGCGGACAGATATTATGCAACAATAAAACTTGCTTGTAACAGAATTGGAGAAAATCTTGATGTTGGAAAGAAATATGACGGAATAAGCAAAAACTTACTTGGACTGAAATCTGGAAAGCATATCATATTTTACCAACCGATTTCAGAAGATAAAATTCAGGTCATAAGAATTTTACACGAACGAATGGACCTTAAAAACAGATTGACTGAATAAAAAACTATACCCAACAAACCTATAAGCAATATCGCCCAGCTGGACGCTAATGCTCATAGCCAAACCGTTAAAAACTCAATATCCCCCACCTCGAAAAATCCCATCTTCAATGTAGCAGACTCATCTATAAGCTCAATACAACACTCAACCACAACGGCATATTCTATTTAACCAGAACAAAAAATCAGAATGGAATCTATGAGTTAAAACGCTGAGAAGTATATTGAAACCTAAATAATAGCCTATTACATAATAAATACTCTAACCAAGACCATCAACAATAAAATATTACATAGTAGTTAAATTTGATATTATGAAACAAAAACAGTGGTACGAACTCTTATTTGAGAACATCGCTCAACTTTTATAATTTGCCAATGCAACAATCTCCTTTTTACGGGTTGAATTGTAACATAAAACTTGAACAAGACCCTTTGTTCTTATTCCGCTATTTTAGGGGTATAAGAACAATGGTTTATACACATACGTTATGGTTTATTTTAAAAACGAGAAAGATATTTGTAAAATAACATGAAAAATAATCCGACCAATAAAGTATTCATAAGCTATTCACATATAGATAAAGAATGGGTGAATAGTAAGTTATTGCCATTATTAGAATTGAATGAGATTAATATTGCAATTGATAATCAGCTAAAATATGGCGAGGATTTTTATGATTGGATGCAAGATAATCTTGCAAAATGTCAATATTTTTTACTTGTTATTTCTAAAGCTTATTTAGAAAATAATTCCTGGGCAAACAGGGAGCTTAAAAATATTATCACAAAAAGCAAATGTGAAGGCAATACAGTAGTTCCAATTTTAAAAGATATTTCTTCTACAGATTTACCTTTGGGACTAGAAACAACAACTGGAATTTTTGTTGATAAGAACTTTGATTATTCAATCCAGAATCTTGCAAAACAAATAAATAAATCTGATGATTTTGTTCAAAAGGAAACTAGTTATTTAAACAAGCTTCGTAGAATTAGAATTCAAACTTCAAATGAATGCCCTCTATGCTGCTCTTTTTGTCACTGGGATTTTTTCGAAAAAAATGTCTTCTACAACGACAATATATCTTTGAAGATTTTGAAGGAAATATCCAAAAATGATTACTCAAAAAACCTTCATGTGGTTTTAAGTGGTGGTGAGCCACTAAGTTCTCCTTTTATAGGTGAATTTATTAAAATCGCACCAAATACAACATTTTTAGAGACGAATGCTTTATTAATGAATCAAAAAACAGCTTTTGAAATAACTCAAAGTAACATCAAAGAAATTAGAGTAAGTTACCATCCACAACAATTATCCAACAATCAAAAAAATACTATCATAAATAATATCCAAAATTTATTAATAAATGGGAGTGAAGATTTACATGTCAGATTTAATCATGTAGTTACAGATTCAAATTACGATATTTCAAAATTCATACGAGAAATTTACAACACCTTCGATAGAAATAAAAAAATTAAAGGAATTGCCTTTATTCAGGTAACAAATCATAACTCAGAGCTATCTACGGATAACTTTGATATTTTTGAACTATCTAAAAACTGGGCCGAAAGGAAAGCATTGGACATTAGAGATGATAAGATTGCCCGAAGGAAAATAATTGATAATTTTTTAGGCAGTCTTAGAATTGAATTTATTAAAATAAATTGCGACGTAGAGACGGTTAACCGTTGTTTAAAATGCATCCGTGAGCAAGATATTTCAATATTGCTTGATGGAAGAGTGAGAATATGTACAGGACTAATTAGTGGTCAACAAAAATCATTTTGTCTAAAACTATTGGATTCAAATCCATTAAAAGGTATTTCTAAATTAATTAGAAGAAAATACGCATATGTTGGATTTTTTTATAGTTTTTATTCATTCATTAAACCTGATTTTGTTGAAAGTAATAAATATGATGAAGACAATATTTTTTACTTCAAACAACACATAAAAACATATGATATAGAATTATCTTTAAGCAGCAATCTTTTATCAGAATTATCAAGGCTTATTTTCTTTAATTCTATTTTATTCAAAGAAACTTACAATGAAAGCTTGTTGTCAGAAGCTGAAAATGACATATCTTTTAACACACTAGAATTTTTAATTGCAGAATTACATAATCCAAAAAACTCAATTCATAATCAATTGCAAATACTTGTTCTAATATCATATTTAACAGTTGATTTCAGAATTTTTGATAATCAGAAAATAATTCTTGTGCGTAATATGTTGCCACTACTTATAACGATGATCGAAATGAATGAAACAGAATTTTCAATTGAATTAGCAGCTTTTTATTTGATAAATCTAAGCATTGGGATTACAAATTGTTCTCCAGATTTATTTAGTGGATTTATAGAGAACTGCGATAAAAATTCGTCCAAACCATCTTTATTACATTATATCAAAGGACTTATATTAAGACAAGAATCAAAGGGTTCGTCAGATGAAATAGAAAAAAACAATTTGTTAAATAATGCAATTAAAAACTTAAAATTGGCGCTGACAAGAATAAATGAATGTATTCATACTTTTCCTGAACATAGCAGAATTTACAATGAAATAGAAGTTGAAATTCTTAGGAACCTTGGCACACTTTACAAGGACAAATGGAAAATTAACACCAATGATATTTTATTAAATGAAAAAAGGAATAAATATTTTCAAAAAGCCAACGAGAAGGCTGTCAAGAATAGAACTCAGTTAAGATATTATTCATTATTTAGTGATGGCTATTCAATGTTACTTGAATATTTCACAAAAAAAGACAATAAAGAACTACAACAAAAAGCATACAACGCCTTAAATTTATCTGTGTCTTTGAATAATGATTTTTATGCTTCGAATATAAGTCTAAGTCTTATTGAATTAGATAAAAAACAATTTTCTGATGCAGTAAAATTATCATTAAATGCGAAAAGGATATTTCAGGACATGGCACTTCTGTCTGATCAAGAATATTTAAACTTCATTTTGAATGAACTTATTTTAATTACTGCTTTATATCTAAGTAGTTGCAAATCTAGCAAAATACCTAATATTTCTAACTTGGGTATTACGCGTTGTTCAAGCATTGAAAAAAAAGACATTGATTGTGTCAAAGACAATGCTAAATTTTTATACACTATTTTAACTAACTCACATCACAATGATATTCAAATACAAAATATAAAGCATGCTGTAGAATCTTTTAAAATTAATTGTGAATTATTGAAAAAAACAAACCATAACAATGTGTATAGTGCATAAGGGTTTCAGAGCTATGCGAGCGGTATCGCACGCATCATTTTTTGGTGATAATTTGATGTGATTGAATGCCGCAATCCCTTACGCACCATACACTTAACGTTACCTGCAAGCTGAACAAAAATGACTGCAAAAGAATACATAGGCAAATTGTCGGAATTCAAATCCGAAAAAGAACTTAACAAAGTTGAGAAGTTCTTCAAAGGGAATGATGGTGTGACCAAAACATTCGGAGTAAAATTTGGCGATGTGTTCAAAACCGCCAAGGAATTTATCGAAATGCCGCTATCTGAAATCAATAAGCTTTTGGACAGCGAATATTACGAAGTCCGAATGGGAGCAGTGAGCATTATGGACTTTCAGGCAAAATCAAAGAAAACGTCTGAAAAGATAAAAAAAGAACTTTTTGACCTATACCTTTCAAGGCATGACAGACTCAATAATTGGGATTTTGTGGACAGAGGCTCATACAATATCATTGGTGAATATTTAATAGACAAGCCTCGTGATATTCTATACCAATTGGCAAAGTCAAGTATCATTTGGGAGCGTAGAACTGCTATTGTGAGTACTTATGCTTTTATCAAAAAGGGACAATTGGACGATACTTTCCAAATCGCTGAAATATTGATTGATGATAAAGAAGAGCTTATTAACAAGGCGGTTGGAAGTTGGATTAGGGAAGCAGGAAAAAAAGACAAAAATAAACTCAAACAATTTTTGGACAAGCACGCTGAAACTATGCCAAGAGTGACATTACGCTACGCTATCGAGAAGTTTGACAAACCAACAAAGGAATATTATTTGAACTTGAAAAATGAAAAATAACTACACCCAACATTGTATAAAAATAATAGCCGAAATAGTAGTAAATATAAAGGTTTATAGCCCGTTCAAACTGCGTAGCGGTTTGACAAGAAATCACCAATGCAATCTGCCACTAATCATACAATTTACCGGATAAACGCAATTTCGTTTATCCCTACGTTGTGTGCAAGCTAAAAAAACGAATTTTCCATAACTGGTAAGAAACAAAATAACCATTTTGCTGTAACTTGAGCTTGTAGAAGACAAATCAAAAAATATGAAAGAAAATAAAGCATACATTATCCCGACAATGCGATACAAAAATGCCCGACAGGCAATTGACTGGCTGTGCAACGCATTCGGATTTGAAAAACACCTCATAGTCGAAGGAGAGAATCATACCATTACGCACGCGCAACTGACATATGGTAATTCCATGATTATGCTAAGTTCTGAAAATGAAAACGAATATGGAAAACTGGTAAGAACACCCGAAAGCCTCAACGGAATTAACACTCAAGCGCCTTATATAGTAGTCGAGAAAATTGATGAACATTATAAAAAGGCCGTTGCTGCGGGAGCCAAAATTCTGATAGAAATTAAAGATGAAGAATACGGTGGACGAGGCTATACATGCAAGGATACTGAGGAATATATATGGAACTTTGGTTCATACAACCCTTGGACAGAAAACAAATAGTGAAAAGCCAGCACACAACATTGGCTATACGTAATGCGGGCTAAAGTCCTTAAAGTGAAAGTAACAACAATAAATAAATTAATCAGTAAGCAGAAAGTGAAGCGCCTTGAAATCCCTCACTATGCATAGCCGAGGACGTTGGCCTGCATTTAAACCAACCGAAATAGATATGAATATAATTTTAGGCGCAACTGGGCAAATCGGTTCTGCTATCGTAAATAACCTAATTGATAAACGATTGCCAGTAAAAGCGGTCGTCAGAAACAATGAAAAAACGGACGATTTAAAAAAGCAAGGCGCTGAAGTTGCTATCGCAGACTATTTTGACTTGGAAGCTTTGAAAAATGCCGTAAAAGATGGCGTCCTGATTTTTTTGCTCACACCCGAAAGTGGAACTTCCGATGACGTTTTGGGCGAAACTAAAAAATTGTTAGACAATTACTATAAAGCAATTGAAAAATCGAATATCAAGTCGCTAATTGGACTGTCTTCCATAGGCGCCCAATTCGACAAAGGAACGGGTAACTTGTTGATGTCGCATATGCTCGAAAACAGATTTGCGGATTTGGATATCAACAAGGTTTTCATTCGCCCTGCATATTATTATAGCAATTGGCTTATGTCACTTGATATGACCAAAGAAAATGGAATCTTACCTTCGTTTTATCCGACCGACTTGGAATTCAATATGATTTCGCCAAATGACGTGGCCAAATTCGTAGCGAACAAAATAGAAAACGAAATAGACCAATCGGAATTGATAGAAATCGTAGGTCCAAAAAAATATTCCCCGGACAACATCGCTGAATTAATGGGCAAAGCGCTTAACAAAGAAGTCAACGCGCACAAAATCCCAAAGGCAGATTGGAGCGGAACAATGAAAAGTATCGGATTTTCAGATGATGCCACCAAAAATTTTGTGGAAATGACCGATTTGGTAGCAAACGGTAAAGCGGAACCAGAAGCAAAAGGACAAAATCCTATTTCACTTGCAACGACTTTTGACCAATATTTAAAGCTTTTTTTAACCTAAAATGAAAACCGGCGAGACAAATCAATTTAATTCTGTTGAAGAATATTTTGAGGCTCAACCGGAAAAAACAAAACAAGCTCTTTTGGAATTAAAAGAATGCATCTTTAAAGCCGCGCCAAATGCGATAGAATTGTTCAATTATGATATTCCTGCATATACCCTAATCAAAGGTGGAAAAAGAGAACAGCAAATTATGATTGCAGGATACAAAAAGCACGTTGGTCTTTATCCGCATCCAACAACGATGGAAAAGTTTGACTCGAAATTAAGCGAATACAAAAGAGGTAAAGGTTCGGTACAGTTTCTATTGGACAAGCCTTTACCGAAAGACCTGATCGTCCGAATGATAAAGTATCGAATGGAATTATTGAAGAAATAAAAACGACACGCCAACAATGGCTATACGTAATGCGGGCTAAAGTCCTTAAAGTGAAAGTATCAACAATAATAAATTAATCGTCAAACAGAAAGTGATGCGCCTTGAAATCCCTCGCTATGCATATACTCAACGTTCGTAAGAAATCGATTCGCTCATTCGGACTGATATATTTACAGCTTTTGTATTAATGCCAACCCCTCGATTTTAATTGTACAAGGATTTTAACCTGATTTTTCTTTCGGCAAATGAATTCTTGATTAAAACCCAAATTTTGGGATTTACAAAACCCAATTTACGATGGAAAACTCCAAATCCAGACTCTAAAACTTGATATGTAAGCCGCAAAAATGAATTTGCATGCAAGAAAAATAGAAATGTAAGTCGGAAAAATGCAATTGTAACTTGTAGCAGCAGGATTGTAACGATAAAAAATGTAATTGCAGGCTGTAAAAACCCAAATGTAATGGGTAGCGATAAAAATGTAACCCGAAGCAACTGAAGTGCAGCATGAAGCAGCGCAATTGTAATGTGAAAAAATGTAAAAGTAACGATAAGGAATAGACGAGCAGCCTTAAAGAACGGGAAAACATTGATTAGGAATCAACGGCAATTAAAATCTACCGCTGATGACTGGCGCATTTCATCAAAAACAATGCAGCGCGCCAACCTCTCCGAACTCGCACGTCCTGCCCGCTTTAGTGAAAAAAAGAAGCTATTAAAAATTGGTTTTTAAAACTGCTGACTTTCTTCGTCCTTGCGGACAGAAAGTCAGCGTGAGTCTGCCATTGCTCATAACCAAACCGTTAAGAACACACTTCATTGCATTTAGCCAATACAAGACTCAACCACAAAGGCATATTCTATTTAAACAAGTCGTTTTTTCGGTACTTGATGCCCAGTTTATTCATCTTGTTTCTGAGTGTACTGGCATTGATCCCAAGCAGTTCAGCAGCGCCTCCCTCTCCATGAATTTTACCTTGCGTGCGCTTTAAAACCGACATAATATGCGTTGAGATCACGGCATCTAAATCCAATGTAGAACTTGCTTTAGCGGCACGATCAAATTCCGAACCCTCTGGCTCTTGATGCGTCAGCTGCAATTTAAACTGCTTAAACTCTAACGGCCCCTCAGGATTTATGATCAGCTCGCGTTCCACCACATTTTGCAACTCCCTAACATTGCCGGGCCAGGTGTAGGAAAGAAGTAACTCCCGGGCGGTGCTGGAAATATCGGGACATTTGTCAAGTTTTAGCTCAACCGACTTCGACTCAACAAAGTACTGGGCAAGTTCCAGTATATCCACTTTGCGGGCCCGCAGTGGGGGTATGTAAATGGGAAAAACATTTAAACGAAACCACAAATCTTCCCTGAACTGTTTCTCTGAGACCATCTTTTCCAGGTTTCGATTGGTAGCCGCTATGATCCGAATATCAAGTTTCAGGGTTTGGGCGCCGCCAACGCGTTCAAATTCTTTGTTTTGCAGAACTCTTAACAGACGCACCTGGGCTTGCAGGGGAAGCTCGCCAATTTCATCCAGAAATAAGGTTCCTTTATCTGCCCGCTCAAAACGCCCCCGCTTTTGCGAAATTGCGCCGGTAAACGCGCCTTTTTCGTGACCAAACAGTTCGCTGTCGATCAGGGATTCGGGTATAGCGCCACAATTGACGGTGATAAACGGTTTGTTGCTGCGGTTAGACGAATAATGGATCGAGCCGGCAATCACATCCTTGCCCACGCCGGTTTCACCCATTAACAAAACCGGGCTCTGAAGGTTAGCCACCTGACTTACTTTTTGCATCACGTCTCTCAATCCAAAATTTGCTCCTATGATTTCATCACCCGATATGCGCCTTAATTGTTGATGCAGGTACTTGTTATCATCGGCCAGCAATTCTTTGAGCCGTGTGACTTCCCTGTGCTTTTTATGGTTCGATAACGCAATGGCAAACGGCTCTTTCAACATCGAAAGGCTATCGATGTGCTGTTGAGTCAGTTTTTCGTTTCCGGTTAAGATCATCACAACAGCGCCGATGGGCTCACGGCCCGATTCAAGCAACAATAATAACAGCGAGCTGGCCTTGATGTTGTGAAAATGCAACAGTTCATTTGCCATGTATTGCTCGTGCGGTTTTGTTAAATGGATAACCGTTTGGCCGGTGCGTCCATACTTATCCCGAACCTGTTTTTTAGCTTTGTCGGATATAGGTGTAACCAAGTTGATCAATTCGCCCGATTGCTCAGTTGCCTTTGCAAGGGTTCGCATGGCGTCGATGGATTTATCGAAGTACTGAAGGAACATGATATCTATTGGGATTGTGCGCCTTATATACTCAAGCGTGGAAAACAGCGCCTGCTGTATCTCTAAATTCCCGCAAATCCTGACCGTGGCTTCCCTGAAAAATTCGTTCTTATCCATGTCTGAGCGATTGCATTAAAAATAATACCAAATTACGCAAAATTGTCATATACGGCAACAACGTATTGCCATATTTGGCGATTCAGCGCTCACATTCCAGCTAAGCACTTGATAGTAAAGGACTTATGAGATTGGCACAGACTTTGTATTTCTATAATCAAGAAGAAACTAAATCCTAAGACATGGAAAGTATTGAAATCATTGAGATCAGGTTATCACAAGACCAAAATGAGATTGTGGAGAAAGAAATTGGCGCTATGATCAAAGACATCACGAAAGACGACTCGGAATGCGCCATGAAGTTATACACCAGGTTGAACTTAAAATCAGATTACCTGATCATCATTTCCCATAAAGAAACACGAACAAGCCACCAAAAAAGCGACATAGGCGAAAAAATCAGACAGGCGCTTAACGAGTTTGGGATCATCAATCACAGGGTTTGGTATAAACTTTTATAATCTCAATACCACGAAAATGAAAACCAGGAAAATACTATTAGCAGGAGCCACAGGATACCTGGGACGTTACATCGCATCTGAATTACAACATCAGAATTATCCGACAAGACTCATTGTAAGACACAAACACAAAAACCGGTTTGATGCCTCTTACTTCGAAACCATTATTGCTGAAGTAACCAAACCCCAAACGCTTGAGCATACCATGCAGGGTATTGATACGGCGATCAGCGCCGTTGGAATAACCAAACAAAAAGATGGCCTTACGTACATGGATGTCGACTATCAGCCCGAACATTCATTTCTTCCAAAACCTTTGGCCCGATGGCGTTTTTCTTCACGGTTTTGGCCATGGATGTGGTAGCCCCAAAATATAGGCAACACAAATTAGAAGCATACTTGACAGAAATGAAAGGAGCAATATGAGCTATGAAAATCACACATTTCTTATACAACTCATTCTTGATTGAGATTGAAAACAAAAAAATCGCAATTGATCCGGGCAGAGATTTTTGGCTTTTTACAATGAACAAAAGCTTAATTCCTGAATCGGAATGGGAAGGAGTTACACATCTTTTTATCACTCACGGAGATCCGGATCATTTTGATTTTGCGGCTGCATTAGCCAAAAAATCAGGCGCAACCGTTGTTTGCGGAGAGAGGCTTGTTGAAGATCTTGCGTCGGAACACGTGGAAAATGTCTATGGCTTGAAAGTCGGAGAAACCATTCAGGTTGATGGTATTGAAACCACGAGCTTAAAAGCTTTTCATGGCGAGCTTCCGGTAAAATTTCCGGGCTTTGAGATGAGATGCAACGTGCAACGGGAAAAAGCAGGCGGAAAAGAAATTTACATTGCAGGAAAAAGGATCATTAAAGAAGAACAACCCATGGATGTCTACGACCATGGCTCAATCAAGCTTTTTGGCGGATTCATACGGCTTGAAAAAGATAATGTGGGGTTTGCAAAAGGCTCCATTGGATTTGAAATAAAGGTACGGAGCAAAAAGATTGTTGCCTTAGGAGACACCTATCTTGAAGAAGAATGGAAAGATCTGAAACCAAATGTGTTGTTGATTCCAATCGGCGGGCAAAATACAATGGATGTAAGCTCTGCAATAGAAGCGGTGAAATTAATACAGCCAGAATTGGTAATCCCATGCCATTATAATAATCCAGCCATTCTAGTGAAGAATTTTAATCCTGCCGACGATGTAGATTTTAAACATAAGGTAGAGAACCTGGGCATTACATGTGAAATCTTAACATATAATGAATCTATAAACATAAAATTGTAAAAAAATGACTTTTAAAGATGGAAACTTCCCTTCAAACGGGGCTAAACTAACGCTTGCGCTTTTTACATTCATAGGTGCCATATTCGCAATAAAGCATCTTTTATTCGGTTTTCAAGACAGCCAATTACATAACGGGTTATTGATTGTTTGTACGTTAATATTTTTTATCCGGCTCGTAATAAGTCTTTTTGTTTTTATAAAACGAAAAGTTAGTTGGTTTGAAGGCATTTTGGTAGGTACGCTCTATGGAATTATGATTGTTGGATTCTCAGATTGGGGAACGCAAACCGGCTACACAAACCTTTTCTGGGATATTGCAGGCTTTGCTCTGTTTTGCGCCGGCTCGTTTATCAATTCCCTTTCAGACTATCAGCGTCATGTATGGAAATTGAAATCAGAAAACCAAGGACATATTTATACGCTGGGATTATTCCGCTATGCCATGCACATCAACTATTTTGGGGATACCATCATGCTAATAGGCTTTGCAATCGTCACACAAAATGCCATGAGTTTTTTACCTGTGCTGGCTATTGCTCTAAATTTAATTTTATTGCAGATCCCGCTGCTTGACGCTCATCTAAAAAACAAATACGGAATTGAGTTTGAGGCATATGAAAGTAAAACAAAAAAATTCATTCCTTTCATCTACTAAGTTTTACTCTAACTCAAACATTTTTCGAAACTTTGTTATAGAATCATATGTCGATATCATTCAAAGGCATTGAATACCGGTTTACAGTAGAGATATGGAGAACAGAGGCGCCCGGCGGATGGCATTTTGTGTCCTTACCAACGGAGATATCATCGGAGATCAGACAAACTCTCAAATTGAAGGAGCAGGGCTGGGGAAGAATGAACGCCACCGTAAAAATTGGAAAAAGTGAGTGGCAAACTGCCCTTTGGTTTGATACCAAAAAGAATACTTATTTGCTTGCGTTAAAAGCTGAGATCAGGAAAAAAGAAAATTTATCAATTGGTAACAAAGTAAAAGTTATTATTTGGGTATAATTAATAGTTTTCTAAACCAACAATAGCTAGAACCTGGATTTATCTTAGCTGAGATTATTTCCTTTGTTTCATTCAATTAATGATTTCCATGCCAAAGACCACATTGAATGAATTGCCACCTATGATGGCCAAGATTTTGATTTAATGATATTTCGCGATTACAACATTACAAAAGTTAAAGACGATAACGGTGCGGAAAAAGAAGGGATCGTTCCTGATGGGTGGGGAAAAGTGATAGAACAAACCTAAGAAGAAGAAAAATAATTAATTAACCATGCCCGAATCCCAAAACATCGAATACAAAACCAACTGGCGGGATGAATACCTTAAATGGATATGCGGCTTTGCTAATGCGAACGGAGGTAAGTTGTATATCGGCATAGATGACAAAGGAAAGTTAACTGGCATTGACAACCATAAAAAGTTACTGGAAGAGCTGCCATTGTTTTGTTTGGCAAAGACCCGGGCAAATTTTATCCGAATATGGCTGTCAAGATCGGTAAATTTGGAGAGACTGATGCCGAACTGAAATTTCATGAAATTGTAGAAGGCAACCTGATCCAACTCAAAGACCAGATTGGTGAAATGCTCAACGCAAAGTTCTTCATTCACCCAATTGATTTCATGGGTATGCAACGGGTAGAACGAAATGAATATCCGGTTGCCGCTGTCCGTGAAATGATTCTCAACGCTTTGTTACACCGTAACTACGTGGGAGCGCCTACCCAAATCCGATTGTATGATGACAATTTTAGCGTTTGGAATGATGGCGGATTACCAGAGGGAATTTCCGAAGCAGATTTGAAGAAAGTACACCGTTCCAAACCGAGAATCCACTGATAGCAGACACCTGTTTCAAAGCGGGCTATATTGATTCCTAGGGACGAGGGCGCCATCAAGATCATTGAAGTTTGTAAAGAAGCCCAATTACCGGAACCGATTTTAAAAGAACAGCAAGGTGGTTTCCTGAGTAAAATTTTTACGGGTACAGAGAAATTACGGGGAAATTAATGAAATAATGAAAGACCCGTTGGTAGCGTTACGGGATAAGCGCCGAAGAAATCATTGCTCAAATTAACCTGGACTTAGAAATAACTATTGATGAAATTGCAAAAAAAATAGGTAAAAGCGAAAGTACCGTAGAAAAGACCATTAAAAAGCTAAGATATGCCGGTGTAATAAAAAGAGTAGGTTCCAGAAAAACCGGACGATGGAAAATCCAAATAAAATTGACTGATTGACAAACAGCCCATATGAACCAATATTCAGAAAATGAAAAACTGAATTTGTTCAAAAGTCTCTTCAAAGGCAGGGAGGATATTTTTGCCATCCATTGGGAAAAAGGAAAGAAAAGCGCCTATACGCCTGCCTATAAGTACGACCCATACATGTACCGGCTTCATAAAATGAGGGGCGGTACCTTCAAAGACTACAAGGACAAAACCTATCTACCACTCTCTGATCAACAGTTACTGAAACACTTGGCAGGTGAACAGCTAATAGGCATTTATCCTCTCTTGCAAAACAATACTACTTGGTTTATCGTGGCAGACTTTGATAAAGGGAATTGGCCGGACGAGTGTCGCACGATCATAAATACTTGCAAAGAACAAGGCCTCACTGCTTATCTGGAACGATCCCGTTCTGGTAAAGGAGGCCACGTCTGGATATTTTTTGACCAGCCGTATTCTGCTGTCAGGAGCCGAAAGATTTTGATCACTCTTTTGGAGCAGGCTGGTATCTTTTCCGTATTCGACAAAAGTTCCAGTTTCGACCGCCTTTTTCCCAATCAGGATTTCCATTCCGGAAAAGGATTGGGCAATTTGATTGCATTGCCGCTTCATAAACCAGCTTTGGAAAATGGAAACAGTTGCTTCATAGATGGGCAGTTAAAGCCTTATCAAGATCAGTGGTCATTCCTGTCGTCTATTCAAAGAGCATCCGTTTCTCATCTTGACGCAATCTATGATTTACTCCAACCGAATAATACTCCGGTTCCAACCAACATTAATTCAAATAAACTACATATACAACTTAGCAATGTGGTTCAACTTAACCGATCAGGTGTGATGCCCGAACTGATCAACTTTCTCAAAGAAGAATTGAATTTTGCTAATTCTGAATATTTCATCAAAAAGAAAACCGGCAGGAATACATGGGAAACCAAGCGGTATTTCCGATTCATTGAGGAAACAGAACATGTAGTAATTATTCCGAGAGGATTTATCGGAAAATTGATCCGGTACTGTAAGCAGAAAAAGATCGATTTTGAATTTCAGGATAAAAGAAAAAGGCATTTACCAATCACCTTCACAACAAACTTCAGTCTGAGATCACACCAGAAATCAGCCATAGATGCTATTTCCCGCAAAGAGTTTGGCGTCATTTCTGCACCTCCGGGATCCGGAAAAACAGTAATCGGATTAAAGATTATAGCTGAAAAACAACAGCCTGCTTTGATCATTGTACATCATAAACAACTATTGGAACAATGGGTTGAGCGAATTCAAGCTTTTCTGGGAATTCCGAAAAATGAGATCGGCCGAATCGGACAAGGAAAAGCAAAACCGGGTAAGGCCATTACTGTAGCAATGATCCAGAGCTTGGGTAAATATCTCGATAAACAGGAAACAGATGAGTTTGCCCAATCATTCGGAACTGTTATCGTTGATGAATGCCACCATATCCCGGCCAAAACATTCCGAAATACCATTTCAAAACTCTCGTCTTATTACCAATATGGTTTAACCGCAACACCTTTTCGGAAAGGAAATGACGGTAAAATAATTTTCACTCACTTGGGAGAAATCATTACCGATATTAAGCCGCAGGAAATTGAACAACACAAACGTGCATGGGTAATTATAAGGGAAACTATGCTGGATGTTCCTTTCAATCCGAAAACAGATCCGTTCGAAACCTTATCAAAGGTATTGATTCACGATTCAGTCAGAAATAAGTTAATTCTTGGCGATATTTCTACTGAACTAAGTAAAAAGAAAAAGGCTGTTATCATCACTGAACGGAAAGAACATATAGATACGCTTTATCAGTTTCTGAAGCAGTCGTTTGAAGTCGTAACACTGAGTGGGGAGGATTCGGAAAGCAGCCGAAAAACAAAATGGAAAATACTCAACAGTGGAAATTATCAGGCGTTAATTACTACCGGACAGTTTTTCGGAGAGGGTACTGATTTGCAAAATGCTTCTTGTCTTTTCCTTGTTTATCCATTTTCATTCAAAGGAAAGTTGATACAATACATTGGTCGTGTTCAACGATCTGAGGTCACTCCGGTTATTTATGACTACAGGGATCGCAAGATTGAATACCTGAACCGTCTATTCCTGAAAAGGAACACGTATTATCAACACCTTGATCGGCAAGCAACTCTGTTTGATGACACAGAGGTTGTTGAGAGCCCTTCCAAACAGACGTTTACTATTGACAAAAAGATTAAGGTACCCATTGACCAATTGGATTTCCGTTACGGTGCGATTGCTTTCAGTTATATTGTTCCAGGGTTAAAAACGGAACTCGAGTTTGAGATTGAAAACGATCAAGTCAGGCCTGAATTTGATGTATTGAAGCCTTACTTCTCCAGAGTGATAAAGTCAAAACATGTAGAAGCTGAAGTCTTTGCGGAGTTTAAAAACAACCTGTTGGTTTCTCAAAAAGCAAATTCAGCTAATCTGGAAAAGATCAACCGGGAGATTATTGAAAGTGTAAAATTCCGATTCATTGAACAAGGCATTCTTGGCAAGCAATACTCGCCTGGAACGCAAGACAATTTACTCGACTTAAACAAAGTACAGGAAGGACAAAATGGCAAACCGTTTTATGACTCAGAGGAACAATTATTAAACGACATTTTGAAAAATGAGAAAGTTAAACATTACAGACAATTGAGGTATTTGGCATCTAAGCATGACGGAGCCGCCTTGAAACTACGGTTTGTTCTGAACCCGTTCTCGTTCGTGTTCCTGCTTTCCGGAAGAGAGCAATATCATGTCGTGCTGGAAACGCTGGACACTGAAGAAGCTACTTACATCTGGCATATTGAGAAAAACAGACAATTGTTTCCGCATAAGCTGCGAATAATAGACCAAGACTTAAATATTATAAGAAACAAAGGCCGACAGAGCTTTCTTGAAAATCAGCCGGAAAATTTCAGCCGACTTATCCACGATTACACTAACGAGAGAAAAGGATTTGTCGTTTGGAAAGATCATTTAGAAGAAAAACTATTATGAATCTAACCTAACGCGACTGTTACACACATTACCAAGCCACACGATCATCGGAGATCAGACAAACTCTCAAACTGCAGGAACAGGGCTGGGGCAGAATGAACGCGACAGCAAAAATCGGACAAAGCCAGTGGCAAACTGCCCTTTGGTTTGATACAAAAAAGAATACGTATTTGCTTGCGTTAAAAGCTGAGATCAGGAAAAAAGAAAATTTATCAATTGGTAACAAAGTAAAAGTTATTATTTGGGTATAATTAATAGTTTTCAAAACCAACAGTCGTTAAAACCTAGATTTATCTTAGCTTTCATTCCAGATAGAATTACAATTTTTAACCCATACGATGATATGAGTAAACACAAAAAACAGTGGTACGAACACTTATTTGAGAGTTACGCCGAGAAATATGACGATGAATCCTTTACAAAAGGCACTTTTGGCGAATGCGACTTTATTGAGAAAGAGATCGATTATAATAAACGCCTAAATATCCTTGATGTTGGGTGCGGAACCGGCCGGCATGCCATTGAATTAAGCAAACGAGGATACAATGTTACCGGCATCGACTTGTCGGAATCGTTACTTGAAAAAGCAAGAGAAAAAGCCGCTCAAAGCAATCTCAACATCACGTTTCTCAGGCACGATGCCCGAAACTTGCCCTTTGAAAACCAGTTTGATGTAGCCCTGATGTTATGTGAAGGAGGATTTCCGTTAATGGAGACCGACGAAATGAATTATGAAATCCTGAAAAATGTCACAAAGTCGCTAAAGGAACAATCAAAGTTCATTTTCACAACCCTGAATGGCTTATTTCCTTTATTCCACTCCATTAATGAGTTCCATGCCAAAGGCCACATTGAAGGAAATGCAACCTACGATAGCAAAGATTTTGATTTAATGACATTTCGCGATTATAACATTACAAAAGTTAAAGACGATAACGGTGTGGAAAAAGAACTTCAATGCAATGAACGCTATTATGTACCCAGCGAAATCACTTGGCTTTTAAAAACGCTTGGGTATTCCAGGATTGATATTTACGGCGCAAAACTCGGCGTCTTTTCCCGTGAAGACAAATTAACACCCGATAACTATGAAATGCTGGTTATCGCCGAAAAATGAGTAAAACATGACGACTTCTACTACAATACTTGTTAGCGGAATAGTATAATGAAGATAAGAAAGGCAAAAAAATCCAACATTGAAGCGATCATATCCGTTGATCACGTGGCTGCACACGATGAGAATCGTAGGCGGCATATTTGCGAGTGGGTTTCAGGAGGCAGCGCTATTGTAGCCGTAGTTGATGATGCTGTGGTTGGGTATGCCGTACTCGAGTACACTTTTTTCTCGCAGGGGTTCATTTCCATGTTGATAGTTGCAGAGGCGAGTCGGCGCAAGGGTGTGGGTACTGCTCTAGTATCACATCTGGAAGGGATATGTAAGACAGAAAAGTTATTCACGTCAACCAATAAATCCAATGAACCAATGCAAGCGCTCATGCAAAGCATGTCATATGAACCGAGTGGCGTTGTGCATAATTTGGATGACGGAGACCCCGAACTGTTCTATTTCAAGAAGCTCGAAGGGAACCGCTGACCATGCGCTTCAACCCACGGCTACTCGCCGCGGCTGAGCTTATTGTTATAAAATCATATGCAGATTCAAAGTTTTCGGTTATAAAAAAGTTTGTTTCGGGTGAATGCAAGATGAATCTTAAATTTCAAGATTATTTTATTCGAAGCTGGTGTGAATCAGATGTATATTCACTGCAAAAGTATGCCAACAATCGGAAGATATGGTTAAACTTACGCGATATTTTTCCTCATCCCTATACACTTAATGACGCAAAATGGTGGGTAAAACATGCTAGCCAAGAAGTCCCTGAGAGACTATTTGCAATTGCAACTGCAACTTGAAAATGACAATGATATTTATGGACTCGTGATGGATTGGAATATGGGAGATGCAATTGTTACCGTCATTTCATTTAAGACTGGAGATGCAAGTGTTTATTTAACTACTGGACAAGCTTTCATTGGCGGATATGCTCACGAGACAGTAATTAGTCGTCCTTGAAAAAGGTGATAAGCAGTTATAATAAAAGGGAATAATCGTGAAAGCGTGTGATTTTATTGACCGAAAAGAGGTATTTTAGCTTGAA
>JANQGG010000035.1 GCA_028277445.1 Chloroherpetonaceae bacterium | reverse complement strand
TGTCGTATTTTTTTGCCATCGTTATGGATCACCCGGATAAACCGGGTGATGACATTAAGGTAAGTGAAATGATTTTTCACTTAAGAACACATCATGTTTTTCAAACCAGCTTATTATTAAACCGGTGTTATAATAATCGTATTATTTTCTTTCCTGAGTTGTTACCAGGTGGCTTGCCGAAGCATTACCGAAACACCACCGAACAGAACATTTAAAATCGATGTTTTGACTCTACTCAATGCACGATTTTTTTAGAAAACATCAACTATTCTGATTCCTAAACTATGCGCATCGGATTAATATGAACACATGCTACATAGAATCATGAATTTTTTCAATGATTTGAAGATGTCGTTTGGTTGATGTAAGCATTTGAGCAGTCATGGTTTGGCTGATCATAGAATCAGGGGATTGCTCCAACCGATTAATGCGTCTTAGAAGTTTGGTTTTAATTCGTTGAATTTTGTTTTGACTTTGTTTCATGGATTCACCCTGAACCACGAACACCTGCTCTTTAATATCAATCAACAACGGATCATAAGATACCTTTTCAACAGCATGCGTTATAAGTTCGTTTTTCAGCAAGAGCAAGTCGTGCATAGAGTTTAAAAGCGATGTTTCTTTTTCCAGCAATCCTGTGATCGTTATTTCCTCCAATATCGAAGGGCGCTTGTTTTGAGCATTTTCAAGCTCGCTGTTAAATTCTGAGAAAATTTTATTGGCGAAATTTTCAAGGTTTTCATAATGATTTAGGGTTTCAACAAACGTGTTGAGGTAAAAAGCCTTATGGTAGTGACTTTGGTTAGAGTTTTTTTGAGCCTCTGCTGAAAAGCTTAATGCATCTTTGGTAAGGCCGTTGAGGTAAACCTTTCCAATCTTAATTAAATACGCTAAATTAGCAACATCCCCGATAAACAGTTTTAACGAATCGGTTGATAGTGAATCGGGGTGCGATAAGTAAATGGTTTTTTCCTGAACGGATCTAGGCGAACTCATCGCCAAATATTTTTTCAATTCTTGGCGTTTATTTTGTGCGTCTTCAAACCATTTTAGCGCGGAAGGCGTTTCATTATTTCGATCCAGTGTGCTTGTTGTGGTTTCTGAAGTTGATGAGCATCCGGCGCTCAAAAGATAGACCAGGATCAAACTTGCGAGGCTGATCAAAAAAAATCGACTGGACATAATTAGTGGCAATAGGTTTTTTTGTAGGTTCATTTCCAAGTCATTTACATTAAATTGACATTTAATCCAAGATAAAGGGTAATATCCATATGTTAAAGCTTAGACATCGGCTCTTTTTTGCTGTCGCTATAATCTTTGTTCTTTTTTCAGCCGATCTGATGGCTCAAACCACATCCAAGTCGGCATCTCAGAGCGATTCAACCATAACCCCAACGCCGGCTTATAGCCGCGCAGAGCGGATGATTGCAGCCATACTTGAACAACTGCACTATCGAAAAATTGCGTTTTCCGATTCTTTATCCTCGGAAATCTTTGATCGTTTTTTAGAATTGCTTGATTATAACCGGGTGTATTTTTTTGATCAGGATATTGCCCGGTTCGAAAAATATCGAATTGTTCTGGATGATAATTTAAAGCTGGGCATTTTAAATCCACCTTACGAGCTGTTCAACCTTTTTAAAAAACGCGTTGAAGAACGAGAAGCCTGGGTGCAAGATCGTCTGAAAACACCGTTTGATTTTACCATTGATGAATCCTATTTCTTTAAACGCGAAAAGAAACCCTGGCCAAGAACTCAAAAAGAAATGGATGAAGTTTGGCGAAAAATGCTCAAAAATCAGGCGTTGAATTTAAAACTATCGGGAAAAGATGAAAAGGGCATTGTTGAAACGCTTTCCAATCGGTTTAAAAATCAACTCAAACGCATTAATCAATACAATCGGGAAGATGTATTTCGTTTGTATGTCAATGCCATAACAACCTCCATAGATCCACATACCTCGTATTTTTCACCGATGGATTCGGATAACTTTAAGATTAGCATGAGCTTGTCGTTTGAAGGCATCGGCGCAAGGTTGCAAACCGAAAACGACTACACGCTGGTTTATGACATTATTCCGGGCGGCCCGGCATTTAAGAGCAAAAAGCTCAAAAAAGGCGATAAGATCATTGGTGTTGGTCAAGGTAAGGATGGGAAAATTCAGGATGTGATTGGTTGGCGATTGGATGAAGTGGTGAAACTGATTCGCGGAAAAAAAGGCACAACCGTTCAGTTGCAAATTATCCCTGAGATTGGGGGACCGGACGCCCAGCCAAAAATCATCCGAATTGTTCGCGATAAAGTAAAACTCGAAGAGCAAGCCGCTAAAAAGAAATTGATTACGCTAAACTATAACAATAAAGCTTACAAAATTGGCATCATTACCATTCCCACGTTTTATCTCGACTTTGAAGCCTACCGACGAGGCGATCCGAATTACAAAAGCACCAATCGTGATGTGAGGAAATTATTGAGCGAACTTAAACAAGAAAAAGTACAAGGAATTATTATTGATCTTCGCAACAATGGCGGCGGTTCGCTTGAAGAAGCCATACAACTGACGGGATTGTTCATCCCAGATGGCCCGGTTGTTCAGGTTAAAAAATCAAACGGTATTATCAATATCCATGAAGATGAAGACCCTGATGTGGTTTATGACGGACCTTTAGCGGTTTTAGTGAACCGTTACAGCGCTTCGGCTTCAGAAATTTTTGCAGCGGCATTGCAGGACTACCATCGCGGTTTGATCATTGGCGAGCAAACGTATGGAAAGGGCACGGTTCAAAACCTGGTGGATTTAAATCATTACCTGAGGTTTGGCGATCATCGTTATGGCCAGCTTAAGCTGACCATTGCAAAATTCTATCGCATTTCAGGTGAAAGCACCCAGCAAAAAGGCGTTTTTCCGGATATTCAATTACCCTCACCTGTTAATCATGAAGAATTTGGCGAAGATGCCGAGCCCAGTGCACTGCCCTGGGATCATATCGAATCGGCTTTATTTCAGCACTATACAAAAGTACCCATTAACCTGATCTCATCATTACAAAACAAGCATAATCAGCGAATTTTAAAAGATGATGAATTTAGGTTATACCTAAAAGAAATTGATCATTTAAAGAAAAACGAAAAGAAAGATGAAGTCACGTTGATGGAAACCAAACGAAAAGCCGAACGTGATGCATTAAAAGCCTTGCAATCATCTCAAATCAATGAGCCCGAATCAGAAACAGATAAAAAAGAAGAAAACGATGAAAAGAGTGAGAATGACACTAAGCCCGACATTTTGCTGGACGAAACCACCCGGATATTGGCAGATATGATTGCAATGATCTAAACCTAAATTGTCCCTAACAACAAAATTTAAAAGCAGGCCTGAGCGTCTGCTTTTTTATTGTCCAAAACTCTCATGGTTAATGAATGATAGGTCTTTCATTCAAACCCTAACCCTAAAATGTTATAAAAAAGAAAACCAGATGATAATATTGTCAGAATATTATTAACTTAGCATCGATTGTGCACCTTAAGCCCACACGAATACTACGTCGTTGCATTGATCTAAAGTTTGAGTACATGTTTTAAAAAAGTCTGGTAGTTATTATCAAACCGCTAAATCTAAAAACCATGAAAAAATGGCTACTCTTAACCCTAATGATTTTAACGAGTTTCGCTAAACTTGTTATGGCTGATGGTGAAGAACCTACCGGAAACCCACGCCAGGTTTCCACACTGGATCATCTTCTTTGGATCAGCACCAATCCTTCAAGCTGGAGTGATGATTTTGTTCAAACTGAGGATATTAATGCCTCAGCAACTTCCGACTGGAATTTTGGCGATGGATTCTCACCAATTGGAAATCCGGGGGCATTTTTTACAGGAACATATGATGGTGATGGTTATATCATCGACAGCCTTACCATTAACCGGGGTATTACAGACTATGTTGGTTTTTTTGGATCACTATCCGGTGCAACGGTTTCAAATCTTGGTTTTACAAATGCTAATATTACAGCAGCTAGCGGAGTGGGTGTTATTGCAGGCATTAGCATAAATGCTACAATACAAAATTGTTATAGTTCCGGCACAGTTAATGGTAACGATTATTGTGGTGGTCTTATTGCCTTCAGTAATAATTCGACGATACGTAGCTCTTACAGTTCTGTATCTGTAAATGGTAACAATTATTGCGGTGGTATTTTGGGTTATAATTTCGGGGGTAGCGTCATCCAAAACAGTTATAGTTCGCATTCGGTAAGCGGGATTGGTTATATCGGTGGTTTTGTGGGATATAATAACTCCGGTTGTACGCTTAAAAACAGTTACAGCCTAAGTTCTGTTAACGGAATTGCGTATGTTGGTGGTTTTGTGGGGCAAAATGAAAACGGAGGTACGCTACAAAATTGTTACAGTACGGGCGCTGTGGTGGCAAGTGATTTTGTTGGAGGACTGGTTGGTGTTAATAATTCGGGCACTATATTGCATTCATTTTGGGATACACTGACATCAGGTCAATCAATCAGTTCCGGTGGCATTGGCAAATCCACTCTTGAAATGCAAACCCAATCTACCTTTACAGATGCGGGTTGGGATTTTGTAGGTGAAACACTTAACGGGACGAATGATGATTGGTTCATTAAATCTGATAGAAATAACGGCTACCCATTTTTAGAATGGCAATACCCGATTAAGCCGGCATTGAGCGCAGAAGAAGTAACAAGTATTACACCAACCTCTGCACTTGTTCACGCATCGATAACCGATTTTGGGATGAGTCAGCCGACACAGCATGGCATATGCTGGAACACATTCGGTAATCCAACTCTTTCGGATGAATTTACCGAGGAAGGCAGTCCTGCTGATACCGGTTCATTTACATCCTCTATGACTGGACTTACAGGAAATACAACCTATTATGTTCGCGCTTATGCAACCAATAGCTATGGAACGGATTATAGCAATGAAATCAGTTTTACAATTTATTCATTTAGCAAAGGCGAAGGCACGTCTGAAAATCCCTTTCAGATTGAATCTCTCAGCGATTTAGAGAAACTGCAATACACTACCTATTATTGGGATTCCTATTTCATTCAAACTCAGGATATTGAAGCTTCAGCCACTTCGGGTTGGAATTCTGGCGATGGGTTTTCACCTGTTGGGGATAGCACAACCCAATTTACCGGCACATACGATGGCGACGGGTATACTATCTCCGGTCTAAAAATCAAACGTGATAGTGCCAGTACTATAGGCATGTTTGGCTATACATTGGGTTCTAACATCGCTAACCTTGGGCTTATTGATGTGGATATTACAGGAAAAAATATCGTTGGCGGTTTGGTAGGACTATGCCATTCCGGCAGCAGCGTTCTAGACTGTTTTGTTTCGGGTACTATCAACGGCATCGGTGGTGTTGGGGGCCTTTTAGGTTCAAATAACAATGCCAGTTCAATTGAAAATTGTTACAGCTCGGCGAATGTAAATGGGGAGTTATATGTTGGCGGCCTGATAGGTGCTTCAAACAATAGCGTCATTCAAAACTGCTTTGCTATGGGTAATGTTGTGGGTAATGCTTACTCAGGGGGGCTCATAGGAGCCAATAGTACTAACATCATTCAAAGTTGTTACAGTACTGGTTCGGTAAATGGCAGCATAAATATTGGTGGTCTGGTAGGGTATAATTACCAAAGTTCAGTAGAAAACAGTTACTCAATGGCTAGTGTTATCGGAGTAGGTAATGTTGGTGGACTTCTTGGGAACAATTTTGATGCAAGTACTGTGGAAAACTCCTATAGCTGTGGTTCAGTCATTGGAAGCGTAACCGTTGGCGGTTTAGTTGGATTTAATGATGCAAGCTTGGTTTCAAATTCCTTTTGGGATACTGAGACTTCAGGACAAAGTAGTAGCGCAGGTGGTACGGGCAAATCCACCGCTGCAATGCAGACTCTGGGTATGTACTCCGACACGGATACAGTTGGATTAAACACCGCTTGGGATTTTGTGGGCGATCCGAACGACGACGCAGCAACGAATGATTATTGGGACTTTAACGACAATATCGGAGGCTATCCATTTTTGGCCTGGCAAAACAGTATGAGTAATACCATCCCTGCCCTTAATACCAACCGGCAAAGTTTTGCCGCCGCCGGCGCCTCGGTGCAATTTACCACTGGCAACACCAGCGCCATTGAGCTGAACATCGTCCGAACCGACTCCGTACCCAATGTGTTTGGCTCACTTCCCGGCTTGGTTCAAAACCTCTCCCCGCGCTATTGGAGTGCAACCGTAACTTCCGGCTCAGTGGATGGCACTTATGATATTACGTTTGATATCACTGGTCTTGATGGCGTTGTTGACTGCAATACTTTAAAAGTTTTAAAACGCAATGATAGCTCTTCTGACTGGGAAGATGCTGAAACTTTAGGCGGTGTTTTGGACTTTAGCGGTTGCCCGAATACCT
>JANQGG010000052.1 GCA_028277445.1 Chloroherpetonaceae bacterium | reverse complement strand
AAGCTAAAATACCTCTTTTCGGTCAATAAAATCACACGCTTTCACGATTATTCCCTTTTATTATAACTGCTTATCACCTTTTTCAGCGACGACTAATTAAATTTAAAAGTCATTTGTCGAAATTCTTAACGTATACAGCACTTAATGAACTTTAAGAAGAAATTATTCCTTGATTTTAGCATAATAGTAGTTATATTGAATACGTTTTAAAACTTAAAATAAGGAGAAACCCCGATGCTATACGATCCAACAGAAGACTAAATAACAACAAAACTTAAAGATAAAGGGACTGATTAAAGTCCCTTTTTTATTGAACCTTATGAGTTGAAAACCTCGTTGAACTTTGTTGTTATTTCTTCAATGTTATGCATTGTTATTTTTGTACTTCTAGCATTAAATGATGTAAAATTTTTTTTGTTTCCACTAAGTAGTTCTAAGCAGAAGTTATAAGCCTTCTCTAACTCTTTTATATCATTAGTTTTTAAGTATGCTTGATAATGAAACCAAGCTGCAGTGTCATAGCAGTTACGTGAACATTTACTTTGATCTAAATACGTTTTTAGTTTTTTGAATTTTTCTTCAGCATTACCATAGTTTTCATCAATGTTATTGATATCATTAATATGTGTGGTATAATATTCCAAATAATACCAACAAGCATTATTAGCTAATTTTTGACCGTCTCTATCTGTAAATTTATCATTGTTTTTATGGATATTATAAATTTTTTCAGCGTCAGTTATTAATTTTTTTGAAATTTGAATATAATCAGTTCCTAATGACCAATAAGTATACGCTAAACGTAATTTAATCTTGAAATGATTATAAAAATCAGTATTGTTATTATCCAATAATATTTCAGCTTTATCAAAATGTTCTAAAGCTTTCACTGTTTCACCTTGAATAAAATATATTTCACCAATACGATAAAGTAAGCAATAACGATTATTATGTTCTCTTATAATATCAGTATAAATTGCTAATGCCCCATCATAATCGAATTTGCAAAATTTTAAAAAAGCATCCTCCATATCTAACCAATACTTAATATTGCAAATAATATCATCAGTTTCATTTGATAATTCATTTTTAAAAATATTATACTTATCGATTGCTGTTTGAACCCATTCTTCATAATTATCTCTTTCGGGTTTCATGATATGATTCCAATAGTCTTCATATGAATCATGTGTATTATTATTAGTGAAATGTTTTGTGGGCTTTAAACATTCTTCATATTCAAATACATTCTTTGGAGGAACTTTATTTCTGTCAGTGAATTCCACACCATTTCTTTCCCTATCAGTTATATTTCTTAAATGTAAAAATGAATCATCAATATTTTGTAAATACTTAGATAGAATTGTAAAGTTTTTCTTTGTATGTGGGTTTAGAATACCTTTTTTATAAGCTAAAGAATGTTCGAGCTCTCCCCAAACATCTTGGACTAATGTTCTAAGTTGAACTTCAAGGAAATAGTCTTCTTTTTTGATAATATAATGAATTGATTTATAGCCCGTTGTACTATAATCATTATCTTTATCACCAACAATTAATTCCTTTCCGCCATTATCTTTTAGAATATCATGTAATTTTTCATTTTTATCAATTTCACCATTTATAGATTTGCATTTTTGTAATGAATATTTATGTTTATCATCATTGAGTATTTTTAATAAATATTCATGGACTTTATATATATCTTTTTCAAATAAACAAATGAGTCTTAATCCTCCATAGTCTTTTATATTAGTATAATTTATGTTTTTTCGTTTAGTTTTAAGGTATGCGCTTTCTTTTTTTTTAATTCTCCATTTGGTTAAATATATTGGTATATGTTCATCATCTCTTCCTTTTATACATAAATTTTCTAATTCCCAGAGTAGTGTTTTTAATTTTTCGGAATGATTTGTGATATACTTATCGATTTCATCGATGGTGTTAGTATTCATTTTGTGGAGAATTTAAATTATAAGCTATTATTTTTTTAACGTTGTAATATTAATATTAAATGGTTAAGGATGAAACAGGGTGATTATTAGATTAAAAGATATTAATTCTGGTTGTCGGGAGTAAAACATTATTAAAGATAAGTTAAGTTTTAAAGGCTTAAATGTCAAGTTAAAAGTGTTACATTGCTCTTCTTAATTTAAATCATTAATAAAGTTGAAATAAATGCTCATTCTTTTTAAGTTTATTAGAGGTTATAAGAGTGATTAAATCATTTGCCATTGAGCTTAAACTCTTCGCGTAGGAACTGAGCAGTGTGAGAGATTTTGGATTTGGCCACGGTTTCAGGCGAGCCTTTGGCAACGATCTCACCGCCGGCATCGCCGCCTTCAGGCCCCATATCAATAATCCAGTCGCTTTGTTTAATGACATCCATATTATGTTCAATAATAATGACTGTGTTGCCTTTATCCACCAAGCGTTGCAACACATCCAACAAATGTTGAATATCCTGAAAATGCAAGCCGGTGGTCGGTTCATCCAATATGAATAGGGTTTTTCCGGTTTGAACTTTAGCCAGTTCCGTGGAAAGCTTTACACGTTGAGCTTCACCGCCGGAAAGCGTGGTAGAAGACTGCCCTAAACGCAAATAACCCAGTCCAACGCTTTGCATGGTTTGCAAAATGCGTTTAATACGGGGGAAATCTTCAAAGAATTTGGCGGCATCTTCTATGGGCATATCCAGTACATCCGAAATGGTTTTCCCCTTATAATGCACCTGCAACGTATCGCGGTTGTAGCGTTTGCCTTTGCAGGCGTCGCAAAGCACATACACATCGGGCAGAAAATTCATTTCAATTTTCTTCAGACCATCGCCCTGACAGACTTCGCAGCGTCCGCCTTTGACATTAAAACTAAACCGCCCTGGTTTGTAGCCGCGAATTTGCGATTCGGGCAAAGAGGCAAAAAAATCGCGGATAAATGTGAACACGCCAGTATACGTTGCCGGGTTGGAGCGAGGCGTTCTTCCAATGGGCGATTGATCCACATCCACCACTTTATCAACATGATCTAAACCGATGATCTTTCCATGAGGCAACGCCAGGATTTTTGACCGGTAAAAGTGATTGGAAAGAATCGGGTACAAGGTTTCGTTAATCAGGGAAGATTTCCCGGACCCGCTCACACCGGTTACCGTAATAAGCTTCCCTAAAGGAATGGTTAGATTTACCGATTTAAGATTGTGTCCGGTACATGCTTCCAGTTTTAATTCTTTTTGGTTGCCTTTGCGCCGGATTTTGGGGGTTTCAATGCGTTTTTTATTCTGGATGTAAAGTGAAGTCAAAGAAGTTGAATCCAAATCTTTCGGATGGCCAATGCTCACAATTTCGCCGCCATGTTCTCCAGCGCCGGGACCAAGATCAATCAGAAAATCGGATTTTTCCATGGTCTCTTTGTCATGCTCAACCACTATCACGGTATTTCCAATATCGCGAAGCATTTTAAGCGAGTTAATCAGCTTGCGGTTATCGCGCTGGTGCAAACCAATGCTGGGCTCGTCCAATATATAAAGCACGCCGGTAAGCTGCGATCCCAGTTGAGAAGCCAGCCGGATGCGCTGAGCTTCGCCGCCCGAAAGGGTTGTTGCCGATCTCGAAAGCGTCAGGTATTCGAGGCCGACATTGAGCAAAAACTCAATACGTTTGATGATTTCATGCACAATAGGGCGGGCAATCAATTGCTCTTTTGAGGTTAATTTTTCCAACAAGGTCTTGAAAAACGCGTAACACTCGCTGATATGAAGATTTGAAAGCTCGGAAATGTTGTGATCCAGAATTTTTACAAATAAACTTTCCTGGCGAAGCCTTGCGCCGCCGCACGCTGGGCAGGCTTGCTTAAACATAAAGCCTTCCGCCCATTCCCTGACATGACTCGATTGTGTTGATTGATACGTTTGGCGGACATGCTGGATAAGGCCATTAAATGTTTGTGGGTAGGTGTACTGCTGCCCAGCAAATGAATAATTCACATCAATGGACTGGGTTGAACCATGTAGCAATAACTCAATGATCTCATCGCTTAGATTGGAGATCGGTTCATCCAGAGAAAACTTATGGGTTGAAGCCAACGCAGAAATCAGTTGCCAGGTGTTGTTTTTGCCTTTTTTTCCCAGCGGAGCAAGGGCGCCATCAGAAATTGAAAGCGAGTGATCGGGAAGAATAAGATCCGGGGAAAAATCTTTGATTTCACCCAGACCGTCACAATTTGGACAAGCGCCATACTGAGAGTTAAAGCTGAAATGATTTGGAGCAAGCTCTTCCAAAGCGCCACTCCCATCGGAATACGCGTATTTCTTGCTGAAAAATATCGACCGTTCGTTTTCGCCTAACACATGACAAATGAGCGACGATTGACTTTCCGATAACTTGATTGCAAGATTGATGGCTTCCTGCAGCCGGGGTTTAACATCATGATTGATAACCAACCGATCAACGACCAGTTCAATATCGTGAATTTTATAGCGATCAACCTTCATGCCTTTTTCCAAATCCATCGTCTCGCCATCAACGCGAACCTTGGTAAACCCTTGCTTTTGCAATTCATCAAACAACTCACGGTAATGGCCTTTTCGACCCACAACCTGAGGCGAAAGGATTTGAATTCTGGATTTTTCAGGCAGCTTTAAAATAGCTTCTAAAATATCTGCTTCGGATTGCTTTTGGAGTTTGTGCCCGGTTTTTGGATCGTAGCGGCTACCGACCTTTGCAAAAAGCAGCCGCATGAAATCGTAAATTTCCGTAATGGTGCCAACCGTTGAGCGCGGACTTCGGGACGTGGTTTTTTGTTCGATGGAAATAACCGGTGAAAGGCCGTCAATGAAATCAACATCGGGGCGTTCAATATTGCCAACGAATTGGCGGGCATAGGCCGAAAGCGTTTCCATGAACCGACGCTGCCCTTCAGCGTAGATGGTATCAAACGCGAGGCTTGATTTCCCAGAACCTGAAAGTCCTGTAATCACAATGAGCTGGTAGCGGGGAATATCCAGGTCAATATTTTTCAGGTTATGAACTTTAGCGCCACGGATCGTGATATACTCTAATTCTGACATCTCGGCTCAGGTTAATCCAAAACAAACTAAACACACAATATACAATTTCCTGAGGCTTTTGGGTAATCAGGTAAAGTAAAATTTTGATTCTGTTGTGGTTCAATACCCCGAAGCTTGCCGCGAATAGACAATCCGGAACAAGTCGGAATCTTAGTGAAGGATCAAAGATTATGCTTCAGGATGCCGGATCAAGTCCGGCATGACATCTGATACCCATGATTTGCCGGGGGGTAGTTCATAAATATTGGCTCACAAACAAAAAGGCCACCTGAATAGTGGTGGCCTTAGAATAGTAAAACAACAATTATGTGTAGAGGCAATTCATGAATT
>JANQGG010000050.1 GCA_028277445.1 Chloroherpetonaceae bacterium | reverse complement strand
TTAAAAGTTTTAAAACGCAATGATAGCTCTTCTGACTGGGAAGATGCTGAAACTTTAGGCGGTGTTTTGGACTTTAGCGGTTGCCCGAATACCTTAATCGTAAGAGGCTTAAGCGGATTTTCTGATTTTGTCATAGGTGGTGGCTCAGATAACCCACTCCCTGTGGAACTGTCTGGTTTTTCAGGTACTTCAACCTCAAACGGCATTGAACTGAGTTGGTCCACCCAATCCGAAACCAACAATGCCGGATTTGTATTATTCCGTGATGGGCTTGAAGTAGCCAGTTATGAAAACACAGACGCTTTAAAAGGCCATGGCACCACCAGCCAATCTCAAAGCTATGCATTCGCCGATGCGGATGTTGAGTTGAACGCAACCTACATCTATGAATTGGTGAGCGTGGACTATTCCGGTGCACGCCATTCGTACAGCCAAACCGTGGAAGCGAAAGTGGTTGACGCCATCACCTCCGGCAAGCCGATTGAATATACATTGGAGCAAAACTACCCAAATCCGTTTAACCCAAGCACAACGATAAACTACACGATGAAAAAACCGGGGGTAGCGACGTTAAAGGTGTATGATGTGTTGGGACGTTTGGTGATTGAGCAAACCAAGGCATCGGTGAAAGGCGAAAACCAAATCAATTTTAACGGAAGCAGGCTGACGAGCGGAATGTATTACTATCAGCTCAACGCGGAAGGCTTCAGCAAAACGTTGAAGATGACGTTGGTCAAGTAAAATGATGAATGATAAATTATGAATTGGGGCCGGTGAAAATGCCGGACTTTTTTATGGTAAAAATGAACTTGTTTTGAGCGTGTGAAATGTCCTAAAAGCGCTATAGGGGCAATTAACGAATTGCCAAAGTCTTCTCCCTTGGGGAGAAGATTTAGATGAGGGCAAAAGATTGTGATACTGAAACGAGTTTCCAATGACGAATTTATAATTGAGCATATGCTTTCTATAAAGTCATTGCGATGAGCGCTTCGGCGCAGCTCAGCATAAACTCCACGAAGAAGCAATCCATCGGAATTCTGAGCGAAGCCGAAGCATGGATCGCCGCACGTCTTACAGGCGTTGCTAATGACGAGTTAACAAATGGGTTAATGTTAGGATATAGTGTGCATATTTTTTCACCTCCGGCTTCTTCGAAGCCACCTCCGCCAGCGGAGGATAGTTTATTGAAGTCACAAATTCTAATACCAAATTGTGTTTTATTATCCCTCTCTCTGAGAGGGTGGCCGACAGGCCGGGAGAGGAAAAATTCGTCGTTAAAATATTTGTGTTTTGTTCTTCAAAATGCCGGACTCGCGATGACCGTTAAAAAGTAATTTGTCATTTCCGGTTTGTCTTTTTGGCTATTCACGCCAAAAATTTGTACTGGTAATGACACGTTACATATCCAGTCGTGCCGGACTTGATCCGGCACCTCTAACAGCTCTCCTTTGTCTAAGACCCTGAAACAATACTTAAGGCTTCAGCACATGGTTCAGGATAACTAAAAAAATAATTCGTCATTGGAAAGTTGCTCGGTATCCGGAAGCATAACTCTTTGGCCAAACCGAATCATGGAATTGCGTAGGAATTAGTATGCAGGGCAAGATTTGGGGTATTGAATTCTAAACGAAGAATAGAACAATGATAGAATTGAAATCAGGGTTTGTATTCACCGCGAAACACTTTAACGGGGTCAATTTCAAATTTGGGATCAAGTTTGTTTTTTACAATTTCAGCAAACTTTTCTTTTTGACTTTCCTGAACTCGGATCACAACTTTATGCTTTCCAGGCTGTTTTGAAGCGCTCACTTCAAAACTTTTGTCATAAAAAAAATGATATTCGATGTAATATTTTTTTTGCTTAAGAAAGTAATCGTTGATTTGATGCCAATGAAGAATGGATTTTTTATAGGGGTAATTTACACTGAGCAAAATGCCTTTGTCTAAAACAAGTTTTTGTTCCGACGCCAAAGAACCGACAAACCAAAACACACTGGCCATAAAATAAAAGCTGAACTTTGAAATTGGACCTTCATCGCCGATCATGTATGCAATGCCAATGCAACACAATTGCACAATACCATAAATGGTTGGAAGCAATGGATATCCCCAGAGAAGACCATGAGGAAGAGATACTTTTACAGATTTAATTTTATAGCGGTTGATGATCGATAGGAGCGCAAAAATGGGCATAATAGAAATGACCACGTAGAAGAAATAAACCTCAAAAGTCATCATGACTTCCATCATATCGTTCATGCTCACGGCGATACAAACTATTTTGAGTTAAAAAACCTATAAAGTATCAAAACATATTGACCGGTAAGACGTTTCTGAAAAATTAATTAAATGAATTTCTATCATTTTTGGAAATTCACGATCTACTTTTTGCGGAGAATGACATAGTGTACTAAACTCTCCAACGCCGTCCTGCTTTCCGAAGGCTGTAAGCCTTGGATGGAGTGGAAGGCTTTATCGGCATAGTCTTTTGCAACATTGGCAGCATACTCAATGCCCCCTTCATCTCGAACAAATGCAATGACTTCTTTACTAAACAGCGCACGTTTTTTTTCACTTTTCAGAATTGAAATAATGTGTGAGCGTTTTTCATCGGTTGTTTTTTTAAGGGCATGAATTAGAGGTAACGTGATCTTTTTCTCTTTGATATCGCCACCGATTGGTTTCCCGGTTTTTTCACCAAGATAGTCCAAGATATCGTCTTGAATTTGAAACGCAATCCCAAGCGCTTCGCCATAATCGTAGAGATGTTGAATGGCTTGCGCATTATCTGTGGTGCTTGAAGCGCCCAATTTGCAGGCTGTTGAAATCAACGATGCGGTTTTATCGGCAATAATCTTAAAGTATGTCGGTTCATCAATGTTTAACGTCCGCGTTTTTTCAATTTGCAACAATTCCCCTTCGCTCATTCGTTTTACTGCATTGGAAAGAATGTGAAGATAATGGTACTCGTTATAATCCAAAGATAACAGCAAACCTTTGGCCAATAAATAATCGCCGACAAGAACGGCAACTTTATTTTTCCATAAGGCATTAATCGCCGGCAAACCGCGGCGCATATCTGCCGTATCCACAACATCATCATGAATTAACGTGGAGGTATGTAATAATTCAACCAAGGCTGCGGCTCTATAAGAACTCTCGTTGACTTCACCAAACATTTTAGCTGAAAGTAGTACCAGAACAGGCCGAATTTGCTTACCTTTTTGGCGTAAAATGTATTTGGTAACTTTATCTAAAAGGCCGATATCCGAAGACATTCTATGTTTAAATTCTTCCTGAAAAACCTTTAACTCAGGTCGAACGGGATTAATCACTTCATCTATTTTCACAGAACTTGCGTGTTTAATGTTTTAAAATGATCTAAAGAACCCTAACATGCTTAGGATAAAACAATCATCAAAGATAACGCTTTATTCCTTTTTCAAGGATTAAAATTGACAAACTATAAAATTCTATAATTCTTTAGAACGCATGACAAAAATATGTTAAAAAAAACCGCGCTGGGCTTTTTTCTCTTGATCATGGTTATAAGCTATTTCCCCAATGATGTTTTAGCCGGTTCGCCAGCGACTTTCGGGCGAAAAATTACGGTTAAAAACAACCGCGTAGCATTGCAACATAGTATTTATAACCAGAATCGAGGCATGACTTTTACAGCTAAAGTGGGTCAAAAACTCTTCTCGAATCTTTCACTGAACACCGATTGGGCTTTGGGCGCAGAAATGAAGCCTTATCTAGGGCTTGATCTGCACGCAACTGTCTTTATTAACGATTTATTAAGTATAGGATGTTATGCCGGCGTGCATTTTGGTGGATTTGAAAACGGCGAAGATTTTGGCATGACTTTATTTTTTGATCCGATAAACCAAGTGGGTGTATTTCTGGCCTATGATCGCGATTTCAATTCATCAAAAGAAACACATCTTTGTTTTGGCATTGATGTGCCTGTGGCTAAAAACATGGGCTTTAGCGTCAATTATGAAAAAGGAATCCAGGGCACGTCTTACAATGGATTTTCCAGCGGGCTTATCTTCTTTTTTTAATGCAAAGCGATATTATATATATTCATCTGTAAATTGTTATTTATCCGTTTAATTTTGTTTGTATGTCTGAACTTGAATCCACAACAGCTTTAACAGAAACCGAAAATGATATACCCTCTTCGCAAGAATCCTCTGATGAGGATATGGGATTCTTTGACCACTTGGAAGAGTTGCGTTCGAGGCTATTCAAAAGCCTGATTGGACTTATTGTGGTAGCCGTAGGTTGCGCTTTTTTTTCTGATTTTTTAGTGAATGATGTTTTGATTGGCCCATTAAAACGCAGTAGCCCGAATACGGTTATTCAAAACCTTGTGCCTTATGGGCAGGTTAGCCTTTACCTTCAAACGGTTTTCTTTTCAGCCTTGATTATTTCCTTTCCTTTACTGGTTTATCAAATCTGGCAATTCGTGGTTCCGGGCTTGTTACCTAAAGAACGACGTGCAACAAAATCAGCGGTCTTTTTTATTTCCTTCTGTTTCTTTTGTGGTGTTGCCTTCGGTTATTTCGTATTCCTGCCGGTATCATTGACATTTTTTGCCAGTTTCGGAACCGAACAGATAGAAAACAATATTGCCATTGCCGATTACATCAGCTTTTTCCTAGGATCGCTTTTAACCACCGGATTGGTGTTTGAGCTTCCTTTTCTTTCCTACATTTTATCAAAAATCGGGCTTCTAACGCCGGCGTTTATGCGCTTTTATCGCAAGCATGCCATTGTTGCGCTCATTATTGTGGCGGCTATTGTAACCCCATCCACCGATGCGGTTACGCAAGTTGTCATTGCTGTTCCGATGATCTTACTCTACGAACTTAGTATTTGGATTTCAGGATATGTCAATCGAAACAACGAAGCCTTAGCCTAAACACTTAACCCTTATTATCTTAAAATTCAGCATGAAAGGTTCTGTTGAACTGGCCTCATTCGAAAGTAGCGTTCTCAAAAATAACCCTTTGGGAGATCCCTTCATTCGCCAATTCCCGGTGTATTTACCGCCTTCTTACGACGGGAAAAAATCGTTTCCGGTTATTTATCTGCTAGCCGGTTTTGCAAGTACGGGTATTAGTTTTTTGAATTTTAGATTCGGACGTCCTACCCTGCCCGAGCAAATTGATCGTTTGATTGTTTCGGAAGGCATGAACGAAGCAATTGTTGTTATGCCCGACTGTATGACAAAATTTGGCGGCTCACAATATTTGAACTCGCCGGCATTTGGCAACTACGAAGATTATCTCATCAACGAACTTATACCCTGGATAGACCGATCATTTAAAACCCGGCCTGAAGCGCGAGCAGTTGCCGGTAAATCATCAGGCGGATTTGGCGCGCTGCATTTGTGCATGAACCATCCTGGCGTCTTTCAAGCGCTGGCATGTCATAGCGGTGATATGAATTTTGAATTATGCTACGCCCCTGATTTTCCTCACGTTTGCCGGGTATTAGAAAATTACGACTACCGCATACGTAATTTTTATAAAGCTTATGACGAAGCGCTAAAGAAACCCAAGCATGCGTTTGGGGTGATTAATATTGTAGGCATGGCTGCAGCTTACTCGCCCGATGCCACTAAATCGTTTCCCGAAAATATCCGCTTGCCCTTTGATTTAAAAACCTGCGAGCGAAAGCAACACATTTGGCAAGAATGGCTGAGTAAAGACCCGCTACACCAGATTGAAGATTCCAAAAAACAGTCGGCATTAAAATCGATGCGTGGTATTTTTATTGATTGCGGAACAGAGGATGAGTTTAATTTGCAATTTGGCGCCAGAGTGTTTTGCCGGAAACTCTCGAAATATGGAATAACATTCACTTACGAAGAATTCCCGGATAACCACATGGATACCTCATATCGTTACGATGTTTCGTTGCCGAAACTTGTTGCATCTTCCATGCTAAGTTAAATGGCTGTGATTAAACGAATAGAAATCTCAAATTTTAAAAGTTTTCGCTCGCTGGAACTTTCGCTTGAGCCGCTAAACATTTTAATTGGCGCAAACGCCGCTGGTAAATCCAATTTTATACAACTCTTTAAATTTCTGAAGCATCTTTCGAAAGACGGGCTTGAAAACGCTATTTACGCTCAGGGCGGCCCGGATTATTTCCGAAACATTTATCTGAAATCTTCCGAGCCTTTTTCGCTAAAAGTCCATCTTGAGCACTCTCTAAAACTGTTTGATGCCGCCAATCGAACAATGCTACTTGCTCACGAACTCATCTATGCCCTACAACTAAACTTTGAAAATGAAGGAAAAACATACCGGGTTTCAAGCGAGAAACTCACCTTTCTGAAATTGAGGAATGCTAATGACCAAACATTAATTAACGGCTATTTTAGAATTAGTATTGAAGATGGTCACATTATAACTCATGATGCCCTAGAGACGTCTATAACATTTTCTTATGAATCATTAATCCTTTTTTCCTTAGAAGATCGTTCGGATAAGTCTGCTCCATTAATAGAGAATCCGTCCTTGCTAAGTATCTATCCATCACTTAGTCAAATTTTACAAAAGATCGCGACCTACGATTTTGATCCCAAACTACCTAAAAAAGCCATCACCCTACCCGGAAAAAAAGAACTGGATGAAAACGGGCATAATTTAGCCCTCATTTTAAAGGATTTGGCTGAAAACCCTGAAGAATACAATGAGTTTCTTAGGTATTTGACTGAGGTTATCCCTTATATAGAGAGGATTGAAGCTTCCAACCTCAGTGACCAACAGTTGTATTTGCAATCTTTTGAAACCCTGCAACCTACAAAGCCAATACCCGGCTCACTGCTCTCTGATGGCACAATCAATATCACGGCTATTATTTTGGCATTATACTTCGAAAAGAAACCGGTTATGGTGCTGGAAGAACCGGAGCGAAATATCCATCCGTATTTAATGGCCTCGCTGATTCATATGATCAAAGATGCTACCGAGCATAAACAGATTTTTATGACCACCCACCATCCTGAAATTGTTAAGCATGCCAATATTGATGAATTGATGCTTGTTTCCAGAGATAGCAATGGGTTTTCAACGATATCAAAGCCTTCCGAAAACGAAGAGATTAGAACATTTTTGAAAAACGAAATCGGCATTGAAGAACTGTATATCCAAAATTTTTTGAATTTGGATGGGGATTAAGAACACATTGTTGTAGGGTCAGTTCATGAATTGACCGCCTGCATTGATTACTCTTTGCTGTCTGGTTTTACAATAAAAAAGGCCGGCATTTCCGCCGACCCCAATTCATAATTTATCATACATCATCTATCACTCATCATTTTACTTCACCAACGTCATCTTCAACGTTTTGCTGAACCCTTCCGCGTTGAGCTGATAGTAATACATTCCGCTCGTCAGCTTGCTTCCGTTAAAGTTGATTTGGTTTTCGCCTTTCACCGACGCTTTGGTTTGCTCAAATACCATCCGTCCCAATACATCATACACTTTTAAGGTTGCCACGCCAACTTCCTTCATGGTGTATGTAATGGTGGTGCTTGGATTGAACGGATTCGGGTAGTTTTGTTCCAAGGTATACTCAATCGGTTTGCCGGATGTGATAGCATTCACAACTTTCACTTCCACCGTTTGACTGTAGGAATGACGCGTACCGGAGTAGTCTACGCTGACCAGTTGGTAAGTGTAGGTGCTCTCTAGTGAGACATCTCTATCGGTGTGGGTGTAGCTCTGAGATTGGCTGGTGGTGCCATGGCCTTTTAAGGCATCGTTATATTCAAAGCTGGCAACCTCCGCACCATTTCTTAGGAGGATAAATCCGGCATTATCCGTTTCGGTTTGGGTTCGCCAGTTGAGTAGAACCCCTTTTGAAGTCGACATACCTGAAAAGTTGGTTAGCTCTACCGGTAAGATATTATCCGCGCCGGTTTGCCAACTAAGAATTGGATAGCCATTATTAACAGTGCCAACTTGATCCATATCCCAGTAATCATTATTAGCGACATCATCATATGGATTGGTTACAAAATCCCAGGCTGAGGTTAATCCCAAAGTCAATGTATTTGTAAAAGTTGCCCAATCTTTCATTTCAGATGTGGTTTTGTCCGTTCCGCCTGCGCTGCTATTTTGGCCGGAAGTTTGGGTATCCCAGAACGCGTTGGTTACCGTACCAGCAGGGTCATTAGTCCCCAGAAGGCCGCCGAAAGAACTATTTCCGCTTACAGAGCCGGTGCTGTAGCTTTTCTGTATTGTGCCACTATTCCACCCCACAAGGCCGCCGATTGATAGGTTTCCGCTTACAGTGCAGGTACTGTAGCTGTTTTCTACCATGCTGGCACTATTAGACCCCACAAGGCCACCGACATATCTATCTCCGCTCACAGCGCCTGTGCTGTAGCTGTTTTGTACCGTGCTATTCGAATTCTGCCCCAGGAGGCCACTGACTGCATCATTTCCGGTGACATCTACATTTGTAACCCCAAGATTTGAGATTGTGGAATTACTATTGGTAACGCCAAAGAGACCAATATAGTTAGAACCGCTCCGGTTAATGTACAACCCATTGATCGTAAAGCCCTGGCCGTTGTAACTACCGGTAAACTGAGTTGTGGCGTTTCCAATTGGCGTCCAGCCCTGGTTGCTATCCCATCCGGTAATAGCCGGTGAAGCAGTCGAAAGATCAATATCCACCGTTTGGATGTAATGCTCAGTCCACTCGGTAGAATTTTGGGAAATCCAATACAGGTTTTCCCATGTGGCAATTTCATACGGATTGCCTAAAGAGCCGTCGCCAGCGCTTGGCGCCGTAGCGGTTTGCGCGTTCAAGCGCGTGCTAAAGCCGAATGCGGCTAAAAGCAACACAAAAATGGTAAATTGTTTTTTCATAACGCTAATTTTTTAGTTGTTAGAAGTTAAAATTGTTTGCGAGAGAAGTTTAAAAACAAATAGGTAATGATAAAAATAAAATTGTGAGCTTGCCGAAATACTTGTGTTTAGCGTAGATTATGTTCCCTTCGACGGTGCTTTGGTAATGCTTCGGCTGTGTGCTTCGGCTACGCTCAGCAATCTCTCAGCATACCTATCAACAAAAAGCTCAGGAAACAATAATGTTGTCATTAGCAGATTAATAACTACTTTAATGCGGATAACTTTAATAGCGGGTAATAAGATTAAATCTAATATAACATCAACTGATTAACAATACAACAATTCAACGATAGCACATAAGCCGGACATAATGTCCAAATCGCTGGATTCAGCGCTTACCTTTCGTTTGTATCAGGCTATGGTACTGCTAACAATGAATTGACCTCGCATTTGTAAATGTATTGGAAGTACAAATTTTTGTTTTTGTCGCTCCTGAGAAAGCAGGAGCCTATGGATGCCTGCGCAGGCATGACCTGGTTGATTGATGGATAGAGGTCTTCTCCCTTTGGGAAAAGATTTGGATGAGGGCGTCTTAAAATGCTGAACGACTAATGGTGCATGAGTATAACTATAACAAGGGGTTGCAACCCCTTGTTTTCGAAGCCACAGAGCGTGAGCAGAGTTCTATAAAAGCGTTGTGATTTGAATCGAATTGTGTTGTATTGCATATGTCACTCTCTTTGAGAGGGAGGCCGAAAGGCCGGGAGAGGTAAAAATTCATCATTACTTATTTGTGTTTTTGACGTTCAAAATGCCAGACTGCTAATGGGTGAAATTACTGTTCTCTGCAACGTGCAAGGAGCTTGCCGAAGCGCTGCCGAAGGAAACATAATCTTCAAAATTGGCATTTCGGCTACGCTCAATGCACAATTTTATGATTGTCAAAATCCCATCCAAAAACGTCCCAAAAAAAATTATTGATTTCTTATCTGAACCTAATAGGGGTTTTACCAAAAAGTTAGGTTGGCTGGATATAATTGAACTAACTCTTTAACCGTTATATCCGTGAAAGGAAATCAACATGAGAAAACAAATTCTTCTTATCGATGATGAAATGGCCATGCTTAAAATATTATCGCATGTTCTAAGCAATTCTTATGATATCGTCACAAAACAAGATGGCGATGAAGCGCTGTTTTGGTTGCAACAAGGCAATATTCCTGATTTGATCATTGTCGATATCAATATGCCGCACATTGATGGGTTTGCATTCATTAAAAATTTACGTGCCAGCGGATTTTTTAGAGATATCCCCATCATTGTCCTTTCATCCAATGATAAAAGCGAAGACAGGATTAAATGTCTCAATATGGGTGCGGATGATTTCTTGATCAAACCATTCAATCCCGAAGAATTAAAAGCAAGAATTTCCGGCATATTCCGGCGCATGGCAAGCTAAACTATCTATCATTAAACTGGAGATTTAATATGAATCCAGCAGAACAATTACGCATTGAGCAGGAGTTCCTTCGGGAATCAGAGAAGACCTTCACGAATCAACGTCTTGATATCGATAACCGCAAGTTGAATGTCTTATATGTTGACCATAATGAAAATGCATGTAACCATCTTAAAAGCATGTTGGAATATGCGTATGAAGATAAATTTTCCGTAACCACATTGGATAGCGGTTATCAAGCGTTTAAATGGTTGGAAGACGGTCATACGCCCGAAGTTATTATTTCGGAACTTTCTCTTGTTGGAATGAGTGGTATCCAGTTTTTGAGGTTGATCCGGGCCAGCGATCGTTTAAAATCCATTCCGTTTATTTTTCTTTCCCAACATCAGTTGAGTAAAAACGAACGGTTATCATTGCTTAAAGATGGTGCCGACGATCTGTTTTTAAAGCCGTTTCAGGTCGATGCTTTGGCATATCGAATAAAGTATTTGTTTAAAATCAAAAATTACAAGGCTTCGGATAAACCCGTTGAAATCTCGACGAATAAAATCCCTTTCGGCAAACGGTGGTTCGATATCTTTTTATCGGCGGTCGCATTATTACTGATGCTTCCTATACTCTTAATCGTTGGTTTAATCATCAAGTTGGAATCCAAAGGTCCGGTGTTTTACAAAGCCAAACGCGTGGGTATGGGTTATCAAATTTTTGATTTGTACAAATTCAGATCAATGGCAATCGATGCCGATAAAAACGTTGATCAGCTCAAACACCTCAATTTGTACCAATCGGATGTAAAAAACGACGATATCGATACGACGGCAAAAGATAAAAATACACCCAAGGCATCAAACGCAAGTGATGCCGATCTGAAATTAGTAACAAGCGAAAAAGAATCGGAAAAACTGATTAGTACGGAGGCGAAAAAAAACAAGGGCCCGATTTTTATGAAATTTAAAAACGATCCCAGAGTTACCCGATTCGGTCGATTTATCCGTAAGACAAGCATCGATGAACTACCACAACTCATCAACGTATTAATCGGCGACATCTCCATTGTCGGTAACCGACCATTGCCAATATATGAAGCAGAAAAACTGACGACGGACTCTTGGTCGGAGCGGTTTATAGCGCCTGCAGGAATCACTGGGTTGTGGCAAGTGACCAAACGCGGTAAATCGGATATGTCCGAAGAAGAACGAATTGATTTGGATAATCAATATGCCCGAAAAAGATCATTCATGTTTGATTTAAAAATCATTTTAAAAACATTTCCGGCGTTATTGCAATCCGAAAATGCATGACACTATGTTACTTCAAACCCTAATCTTTGAAATCAAAGCGATAATGAAAAGGCGTTCAATATATAAACGATGCTTACTAGCCTTACCCTGTTTGTTGTGGCTATTTATCGGCAACGCCTCAATTGGATTAGCGCAATCAGTACAAGTAAAATTTGATTTGGATTCTACCGATCAAGCCCTTATTGATTCGCTGGTCATTAAAACCTTTGAGCATTCTTACGACATTGAAGCTCTTCGTGAAGAGTTCAATCAGGAAACCGAGCGCATAAAGCAGGAAAGAATGAGTTGGTTGGGAAGTTTTCGGTTAGGCGTTCAATTTTTGAACTACGAGCAAGGAACCGATGCGGGGCAGTCGTCTCAGGTTAATTTTGTGCCGGCATTAGGTTTAACCTTAAACCTTGATCTTGAGGGGCTTTTTACGCTTTCAAGCCGTGTAAGACTTGCCAAAGCCGGCGCGCGCCGGGTCGAAAATGAAATTATGAAGAAAAAGCGTGTATTGCGTGTTTGGATTGAAGAAAAGTACCAGCAATACACGATGCTTGTGGAAGCGATTCAAATCAAGCAAAACATTCTCAGTTCCCAGGAAGAGCAAACCCGTCTGGCGCTTGAGCGGTTTAAACGTGGGGAGGGCAAAATCGAAGATTATCTCTTGGGTTTGAATGCATTGGCGCAAACCAGAGAAGCTATTTTGGAAAGCCAATTTCGCTCAAATCTTATTTATCGTGAAATTCAGATCACCTCAGGCCAGCTCGAAGATCTGGATCATTTAATGCACCGGGAGCCCTAATGGAACAAATTTTTTCCATCATACGATCGGTTCTAAACCGTTGGAAACTTTGGACGATTTTACCATTAATTGCAATGGTTGCGGTTTTTTACTTAACACGTTCACAACTCAGTCTTTATGTTTCAAATGCTACATTGAACATTAATTTTCAAAGCTCCAAAGGTCTGAGCCTGACCGACGATGTGCTCCAGCAATACGAAATCAACCAGTATTTCGAAAACCTCATTCAACTCACACGCTCACGAAAAAACATCGAGATGGTACGTTTGCTGATATTGAAAGACCATTACCTGGAAAAGCACGATTTTATTGAGTTTGAGCCGATGGATAGCACGCTTCTGGATTCAAGCAAGGTTATGCCGGTAATTCATGAGTTGATTGAAAAGAAACAGATGCTGAACATGCTCAATAAAACCCATACCGAAATCAATTTCTTATTAAAACGAAATGATCTTTCTCACGAGCATATCAATAATAGTTTGGGAATGGGGCGCGTTGGTAAAAGCAATTATATCAGCGTGATTTATGAGGCCAATAAACCTTTGAAAGCGGCTTACATCAATACCCTCATCATAAAAACAATGGAGAACTTGTACAAATCCATCTCCAAACACCGTTCGGAATTTGATCGCGAAATGTTTGAAAAATTGGTGGTGCAATCCAAAGATGTGTTGGATAAAAAAATTAAAAAACTCGAAGGGTACAAAATCAAAAATAACGTGATCAACCTTTCGGAACACACCAAAGCCATTGTTAATCAAGTGGTGAATATGGAAGTTCAACTCAGCCATCTCAAAGAAATACGTGCGTCCAAACAAAAAGCGGTTGAACGGATATTACGCGATTACTCGTCTGATTTGCCTCTGCCAATAAATCTTGCGCCAAATAAAGAGTTTATTAAACTCAAACGGCAGCTTTCAAAAGCCGGCGCCGATTTGGTTAAAAATCGCTTTAAAACCGATTCCGGTGTGAATATCAAAGCAAAAGAAGCTGAAATTGATTCCCTAAAAACGAAAATCTCTTCGCAATTAACCCGATTGGTAACCGATAAGCCTTACGATCCGAAACAAACCAAGCAGGAAATGGTGTATCGATTAATCGGCTATCAGTTGGATGTGGAAATGGCCGAAGAAGCCATACCTGTTGTTAGAAATGAGATCAAGCGGATATTGAACTATGCCAAGCAATTTGCTCCTTTGGAGTCCACCATAGGTTCAATGGAAGATGAAATTTACGTGGCTCAACAAGGGTATTTAATTTTACTCAACAAGCTCAACCTGGCAAAAACTGTCGCTGAAGGAAAAGGCGAAGGCGAAATACATATTGTGGATTTGCCAAGCATCCCGTTAAAACCAAAACCCGGAAAACGTGCCATATTGATCGTGGTATCCGGAATGGTTGTGTTTTTATTTATTGTGGTTTCATTGGTATTGATTGAAGTTTTGGATGCGTCTATTTCATCGGTAGATCGGTTTGAAAAAGTCTCATCATTTAATGTGATTGCGGCCATTCCCGACATGAATTCGGACTGTATTAAAAATGGCTTGGTAAAAACACAAGTAGCCGAACAAATCTTGTATCAACAAATAAAAGCGTTACGCAAAGAAATTTTAACCAAGCCCGCGGAAGAAAGTATCATCTTATGGCTTTGCGGTCATCGAATGGAAGGCAAACAATGGCTGGCCTCTAAAGTGATTGAATCTTTAATTCGAATCAACAAAAAAGTGCTTTTAATTCATGGCGATCCAATGGACGGAACAATCCCGGATTTGGTAATCCCAACTTTAGGAAATCACCCTTTCGAGATCATGAATTCCAAAAAATCGGGGATGTTAGAGTTAACCGAAATCGGCCTTTCACCATTGGAAATAATGGATGCGGCAAACTGGCAAGAGCTGTTTAAGGATTTAAAGAAAACATACGACTACATTTTCATCATCACCCCGCCATTGGAAAAAACATCCGATTGGAAAGAATGGGCGATGTTTGCCAAATCTGCAATTTATTTGTTTAGAGCTAATAAAACCTTCCAATCCATTGACATGCGATCCATGCAAATGATTATGGATAGTTCATTAGCAAAGATTGGCGCCGTACTCAACCAGGTTGATCTTGAAAAAATGGAAAACTATGTCGGTTCTATACCAAAACGACGCAGCAGAATCCGCGCCATGGTGAAACATATTATCGTACGCGATTTCGGAAAGGTAAAAGATCAATTAGTGCAACGAAAAGAGGCTTTGAATTAATATGACGTGGTTAATTGAAGGTATTCTTGCGGCGCTCTTTACTGTTGTGCTGTACTTGTTTTTCTATTCGTTTTATTGGGCCTCATGCATTGTAATTGGCGCAACTTACAAATTGCCAAAGCTTACGGCCGCTTCAAATCAAACGTTTAACGACATTGTCGTTCTTCTACCGGCCTACAAACCCAATGCTTTATTTTTAGAGGCGCTTAGCGCGCTAAAGCGTGCCATTGAAAACAAGCCGTATATAAAACCGGTTATTTTACTCCAGGAAGCAACTGATGAAATAAGCCATCACATAAAATCGTATGGTTACGAAACCATAGAAAAACGCTTTTCTCATTTGAAGGGGAATCCCTACCATCATGCTTTAAAGTTTGTGATGGCGCATTTGGAGACGCAAAAAGCTTCCGGCCGGTTGAATCCTTCTCATGTAGTGATTTTAGATAAAGATAATCTGGTGGCTGAGGATTTTTTCCGGCGGCTTGAATCCGGGCTAAAGGCCGGCTACGATTTGGTTCAGGGTCGAAGGATTCCACTAGCCAAACAAACTACCTGGCAGATGTTTGATTCGATTTCAGAATCCTTGAATGACATCATGTTTCGGGCGGCAAAAACCAAGCTTGGTTTAATGCTGGAAATCAGCGGCAGCGGGTTTGGATTGAAGTACGAGATCATGCAAGAGGCAGTTCAAAATTTGGATGGCCTTGCTCCGGGAATGGATAAAAATCTCATGGTGGGGCTTCTACAACACCCGATGAAATCGTTGTACCATCCTGAACTTAAGGTTTATGAAGAAAAGACGGCTTCTGAGAATGCCATCCAAAAACAGCGAACCCGATGGCTGGGCGTTCAATACGATATTGCATGGCGTTACGGTTTTAAGCTAATATGGATGGGAATTAAATCCATAAGGCTTTCACCGATTGATTATGCGATTTCTTTATGGCGACCGCCTCGCTCCCTGCAATTGTTTCTTGTTCCGATCTTGGCCATGATTGAACTGGTCATGTATTTGACGATAGGCCATTTGCCTTACACCGCTCCGTTAATGCTAATAGCGTTTGGCATGCTGGTTTTGGGATTTGTTGTATTCATGAACCAAATGGGGTTGTGGTTGCACGCGCAAGATATGTTCCTAAAACTACCGAAGTTTGCTTTGGGAAACCTCCGTGCAGCAATTGAAGGCACAAAGTCAAAACATCGGGGGACGTTTATTCACACCGATCATCAAACCGTAAAGACCCATGAGCAGTGATCCGTTTAAACCAAGCGACCTAACAAAAGCTGCTCAGAAAAACTTCAATGATTTTCTGCAAGCCAATGTCGTCAATAAGCGTATGGAGTCGGCTTGGGGCTGGGTATTGCTTGTTGCGTTTACATTAGGGGTTTCAGTGGGCATCGTTAAATACGGCATCATTTTTGGCGTTTTGGCCATCCTTGGCACCATTGGCGCTCCGCTGCTTTTTTCAACAATGCTCAGTATTCGGGTCGGGGTTTATTTTGCTATTGCCATTTCGTGCAATCTCGGCTTGATCTTAATGCTGTTTCCTACGGTTAAAATTGGCCTGCTCCAGGATTCGCTAATTTTGTTTATGATGATCGGCTATCTATACCGATGCTACACTTCGGATAGTTGGGAAGGGTTTAAAACCGCGCTCAATCTCCCCATAGTAATATGGATTGTTTATAACCTACTTCAAATTGCTAACCCGATTGCCGATTCTAGGGTGGCATGGTTTTATGTCATGCGGCCTGCGGTGGGGTACATCCTGTTGTTTTACTTAACCTATAACATGTTGGAAAGCAAACGCGATGTTAAAAACCTGCTAAACATAATTGTTGTGTTTGTTTTTATATCAGCCGTCTGGGGGCTGATCCAGTTTTTTAATGGGTACTTCCCATTTGAAATGAATTATGTGATTGCCAATGATGCCGTGCATTTGGTTTATATAAACGGGCGATGGCGCTCGTTCGGAACTATGGCTTCGCCGGCGCAATACGGTGTGCTTATGGGAGGAATGCTCGTTTTTATACCGCTTTTAATGCGAAGTAAAATGGGGCGGATGAAAAAATGGTTTTACCGTATCACTGCCGTTTTGGCCTTGCTTGCTATGGTGTATTCAGGAACACGTTCAGCCATTGTCATTTTGCCGATGGCACTTATGGTATTGGTGATTTTAGCCAAAAACTGGCGGCTTTATGTTGGTGCGTTGATGCTGGGCATTATACTTATTGGGATTATAAATATGCCTACGAACAACTACCAGATCATGCGGTTGCAATCGACATTTAGCATCAAAAAAGACGAATCGTACATGGTTCGCGAGCGAAATCGCGAAATGATCTACCCTTGGATTCTTCGTCACCCTATTGGCGGTGGTTTGGGCTCAACAGGCGTATGGGGGCAAAAATTTTCGCCGGGGACATTTCTGGCCAGTTTTCCTCCGGATTCTGGTTTTATAAGGGTAGCCGTTGAATTGGGCTGGATAGGCTTACTATTTTACCTCTTCTTATGGTTTAGCATCCTCATCAAAGGAACGCTTCAGTATTGGAGACTTAAAGACGAGGATTTAAAAGCCGTTGTTCTGGCTATTCTGTGCATGTTTTCCGGTGTGTTTGTGGTGGAATACGCCCAGGATATTGTTGGAAAAACGCCGTTTAACCTTCTGTTTTGGGTGTTCTGCGCCATTTTGTTTAAAAGCATTAAACTCGATGACGCCGAAACAAAAGAAACATTGCCAGCTCAAAAAATCCCGGAAGGAACATTGTGATGAACATTGCCATGGTTTCGTGCCAGCATTTTACTTCGGGTATCGGTAATTACTCGTTTGAACTTTCAAGACATGTCAGAGAATTCAATCCCAATCTTAAATTGTATAAAGTTTATAAACCCGATCACCCCGATGCATCCTATCACACAAATACCTGGATCCATCCATTGCCTTACAAATCGTTTCGGAATTTACATCCGTATGTTTTACCGTTTTTTCTTCGTCAGGGTTTAAGTAAAACCCACGCCGATATCTATCATGCGCATTGGTTTTTATCGGGGCTGGCATTGTGCTATCTGCCTAAAATTCAAGGCGTTGTAACCATGCATGATGTTTCGCTTTTGCATATCAAAGAAGCCACCCAAACGTACGAGAACTACTATAAATGGGCATTGAACCGGTTTAAAAAACGAAAATTCAAGCTGGTTGTGGTTTCTGAAACAGCCAAGCAAGATGCGCTCAAATACACCGATTACCCCGAACGCTTGATTTGGGTAGCGCCCAATGGCATCAATCAGGAGCGCTTTTATCCACTCCGAAAAGAGCCCCATGAAAAGTTCAGGATTATTTACTCGGGAGGGTTAGGTAAGCGAAAAAATCTTGACTTATTGTTTCAAGCCTATCGGTTGCTTAAAGAAAAGTTTATTGATATAGAACTTCGTATTGCCGGTGCATATCCTGAACGGACGGTTTATCCGAAACTTGTTCAGGATATGGCATTAAAGGATGTTTATTTCACTGGGTACATCCCCGATAACGAGATGAACCGATTTTATAACAGCGGCGATCTTTTGATTTACACGTCTCTTTATGAAGGATTTGGCTTTGCGCCCTTGGAAGCCATGGCCGCAGGAGTTCCGGTCATTACAACAACCGGGGGTTCGCTTAAAGAAATTTCCGGTGGAGGCGCAATTTGTAGCGGATACAACGCATCGGAGATTGCCAGTCTTGCCAGCGAGTTAATCTTAAATCCAAACCGCTATGACGATCAGGTAGAAAAAGGATTGGCCTGGGTAAAACAGTACAACTGGTCGCAGGCTGCACAACAGATTCTTTCACTGTATAATCACGATACTGTTTAAACTATGAAACTGACGTACGTTTCTTGCTTAACCGAGCATTGTGGTATTGGGCGTTACACCCACGAGCTTGCTCGTCATGTTCATCAAAACGGCCATGATGTTACGCTTTATAGAAAAGATGGCGGAAAAGAGCTCTACATTAAAGGATATCCTTATCGCTCGTTTAAAAACTTGCGCCATTACATAGCGCCTTATTATTTAGGCAAAGCTTTAAAACACCAGGAAAGCCAGTTGTGGCATGCCGATTATGTTGATTCGGGACTTGCGCTCGTTTTGGCTAAAAAAAACAATCAACCGGTTGTGGTTACGGCTCACGATGCCATCCCGTTTATATATGGCAAACCTTTAGCAAAATCGGTTTATCAGTATCAGTTGAAACAGTCGGCGCAGATTGCAAATGCAATCATAGTCGTCTCTGAGCATTCAAAAAATGATTTGCTGAAATTCACGTCGATTCCCGAAGAAAAAATCCATGTGGTTCATAATGGCATTAATCACCATGAGTTTTATCCCGACACCGAACCCATTAAAAATGATGTCTTTACCATTTGTTACATTGGGGGACTGGCTAAGCATAAAAATCTGGAAACGTTAATTCGAACCGCTCAACTCCTCGAACGCAAACAAATCACGTTTAAACTTCAAATCGGGGGCGGCGGGTATCATCAAACATATTTGCCAAAGCTTGTCAGGGAACTGGGACTGGGTAATGTTGAATTTAAAGGGTTTATTGCAAACGATAAACTTAGGTCATTTTTATCTTCAGCCGATATATTTGTATATCCGAGTCTTTACGAAGGCTTCGGTTTTCCACCCTTAGAAGCGATGGCCTGCGGTACGGCAACACTGTCTTCGAACCGTGGCTCGCTTCCCGAAGTGCTTAAAGACGGCGCCATTTGTTGTGAGCCTACGCCCGAAGCCTTAGCCGAGCATATTGCCGATCTTTACCGCCATCCTGAAAAACTTCTATCGCTTTGCCAAAAAGGTATTGAAATTGCCTCCGAATACACCTGGGAAAAAACTGCTGAAAAAACACTCGCCATTTATCAGAAACTAATGTCATAGCTTAAGTGTAGGTTAGGTTGATTTGGTTTCTTAGTGTTGAAAATTAGATGAACATTCAACGAATTTTTAATGCTAAACTACCAAAAAATAGCCTGGACCCTCATCAATAACAGTTTGGAAATCGTGATCGGGCTAGGAACCATTGTTCTGGTTACCCGAATACACACCCCGGAAGATGTTGGCGTCTGGACTGTTTTCACCGCATTATTTTTCTTTCTGACCAAAGTTCGTGAAGGGATCGTTCAAACCGCTTTGGTGAAATTTTCAGCCGGACTCAAATCCGAGAGCTATTGGCGGGTATTAAAAACAAGTTTCGTGATCAGTTTGGCGCTGGAAACCTTAATTTCGCTTCTTGTTGCAACGGTTGGTCTCTTGAATGTTTTCCCTAAACTCACTGCGCTTCTGATTTTGTACCCATTCTACGCTATTGGCTGGTCGGTCTATCGCTGGAGCTTATTTGTTTTTCAAAGCAAGCTTCAGGTTGAAGTGATTTTTCGTATGAACCTGGTTGTGATGCTCATGTTATCGCTCGGCTTTAGCATTACGATTTTGGGGGCATATCCATTATGGGCGATGGTTTTGGTTCTGGGCACATCATCCTGCTGTGCGGCAACATATGGTTTAAAAAACATCGGGTTTCAAAACATCTGGCAAGGCAAATTTAGCCCAACGTTGCTCGGCGAATTACTTGATTTCGGCAAATACGGACTTGTGAGGGAAATATCCGGTACGCTTTCTACGCGTATCAATGTCTTTCTTTCGGCAACGCTGCTGAGCTTTACGGAGGCTGGCTTACTGGGTATTGCACAACGTTTTACCCAATTGGTGCTCATCCCAAATGCAGCCATTCAAACGTTGATCTTTCCAAAAGCCTGTGAGTTTAACCATCAGCAAAAAAACGATCAATTAAAACGACTCTTTGAAGAGTCGGTCGCAATGCTATTGGGTATGTTACTACCATTGGTAATAACATTGAGTGTTTTTGCGAGTTCGATGATCGAGTTTTTTAATGGAAGTACTTACGTAGCTGCAGCGCCGCTACTAATCGTAATGGTTTTTACGGTTGCCCTGTATTCTCCCTTTGGAAATGGCTTTGGAAGCATCATTAATGCCATCGGTAAACCCAAGCTAAATGTGAGGGTGGTTACCGTGAATTCTGTGATAAATATTACGCTTTCGGTAATGTTTATGTCCACTATCGGACTTTATGGCGCGGTTCTTGCACCGTTTATTACTGAAACCTTTGGATTTGTCTGGATAGGCACCATTCTAAAGAAAGAGTTGGATATAAGTTTTCAACGATGTTTCCTCCTTATCCCGAACAGCTATCAGAATTTTTATAACACCATACGGCAAAAATTACGATCAGAAGGAGAGAGATATGATTCGGCCTAAAATATCATTGATCATACCGACATACAACCGCAAAGCAATGCTTGAAGAGTTGTTGGAAACCGTCTATAAACAAGACCTCCCGGAAAAGGATTATGAAGTTATTGTTGTTAGCGATGGTTCCAGAGATGGCACCAATGAATTCATGGATCAAAAATTGAATGAGCATGCGAATTTACGGTTTGCCGAGCAGCTCAATCAAGGCCCGGCCAGCGCCAGAAATTACGGCGTAAGACTTGCACAGGCTGATATCATTGCCTTCACCGACGACGATTGCTATGTCAGCAAAACATGGCTAAGAACCATTCTGGAGATTTTCGATAAAAAACCCGTGGTTGGCATTCAGGGAAAAACCACCACGTATCGAGATCAGCGAACACCATTAACCCATCAGATCGATAACCAAACCGGGCATCCGGCTTTGCCAACATGCAACGCGGCATTTCGCAAGTCAGCTTTTGAAGCCGTTGGCGGATTTGATTGCTCGTTCCCGTTTGCTCATAACGAAGATGCCGATCTGGCTTGGCGGATCAAACAAATCGGGGAGATTTCTTTTGAGCCCGATGTTCATGTTATTCATCCGCCGCGCAAAGACACGTTTAAAAAGCTGGCGAATCGAATGAAGATGCTGCAAAGCGAATTTTTGCTTTACTACAAAGAACCGGAATTGTATAAGAAATTCCGGTCAAACTCGCCCTGGAAAACCATTTATTGGGATGTGTTTTTCATCCACCAGTTCAGGCATATCAAATCCGATTTCAAGTTTCTGTTTAAGCCCAAGTATTTCTTTACCGGTTTAGCCTTACATCTAACCTGGTGGTTTAAGCTTATTCAATTGCTGCCCACGTATGCTCAGGCCAGCAAATATTATGAACAAAAATACAGCGGAGGCGCATGATGGCAAACGCAACCAAGCTTCCGATTGTGATGCAGGCGCTGCCTCGTTGGGATGGAAAATATGCCTCAACATCGCTCAATATTGCTAAAGAGCTCTCTAAAACACGATGGGTGTTTTATGTTGATCATCCATTTACCACGAAAGATGCATGGTTTGGCAGCGATCGGCGTGATGTTGCGTTTCGAAAACCCATATGGAAAAAAGATGCGTCAATTTCCTATGCGCCGTTTGATGAGTATCCACGATTGGTCGTTATTTCAACAGAGCCAACCCCAATCATCAATTTTCTACCCGAATCGTTCGTCTATAACTGGGCGGAGCGTTATGCCAATTGGCAAGTTTGGCAAACCATTAACCGGGTGTTGGAACAATACCTCGTCACGTCGTTTATCTATATCAATTCATTTGATCCGACATTCAGCCGCGTCAACACGCATTTGGAGATGGCTTTGAAGGTCTATCATTGCGTGGATAACATTGCAGGGGAGCGCTACATTGCCCGCCATGGCGTGAGACGGGAAAAAGAATTTGCGCAAAATGCCGATGTGGTGATTTCAACCTCGCCTGCGCTTACTCAGAAATTTAATGCGACAACTACCCGTTCCGTTTGCGTGCCCAACGCCGCCGATTTCAACTTATTTAATAAACCCAGTTTATCCGAACCGGAAGAATTTAACCAGATCGGCCATCCTCGGATCCTTTACATGGGTAATATCGGGTTGCGCCTGGATTACAATAACCTGGAATGGCTTGCTAAAACATACACGGATCTCCAACTGGTGTTTGTCGGGCCGAAAGATGCTAGGGAGTTTAAAGGAGAGGGTTTGGAAAAATGCCCGAATGTATGGTTTTTGGGCGCAAAACCCTACGAAAGGCTTAACGATTATGTTTGCGCCGCCGATGTATGCCTGATTCCGTTTGAGCCTAGCGACCTAACTAAATATATCTACCCGTTAAAGATCAATGAATATCTGGCAACCGGCAAACCGGTGGTTTCTTCGCGATTTGCAGATTTAAGCGATTTTAAGTCGGTTATTTACCCTTATTCTTCCAAAGAGGAACTCTACAATGCCATCAGGCGCGCCCTCGAAGAAGACAATCCGCAAAAAGCCGCCTTACGCAAACAAGTGGCCAGACAAAATACCTGGGAAGAACGCGGAAAACGGTTTAACCGGATTTTGGAAGAGGCGTTGTTAGCCAAGCAATGCAATGGAAAGTCGGCTCCCGAATCAAACATTATGGAAGGGGCAATGGAATGAGTCGCTTAAAAACGTTTATAACCGGCTTGCCATGGCTCAAAGCCTGGGTTCATAGGATTTTAATCCCAAAAGGAGAGGCACGGCCGCGCGTTTTTACCAAGCTTTTCATTAACCCGTGGTTTCACAAACTGGGGAAAGGTTCAAGAATTGCTTCCAGCGTTCGCCGCGATCTGTTTCCCTTTAATCGTTTTGAATTGGGCAATGGCAGCGCCATCGAAGATTTTGCCACGCTTAATAATGGCGTAGGTGATTTGAAGATTGGCAACCACACCCGTATTGGGATATCCAATGTCTTGATTGCACCAGTAGAAGTTGGCAACAATTGCATACTGGCACAAAATATTGTGATTTCCGGGTTAAACCACGGCTACCAAAATCCGGGTATCCCGATCAAGGATCAACCGGTGGAAACCAAACCGGTTGTCATTGAAGACGAATGCTGGATCGGGGCAAATGTGAGCATTGCTGCGGGCGTTAGAATTGGCAAACACGCTGTTGTTGGAGCCGGAAGCGCCGTCACCAAGCCCATACCGCCATATCATGTTGCCGTGGGCAATCCGGCCAGGCTCATTAAGAAATACGATTTTACTCAACAAAAATGGATACGACTATGAAGGTAAGCATCATCATTGTCAATTATCGGGTCCCGAAACTCTTAAAGGCGTGCTTAGAGAGCATTAAAGCAAATGTTAAAGCCGAATGCGAAGTGATTGTAACTGACAACGCCAGTAACGACGGCTCAGTTGAAATGATTCGTAACGAGTTTCCGTGGGTGAAGTTAATTGCAAATCCAACCAATGATGGTTTTGCTGCTGGTAATAACCTGGCCTTACCGAAAGCAACCGGCCAATATGTCTTTTATCTCAATCCCGATGCAGAAGTAATCGGTGATGCAGTGGATAAGTTGGTGAGGTATTTGGATACCCATAAATCGGTTGGTCTTGTTGCTCCGAAATTAATAAATACCGATGGCTCGCTTCAAAAATCCGTCCATAAGTACTATTCATTTTGGGACACGCTCATAGACAACCGGCTGTTTCCCTATGTGTTTAAAAACGCCAAATGGTTTCAAAAAATCAATTATGCGTTTTGGCTGCACAATGAAGAGCGCGATATCGATTGGGCCAAAGGCGCAGCATTAATGGTTAGAAAGTCGATTTTGGATGAACTTGGCGCGTTTGACGAGCAATTTTGGATTTACGGCGAAGAAATAGATTTGTGTTATCGCATCAAACACGCCGGCTGGAACGTTCGATTTTATCCCTATGCAGTGATTCGCCATCACGAAAAACAAAGCTCGCGTCAGCACAGCACCATCATGTTCATTCAAAATTACAAAAGCCTGTATCTGTTTATCAAAAAACATTATACATCGCTTGATTTTGAGTTCTATCGCTTGCGTGCCGTCTTGTTTATCATCCTTTGGGTAGGGGTTTATGGCCTAAAATCCCTTTTAAGGATTGAGGGGGCTTTAGCTGAGTTCAACAAATACAAAGAGCTTTTAGCCTGGCATAGACACCTCAAACACAATTTGCAAAAGCCATTGTTGATTAATCAAACATTTAAATAATACGGATTATGACTGGATTTGAATGGGCATTTTGGGGCGCGTTTTTCACGGCGTTTTATACCTACCTGGGTTACGGTATGATGTTGTTTGTTTTGGCAAAACTGAAACAGATGCGCCGTAAACCCAATAACGCCCACAACGAGGAGTATGAACCGGAAGTGGCGCTTGTAATACCGGCATACAATGAAAAAGATGATGTTGGTGATAAAGTTCGTAACAGCCTTGAGCTGGATTATCCCCAAAACAAACTTCGAATCATCTTTGTTACCGATGGCTCGGATGATGGCACGCCCGTTATTCTGAAAGGTTATAAAGGTATTGAAGTTTTCCACAAACCTCAACGGCAAGGGAAAATATCGGCCATCAACCGGATCATGCCTGAAATCAAATCACCCATTACCATTTACACCGATGCCAATGCCATGCTTTCCAGGCAAACAGTCAAACAAATTGTTCGGCATTATCAACATCCTAACGTGGGTGCGGTTGCCGGAGAAAAACGCATTCGCAAGGCGACTCAAACTAAGGTCAGCGGCGCTGGGGAAGGGTTGTACTGGAAGTACGAGTCCTTGCTAAAACGCTGGGATTCGGAACTCAACTCTGTGGTTGGCGCTGCTGGCGAATTATTCTCAATACGTACCGAGCTTTATGAACCTGTTGAGCCCGATACAATTCTGGACGACTTTATGATATCTGTGCGTATTGCCCAAAAAGGCTACAAGGTTGTTTATGAACCTGAAGCGTATGCTTGCGAATACCCATCGCAATCTGTGAAAGAAGAGCTCAAACGCAAAATCCGAATTTGTGCCGGTGGCATTCAATCCATGATGCGGTTAAACGAACTCTTAAACCCGTTAAAGTACGGCCTTTTGAGCATTCAATATATCTCACATCGAGTACTGCGTTGGACTCTGGCGCCATTAGCATTATTCATGATGCTTCCGCTCAACTTTCAGTTAATCTTGGAGCTGGGTGGCATGTATTCACTCTTAGGAGCCATGCAAGCCTTGTTTTACCTGATGGCCATATCGGGGTGGATTTTGGAGAACAAGCACATGCGCATGAAGCTGTTTTTTGTGCCGTATTACTTTTTCATCATGAACCTGGCCGTGTTTTTAGGGTTTTTCAGGTATCTGAAAGGGCGGCAATCCGTGTTGTGGGTTCGCGCTGCGCGTGCCAGAAATTAAACCAAAACATATAGAAAGTTTTTTTCAACATAACGATCAAGGAGAACACCATGTCTATTACATGTATAATTATTGATGATGATGAGATCACCCGACGTTACTTAACGAAATACGTCGATGAATTCGAAGACTTGCAGCTCGTAGCAGTTTGCGAGTCCGGCGAAGAAGCACGAAAAATCATGGAGCAACAGGAAATTGATCTGATCTTCCTCGACGTTCAGCTTCCCGGAATAACGGGATTTGAACTGATTGATGGCTTAAAAGTGGCTCCAAAAGTGATTTTAATTAGTTCAAGCAGTCAATACGGCATTCAGGCTTTTGAGCATGAAGTTAGCGACTACCTGCATAAGCCGATTTCACTGGAGCGTTTTGAACGCGCGGTTCTAAAAGTGAAAAAAGAGTTGCAGAATTTCGGAAAATCCGTGCCAAGCCATCGATATTTGTATGTCAAAAAAGGCTCCGCCTATGTGAAAGTGGATTTAAAGGATATTCTTTGGATTGAAGCTTACGCCGATTATGTGATCATTAAAACACCACAGCAGTCCTACATTATCCATTCCACGATGAAAGGTATGGAAAAACGCTTGCCAAACGACGAGTTTAAGCGTATACATCGCTCCTACATTGTCCGATGGGATAAAATTGACGCCATTGAGGATATGACGGTTGTGATCGGTCGAAAGCTCATCCCAATCGGCGGCACATACAGAAGGGAGTTTAAGCAGTATTTAAAGTACGTCAGCTAACTCGTCCCAAATAAAGCGCCAGGTTGTAGCCTGGCCTTTTAGGAACCGGGTTAGCGTAACCATTGGCGCATTCTTATCACCTTACTGCACAATATCCCTTTAAATAATTTTTGATCTTGTGGCGTAAACCAATCAATAGCCTTGCTTAGTATGCTCATCACTTTAAACCCTTAAACGCTCTCATCTAAATCCTTTGCCAATGAGAGAGGACGTTGAAAGCCATATAAGGTCATTAGCAATCGGAAATTTTTGGGTGAATACCCAAAAACACAAACAGGAAATGATAAACTACTTTTTAATAAGTCATCGCGAACGCCTGTAAGGCGTGCGGCGATCCAGAAAATGCCTCTGGATTGCTTCTTCGTGGAGTTTATAATGAGCCGCGCCGAAGCGCCAATTTTACCTATAGTTTTCCTTTCGGCATGCTCCTTTTTTCTCTATCTTATTGTCATCGCCCGGTTTATCCGGGCGATCCATAACGATGGCAAAAAAATACGACAGTTACTGGATGCCCCGACTAAATCGGGGCATGACCACGGTGGAGTCATTTTAATTATTATCCCAAATCGGTCATTTGCAGTCTGGTATTTTGACGATCAAAACACAAAAATCAAATGACACGTTATATATTCTGTCATGCCGGACTTGATCCGGCATCTCTACCTCTCATCAAAGTCTGAAACCCAAATACAAATAAGTAATGACAATAATAAAATCGTGCGTTGAGCGTAGCCAAAACGCCGATTTTGAAGATTATGTTGTCATTAGTTTTCATATTTTTCAATAAACAAACAGGTAATGACGAATTCATTAAGTTAAAGTTCATCAACCAACCAGGTCATGCCTGCGCAGGCATCCATAGGCTCCTGCTTTCTCAGGAGCGACAAAAACAAAACCTCATCATTAGCAGCAGGCTTAAATAGGTAAATTTTTTTAGCTCCCATCAAAAATTCATTGGTATTAAAAATTAAGTTTGTGCCAATTCTCATGGCGATAAAGAGTTTATCTATAACACACAACAACCGATTTCACCCTCATTTCGAGTAAAAACATACCCGCAAAACACTTACCCAATTCTTAGAAAAACCTCATCAGTCGCTTAGCTCCATATGCTAATATCTCCATAATTGAATTCAGATTCAGTTCAATGCTTCTCATTTATCGTTCATGGTTTAGGGTTGAACGATGGTATGAAGGGGTTGAACGAATATGGAAAACATTCACTGTTTAATTGCATTTAATTCTATCAAATGAGTTTTTTAACAAAACATAAGACGACAATGAAACAGAAAACAACCCACGAAAAATCTTTATCTCAACGACTGATGATGGTTGTGATGATACTTTCCTTGTTTATTTCGGCTTGTGATCAGGACGGGCCGCAAGACTCTGCCGGAGCTTCACCACCGGCTCAAAACATGGAAGATGTAGAGGTGCCTTCGGATTTCAATTTTGAAACCACATCCGATATTCAATTAAATCTTAAACTGGAAGCTCCCGATGGCACTGCTTTACAGAGCGTTAAAGTCGATATTTACAATGATAAGTTGGAAAACGGTGGTAATATCATCGCATCCGGCTTAAGCGATGAATCCGGGAATCTAGCGCTTGAGGTTACGGTTCCAACATATTTGGATTCAATGTCAGTGCGGCCAAATTACATTGGGTTGATCCCAGAAGCTTATATCGCGACAAATCAGAGCGAAATTAACATAACCATAGGCGGCCCCAATGAAACCGTATTTAATCCAGAAACTGAAACAGCATCGTCATTATATCAACCAAATGTTGTTTCGTATTGGGAAGAGTGGTACGAAAAATTGGGAACATGGGATAGAAGAGGCGTTCCGAATTACCTGGAAAAAAAGCGTGATAATATTACAAAAGATTTTTTGGAAGATTTAAACGCTTCCTTGCCAGAAGGTAAAGCGGTTAATAAAACTAACCCTGAATACCTGGTCGAAAAAGATATGAATACCAAACTTAAAGAAAACGCCGATGTATGGATAACCTTCGTACACGAAGGCGCCGATTGGTTGAATTCTTTAGGCTTTTATACGTACGACTTAAATAACCCGCCATCTTCGCCGGAAGATATTGATTCTTTGCTTATGGTTTTTCCAAACGTGTCTTATAGAAATAGTGGCGGTGATTTAAAAAGCGGTGATAAAGTAAAAATTGGCACATTTAAAGCAGGAACAGGTATCGGGTGGTTTTTAGTGCCACAAGGTTGGAATCCTTGGTTTCAGACAGTCATTAAAAGCAATCAAATCAAATGGTCGGTAAAAGATTTTAATACCTACTCTTCTGAACAATATGCCCAGCATATGGTGGCGTTAAAAGACAACAAACGAGAGCTTATTTTACTGGGCTTTGAAGATACATCCCGTCCAAGTGGTGATAATGATTTCAACGATTGCATCTTTTATGTAACAGCCAATCCATTTACGGCAGTTGTCACTGATGATATTCAAAACATCAAAACCAAAGTTGATACAGATAAAGACGGTGTAGATGATTATTCCGATGAATATCCAGAAGACCCAGAACGTGCTTATAATAAGTACGCGCCAGCTAAAGATGTTTTCGGCACCTTAGCTTATGAAGACTTGTGGCCATCTAAAGGCGATTACGATTTCAACGATATCGTGGTTGATTACAATCATAAGATGGTTATGAGCGCCAAAAATAAAGTTGTTGAAATGACAAGTACCTTTAAAACCAGGGCTATTGGCGGCGCTTATAAAAACGGATTTGGCTATGTGCTTAATATGAACCCAAACAAGGTGAAATCCGTTAAAGGCACATCGCTCACCGAAAGCATTATAACCACAAATGCCAATGGCACGGAATCGGGCCAATCCAAAGCGGTTATTATCGTTTATGATAATGCGTTTGCACATATGAGCCCTGTTTCAGGCTATACGGTTAATGCGGTTAAAGGCAGTCCGTTTGTTACGCCGCACGTCTCGGAAGTGAGCGTTGAATTTGTAAATCCAGTTTCAACGTCGCAATTGGGAACATGGCCGTTCAACCCGTTTATCATATCCAACAAACAGCGAGGGGTTGAAATCCATTTACCGGGACAACAACCGTCTGATCTTGTCGATAAAACCTTATTCAGTACCGAGGACGATGCAAGCAACTCGAGCAGAAACATGTATTTTAAAACAAAAAAGAATCATCCTTGGGCCGTTCATATTCCTGAAACCTTCGATTATCCGTCGGAGAAGTCCGATATCGTTAATGCGTATTACTACTTTGAAACCTGGGCAGAAAGCGGCGGTAAAGTTTACCCGGATTGGTACAAGGATAAAGATATTTACCGAAACAACGATTACATCTATTAACAACAACGCGTTCTTTTATCTCTTCTAATATCCGCAAGCCAAGCCCTCGAGAGTAATCTGTGAGGGCTTGGTTGTTTAAGGACACATCTCTTGGAATTGCACATTCTCATCAAACACCGCCTCAACTCAATAATTTATCTCAAAACAGCCCCATAATTAGTCGTCGCTGAAAAAGGTGATAAGCAGTTATAATAAAAGGGAATAATCGTGAAAGCGTGTGATTTTATTGACCGAAAAGAGGTATTTTAGCTT
>JANQGG010000037.1 GCA_028277445.1 Chloroherpetonaceae bacterium | reverse complement strand
TTTAATCATTAGTTTATAACAATCCCTAAAAATGATCATACGCTCACCGAATGGATCAGTGTGAGTTAATATTGATCCGATGTGTAGAAATCAGAATAGTTGATGTTTTCTTAAGTGAAAAATCATCTCCTCTACCTTAATGTCATCACCCGGTTTATCCGGGTGATCCATAACGATGGCAAAAAATTTTCGTCTCAGATTAGTCAAATAATACTATTAGTTATAACGTGGGTTAAAAACTATTGTGAGGGCTATCAACCTGATTGATAAGAATCCCTGATTTGGGTTAAGGCAGCGGGGTTTTGCTTTCCTCAATGAGGGTGTTTTCTAAGAGATGCAAAAGTTCAGAGGCCTGAGTGGGATCAAGTGAACCTTTTTGAATGGCAACCCTTACCGTTTCCATGGCAAATGTGGCATAAGCAGGAATGAGATGAGGCATTTGGGTTTTAAGTTCCGAAAGGTGTTGTTTGAGTATTTTAGAATCACCGCGTTCCACCGGGCCAGTTAAAACTTGGTGAATGTATTCTGAAGATTTCAGGTTCTCAAATGTCTGCGACATGATGGGCTCAAAAACCTGAAAGGCATCTTTTTGGCTTAAACCTAATGAGGAGAAAATCTCAGCACCCAAATGAGTTAAAGTTACGGTATAATTACTAACCAGAACCGCGGCAATATGATATAGAGTTTTGGATTCTTTTGGAACATACATCACTTTACCGCCAAGTTTATGAATAAGTTGTTTGCCCAGATCGAAGCCTTCGGTATCGGAAGCTTGCAACCCAAAATAACAATCAAAAATATCTTGAGATAATGTCTTTGAATCACTTGCTGGGCTAAAGGTTTGAAACGGGTGCATGGAAAGCGCTACAACGCCTTTTTGGATTAACGGATCAAAAACATCGGTGGTTAAAGCGCCCGAAAAATGTGCAACGGCTAATTGATTAAAGAACAACCGTTCTTTGGCCAGTTGCCCGGCAATCTCTTCAATCACCCGATCCGGGGTAACGATGAAGATCAAATTGGTATTATCGGGAATTAAAGACGTTTCAGTACCGAAGGTTTTAACGTGCAACAAACCAGCAAGCTTTTCAGCAGATGCGTTGGTTCGGCTAATTAAACAGTTGATTTCAAATCCTTGTTGGTTAAATTTCTGAGCCAAAATTGTGCCCAATGTCCCGCATCCGATAATCGTGATTTTCAAATTATCGTGTTGATCAAAACCGGTAAGCGTTTCCATGGAAGTTGGATCGTTGAGTTCTGGCAAACTGTACAAGGAAATGGAAAAATCACACTAAAGTTAAGAAAAGGTTCCGGATTTAGGAGATACGAGCAGAAAAAAACAAAAAATTATATATAAAAATAAAAATTTCATTTTTAGATTTGTTTTTTAACAACTACCTTATGGGCTCAAATTTGTCATCTTCGAGTGTTCTATGTAGTATTGTCAATGCGTAAGTAGAAATACATGGTTTTATGGATTTTAAGTGGATTTTCAACCTTTTTGCAAAGAAGGATTTGATAAAACGTGTATTTTTACGGATGAGAATTTTCAACTTAAAATCATATTAAAAGATCTCAAAAAAGTGGTGAATAAGCGGAAAAAGCATTTAAAAGCCTTATTGGCGCTTTTTATGAGAAAATCCAAAAAGCATATTTTATACTATGAGTGAAGCATCAAAACCAACCGCGCGGACCAAAAAAACCACACAGCCGAAATCAGCAACGAAGTCAAAATCAGTAACGCCGACAAAATCAGCCACAGTAACAAAAAAAACTACAGCCTCTAAGAAAACAGCGCCCAGTCCTTCTCAAGACAAGAAAAAGACGCCTGTGTTTCCATTTACCAGCATTGTTGGTCAGGAAGAAATGAAACTGAGTTTGATTTTAAATGTTATTGATCCGAAAATTGGGGGTGTATTGGTGATGGGTCACCGGGGTACTGGAAAAAGTACCACCGTTCGTGCTCTTGCAGATGTTTTACCGTTAATAAAAGTTGTTATTGGCGATTCTTACAATCGTTCAACTGAAGATTATAAAAAGCTGCCAGGCAACGAAAGAAGCCGCCCAAAAACCGAAGAAGTTACCGTACCGGTTGTGGATTTACCACTCGGCGCTACGGAAGATCGTGTTTGCGGAACGATTGATATAGAAAAAGCTTTAACCAGCGGCGTGAAATCATTTGAACCCGGTTTGCTTGCGCAAGCTAATCGTGGATTCTTATACATTGATGAAGTCAACCTTCTGGACGATCACTTGGTTGATGTGTTGCTTGATGTAGCCGCAAGCGGATGGAATGTGGTTGAACGCGAAGGTATCAGTATTCGCCACCCCGCCAGATTCGTATTGGTTGGTTCGGGTAACCCTGAAGAAGGCGAACTTCGACCGCAGTTGCTCGACCGTTTTGGTTTGCATGCCCGCATTAACACCATTACCGATGTCGCAAAACGTGTTGATATTGTAAAACGTCGCCGTGAATATGATGAAGACCCGTTTGGTTTTGTTGAAAAATGGGAAGAAGAGCAGCAGGAGTTAAGGCGGAAAGTTACCAAAGCTCAAAAGCTTGTGCATAAGGTTGTGATGCCGGATGATGTGCTAACCCTGGTTGCTCAGCTTTGTATGAACCTGGGTATTGATGGCCATCGCGGTGAATTGACCATTACCCGAACTTCACGCGCGTATGCCGCGTTGCAAGGTAGAAAAAAAGTGACCATAGAAGATGTAAAAGCCATTGCTGTTCCGGCTATCCGACACAGGCTTCGTAAAGACCCGCTTGAAACCATTGATCCGGGTGAAAAAGTTGAACGTGAGTTAGAAAAAGTATTGGGAGAAGTGGAGGTAGCATGATTGCCTTTACAGATATTATAGGTATGGATATGGCCAAGCAAGCGTTATTGCTCTTGGCCGTTGATCCGTCATTAGGCGGGGTGATTATTCCGGCCTCGGTGGGGTCAGGTAAATCCTCGTTGGCGCGAGCATTTGCCGATGTACTGCCTGATGAAACACCGTTTGTTGACTTGCCATTGAATGTCACGGAAGATCGCCTGATCGGGGGTTTGGATTTGGAAGCCGCCATTGCAGCCGGTGAACGGGTTATTGAACAAGGCTTATTGGCCAAGGCGCATAAAGGCGTATTGTATGTGGATTCGCTTAGTTTATTGGAGGCCACGGCCACCTCGCATGTCATGGATGCCATGTCCAGGGGTGCGGTTTTGGTTGAACGCGAAGGTTTAAGCGAAGTTCATCCTTCCGAATTTATGCTTGTGGGCACTTACGATCCAACCGACGGTGATGTTCGCATGGGTTTGATGGATCGTATCGGTTTGATTGTGCCATTCACCAAGCAAAATGATTATCGCGCGCGTTACGAGATCGTCAAGAAAGTGATGAGAGAAACGCCGAATGAAGATGCTGAAGATGAAGTACGAATGTTAGGCGGATTGGTTCAGGCCGGCAGGGAACAATTAAATCATGTGGCCATTCGAAAGGAACAAATTGAAGGATTGGTTCAATCGGCTTTGGCTTTAGGGGTTGAAGGAAACCGCGCCGATGTGTTTGCCATAAAGACAGCTATTGCCAGTGCGGCTCTCTCAGGACGAAACGATGTTGAGGAAGAAGATTTAAAAATTGCCGCTAAATTGGTTTTGGTTCCCAGAGCAACCCGTGTTCCCGAGGCTGAAGCTGAAGATCAAGAGCCGCCACCACCACCGCCGCCGGAAATGGAGGAAGCGCCTGAAGAAGCCGGCCAATCGGAGGACGATGACGGACCGGATTCGGATCCTCAAAATAAAGAAGAGCAAACCCCTGAACAGATCGAAGAGCTCTTAATGGATGCCATTGAAACGGAAATTCCTGAGAGCGTATTGAATATTTCCATGGCAGCGAAAAGCAAAAGCCGATCCGGGCATCGTGGCGAAGCCTTAAATAACCGACGAGGACGCTTTATCCGCTCGCAGATGGGCGAGATCCGTAGTGGAAAAATAGCCATTATACCTACGCTGATTGCTGCTTCGCCATGGCAAAAAAGTCGCAAAAATGAATATAAGCATCGTAAAGATTCGCTGATCATCATGAAGGATGATGTTCGCATCAAGAAGTTCAGAGATAAAGCCGGAACGCTTTATGTCTTTATTGTGGATGCGTCGGGCTCGATGGCTATCAATCGTATGCGACAGGCCAAAGGTGCGGTTAGTCAACTTTTACAAAGCGCTTATGTACATCGCGACCAGGTGGCGTTGATTGCGTTTCGCGGTCAAATGGCTCAGGTTTTGTTGCCACCCTCGCAAAGCGTGGAACGCGCTAAACGAGCGCTTGATGTATTGCCAACCGGTGGGGGAACGCCGCTGGCTTCAGCGCTTTATATGGGATGGCAGGAAGCGGTTCAGATGCGATCCAAAGGCATCACGCAATCCATGTTGGTTTTGATCACAGATGGCCGTGGAAACATTGCCTACAATATTGAGCAAAACGGCACTGATGAGCCGCGCAAGCCGAGCAAAGAAGAAATTTCCAAAGAAGTTGAATCGTTTGCAAAAATTATTCAGGCCGATGGCGTGGATTCCGTAGTGATTGATACACAAATGAATTACCTCTCAAGAGGCGAAGCGCCAAAACTTGCCAAAGCATTAGGTGGCCGTTATATGTATTTGCCGAATGCGAAAGCTGAGCAAATTGTTCAGGCAACCATGGGTGAATAGATTTATGATGAATGATAGATGATGTATGATAGATAAATTATGAATTGGGGCTGGCAGTAATGCTGGCCTTTTTTTATGGTAAAACCTGACTGCCAAGGGTAATCAATGCAGGAGGCCAATTCAAGAACTGACACTGAAAAAAATTGACGTATCTAATAGTTATCAATAAACACAGTTAAAACGTATCTTAAGAAAATTTGCGAATTGTCTCTACACAAAAAATGCATCTCAACAAAAAGGCTGTCACAATAAAATGGACAGCCTTTTTTGTTTTGTGGTTTACTCCTTAGCTTTGACCTTCTTTTTTTGTTTGATAATGGCTCTCATGATAAACTCGGCTGAAGTATTGGCCGATTGCATTTCGCCATAGTTCAATTCTTTGGCGTCATCGCCAATTTCCTCAGCAACTTTTGATCCGCCTTTACTTTTTAAATAATCCGTAGCTGCAGCGGTTTGCTTGGCATTTTTGGTTTCGGTTCGCTGCAAGTAGAAGTGAGAGATCATATGATAGACCACGCCTTGGCCATACTCAAATTTAATAAGCACCGGTGATTCATTATAGCTTTCTTTAAGCTCTTTCGATTTTATCAGTACTTCCACATGAGCCGTATCCAGAATTTTTATGGGATAGGATGAACCTTCCAGCCACCACACCGGATCGGTTTCTTCATCCAGAAATCCTTTGATGACCGGATCATCCTGATTAATGATTTCAATCCGAACTACCTCATCACGAGTGGGTTTGTTATTGTATTCCACAAAGCCGGGAAAAGCGACTTGCAAGACATGCCTGAGCGCCCAATCCGTGGTAATGAGTTGCCCGCCTTTTTCAACAAAAGTTGAAAGTTTTCGGGCGGCTTGTGCCGGAAAACTGCTGGCACAATTCACAAAAATGGTTTGTTCAGGTTGAAAGTCGATGCCGGCGACTTGACTTGGCGATATTCGCTGGTACGGCAGTTTCAACACATCCAAAACCAAATGGATGTGATCGTAAGTGCCGTCAACAACCACCAAATCGTTTTTTTTAATCTCCTCAATAATTGCTGTGTTGGTATCGCTTTCGTTTTTCAATCGCTCCCGAATCAATTTATTGGAAAGCTCATAAGCTTTTTTCATTTTTGAGTCTTGTTTAGGCGAGAGCGTTTGAACGTTTTGAGTTTTTTGTGCAAGCAGTGGTGAAAATGTGAGAACCATAATCAGGAGCAGGGCAAGCCGTTTCATATACACGTAAGTTAGGTTTTAAGGATTAAGTGCAGGCGATTAAGAGGTTGTACCATTGCAATCATCTTTTGTTGCAAGCATTTTCAAATGAGCCCGATCCAAAACATGACGCTTAATATCAGCGACCCAACCGCAAGAAATGCGCTGATCACCAGGCCAAGTATAATGACTATTGCTTTGATTGGATTTTTTGGACCAATCATAATCACATCATTTGGGTTGAGCTTATCCATATTTTGGTTGATCAAAGTGTGCTCGCCGGATCCTTTGGCATGAAACTGAGCAACCGGTACGATACGATTACCGGAAAAATCCCGGCGCTGCTCGGAAATACTGACACGGTGCATTACGCTAAGCTTTCCTTCATTTGGCGAGCGTATTTCAAAGCGGGTATTAAAGGGAATGACGCCTTGCAGGTACGGACGCTTAATGGCAATTTCAAACTGTTGCGAACCCGATACCAAAAAACCGAACGAAGGTGATGTAGCCGGGCACTCAAAGCGTTGTTTGGAGAAAACGTATGTTAAGGCCAGTTTGATACTAATGGCAACTAGTGATGCGCTTAGCAAAAAAACAAGCGGGAAAAAATAGTGTGCCTCAAGCATCGTTTTCTTAATTGGTTACAGGTTTTTGAACAGTTCTAAGTTGACCATTATCCCAATTAATGCCAAATCATTCACGAATAACGAATGGTTAAGTTTGAGGCGGTTTGTGTTTCCACCGATTGTGCATCCAAAACCATTGTTCCGGGTATTGTTTAATGGTTTTTTCAATGGATTCGATATAACGATCCGCCAAACGCTTGATATCCTCCTGGTTGCTTTTCAGGTCGCTAGTAGGAATTTCATCAACATTAAGTTTATATGTGCCGGCACCGGTTCGCACGCACATGGAAATAAAAACCGGTACATCACACCGCAAAGCAAACACGGCAGCGCCTAAAAAAATAGATGCATCTTGATTGAGGAATTTTCTATAGTACCCGTCTTTTGGCCCGGACTGATCGCTGAGCATGCAAACAATTTTACCCGCGCGTAAGTCCCGGATGCATTCTCGCGGGGCTTGTTTCATACCAATGATTTTATTGCCGAATATCTGGCGCAGCTCCGACATTTTCCGATCAACCAGTGCATTGGATTGAGCTTTTGTTACAATCGAAAGCGGACCTAAAATAGCCGAGCTGCAATGGGTCATGATTTCCCAATTGCCAAAATGCGCTGAGATAACAACGCACCCTTTTTGATTGTTACGATTTTTTTCGAACGATTCAGGGGGATTAAAATCCAGTGTTTCTTCAGCTTTTTTTCGTGTATCGATCAAAGGTAACCGAAGGGTTTCCAATAAATTAATAGCTTGGGTATGATAGGATTCCCTGGCAATTTTAGTTAACGCTTCTTCGGATTTTTCGGGGAAGGCCAACCTGAGGTTTTTTTCAACAATCTTTCGTCGTAGTTTGAGCCGATCATAGATAAAATCACCCAGTTTGTAAGCCAGTTTGTAACAGGTTTCTATAGAGAGCTTTCTGATAATGATGCCAAAGCTTAAAAAAAGCGCGTACTCGAAAACATGAGACAAACGTTTTAAGGGCGACTTCATCTATTAATTCAAATATCCTGTCGTTATTGTAAGAAGAAAAATGAAAAGGATTGTATCTTACAAATTTGTGTCAATGTATAAAACTATGAGTTAAATAATAGAACTTTCATGAGTCGAAACCAAACGGATGACACGCCGGATTTTGCGCCTTTGAATTTAAGTGAAGCCATAGCATTTGTTAAAGATCGGAAGAACATGGGCAAAACCGTTGTTTTTACCAATGGCTGTTTTGATATTTTACATGCCGGTCATGTTAGGTATTTGAATGAAGCAAAAAAACTTGGCGATGTATTGATCATCGGATTAAACAGCGATGCTTCCGTAAAGCGATTAAAAGGCACGCAAAGGCCCATACATTCGGAGATTGACCGAGCATTTGTGCTTCTGGGCTTGAAAGCCGTGGATGCGGTAACCATTTTTGAAGACGATACGCCGCTTGCATTAATCCAAAAGTTGTTGCCGGATGTCTTGGTAAAAGGCGGTGATTGGGACTTGGAAAAAATTGTCGGGCGTGATATCGTAGAAAAGCATGGCGGACGCGTTCAAACCATTTCGTTTTTAGAAGGTCGCTCAACAACCGGTACTATTGAAAAGATTTTGAAGACAACTAAATCGTAATTGTGTGATTAAGGGTTTGATATACATGGCCCGAACCCTGCTTTTCGTTCTCACTGTTTTTTTAACCATAACGGTTATTGTCGGACTGTTGATGAAAACCGGAACGGTTAGCTTATTGGTCAAAAATCAGATTGAACGATCTTTTGAAGAAGAGTTTAACGGGCGTATTGACATATGGAAAGTAAATATCAATTTCCCGATTGAAATTGACATTTACAATACCAAAGTGTTCATTGAAGATGAGTACAGGCCAAGTTTAACCATTGATACACTCTCCTTAAAATTAAGTTACTTTAATTACTTTGATGGCGGTTTTTCGGGCGTAATCATTAACAAACTGTTTTTGAGCGGTATTGATCTTAGCATTTATGAAACAAAAGATGGATTAATAAATTTTGCCAAGCTAAAAAAGCTGCAAACGGTTGAAGAACCGGAAAAAGAATCACCCCCCTTATTTTCAACCTTGCCGGAGCTGAATTGTCAGCATTTTGAAATTCGAGATTTGTCGTTGAAGTGGCAGCGTGAATTGCGCGCATCTCCGCCGGATGAAGGCATAAAACATAACCTCGGCCATAACTTTTGGCATTTGAAAACCGGCATTGTTAAGTATGAAGAGCTTGCTATCGATAAGTTTGCCGTAAAATGCAATTTCAAAACCGCCCCGAATTTTATCAGCGGCGTGCTCAATCAACTCCAATTTGATTTGCCATTAAATGATTTTCAGCTTAAAAAAGCTTCGGCATATTTCTTTTTTTCGGATACACAATCCGAAATACTGGCCTTAGATGCGCAAACATCCCGATCCATGCTCACGCTTTCGGCATCAATTCGGGATGTGAATATGTTTTCACCATTGAATTTAGAAGCAGTTAAAACAAGCCCGTTGTTTTTTCAATTGAGCTCCGAGCGTTTAGCAAAAGCTGATTTAGCGCTTTTTACCGATAAGCTCCCCGAAGCATTCAAGTCGCTCGCAGTTGATATTAAAACAAAAGGCACGCTGGAAAATTTAGATGTTTCAAAATTTGGGTTGCTCGTTGGAAAAAATAGGCTGTCGCTTACCGGATCCCTAAAAAAGCTCTATGAACCCAAAAAATTGGTCGTTGATTTGCCGGTTGTTGAAGCCCGGATCAATGTTGAAGAACTTGGCGAGTTGGTTGGTAACCAGAACATTCAAGCGTATAACTATCTTGAACCTCTTGATCTTAACGGATCAATAAAGGGCGGGCTAGATAACGCTCAACTTGATCTGGCATTTGATTCGGATTTTGGTAACGGTAAAATTCAAGCCGATGTATCGGGGCCCTCATCCGACAATCCGAATTGGCAAGCGCAGCTTTCAATGGATCGGTTGAATTTAGCGCCGGTTTTAAATGACCCGGAATACCAAAGCCGATTAAATGGCATGGCTACTTTTTCCGGGCAGGGAAAATCGTTAGAAACCCTAAACGGCGCTTTGATAGTGAGCTTGGACTCATCAAAATTTTCCGGTCGCAGAATATCCAAACTCCGATCAACGGTTGATATACACGAAAAAAAGCTTGAAGGTTCGCTTGAAGTACTTTCCAACCGGCAAAAAATCGATTTACAATCCATTGTCTCATTTAATTCGGATAAAACCAGGTTTGAAGCGAACGGAACGGTTAAAAACTTAAACTTAACGTCGGTTTTACTGGATAAAAATTACCAAAGCGATTTAAATCTGTCATTTAATATTCAAGGCGAGGGAAATGATTTGGGTGATCTTTCCACAACCTGGAAGGTAAAGTTTGATTCATCCGGTTTAAAAGGGGTTGAAATTGAAAAAGACACCAAAGCATTTTTTTCAATTATACAAAGCGCTGAAGGTTCCAGTATTGAAGTGGCGAGCGACATTATTGAAGTCAATGCCTATGGCGATTTTGATCTTAACCGATTAAAAAACATCGGTGAATACGAAACCCGTGCATCTTTAAAAGAACTCAATCAAAACAATATTTTCAGGGAAAGGTTTTCATTGCCAAACCTCCTGGGTATATCCTCTGAAAATCTTGAGGTTTCCGGTGACTCGGCATTTGAGTTTCCAGAGTTAAAATTAATTTTTGATGCGCATCTTAAAAGCCCGGAAAAAATTGCAAGGATTTTACAAATCGGCGATTTGGAGGCCGAAGGAACATTTCGGGGAGTTATTCAAAGCTCAGCGCATGAAATGTCGTTCAAAAGCAATGCCCAATTGGAATCGTTACGATTTAAAGACAAAATTGCAGCGTTGGATTTAAAGTTTGCTTTGAACTATAAAGATTCGCTGGTGCAAACTGAGCAAGGTGTGAAAAGCCGGTTTTTTAATATCGTCAGTTTTGATGCAGATAAATTGAAACTTGGTAATAATCTTCTTTTTGAAACTAATGCATTGTTTGATTACTCGGATCGCAAACTCTATCTCAATGTGCGTACTTCCGATAAAACCACCGGGGGCCTGTTTGATTTGGAAACCAGCGTCAGTTTTTTAAATGAGCTTTACGACATTAGCTTGAAAAATTTCAGCTTTGCAACTTCAAATGTGTTGTGGCAATTAAACCCAAATGCGCACATACGATTAAGTGAGCAGGAAATTTCGTTGGAAAACGTGTTCTTTGAAAACTACAACCAGATCATAGAACTGGACGGGCGATTAAACCTATCGGGGTATGGCGAAATTGATGTTAATGTGAAGGAGTTGGATTTATCGGAACTAAGAACGCTCATTTTTAAAGAAAAAGACAAGCGTTTTGAAGGCATTGTAAATTTAGCCGGTGAAATTAAAGGAACACTGGATGATCCAATAATTAATTCACAATTATACATTGATGACCTTGCTTACCAAAATGTTGATATCGGGCACTTGCAGCTACAAACGGATTATAAGCAACAAGACCTTCTGTTAAACCTTTCAGCAAATCTTAACCAAGAACGCATTGATTCTCTAAAGCTGAGATCTTACCCATTTAACCATATTACTTTAAAGGGATCGTTGCCCGTTGATTTAAGTTTTGTTTCAACCGAAGAGCGTTTTGTACGATCAAAACATATTGATGTGAAACTATCTTCGCCGAACATTTCACCAAAGGTTATTGAATACTTTTTACCGTTTTTTTCAAATTCCAACGGCGATATTCCGGTTGAAGCTACGGTGAGTCATAACTTTCCAAACCCAAAGATTTTGATCCGTGCAAAGCTAAAAGATTTTGTGACTACTGTTGAACCCTCAGGTGTAACCTATAAAATCAATGGCGATTTAACCGTAACTGAAGATGAGATCAGGCCGAGAGGGGTGATTTTTGAAGACTATTCCGGCGGCAAAGGCGAGCTTAGTGGCGCTGTGCTGATGGATTTTTTCGATGTTACGGGTTTGGATTTAAAAGGAACATGCACCCGGCTTGAATTGCTTAACAAGCCCGATATTGGCGATCAGGAGTTTTGGGGGGATATTGTCGGTTCATCAACCGATTTGAGCTTAACCGGAAATCTTGATTACCCGGTGCTTAGAGGTGAAATGAATATAGATGATGCCAATTACTCAATGTTAAGAACAGGCGCGGCGAATGCGTCCCAATTGGCTCAAGCCACACGGTTTGTAAATTTTGTGCCCAGAAAAGATCCAACGACAGATCTAATGGATATTTATAATGAAAACATCAACGAAACGATTTACCTTTTTGAAGATAATGACAAAGAAACCGAGGAAGTTTATCAGGAGAAATTTTTAGATAAACTTAGAATTCGTGACTTTATCCTTAAGAACAATCGGCGTTTAACCTTCAATGTTATTTTTGATCGCTATTCGGGTGAAAAATTTCAAACCGAAATCCCTCGATTGTTGCTCAATGTGAATAAAACCGGTCAAAATTATGTGGCAAATGGGTTCGTTAATATTGCATCCGGGAAATACAATTTTGCAACGGCTGCTTTTGATATTCAACCCGACGCGAAAATTTCATGGAACAATATTAATATCCGTGAAGGCGAAATGGAAAATGTGTATGCGAACCGAAGGTTGAGAGTTTCTGATAAAGAAAATAACCAAATAGACGACGTAACCCTATCGCTTCATATTGGCGGAACGCTTAACGATCCTCAAGTTCAAATGGGGTATTATTTGAATGAATTGTCTCAACCATATTCTTCGCAAGCAAGTTTTGGCGGAATTTCAAGTACGATTGATCCGAACGCGCAATTGAACATTATGACGCTTTTGTTTGCAAATCAATGGTACACTAAGCCGGGCAGCAACGCTTCATTTGAAGGTAATACCGCAATTTCTAATGTTGGGCTTTCAACCGGCGCCGGTTTAATTTCTGCTCAGCTTTCACGTTTGGCTTCAGGAATCTCGGGTTTGGAGTCTGTTGATTTGAATATTACGCGCGACTCCGAAGGCTCGCCCGTCGGCGTTGATCTTACAGTAGCTTTAACCGTCCCCGGTACGGATGGTCGTTTAAAGCTTATTACATCGGGCACAACATCAAAAACCGAGCTTGTCAATCAAAACGCCAGTTATTACTCGAATGCACAAAAGCTTGAATATCAACTGACCAACAATTTAATTGTGGAAGCCTATAGAACATTTGGTTTGAACAGAAACAGCGTTGGTTATGGATTTGGAGATCAGGTCTCTGAAATTTGGGGGTTAAGCGTAGCTTACAGGAAAGATTTCAGAACATGGGGCGAGTTGTGGGATCGAATTTTTAAATCAAAATCAGATCAAAAAAAATCAGAATTATTTCAATCTGAAAACCAAGTAGAGCGCAATCGGAAAAATTTGTTCTTGAGTAATTAAACATACATTTCATCTATGTCTTTGCAAGGAAAGAAAATATTGTTGGGGATATCGGCAGGAATTGCAGCCTATAAAATTCCATTGTTGGTTCGTTTGTTAAAAAAAGAAGGTGCGGAAGTTCAGGTGTTAATGACCCAAAATGCCTGTCAATTTGTATCGGACTTAACGCTTGCAACCCTTTCCGAGAAAAGCGTTCTCTCGGAAATTTTCCCTAAATCCAGCCAGGTTTCGCCAACGAGCTGGACATGCCATGTGGCCTTGGGTGAGTGGGCCGATTTGTATGTGATTGCGCCGGCAACGGCCAATACACTTGCCAAACTTGCTTCAGGTTTATGCGATGATATGCTCACAGCCACATTTTTAACCATGCCGGCAACCAAACCGCGGTTGATCTTTCCTTCGATGGATCGGGAAATGTATCGTTCACGATCGGTTCAACGCAATATGCTTCAATTGGTTGAAGATGGCTGCAAAATAATTGAGCCAGAGAGCGGCGAGCTTGCTTCGGGATTAATTGGCGAAGGAAGAATGCCAGAGCCTGAAAACATTATGGCCAGCATCCATAGTGAGTTTCAGAACATGTTGCAGATTGATCGGTTAAAAAACAAACGGATTTTGATTACGGCAGGCGCCACGCGTGAAAAAATTGATGATGTGCGGTTTGTTTCAAATTATTCATCGGGTAAAATGGGATTTGCGCTAGCGGGTGAAGCAGCCAAACATGGCGCTGAAGTGGTTTTGATTTCGGGAAAAACATATCTCGAAACGCCTGGCGGCGTTAAGCGAATTGATATTGAGAGCGCTGAGGAAATGTTTGAAGAAGCCAAATTGTATTTTGAATGGAGCGATGTATTTATTTCTGCAGCAGCCGTAGCGGATTATCGACCTGAGAAAAAAATCGATGGAAAGTTTAAGAAAACTACCGATTCGTTTGAATTACAAATGGTTAAAAATCCTGACATTTTAGCCCATTTTGGAGAGCAAAAAAAACGCAATCAAATTGCAATTGGTTTTGCTTTGGAATCTTCAGATCATCTGAAACATGCTCAGGAAAAATTAATAAAAAAAAATTTGGATGTTGTCGTTCTAAATTCACCCAATATCGATGGCGCCGGATTTGAGGTAGATACTAATATTGTTACGATTCTAAGCAAGGAAGGCGATATTCAAGAATACCCGCTAATGTCGAAAAGAGATATCGCAACACTGATTTTGAAAAAATCAAGTTGTTTCTTCGATAAAGATTAGTTAACTATCGACTGATAACCTTAACAAGCCAGATAATTTTCATTGCAGTTCGTCACCTCATAGACTCTTTTTTTCTCTGGCATTTTTAATTAGGATTTAAGTGATTATGCAGCAGGGGTTTTTATTCGATAAAATGGCGCCAGGTGAAGAGTTTGAGGAGAAAAAAGAGTACGGTAGTTTAAAAACGCTGGATGATTTGTACCATGCCACAAAAGAGTGTAAAAATTGCAGGCTAGGAGATTTAAGAAATAATTATGTATTTGGAGAAGGTGATCCAAAATCAAAAGTTGTAGTTGTTGGAGAAGCCCCCGGCGCTGATGAGGATGCACAGGGACGACCGTTTGTCGGACGCTCCGGACAGTTGTTAGAAAAAATTTTATTGGCCATAAAATTTCGTCGGCAAGATGTCTTTATCTGTAACATTTTAAAATGCCGACCTCCGGGAAACCGGGAGCCGCAACAAGATGAAAGAGACTCGTGTTTGCCAATCCTTCTAAGGCAAATTGAGTTGATAAACCCCAAAATAATGTTGTTATTGGGCCGTGTTGCTGCCAATGTATTGTTAGATAACAAGCAATCCATGTCGGCAATGAGAGGCAAGGTTATTAAATGGAAAAATATTGATGTATTTGTAACCTATCATCCTGCTGCATTGTTAAGAAATCCAAATTGGAAGCGTTTATGCTGGGAAGATGTCCAGCTATTACGAAAGCATTATGATGAGTATTACGCAGCTGATTGAATGAACTCAACCAACATATAACATGGAATCATCGATGCAGGGAAGTTTTTTAGATAAGGGACAGGATTTAAACCGATCATACCCCTTAGACAAAATGGTTGGTTCTCGGCGAGCTTTCCGAGCCGAGATAGATTTTTCTCAAGAAGGTCGAATTCCTCCGAACGCTTTTGACCGAGAACAGGATGTTTTGAGTTGTATTTTAATTGATCCTGATGCCATTGAACGGGTGTTGGAAGTTTTTGGTGAAAATGGTGAAACGGTGTTTTATGATTACAAGCACCGGATCATATTCAAAGCCATGCTTACGCTCTATAACCGCCGAGATGCCATTGATATCATTACGGTTAGTGAAGAACTCAAGCGAAATGAGGAATTGGATAAAGTAGGTGGAAATGTTTTTTTGGCCGAACTTTCCAATAAAGTGGCTTCGGCAGCCAATGTGGAGCATTATGCCTATTTCATTAAGGAAAAGTCGCTATACCGCCGTTTAATTTCAATAGCCACTCAAATCTCTTCCAAATCGTATCAGCAAAACACCGATGTTTTTGATTTAATTGAAGCCGCTTCCCAGGAAATCTTTCAAATTTCACAGGCCGGTATAAAGAAAAAAGCAACGGATATAAAAACGTTGTTAAAAGATGCGACCCGCATGATTGAATCGCTGCGGTCTCGGAAATCGGCGATAACCGGCGTGGCTTCGGGTTTTTCCGAGCTTGATAAACTAACGGCAGGATTTCAACCTTCCGATATGATAATTATTGCGGCAAGGCCATCAACCGGTAAAACGGCGTTTTCACTGGCTTTGGCTAGAAATGCAGCGGTTGAATCCAAAGCGCCGGTTCTATTTTTCAGTTTGGAAATGTCTGAAATCCAATTGGCCACAAGACTTTTATGCGCCGAAGCTTATGTTGAATCGCAATTGGTGAGAACAGGAAAGATATCTTCAACAGATATGACAAACATTGTCTCGAGAATGGATAAACTTTCACAGGCTGAAATATACATAGATGATACGCCGGCTATTTCAATTATTGAACTTGCCGCAAAAGCCCGTCGTTTGAGGCAAGAGAAAAAAATCGGCATGGTCGTTGTTGATTACCTTCAGTTGATTTCGGCTGTAAAAGATGGTCGTAACAATCGCGAGCAGGAAATTGCTCAAATTTCACGATCACTCAAATCCATTGCCAAAGAGTTACAAATTCCGGTTATTGCGTTAGCGCAGCTTAACCGTGCCATGGAACAACGCAGCGGTGATAAACGACCTCAACTGAGCGATTTGCGCGAATCAGGTTCAATTGAGCAGGATGCCGATGTGGTGATGTTTCTTTCAAGCCCGGAGCGTTACGGGTTGCAGACATTTCAGGATGGTTCATCAACAAAAGATATCATTGAAGTTATTATCGGCAAGCAACGAAATGGCCCGATTGGCGATGTAAAATTGAAGTTCTTAAAGCAATACGGGCGATTTGAGAGCGTTTCAAAGATTTATTCTGATGAGGATTTTCAGAGTCCTGTGCATGATAATACCCAAAAGGCGGCTGAGGAGATTGAAGCCCAAAATCGTAAAGAACCGCCGTCGGCGTTTATTATCGATTCGGAAGATACCCCATTTTGATGCATTGTAACAGGTACTATTAATTGAGCTTCCAATGACGCATGAGTAAAAGTTATAACAAGGGGTTGCAACCCCTTGTTTTCGAAGTCTCCTCCCAGAGCGTTAGGAAAGTTCTTTAAACGCTTGGATTTGAATCGAATAGTTTTGTATATGCCCCTCTCCGGAAAGGTTGACTGGTAGACCGTGGGAGCAAAAATTCGTCATTAATATATTTGTGTTTTGTTTTTCAAAATGCCGGACTTATGATGAACAATTGATTTTGATGGAATCGATGCAGGTATCCATCGACTATTGTAATAAAAAATACCCTTAAAATTCATGATTTCCCCTGAATTCAATTGATTTCGTAAAAAGTCGTTTTTATTGCAGAGCGCATTTTTGATGTAAGCCTATACAAAGCGCTTTGCAAAAATGAATTTTGCAGTACAAGAATTGTTTTTCCCAACAGATATAATGTAAAAGGAGGATCAACATGTCAACAGTCAAAAAGGATTTTGATTCTTACAAGGTTTGGTATTATAGCGGCCATCCATACGAAGCGCTGATTTATTGCTATCAAGGAGGAAGCTATGTTGGCAGGATTGTCTTTTTTAAAGATGATGCCGCCATTCCAGTAAATGCCAACTACTCAAGCGGGCCTTCAATTCATTATCCGTTGAGCCGATTCAACGATATCATCACAATTTTACGCGAAGAAAAGCCGCTGTATTTGTTTTTGAACCTCACGAACTTTATTGGCATTTTGGCTACTGCTGAACAAGAACCGGTGGGTGAAGAGGAATCGTAATTTGTAGATCGTTCAATGAACGAAAAAGACATCAGAATTTTTTCAAACGGCTTGCAAATGCTAAGGCCTTGCATGCCCTTAATATTGAGGTGTCATTGTGGAATTATCAGCAAAAATCAATCGATGGTTATGATTGATAAAAAAACCGTTATAAGCGCCATTATTGGGATTATTGTTGGTATGGCGAGCACTTTTTTTGTGTTACAGGGTCGAATTTCAAAGTTGGAAGGAATTGTTGAACAGTTGCAGAAAAGCCCATCCGCCAAAGCATATGTAGATGACCGGGTTGTGAAAACCAATCAAGCGTTAGAAACAATAGGATCCACGTTGGTCATTGAGCGGCAAAATGATTCCCTGGTTAGAATGAAATCACCAATCAAAGTAATTTGGAAATTTCAATCCAATATGGTGGTACAATTGTACAAAAACGGTCGTCTGGTTTATAACAAAGAGCATTCGTCCGGTGTAGCGCTTTCAAATTTAGAGACTGGGAAAACAGAACTAAAATTATTTATACCGGGCAGATCAAAGCCCTACAAAAATGTATGGATTGAAATCATGGACAGATAAAGCAGTTGCTTTGGTAAGGCAGGCGACTGTGTTCCGAGTACTTTTCCGAAATTCTTTTGAAACAAGTAGATAATATTGAATAGGACGGTCAGAAAACCGGATTAGCGTTTTAAAGCAGTGGAAAAATTGGTATCGAGTTTCATACTTGATTCGTTTGTATGCCAGAGCTGCTGACACGGGAACGACTCTTCATAAAGCGCTTTGCCAATAATTACGGAGTCAATGCCCAAATATTCCATTTTGCACAGTTTGTTTAGATCGTTTTTACAGGCCACGCCGCCCGAAGCGGTGATGTGCATCTTTACTTTATTAGCAAACTCATAAGTAGCTTCACAATTCAAACCTTCCATTGTACCGTCTCTTGAAATATCGGTATAAACAATGCGTTCAACGCCACGGTCTTTCATTTCCAAGGCCAATTCGTAATCATGTTTTGAAACGGACTCCGTCCAACCGCTGATTTTGGGGACTCCTTGATCAGAATCAATGCCGACAATAACTTTTCTTGGGCCATATTTCTCGATGAGCGTTGAAACCAGCGAAGGGTCTTTGACCGCTGACGACCCGATTACAATCCGATAAACGCCAATATCAAAATAACGATCGGCATCATCCACCGAGCGTATACCGCCACCAACCTGGATCGGAATATCCAGAGTATCGACGATTGATTTTATTTTTGAAAAATTTTTAAGCTCTCCGGTTAATGCGGCGTCTAAATCCACAACATGAATCAGTTTGGCATTTTGTTTTCGCCAAATGATGGCCATGTCGCGAGGTTCATCCAGATATATTTTTTCATGGTCAAAGTTTCCCCGGGTCAGACGAACACATTTACCATCGCGAATATCTATAGCGGGAATAATAAGCATGATCAAAACGACGTTACAGAGTTCTAAATTTCAGCATAATTCTGCAATAATTTTAGCCCAATTTCAGCGCTTTTTTCAGGATGAAATTGAACTGCAAAAATACTATTTTTTTCAATTGCCGCACAAAACTTTTTGCCGGCATACGATGAATAGCCGACTATTGAAGATGAATCCTTTGGCGCACAAAAATAAGAGTGCACGAAATAAAAATGCGATCCCGAGGGGATGTCTTTAAAAAGTATCGAATCGTCTTTTACTTCAACGGCGTTCCACCCGATTTGAGGCACTTTATCGTTCGTATCATCAAATCGTTCGACATTTCCATCGATCGCATTTAACCCTTTGTAGGTTCCCATTTCCTGACTTTGCGAGAGCAAAAGCTGCATACCCAAACAGATGCCAAAAATGGGGTATTCCTTCATCATATGTTCCTGTAAAACATCATAAAATCCGGTTTCATGCAATGAATTTATGCCATGGCCGAATGCGCCTACGCCAGGAAGGATGACTTTTTCACCAGGCTTTAAATCCTTGGGAGAAGTAATGATTTTTGAGGGGACATTTAAATAATTAAGGGCTTTTTTAACGGAGTGAAGATTCCCTGCGCCGTAATCAATGATAAAAATCATGAATAAAAAGTTAAACGTCTAACAGTGCTTTAAACTCTTTTGGATCTTGCAGGGGAAGTTGGCAAGAGTAATTAACGCACATATAAACTGTCGGTTCAATACCTTGATCAGGTAATTGTTGAATAAACGGCATTATTGCGCCAGTTTCTTTTGAAGCATGCAGAACAATTTTGCCGGGTTTGTAATACTCATAAAGAACGCTGAGTAGGTCTTGCATTCGCTGATGGTTTAATGAGCCCGATAAAATAATTTGACTCATTTTACCTGAAAACAACCCTAAGGCAACAAGCATTAATGGCATATGTGAGCCAAATTTTGCCAAAACCTTATTAAAAGAAAAGATAGTTTTTTTTGAGATGTCGTAAAAATCTTCCCGACCGGTCATTTGGGAAAGTTTTAAAAAATTAATGGCTGAAACAGAGTTTGGCGAAGGCTCGGCGCCGTCATGATCTTCTTTCAATTGCATTAAAATGGAAGGATCATTTTTGGACGCGCTAAAAAATCCGCCATACTCAGTGTCATAAAACAGTTCAACCTGCTTTTCGGATAATCGAATGGCTTTTAAAAGATAATCGGAATTAAAAGAAGCTTCATACAAATCAATCAAGCCTTGAATGAGGAAGGCATAATCGTCAACTTTTCCATCCACGGCTCGCTCGCCGTCACGATAGCGACGGTAGAGCAAATTTTGTTTTTCATCATAAAGATGGGTAAAAATAAAATTGGCGGTTTTGGTGGCAATATCTAAAAAGCGTTTGTCAGATAAAACCATGGCAGCCTTTGATAAAGCCGAGATCATTAAACCATTCCATGAGGTGATGATCTTATCATCCAAATGCGGACGCGGGCGAGAGAGGCGAGCGTTATATAGTTTTTCTACGGATGAAGAAATCAATACCTTGGTTTTATCCGGTGAAAGGTTGATAGAAACAGCCGTTTCCTGGATGGTATGAATCCGATGCAAGATATTATAGTCCAAAAATTCCTTATGGGGATCGGCAGCTACATTACCATTTTCTCTGACATCATACTTGATTGAAAACGCACGATATTCCTCTTCAGTTAGTAAGGATTTAATTTCTTCGGCTTTCCAGATGTAAAAGCCGCCTTCTTTTTTAACAGATTGACTGGCATCGGTTAAACTATCCGCATCTTCGGCGCTATAAAACCCACCTTCCGGCGATTGCATATCGCAACAGAGATAATTTAAAATATCGCAAGCTGTTTCGGCAAAATCGTTATCCCGGCTTAACTGGTAGGCTTCAAGATAAAGGGTAATGAGTTGGGCGTTATCGTAGAGCATTTTTTCGAAATGGGGGACATGCCAGGCGCGGTCGGTTGCGTAGCGGGAAAATCCGCCGCCGCCTTTTCCTTCGATGCCAATTAAATCATGGATGCCGCCTTCGGCCATTTTTCGCAGGGTTTCAAGAGCCATGTTTAAGGCTTCCGGCTTTTTCATAAGGTGGTAATAGTAGAATAAAAATTCCAATTGTGAGGGACGCGGGAATTTGGGCGCTTCCCCAAAACCGCCAAACTGATGATCGTAGTTTGCCGTAAGTTCCTGGTAGCAACGCTCCAGCGCCGAAATATCTAATTCGATCTCTTGATCGCCGGCATGAAACTCGGTTAGTGATTTCAGTTGTTTTGCAGTATCTTCAGCGGCATCCAAGACCTTTTGATGATCGTTTTTCCAGGTAGAAGAAATTTTAGTGAGTATTGATGCAAAACCCGGAATGCCATAACGGTCGGCAGGAGGAAAATAAGTACCGCCGTAAAAGGGTTTCAGATCGGGGGTAAGCCATACCGACATCGGCCAACCGCCGCCTCCCGTGCTTGCTTGCACAAAAGTCATGTAAATTTTATCCAGATCGGGACGTTCTTCACGATCAACTTTAATGGATACATAGTGTTGATTAAGTAATTCGGCAATGGATTCGTTTTCAAAAGATTCCTGTTCCATAACATGACACCAATGGCATGTTGAATAGCCGATGGAAAGAAATATGGGCTTTTGCTCTGAACGCGCCTTTTGAAATGCGTCTTGGCCCCATGGAAACCAATCCACCGGATTGTGGGCATGTTGAAGTAAATAGGGGCTTTTTTCAAATTGGAGCCGGTTCGAAAATTTCGGGGCATCTGACATAATCAAACACTTTTTTTAATTAATAATTTAGGCCTATATTCACCCTGTTGGTAGATACTGCAGTTTTTAAAAGTTTTTCTTTTAATCCACCCGTTCATTCTTCAAAACGTTTTTTCATATCAGGTTGAATTTTATGTTAGCATGCTTAACATGGTTGGCAGCGTTTAAATTTCAAGGCAGGGGTTACTTTTGAAAATCTTTTAAAAATTGTGGTTTAGCCTGTTGATAAACATTATAAGTCGGACTAAACAAAAACAATCAAAAAATTATGTTTAAAATTGTCTCAGCGCAGTTTTTAGCCGAAAATATTAAACGGTTTGAAATTCAAGCGCCAAGAATTGCCAAAAAGCGTAAAGCCGGGCAGTTTGTTATCGTAAGGTTGGATGAACAAGGCGAGCGAATACCTTTAACAATTGCCGATTCGGATGTTGAAAAAGGTACAATCTCGATTATTGTTCAAGGTGTCGGTAAAACCACACGAAAGTTAAACATTAAAGAAGCCGGCGATAGCATTCTGGATGTCGTAGGCCCTTTAGGCGAGCCGTCTCATATTGAAAATTTCGGAACGGCTGTCAGCATTGGCGGAGGGGTTGGAACGGCAATTGCCTACCCGACAGCCGTGGCTTTGAAACAAGCCGGCAATTATGTCATCACCATTAATGGAGCCCGAAATAAAGATTTGGTGCTTTTGGAAGATGAAATGAATGCCGTGAGCGACGAAGCTTATGTAACCACCGATGACGGCTCGTATGGCTTCCATGGGTTTGTAACCCAAAAACTTCAAGCGCTTATTGATGACGGAAAAAACATTGACTTTGTACTCGCCATCGGCCCGATTCCCATGATGAGAGCTGTTGCGGAAGTAACGCGCCCATATGGGATTAAAACCGTTGTAAGCCTCAATCCAATTATGGTTGATGGAACCGGTATGTGCGGCGGTTGCCGTGTAACGGTGGATGGTGAATCAAAATTTGCCTGTGTGGATGGACCGGAATTTGATGCGCATCAGGTGGATTTTAAAAACTTGATGGATCGCAACAAAGTGTACCGGGCATTGGAAAATCACAAACTTGAATCATTTGAGCATCACTGCAAATTGCAGGATCAAATTGATCATCAAACCACGTAAGTCTATTTGAATGCTCTTTCTTAAGCTGGCGCTTAAAAACCATCAACATTTGTTTAAGGAGAACATTTTATTTAACAGGTAAATTAGAGTAACACTTTAACAGGTAAATTAGAGTAACACTAAATTGATTAAAAAAGTACATGGTTATGCAAAAAATTAGTCCAAAAGAGCGCATGAAAATCCCACGCCACGAAATGCCTGAGCAGGAGGCAAATGAACGATCAGCCAATTTTGAAGAAGTCAATTACGGATATACGCCTGAGCTTGCTATGGAAGAAGCCATCCGATGCATTCAATGTAAGGATCCGGTTTGTATTGCAGGCTGCCCGGTAAATGTTAAAATTGACGAATTTATTGGTTTGGTTGCCGAAGGCAAATTTTTAGAAGCTGCTCAAAAAATTAAAGAAGATAATGCATTGCCGGCTATTTGCGGACGCGTATGCCCTCAAGAAGACCAATGCGAACAGGTTTGTGTGATTGGAAAGAAACACGAACCGGTTGCCATTGGTAATTTGGAGCGGTTTGTCGCAGATTACGAGCGAAACAGCGGCAAAGTAGTTTTACCAAAAGTTCAGGCGCCAACGGGTAAAAAAGTTGCCATTGTTGGCAGCGGCCCGGCAGGCTTAAGCTGCGCTAACGACCTGATACAATGGGGACACGAAGTCACAGTTTTTGAAGCCTTACACGAACCCGGCGGCGTTTTGCTTTATGGTATCCCGGAATTTCGCCTGCCTAAATCGATTGTTCATGAAGAACTCAACAACCTGAAAAAGCTTGGGGTGAAATTTGTAACCAACACGGTTATCGGAAGAAGCATAACGATTGATGAGTTGTTGGAAGATGAAGGATTTGATGCCGTCTTTATTGGCGTTGGAGCAGGATTGCCTTGGTTTATGGGAATTCCCGGTGAAAACCTTAATGGGGTTTATGCCGCCAATGAGTTTTTAACGCGCGTTAATTTAATGAAAGCGTACAACAATGAAGAATACGACTCTCCGGTGTTTGACTGCAAAGGTAAAAATGTAGCGGTTGTTGGCGGCGGAAATACGGCAATGGATGCGGTTCGTACCGCAAAGCGATTAGGCGCGAAGAATGTCTATATCATTTATCGCCGTTCGGAAAAAGAAATGCCCGCCAGAATTGAGGAGATCAAACATGCCAAAGAAGAAAGCGTTGAGTTTAAGGTGCTCAATAATCCGATTGAGTTTCTTGGCAATGATGAGGGCTGGTTAACAGGTATCAAATGTGTGAAAATGGAATTGGGTGAGCCCGACGATTCAGGCCGCCGCCGTCCGGTGCCGATTAAAGACTCCGAATACATCATTGATGTGGATATGGTGGTTATTTCTATCGGAAACGGCTCGAACCCACTCATTAAACAAACCACGCCCGATATTGATACCAGCCGAAAAGGCACCTTGGTGGTGAATGAAGAAACCATGAAAACCTCTAAGGATAAAGTGTATGCCGGAGGCGATATTGTAACCGGTGGCGCAACGGTTATTCTGGCAATGGGCGCAGGACGAAAAGCCGCCAAAGCCATTCATGAAGAATTGATGGGCGTAGAGACAACCGCTGAGTAATTTTTAGCATCGCTTGTTTTAAGTATATCATCTGTATTTACCAAAACATACCTATAGGGCAGGCCGATGTGCCTGCCCAATTTGTATTGTTTCTGCCTCTCGTTAATCAAAAGAATTCCTCGGGTCGCTGTCCAGGAGGGAGGTAATTCATGAAACTTTAAAAACTAATGTGCTATTAAAAATTTTGTGATATGGAAACTTTAAGAATTGACATATTAAATCCTAAAGCTAAGACGCTTCTTAAAGACTTGGCTGACTTGAATTTGATAAGAATCAAAAAAGAAAACGTTAAGTCAGAGTTTAAAGAAGTACTTGAAAAACTCCGGGTTGATTCCGATGATGCCCCCTCGCTTGATGAAATAACTGAAGAAGTTGAGAGTGTTCGAAAAGCCAGGTATGAGAAGTAAAAAGGTTATTTTTGATACAAATCTTTGGATAAGTTTCCTTATTTCAAAAAGACAGGATGAAATTGATGATTTGATAGTTGATGGAAGGATAAAACTGATCTTTTCAAAAGAGTTAATCAAGGAGTTCATCACTGTTGCCAAAAGGCCCAAGTTTGAAAAGTATTTCAGCGATAATGATATCAGGGCTATTTTAGGATTATTTGACAACTATGGGAAACTAATAGATGTCTCAATTGAAGTAAAAGATTGCAGAGATAATAAAGACAATTTTTTGTTAAGCTTAGCTGTTGAGAGCAAATCGGATTATTTAGTAACCGGCGATACCGACCTCCTGATACTTAAAAAAATAAAAAAGACTAAGATTTTAAATTGGATTGATTTTTTGAAAGAAATTAAAAATCAAAAACAAATCTAAAATACTCGCCATTAACCCTCATTTCACCACAATAGTTATACAAATATGAAAAGGTTCATACGTTTTTTGATCCGTTATTTGTATTTCACTAGCTCCAACACAATTTAGATTAGGTCGTTATAACAACTGATTGTTTTGGAAAAGAATAATTGTGTTTTCACTGAAACGTCTTTATCTTTTCTGAATTCGCTATTTTTTAAGTTTATATAACAATGCATTAAACCTTTTTAATGTTATTCCGGGAGCATAGATATGGGTGGTCTGAAAAAAATTGTTGCGGTATTGGGCATGGAACAATACAGCCGCAGGGTATGGAACGACGTGAAATCTCAAATGAATGATCAAGCGGTCGTTTGTCAATACACGGATATAGATTTAGAAAATAAAAATCCCCAACTTCAAGAAGACCTGTTAAACGCCGATTGTGTGTTTTCAAGCATGATCAATTTCCGCGAGCAGGCCGAATGGTTCAAGGAAAATATTGAAAAGGCCAATGTGCAAACCGTATTTGTGTTTGAATCGATGCCTGAAGCCATGGAGCTGACGAAAGTCGGTGATTACGTGGTTAAAGGCAGTGGCGGGGGTATGCCCGATATGGTTAAAAAAGTGGCTAAGCTTTTGGTTAAAGGTCGTGATGAAGATTCGCTGTATGGCTATGTGAAGCTTTTGAAGATTATGAGGACAATGTTGCCTTTAATCCCTAAGAAAGCTAAGGATTTTAAAAACTGGATGCATGTTTACTCTTACTGGACCAATCCTTCACCGGATAACATTGTCAATATGTTCCGGTTGATTTTGAATGAATATTTTGAAGAGAAATTTAAAGTTGAACCGGTCGTAGATATTCCAAACATGGGATTGTACCATCCCGACAATGAAGAATTGTTTAAGGATGCTAATCAGTATAACAAATGGTCGAAAAAGCGAATTAAAAGTACGGGTATTGATCCAAAGAAAGCCGCCAAGGTCGGTTTGTTGTTTTTCCGAAAACACTTGCTTCAGGAAAAAACATACATTGATAACACCATTCGTGCCTATGAAAAACATGGCTTATATGTCTATCCGATTTTTGTAATGGGCGTTGAAGGGCATGTGGTTGTTCGCGATTGGCTGACCAAAGAAAAAATCGATTTGCTTGTCAATATGATGGGTTTTGGATTGGTTGGCGGGCCGGCCGGTTCAACTAAGCCAGGAACGTCTGCCGATGCCAGGGCTGAAATTTTAGGAAACTTGGATGTGCCTTATATGGTGGCTCAACCGTTGTTCATGCAAAATTTTGATTCCTGGAACGAAGTGGGCGTGGCGCCAATGCAAACCACCATTACCTACTCTTTGCCGGAAATGGATGGCGCAATTAACCCGATTGTGCTTGGCGCATTAAATGAAGGTAAAATTGAAACCGTTCCCGATCGTTTGGATCGTTTGGTTCATCTTTCCAAAAAATGGACGGATCTGAGGAAAAAACCCAATAAGGATAAAAAACTTGCATTGATCGTGTATGATTATCCGCCAGGCCTTGGTAAAAAGGCAAGCGCAGCGCTTTTGGATGTTCCGACAACAGTGCTGGAAATTTTAAAACAGCTTGAAAAAGAAGGCTACTATACCGGAGAGTACCCGGAGTCCGCCGAAGAATTGCTTAAGCAGTTGGATTTTGCTACCGATCATCAGCAACAGATCAATGAACAAAATGCGTTTTGCGCAACAAAAGAGGATTATAACCTATTAACCTCTGAGCGTGAGCGTGAGCGAATTGAAGAACGTTGGGGCGCATTCCCCGGTGATATTGTTCCGATGGGCGACGATAAACTCTTCCTTGGCGGAATTCAGTTTGGCAACGTCTTTATCGGTGTACAACCTCGCCTTGGTGTGCATGGCGATCCGATGCGTCTTATTTTTGATAAAGAGAATACTCCGCATCATCAGTACATTTCATTCTATCGCTGGCTAAGCCGGATTTACGACGCCGACGCCATGATCCATGTCGGTATGCACGGTTCGGTTGAGTGGATGCCGGGTCTACAACTTGGTTTAACCGGTAAATGTTGGCCGGATGCGCTTTGCGGCGAACTGCCTCACATGTATATCTACCCGGTCAATAATCCGAGCGAAGCCAATATGGCCAAACGAAGAGGTTTGGCAACCATGATCTCGCATGCGATTCCGCCACTGGCCAGATCAGGATTGTACAAGGAATTGCCGGCTTTAAAAGAAATGATTGACGATTATCGTGAACGAGGTTTGGATAAAACAGCCGATGCCGAGACCCAGGAAGCATTGTATGAAAAAGTTCAGCAATTAAATCTTAATGACGATTGTCCAAAAGTTCAGGGCGAATCATTTACGGATTATATTAGCCGCCTTTACACCTACCTCAGGGAATTGGAAAATCGATTGATTTCAAACTCGCTCCATGTGTTTGGCAAAGCTGCGCCAGTTGACTCTCAAATAATTACCGTGACAGAAACATTAAAAGTCAGAGGAAACGGTCATGCGTTGCCTTCCATCTTCTTACGCACTTATGAAGGCGGGGCGGCGTATCAAAACAGTTACACGGTTCTTGCAGCGCATTCCAGAAAAGGAGAAAAGAATGCGATTGAACTGCGTGAAAAAATTGATGAAGCCTGCAAAGAATTTGTAGAGAAAGCCATTTTCCAGAAAGAACATCCCAAAGGCGTTTTCCAGAAACTTACCAACAATGCCCAGGTCGATGAAGAAATGATCAAAGGCATTGATCAGGCCTTGCGCGAAGGCAGGCAGGTTGTTAAAGCGCTGGAAGACAATACGGCAGAAATCAATGCGTTAATGCATGTGTTAAAAGGCGGTTATATACCGGCCGGGCCAGGCGGCGATATCATTCGGGATGGCTCCAGCGTGTTGCCGACCGGTAGAAACATACATGCCATTGATCCGTGGCGAATACCTTCGGAGGCAGCATTTGCAAGAGGAACGCAGATTGCCGATTCGTTGATTAAAAAACATCTTGAAGAAAACGACGGTAAATATCCCGAAACCATTGCTCAGGTGCTTTGGGGCTTGGATACGATCAAAACGAAAGGTGAAGCGGTTGCCGTGATTATTCGCCTCATTGGCGCCAAGCCGGATTATGATGCTCAGGGTAAAATTAGCCGGTATGTGTTAATTCCATTGGAAAGTCTGGGCAGGCCTCGCGTTGATGTGGTTATGCAGCTAAGCCCGGTTTTCCGAGATACGTTTGGCATTTTAATGGATCATCTCGATAGATTGGTCAAAGATGCTGCCAACGCTGATGAGCCACATGATATGAACTACATCAAGAAACATGTGGATGAAGCAATTGCAAACGGCGCTGAGTTTGAGAGCGCAACTGCGCGTCAATTCACGCAAGCGCCCGGCGCTTATGGAACTTATGTTGATGACATGGTTGAAGATTCGGCATGGGAGTCCGAAGAAGATTTGGATAATGTGTTCATCCGCCGAAATGCATTTGCGTATGGCGGAAAACGGCATGGCGTTAAAGAAACCGATGTGCTAAAAGGATTGATGGGAACGGTTGATCGCGTGGTTCACCAGGTCGACTCTGTTGAATTCGGTATCTCGGATATTGATCACTATTTCTCTTCTTCAGGATCATTGCAATTATCGGCAAAACGTCACAATCCCAATGCCAAAGATGTTAAGCTCAACTATGTGGAATCCTTTACGGCCGATGTGAAAATTGACGATGTTGATAAAGCCTTGCGAGTTGAGTATCGCACTAAATTGTTGAATCCGAAATGGTACGATGGTATGATGGAGCATGGACATAGCGGTGCGGCTGAGATCAGCAATCGATTTACCTATATGCTCGGTTGGGATGCCGTCACCAAGAGCGTGGATGATTGGGTGTATAAAAAAGCTGCCGATACGTATGCCTTTGACCCGAAAATGCGAGAAAAATTGATGAAAGCCAATCCACAAGCTATGAAAAACATTGTGGGGCGTTTGTTGGAAGCCAACGGCAGAGGCATGTGGGAAGCCGATCAGGATACCATTGATAAGCTTCAGGATCTCTATGCCGATTTGGAAGACCGGCTCGAAGGTATTGAAACTCAGGCTTAACCGTATTAAAAGCGTCTTAATTTTTAAGGCGCTTTTTTTTTTGCCGAATCGTTTTAGGGTAAAAAAATCATAAAATTTTGGCTTTTAAATCATAAGGACTTGAAAAATATGTTTTTCAAACTAAATTATTGCAAGTAATAGGCTATTAAAGTGTGGCTTCACAACTCAGGCTTTAATAGTAATTCTCCATTTCTTTGTGTAATCAATCGATGAAAATTGCAATTGTCACAGATTCTTCAGCGGATTTACCGGCCGAGTTGGTGTATAAATACGATCTGCACATTATCCCCTCGAGGATAATTATAGACGGAAAAATACGTTATGATAATGGCGTTGATATTGATACGGAAACCTTTTACGATGAGTATTGCAACAAAAAAAACTTAAAAAAAATAAGCACCGAACCCCCATCGGTTGATGAGATTGTTCAGGTCTATAAACGCTTATGCACAGAGTATGATACCATTCTTTCGATACATGTAGCCGGCAGACTAAGCAACACCATAAAAAATGCAAGGGAAGCCGTATTAAAAGGCTCACAGACATTTAAACGACTGCGTCTTCAGCAGAATAACGGGCGGCCATTTCAAATTCGGATCATTGATTCGCAAAATGTAACCTTGGGTTTAGGTTTGCTGGTTGTTCGCGCTGCAGAATTGCGTAGGCAGGGAATTTCATTTTCCAAACTCGCCAATGAATTGGAAAAGCTTGCCAGCCATATTTACTCTTTTTTTGTGGTTGATGATCCTTCGTTGTTGCGTGTTCAAAGAAACTGGGTGAAGATTTCATTCATGGATGCACAATTGGCCAAAGGTTTTTCAATTAAACCCATTGTGAGATGCAATCGTGGCGAAATTACCGTTGTAGATCGTAAAGTGGGTTTTGATGTTGCCATTGAAGAAGCGATGAATGTTACCATTGAGCAAATGCATAAACACAGTTCTTACGACAAAGTAGGGATTATTTTTGGCGGTAGCGAATCGGATATGATGAAAAATACGACAGTGACCAATTACAGAAATGAATTGGCAAGTATGGGGCTGGGATCCATAATGGCAGTTGTAAGCCCGACAATTGGCGTCTATACCGGGCAAAAATCCGTTGGGTTTAGCATCATCAACGGGGATATAAAAATTCAGGATATTATGCAGAGTACAAGTGAAAAGGGCAATGCACCCCTTCCATCGTCATTCTAAGTCTGGCCATTTTGAACGTCAAAAACACAAATAAGTACTGACGAAGTCATTAATTTAAGTTCGGCAACCAACCACCAGGTCATGCCTGCGCAGGCAGGCATCTATAGGCTCCTGCTTTCGCAGGAGCGACAATAACAAAACCTCGTTATTGGCGAACAAAGTGAAGCTATCCAGAGGCATTTTCTGGATCGCCACACGCATTCCAGGCGTTCGCGATGACCGGTTAAAAAGAAATGGCGAACTTTTCCTCTCCCGACCTTTCGGGCTCCCTCTCAGAGAAAGGGACATATGCAATACAACACAATTCGATTCAAATTACAAAGCTTTTATAAAACTGTCCTCACGCTCTGTGGCTTCGAAAACAAGGGGTTGCAACCCCTTGTTATAGTTATACTTATGCACCATTAGTCGTTCAGTATTTTAAGACGCCCTCATCTAAATCTTCTCCCAATGAGAGAGGACTTCGAAAATCATATTTAGGGTGATCTTCGTTATTAGCAGTTAATGATTTGGACAAGCCAAATACAAATAGGTAATGACGATAAAAGAAAATAACATGCCTTTGCGAGCTCAAATATTTGCCAATAAACAAACAGAAAATGACACTCATTTTCTAGTCATGCTGAACTTGTTTTCAGCATCTCAACGCAATTGGCATTTTCTGA
>JANQGG010000017.1 GCA_028277445.1 Chloroherpetonaceae bacterium | reverse complement strand
GGCATTTTCTGAGACCCTGAAATTAATTCAGGGTGACCAATAACGTAAATGCGTCATTGGAAATGAAATGAAGCAATCCAGAGGCATTTTCTGGATCGCAGCACGCCTTCCAGGCGTTCGCGATGAACCGTTAAAAAGTAATTCGTCAATTCCGTTTTGTCTTTTTGGCTTACATTGCCAAAAATTTGTACTACTAATAACGCATGAGTATAGCTATAACAAGGAGTTGCAACCTGTTGTTTTCGAAGCCACCAATACCTTCAGACAATAAAACACCTCTTTATCCATTTGAATGAGTTTTGTCCAAAATATTAAACCTCAGGTCACTATGATATCCGATAATTAGCCTTAGGAAGGTTCATTAGGGTAGCTAACCTTTATTTAGTCCTCACACATTTTCTGAACGCAAAAAAATAAAATTTCTTTTATTAAGTTACTTTTGTTTATATTATGACTGACAGTCATTTTATTTATATTGTTATAATTTATGGGAATTACAGAACGAAAACAACGAGAAAAAGAACAGCGCCGAGAATCCATTATTGATGCGGCTGAAACGGTGTTTTTTTCCAAAGGCCTTGAAAACGCCACAATGGATGATGTAGCCAATGCCGCTGAGCTTAGTAAAGGCACGCTGTATTTGTACTTCAACAGCAAAGAACAAATTTACCTGGCAATTATTATGCGCGGCTTTGCCATTCTGGATCAATTGTTCAAAGAGGCTTCGCAAAACGCGATAAATGGTTTGGATAAAGTCAGGGCCATTGGTCAGGCTTACCTTCGATTCTATGATGAATACCCCAACTACTTTATGGGTTTGCTGTATTATGAATCCAATACGTTTTCCACGGAACAGATTGCCGAGCTTCAGGAAGTATGCGATGTAGATCGAAGTGAACACTCACTTAACCAGCTGGTTGCGGCTATTGAAGAAGGCCAGAACGATGGCAGTATCAAACAAACCATCGAGCCTTTAAAGCTGGCGTTATTGCTTTGGAGCATGTCAACCGGGGTATTTCAAGTCTCGCATTGTAAAGAGAAACTGATTTTGGAACGCCGCGGGCTCAGCTCAGAGGATGTTATTAACACATTTTTTGAATTCATCGGTGAATCCATTGGAACAGAAACACAACGCAAGCCATAAGATTATCATGAAGAAACTTTTGCTCATAGCCTTGTTTTCTTTATACGCTGCTCATTTACAAGGCCAAACGGTTCTGGATGGCTATATCGAGATCGGGTTGAAAAACAATCTGGAATACCTCAACAAGAAGTTAGAGACACAATTCACCGAATCCGAGCATCAACAAGCCCTGGGTGATTATCTGCCATCGCTGACATTAAATGCTCGTTACAGTCGCTCAGGTGGAGGACGGGAAATTGAATTCCCGGTTGGAGACTTGCTCAATCCGGTTTATGACCAGCTGGATCAAATTTCAGGCAGCGATAATTTTCCAACCATCAACAACGCACTTGTGCCGTTCCTCAGAGAAAAGGAACATGAAACAAAACTCAATCTTATTCAACAGATCTTTCATCCGGCAATTTTTTTCAACATTAGGGCAAAATCAAGCCAGAATGATGCGCAGAAATTTGCTGAACGCGCCTATGCCCGGCAATTGATCTACGATATCAAAGCTGCATACTACAATTATTTAAAGTCCAAAGAAGGGGTTGAAATCGTTAAAACCAACATTAACGTTGTGGATGAAAACCTCCGGGTCAATGAAAGCCTTTACCGAAACGACAAGATCACCAAAGATATTCTCCTGCAGGCCAAGTCGCGCCGACTGGAAATGGATAAACTTCAGGCTGAACAACACAAACAGCAACGGCTAGCGCAGTATTGGTTTAATCATCTCCTGCACCGAGAGCTTACCATTGAGATCAACCACATGGCCCGCCCTTCCGAGCCACTCACGCCAGACACCGGATTTGCCCGCTCAGAGATAGAGCGGCGCGAAGAACTCACTCAATTAAACGCCAGCCTGGATGCATCCAAAGAAGGGATCAAAGCAGCAACCAGCCGATATCTACCTACCTTGCTCCTGGCCGGTGAATTTGGCTACCAGGGCGAAGCGTACCGGTTTAATGACGATCATGATTATTGGATGCTTTCGGGTGTGCTTCAATGGAACCTGTTTAACGGGTTTAAGGATAAAGCCGCCCGCGAGCAGGCCATCATTCGCAAAAAGCAGTTGGAGTCACGGCTTGAGATCACCAAGCAAAAGATCATCCTTGATATTCAGCAATCGCTGGATAGCTACAGTGTGGCTTTGGAAAATTATGAAACCGCAATCAAACGCCTAGAAACCGCCAGAGAAGCCTTCCGGCTTACCCAAAAACGCTATCAAAACGGGATGGCCAATTACATTGAATATTTAAACTCGGAAACTACTCTCTTTACTTCTGAACGTGAAGAAAGCCTGGCTTATTACGATCTCAACATTGCCATTGCCAATATTGAACGCGCCAGGGCTACCTATCCACTCACTAACTAAGGAATGCATCATGAAAACACCTTTGATATGGTCGCTTGCATTGAGCTTTGTGATTCTCGGTTGTTCAACCGAGGCTGAACGAAAATCCCCATCAACGGCAATCCCGGTAAAAACGGCTGAAATTCAGCGAAAAGATATGAGCTTTCCGATCAGAACGGTTGGCAAATTAACGCGTGATACCGAAATGAAGTTATCCTTCAAAATCGGTGGGATCGTTGATAAGATTTATGTTTCGGAAGGACAGAAGGTACGAAAGGGACAGCTTCTGGCGTCGCTGAAAACAACGGAGATCCGCAATCAGGCCTTGCAGGCAAAAAACGCTTTAGAGAAAGCCGAGCGAGATTTTAAGCGGATTAAAGCGTTGTATGCTGATAAAGTAGCCACCCTGGAGCAATACCAAAACACTGAAACAGCGCTGAATATTGCCAGGGCCAATCATGAAATTGCCCGGTTCAATTTAACTCATGCCCGGATTAAAGCGCCGCAACGCGGTGTGGCGCTTCACAAGTTGAGTGAAGTCAATGAACTGGTTGGCCCTGGCAAGCCGATAGTGGTGCTTTCCTCGTCCCAGTCAAATTGGAAAATCCGTGCCGGGATTGCCGATAAATACATCCGTAACATACAGATTGGCGATTCGGCCGCTATCCACATGGATGCCTTTCCTGCTGAGTCGTTTTCAGGCTCGATCTCACTGGTTGGCGCCGGCGCGAATCCTCTTACAGGCATGTTTGATGTTGAAGTCACTCTGAATCAAACCACCAAGACTTTATTCTCCGGGCTTATCGGCGCTGTGGATATCTTTCCGGCTAAAACCCGGCAGGTGGCTTTTGTACCCATTGAGGCGCTTTATGATGCCAACGGCATGAAGGGCTCGATGTTCGTGCCGAGCAAGGATGGCCAAAATGCACTGCTAAAAGAAGTTGAGATTATGGAGATCGCTGCGGGAAACATTGCTGTAACCAAAGGTCTTGAACAAGCGCACCGGGTGATCACAAATGGCTCGGCCTATCTCTCGGACGGATCAAACATCCTTGAAATTTCAGAAGCGGAGTAAGTTATGAAATTCACAAAAATTGCTCTGGATAATTTTCAGTTCACCATCATTATGTTTGTGATGCTGGTGGTTGTTGGTATTGTTTCTTTTTTAACCATGCCGCGTTCGGAAGATCCACAGGTATCGCCTGCCGGAAGCAGCATTGTGGTTGTTTATCCCGGTGCAAGCCCTGAGGATTTGGAAACACTGGTTGTTGATCCTTTGGAAGAAGCGATCAATGAACTGGATGATATTTACAAGTTCAACTCTACAATTCAGGATGGCTTGGCCATCATTCGCGTGGAATTTTTCTCCGGTAGTGATCCCGACGATAAATACTCGGATGTGCTTCAAAAAGTCAACCGCACCCGCGAGGTCTTGCCCGAAGAAATTCTGAACCTGGAAGTCATCAAATTCTCGATCTCAAATGTCAATATTTTCCAGGTGGCGCTTGTTTCAGATTCTGCTGAGTACGCCTTGCTTGAAAAAAAAGCCGAGGAATTAAAGAAAACACTTGAGCTGGTGCCGGGCATTAAAAAGGTGGAAACTTTTGCCTTTCCCGAACAGGTGGTGGATGTGAGCGTAGATATTGAAAAGGCTGCCATGATGCATATCCCCCTGCAACAGATCATTGGGGCGATCCAAAGCAATAATCTCAACATACCTGGCGGGCCGCTGGATATTGGCCATAAAAAGTTCAACATTAAAACCAGCGGGTTTTACGAGCGGATTGAAGACATCCAAAATACAGTGATCCATGCGCGCCAGGGCACACCAGTGTTGCTAAAAGATGTGGCCGATATTAAGATGGGTTATGCCGATAAAAAATACTACGCGCGTTTCAACGACCGCCGGGCCGTGTTCATTGCCGGGCCGCAAAAAGAAGCCACTAACATCTTCGATATCATGGATGAAGTAAAAGCCGAGCTTGTGGTGTTTAAGGCCGGATTACCCCAGGATATCGAGCTTGAAATGGTTTTTGATCAATCCGAGTCGGTTTCCTCGCGCATCACCCAGTTCTTTTTGAATCTCTTGCAAGGAATTTTGTTGGTGGGATTTGTGATCTTCATTGTCTTTGGATTCAGAGAGTCGGTAATTATTGCCATTGCCATTCCGCTTTCAATTCTCATTGCCATCGGTTTTGTAGATTTAAGCAACTACGGACTGGAGCAAATGTCCATTGTGGCGCTTGTGATCGCGCTGGGGCTTTTGGTGGATAATGCCATTGTGATCACCGAAAACATGACACGGTTTATCAAAGCCGGGCACTCGCTGTATGAATCGGCCCTGAAAGCCACCTCACAAGTTGGCTGGGCGATTATCAGCTCAACCGTGACTACGGTGATGGCGTTTGTTCCCATGATCATGATCCAGAACACCACCGGCGATTTTATTCGCAGCATGCCGGTTACGGTGGTCTATACCCTTACGGCATCGTTGCTGGTGGCTTTGACGATCACGCCATTTCTGGCCACAAAAATCCTGAAGGAAAACGCCTCGTTTCATTCTCAACAGATCACAGTGTGGATTGATGGATTTATTTCACAACATTACAGAACCATTTTGGCAGGGGCGTTAAAGAAACCCTGGATTCCTCTGGTGGTTTCATTTGCCGTATTTTTAGGCAGTGTGATTTTTATTTTCCCGATGGTTGGCGTGAGTTTTTTTCCAATGGCCGAAAAGCCCCAGTTTCTGATCAACATTGAAACGCCCCAGGGATCCAACCTGGACTTTACCGATAAAGTTGCCCGTGATGTTGAGTCGGAGCTAAAGAAACACACCGATGTGAAACACTATGCGACAAACATCGGGCGCAGCAATCCCCAGATCTACTACAATGTGTGGGTCAGGTATGAAACGGCTAATTTTGCACAAATCTTTGTGGAGATCACCGAAAACGACCTTCAGCTGTTTAAACAAGTAACCTCCGAGTTAAGGGACACCTTTAAAGACTATCCTGGGGCGAAAATTGAAGTCAAGGAATTTGCCCAGGGCCCGCCCGTGGATGCCCCGATCTCCATAAAAGTCATCGGGAACAACCTGGAGACTTTGAAACAACTGGCCGCTGATGTGGAAGAGATCATTTTGAATGAACCGGGTACGATCAATCTCTCCAATCCATTGGGCACGTCGTCTACCGATCTGCATGTGAATATCAACCGCAGCAAAGCGGCCATGCTGGGTATCCCGATCTCGACCATTGATTTTACGGTTCGCGCCGCGCTTACCGGGGCTGAAGTTTCCCAGTACCAGGACGATGAAGGCGAAACCCACGATATTGTAGTGCGCCTGCCGGTGGAAAACAAGCCTGCCATCAATGATCTGAAAAAAATTTACCTGCCAACGGCAACCGGTGCGCTTGTTTCACTTGAACAGGTGGCAAGAATTGAGTTCAAGGAAAGCCCAACGGCAATCAGCCATTTTAAAATGCAGCGAAATGCGAATGTTACGGCGGATGTCCTGCCGGATTTTTCCGTCACGGATGCCACGAATAACATTGTAGCCAAACTGGAAAAAAAGGCGTGGCCTGAGGGGTATCGATTTGAAATCAGCGGTGAGCAGGAATCGCGCCAGGAATCATTCGGTGGATTGGGTCAGGCGGTGATCATCTCCCTTTTATCCATTTTCGGCGTGCTGGTGCTTCAGTTCAGATCGTTCGTGCAGCCGTTCATCATTTTTGCCGCCCTGCCGCTGGCGATTATTGGTTCTATTCTTGCGCTGTTTGTGGTGGGGCTTTCTTTCAGCTTTACCGCGTTTATCGGCCTGACATCGCTGATCGGGATAGTGATCAATAACTCCATTATCCTGGTCGATTTTACCAACCAGCTTCGCCGCGATGGCTTGGAGCTGCTGGATGCGCTGAAACAAGCCGCCGAAACCCGGTTCCTGCCCATCATTCTGACCACTGCCACTACGGTTGCGGGACTGTTGCCGCTTACACTTGCCGGGGGAACACTCTGGGCGCCATTGGGCTGGACGATTATTGGCGGGCTGTTGGTATCCACGTTTTTAACACTCATCGTTGTGCCGGTGCTTTATTCACTTGTGGCAAAGTAAATGGCCTGTTCGAATATGACCCTCACCCAATATTAGAGGGAAAAGTCTTCTCCCAGAGGGAGAAGATTTAGATGAGGGCGCAATTTAATATCTGTGATGATTTTCAAAAAAAAATTATGGAGGGATTTTTGCTTGATTATTATATTTAATAATTACTAATAAAGCGTGTTATATAGAAACGTTCTAATCAATGTTAGGTGAGTTAAGAAATGGAATTCAATCTAGATTTTGATTTTCTAAAATTTCCGGCTGCAATTGTCGCGTGCATAGCTATATTCTTGATGATCCGCCATTATTTGACGCCAATTCGTATAGCCCCATCATATAAAATGGTATTCGACGCGTCGAGCCCTGATTCAATATCTGCAAAAGTCACAAATATGACTGATGGTCCAATTGTGTTAACACGTATCGAGGCAAAACCTACTTACAGTCTAAAAACGATAATTACACGTCACCTAAAGAACCCGATAGCTTCGAAAAAAATTTGGTCAAATATTCACTATGGATTTCCGATTTACGAGTTATTGGGTGAAGAACCATTTCGCCTTGAATCCAAAGACCAAAAGGAATTTCGAGCTAATATCCGAAACCATCCGCTCGGATTGATATCCGCACCAATGCTCCTTATCGAAGTCGAACTGTCGACGGAGCGCAAATTTAGATCTCGTCGCATTGAAGCACCAAAAAGATGGCTTCTTGTTAATAACATCAAGCAACTCAGGAAACGAGAAATGAAACAACCTAACATCTAACTCGATGATAGATGTATCTTTATTAAATATCAAAGTTAAAGTATGATTTTACTATGAGTTCACTAAAAGACAATATTGCCGAAATGATTCATCAATTACCTGATGAAACAACAATTGAAGATATTCAATATCATCTTTATGTTCTTGAAAAAATCAAAAAAGGGCAAAAACAAATAAAAGATGGTAACGGAATATCAAATGAAGAAGCTAAAGCAAGATTATCTAAATGGCTTACAAAATAATTTGGTCTCCAGATTCCTTAGCTGATATTGAACGTATTGCTGATTTTATTTCCAGAGATTCCCTGTTCTACGCGGAATCTACTGTGTTTAAAATTTTTGAGGCCACTCAAAACTTAGAAGCTTATCCAAAATCCGGAAGAGTTGTCCCTGAACTCAATCAAGACAATATTCGTGAGATTTTTGTTTTTCAATACAGAATCATTTACGAAATAGTTGATAAATCCATCTATATATTAACTGTAATACATGGCAAACGATTAATAGATAAAGATATTGTCTAATCACTATTCATAACCCTGCTTCAAAAACTCTGGTCTACTTCGCAAAAAGTTAATGAATCTAAAAACACATACGGATTGGCCTACGGTTCATCATTAACTTATTCAACTTCACGCTTTCCTTCTTTTTGAACTGTCGCAAATTTTGCGACAGTTGCTGATGCTTCTAATTCTTGTTCTTTATAGATGTCGTTGATGTGTTTGCCAATCGTTTTAATATCACGATCAAATAATTGTGATAATTGATGACGATTAAGCCAAACAGTCTCCTTATCAAATTGAATTTTGATTTCGGTTTGGCCGTCTTTGGTTTGAAAAAATTCTATTTGACCACTCATGGATTTACTGTTTAATCATAGAATTGGAATTCCGATATAACTAAATGTAGTTGAACAGAAATCTAATTTGATAACAACTTCGGAAGCCAAGTTACCAGCTCGGGAAAAAGAATAATGGCGATTAAAACAATAGCCTGTATGGTAATAAACGGAATAATACCGCGGTAAAGATCGCCTGTGGTGACTTCGGGCGGGGCCACCCCTTTCAAATAAAACAACGAAAATCCGAATGGCGGGGTCAAGAACGAGGTTTGCAGGTTCATAGCCAGCAGAATTCCCACCCAGAGCATATCCACGCCCATTTGATGAAATATCGGGGCCACAACCGGGACAATTATGAAAATGATTTCAATAAAGTCAATAAAGAATCCGGCAATAAATACCGCCAGCATCACCAGCGCCAGGAACATATACGGGCCCAATTGGGCATTCATAATGAGCTCGGCCAGGTAACGATCGCCATCCATACCACGGAACACCAACCCGAACGCGCTGGCACCCACCAAAATGATAAAGACCATGCTGGTTAAATGGGTGGTTTCCTGCATTACGGATTTTAGGGTACCCAGTGAAAAGCGTTTTTGGGCAATGGTTAGAAGCGTGGCGCCAAATGCACCGATGGCGGCGGCTTCCGTTGGTGAAGCAATTCCAGCAAATATGGAGCCAAGCACAGCCAGCACCAGAAGAAACGGGATCACAAAAGCAACAAACACCGTCTTGAGCATGTCCTGATCCTTGAACTTCTCCAGTTCTTCTTTAGGCATCGCCGGCGCTGATTCAGGCTTAAAGAGAGCTACAATCACAATCCATAGCATATAAAGCCCAATCAGGATTATCCCAGGCACCACCGCGCTAATGAACATATCACCAATAGAGACATTCAAAATGCTGCCCAACAGCACCAGGACAATGCTGGGCGGTATGATCTGCCCCAGCGTGCCCGAGGCTGAAATGGTCCCGGTTGCCAGTTGTTTGCTATAGCCGCGTTTAAGCATAGTGGGCAGGCTTAACAATCCCATCGTAACCACAGTAGCCCCTACAATGCCAGTTGAAGCGGCTAGTAACGCGCCCACCACCACTACCGAAATGGCAAGACCCCCACGAAGCCTACCAAAGAGCAGGGCCATGGTTTCCAACAGGCGCTCGGCAATGCCCGATTTCTCTAGCATCACACCCATATACACAAATAAGGGGACAGCAATGAGAACGTAATTCGTCATGGTGCCCCAAATGCGCATGGGCAGGAGATTAAAGAAATCCAACCCGAATGTGATCACCCCAAAAAACAGCGATACCCCGCCCAGGGTAAAAGACACGGGAAAACCCATGATCAAGAGCCCAAAGAGAGTGATAAACATCAAGAGCGGCATCAATCCTTCAGGCACTTTTCTGCTCCTCTCTGGTCATATTTGGGCCAAACAGAATAAGCCAGGATTTGATCAGCACAGCCACACCCTGGAGAAGCAGCAGTAAAAATCCAATGGGGATGGCAGCTTTGAGGATATAGCGAGCCGGCAGACCACCCGGATCGGGAGAGGTTTCACCGATCATAAACGAGTTCAGGACAAAATCCCAGGACGACCACATGATCAAAAATGAAAACGGGAGTAAAAAAAAGATATTGCCCGCAAAATTCACCAAAGCTTTTTGTTTGGGCGTAAACCGGCTGTAAAGCACATCCACACGAACATGTTTATCGTGCTTATAGGTGTAAGCCGCGCCAAGCAAAAACATTAGGGCAAACAAATGCCATTTCAGTTCCTGCACCCACACCATGGAGCTTTGCAGAAAATAGCGGGTAAAGACATCATACACCACCACCGCCACGAGCAGTGTGGCAAGCCACGAGACCGCGCGGCCCACTTGCTCATTTAGCGATTCTATGGTTGAAACAATCTGTTGAAGACCTTTCACCTTGACAATTTGTTTTAGCTTAAAATGAGGTTAAGGTAAATCTTTGGCGGGATTTCAACAAATCTGCGGGCTTAAACTATAAAATAAGCAGTTGTGGTTCGAATAATTGCTAATTGTTTAGGCTGATCTCGGCCATTTCTGGAAAAGGTTAGCTGATAACAGAAACAATTATTTTTAGATTCTCATAGGTTATTGACTAGACATTCCGTTTACATATTTATGCAGAATACTTGAGATTAATGTCTGGTAGGACAACCCTTCTTTTATAGCAATCCTCTGAAGTTCTTTTAGGTCGCGCTCGGAAATTCGAATATTGACACGTTTATCCTTGCGAATGGTGTTATGAGCCACTTTTTTCAGCTCAGCTTTTCGTTTTTCAAAATCTTTTGAGGAGCACCATTCATTTCGTTCAAAAGACTCTAACAAGTCTTTTTCTTCTTTATCCAAATTAGTCATGCTTGCTCTCCAAATAATCTTTTGTTGCTTTCCTACTCGGAATAATTGTTTTCAAGAATATTTCGTGCTCAGTTTCTACATAAGGAACTAAGTAAATATAATCCTTAATGTTAAAAACCATCATCCGTTGCCCTTCATACTTTTCCTGATTGGGATGCTCAATATCATCTATGAGGTTCTCATTATCGAGATAATAAAGGATATCCTCAAAACAAATGCCCCTGTTTTCTCTTAACCAATTATTTTTTTCTTTGTTCCAATTAATCAATTTCATTAAAAGAATTTAGGCCAATAGATTGATTCTGACAAAGATTAGAGAGTAAAAATATTTAGTAGTAAAAACGCGTGAAATATAAAAAGCCCTTTCTAAAAAGCTTGACGAACCACATAAAAAAGCCAGTGTGGTTGGGATGATCTCGGCCATTTCTGGAAAAGGTTAGCTGATAGGGAAGTCTGTTCGTATTTTGGTTTAAGATTTTATTTGTGAGCTTCAAATGCAGGAGTGCGGAAGTCTTACCATCCTTGCAAACTTCCCTTAAGGTTAAGAGGCTTGAAATTAGTATTAGTTATCTAAGTTAGTACAAAGTGGCGGCAATTATGTCGAATTTCTTTGAGCGCACTAAGAATTGACCTTAAATCCAACACTTCACCCCGAAAATTCAAAGTCATCGTCAACGGATTATAGGTCCGATGAGCGGTGTTGATATTTTCTCCCCAGAACGATTTGAAAGGATCAATTTTCTTATCAATATAAACTACTGAAGAATTTTTCTCGAACCAATCTTCGATTCGCTCATCGTAGTGTTCAAAATGATTTCTAAACTTACGATCTGATAAAAAGTGATAATCATCAACTTGGAGTAGCTTTCTTAACTTTTCACCACGTATAGCTGACATCTTTCTTTGGGGCCAGAGAATTTTCGAGACATTACCCGCCGCAATAAGTATCAATTGAATTGAACACCAAACTTCTAGTGAATCGTTGTGTTCAGAGTTGGGCGAAAGACGTTCTGCTGCCCTTTCGGCAATTTTTGACAGCATAACGATCTCACTAATAAAAACCATCTCTGCAAGAGGTTTCATTTGACTTTCATCTTTCTTAAACTTTGGTTGCATATACCGACCTACAAGAGCTAATTCCCAAGCGAAACGCTGATGAGGGTACGCTCAATGCCGTGGTTCTAAATCCTTCTCAAGTAATTCAAAGGTGATGCCGTATTTTTTGAAAAGTGGGTGTTCAGGTGGTTCTCCAGTCGCTGTTTTGAAGCCAAGTTTACGTAAGAATCCAGCTGTTGTGTTGCGGGCAATCGTGTGCGCTCTTGTGCAACCTTGGCCAGCAACATGATCCAGCAATTCAGTTACGAGGTGGGTGCCGATACCTTGTCCGTGAGCTTCAGACCTGACGGCCAAGTGTCGAATCTCGACCTCTGTGTGGGATATCCAGTTTGCCACGAGACCTCCAACCAGCTTATTATCAACCTTAGCGCCGAACTCAAGACTCTCACCTTCGAGTTTGAATGAATCGCGGATGTCCCGCGGGAGGTCAAGAGACTTCCACAGGATTTCCCAAAGAAGTTGATCTAGTTTTGCCACTTCTGTTACCGAGTTAAGTAGTTCTATCGAGGTATCATTCATCTTGTTAAGTTTAATACCAAACATCAGTGGCGTCGATGCGGATCTGATAAGGAGGGGTTTGTTAAAATGTTTTTTGATAACAACCACTATTTAAATCACGACCCATATTTAGGCGTCACCTGGGTACGATGGTTAGGCAGTATTCTCTATTATTGTATAACTTTACCCGTTCGGTTCCATCTTACACTACCATTAATTCGATTCCAAGAGAAATATACAAGCCCTGCTTTAGCGACAATATTTTCTTGTGGAACAAATCCCCAATAGCGGCTATCTAAAGCATTTTCACGATTATCTCCTAAGACAAAATAATGTCCTTCGGGTACTTTGACTGGTCCATAATTGTCACGATTACCTGCACCCGATGGAAAAATAATTGACTCCTGGAAACCTTTTGGAAGAATTTGAGGATCAATGTGTTTGGTGAATCCTAAATCTGGGAAAATAACATGATCAACATATATTTTCCTATCTTTTATTTCAATAATCTGTCCCCCAGAAGCGATACATCTATCAACATAAGTGATTTGCCGATCAAGTGGATATTTAAAAAAAATAATATCTCCAGATTCCGGTATATAATCTTCTTTAGCATATTTATCTACAAAGATATAATCGCCTACCAATATTGTCGGCTCCATTGAACCTGTTGGAATATGAAATGCTTCAATATAATTTGTGCGAATATAATCACTTGATAATTCTTGAATATAAACAGCTAAAACTAATAGTAGTATTCCAACTATTATCTCTTTTTTGGTTTTATCCTTTTTTCTTAATACATATGACCTCGACAACACATCATGAAATGTCTGCTTGTTTTTAGAAAATATCATAAACAAATAGCCTAATGCAAATAAATCTAAAGTTGTGTATAATGTGCGAAGAAAACTAACTTTTAAAGTAATTGGCATCTCATTTTTATCCACAACCTCAAGCCCAAATATCCTTTTCCCTAAAGTGTGCCTTCCTTCTGCATTGCCCCATATGTAATAAATACCAAACAAAAATGGTAGTAAAAGAAGAAAAAATAAAGAAAAGAATAAGTATATCTTTATTGAAAAATTTGAATGGATTAGAGGAAAGAAAATATTTAATAAAAATATTAATACTACTAAAGTTAACAATCCATCTATAATATTGCTTGAAACGCGAATCCAAAATCCAGCATATTTTTGATAGTTTTTAGCCATCTTCTCTTATGAAAATTTCTGTAAATAAAATGAATACCTCATTATGAACATTCATTATCATTTTTCTTTGCCATTACTCCACACCAAGGGTATTTCTAATTTGAGCCATACTTTAATATTGAGACATTTTTGGATAACATTCTTCTTCCTTAAATATATCTCATTATGTGGTCTGATATTTATTATATGGTTTTCACATAAGATGCTGTTAATCTCTTTTCTGTCCACATAAGACACCTATGGATATCTTTTTAAAACCTTGTAAAACAAGGATAGATTGGAGGCAACTGCCACTCTTTTGTGAATCACGGATTAGGCCAAACATTTAACTCCTCATAATAAGAAGCCTCTATTAAAATTCAAAAGCTTTGGGGCTTGTTGAATCTTCTCCTCATGTCAATTTTCTTCCAACACGCTTCTCTGCCTGGGACTTAGCCATTCCAGTGCCAGTTTTTTATCAACCGGGGCCAGCGCGTTTATCTTTGTCAGTTGCATCGGCGTGAGGTTTGGGACGTTTTGAAGCGCCTTCCACTTGGCGATCTGTCTTTTCTGATCTGAGGGTTTAGCAATTCTGTACTTTGATGTGAGCTTCCCGGTTGAAAATCCTTTCAATGCCTTCGCTTTATTACCGGGAGCATAGATTTTATCTGCGCAGCTTACTTTAGCAGATTTACCGGCAAGTTGTTCTAGGGTAAGCTTAGTTCTATCAAATACCACTCGTGTGACTTCGCGACCATCAAACCAACCGGCCTGTGTATGAATAACACCATCTATCTTTCCAAGTTGATACTCGCCTGTCCAGCGAATACAATGCATGGTGATGTTATGAGATATTCTCATCGTTTAACGCCATTTTTCATCATTCTCGCAACAACAATGTGATGAAATGGACGAATTAAATTGAAATAGACCGGCCCAGTCCAATGTATGTACTTCACTGATGTAAATACATGAAACCTTGTTAGGCTGTCGCTCACTTCTTCAGCCACCACTCCAAAATAGGCCTTTAAATGCTTATCTTCCGACGTCTCTGAAACCCAATAAAAATTCTCTTTAGCAGCCTTTACGATAAAAAACGATGCCTGTTCGCCAGAATCTAATGAAATATCCTCCGGCTTTAGCGAAGGTAAAACATCGGGTTTTTCATGCTTTACTAACCCAAGAATACTTACTAAAAACTCTCTGATCTTATACAAAAATACAATCCACCAAGGGTAATAAGAGAGCATTGCAGAAATAAAATGTCTTAAACTTACCTCGCCCTCAATAGTCTTAATATCTGAATAATCAGCATTTTTGAAATAAATGTCTAATTTGCTGTGGTTCTTTATTTTGTACATGTTTCGACTCGCATAGCGGCGAAGCTCAGCTGCATGAGCTAGCTGACATGCCTTTTTGGCGAACCAACATCCTTGAGTTCGTAAAAAAACATCACAGTCAGCAAGTATGCTACTTCGGCTTGTTTGCTCCCTTTAATACTATTTGGCAAAACTGTTAGCAAATCGACCTGAACTAATCTGCCAGGTGAAATCTGGATTCACTGTCAAAAATATCCTGTAATTTAGTCCATCCAAGAAGATTCGAGGAACTTTTGATTAAGTATAGTTGCTTGTTCCAATCTGAATCAATCAATTAAATCACACATACAGCTCAATTTCCGTCTTTTCTTTAAACAAAACTATTTGTTCCTGTAATTGTCTTGTTCTATATATTGGAAAGCTTGTTGAAACCTGTAATTTGACTCCGACATAATAGCGATATTGCAGGATTAGTTCAAGCTCTCTTGTTTTGTTTTAGCCATTAACTTTATTATTCATTACAAATTCTGCAGCCGTCACGTAATTTTATCTGGTCCCTGCTACGAATTCTTCGAACTTCTTGATCGTTCCAGATTTCATCAAAAGACGAATTCTGTAAATTACCTAAGATTCCAGGAGAGCATGCTGGTTTAAAACAGGGAAGAACATCATCATACACATTGACCAGCAATAAAACATACGGCCAAATGCAGTTCCTGTCACGTGTTTTTTTTGATTTCTTGGCCAATTTGCGAAGCTCAGATGCATCCTCAATAATTTGAAAAGTATCACAGCCAAGCTCAGCAGCTAGTTTTCTGGCAGAATTCTGCTCGCATTGATTCCATGAAAAATCAATCATCTGCCATTCAACAAAAAGACTGCTCCTGCTCTCTTTCCTAAAATGTAGGATTTTTTTCAAGTTATCCATAACTAAATTTAGATCGCCGCGAGTGCGGTATCTGTTGTACACAGCCTCAGTTGTCCCGTCTATCGCTACAATGAGTCTATCCAAACCTGATGTGACTAGCTCCTTCCAGTAAATGTCCGGTTTCTTCAGGGATAAAGTTGTAGAAACAACTGTAGCTATTCTTTTTTTATGTGCGTAATCGATACATTTCAGCAAATCAGGATGGTGGAGAGGTTCTCCGATTTCATACAGTTGTGCCATGAAGATGTATCGTTCAAACTTGTCTACAAGCAACTTGAACTTTTCAAATGGATAAAACCGATATTCTTTAGGAAAGCATCCCGTGCAGTCAACGGTGCAGTATCTGCTTAATTCCACTTTTAAAAATATTGGCTTTGATGATATAGTTGTATTTCCTCTCGCAAAATGCCATAAGCTCCTTAGGGCGTTGCAACTTTTTCTTATAGACGCATAGCGAATTACAGTTCTCGCATGCCTTTTCCATAAACGTCCAGTAATTTGATAATGTCTGATTAATGATATTGAGAACATATTCTTTCTCCAGTGTTTTATCCTGCCATGTCAAACAGATTCAAACTGGCAGAATTAGTGAATGCCTTTATGTTTCTATACCATATCATCTGCCAATAGAAGTCGAGTTTCAAAAACAGAACATTATGGGTAAAACCCAGCAACTGTCAGTCTCTTTCTTCTCTTCTACCCAGTGCCGATAAACCCTAACAATAATTAGATGGGTTCCTTATAAAACGCAATATGTCAAATCAAGAAAGCGGATTTAACTCATTTAGTATTAACCACTTAGATGTTTTTCCATTTATATTTCTGCGTCTTATACGGATCGGCATTACCCCCCTTTGCAGATTAAGGATAGATTGGAGGCAATATTTATGTTTTTGTGAATTAGGGGAGCTAGGGTTTACTCCAAAACGATAAACGCTTAATACTAAGAAGCCGTCTACTAAAATTCAAAAATAATACCTAAGTCTTCGACGAAAGAAAATCAATCTTGGTAAATGTTTTAAAAGGAAGGAATAAGTCCGACAAAATCGGTCCATGACTGTAAATCCGTGATTCAAACAAAAAAAGCCGACATTTCTGCCGGCCCTAATTCATAATTTATCATACATCATCTATCATTCATCATTTTACTTCAGCAGCAGCATCTTCAACGTTTTGCTGAACCCTTCTGCGTTGAGCTGGTAGTAATATATCCCGCTCGTCAGCTTGCTTCCATTAAAGTTGATTTGGTTTTCTCCTTTTACAGATGCCTTGGTTTGCTCAATCACCAAACGGCCTAGCATATCATACACCTTTAATGTTGCCACACCTGCTTTCTTCATGGTAAAGCTAATGGTGGTACTTGGATTAAACGGATTCGGATAGTTTTGCATTAACGCGTAGTCGTAATTGCGTGTTGGTTTTTCCTGCACATCCAATATTTGGCCTGTTGATAGAGGAGCATTCGTTATCGATGATGAAAGATTGCCATTGTTAAACGAAAGCGCTGAATTGTTTTCAACAACTGCCTGTACACTGCCGTTTGACGTTGGCGATAAATCACAAGTTACAAAGTAATACTCTGGTGTTGTGCCTATGGCGTTGCTTAGTCCTGAAAAACTCACCGTGTTGCCATCGCCAGGATCAGCAGCAACTGTGCTGCCAATTTGGCTGTCATCACCGGTACTGAAAGCATCATCTGCGCTTACCCATAGCTTAAAGTTACTCAGGCCGATTCGCGTGCCGTTTAACGTTAATGTTACACCGGTAAACTCACTACCCGATTGATCGGCTGAAAGTGAGAACCTGCCAAAAGGCTGGGTTTGAGTGCTGTGCATTAGTAAAGTATTGAAACTACTGCCATCGGTGAAAGTTACGCTTGGCACTTCCATGCCACCATCAGTAATATTCCAGCCATATGTATCTGTAAGTGTTTGACGCGCGGAAGCTGCTGCTGAGGAATACTTACTGTTGCCGCCACTAAATGTAACGCTATTTTGAACACTTTGCGCTGACCATCCTAATAACAAAGAATCATAATTTGAGGTTGAGAGGGCAATACCTTCAAACATATTATTCATGTCTGTAACTGAGCTTACGTCCCAATTTCCGATATCCTGATTAAATGCTTCTGCATTACGAAACATATTAGACATGTCGGTTACGGAGCTGACATTCCAAGAGCTAATATCCTGGTTAAACGCATCTGCATTCTGGAACATATTTGACATATCCACTACTGAACTCACATCCCATCCACTAATATCCTGATCAAAAACATCAGCGCCATAGAACATATATCCCATGCTTATTACATTGCTTACATTCCACCCACCAATATTGTGATTGAAGGAATCTGCACCACTAAACATATCATACATTGTTGTTACCGAACTAACATCCCAATTCCCAATATCCTGATTAAATACTGTAGCATTTTGGAACATATTAGCCATATTTGTAACCGAACTAACATCCCAATTCCCGATATCCTGGTTAAAATCGATCGCTCCTGAAAACATCCACAACATTGTAGTCACTGCACTCACATCCCAACTTCCAATATCCTGATTGAAAGCCTCAGCGTCTTTGAACATACTTTCCATATTGGTTACCGAAGCCGTTTTATTTCCCCAATCCAAAGGCTGTCCGCCATTATTAAATGAAGTTGCTCCTGAAAACATCCCCGACATGTCTGTTACCGAACTGACATCCCATCCACTGATATCCTGATTAAAGGCGGTAGCGTTCTCAAACATCCAACGTACAGTGGTAACCGAGCTAACATCCCAGCTACCGATATCTTGATTAAACGCTGTGGCACCTAGAAACATGTTATGCATATCTGTTACGGCGCCTACATCCCAGCCACCAATATCCTGATTAAATGCTTTTGTATAAGCAAACATAAAGTTCATATCTGTTACTGAACTGACATCCCATCCACTGATATCCTGATTAAACGCATCGGCGCTATAAAACATATTTTCCATATCCGTTACTGAACTCGTTTTATTTCCCCAATCTAAAGGCTCTGCGCCATTATTAAATGCTGTAGCATTTTCAAACATTGAAACCATATTCTGTACAGAACTCACATCCCAACTCCCGATATCCTGATTAAATGCTTCTGCATTACTAAACATTCTATCCATGTACTCCACTGAACTCACATCCCAACCACCGATATCCTGGTTAAATGAACTTGCACTGAAAAACATATATGACATATTTGTTACTGAATCGACATTCCAACTACTGATATCCTGATTAAAACTTGAAGCTCCGCTGAACATATAAGACATACTTTTTACCGAACTCACATCCCAACTCCCGATATCCTGATTAAATGCGGTGGCACTGTTAAACATTGATGTCATATTCTCAACAGAACCCACATCCCAGCTCCCAATATCCTGGTTAATTGAAGAAGCTGTAAACATTGATGTCATAGTTTTTACCGAGCTCACATCCCAAGCGCTTAAATTTTGAATGGTATCCTGATGAATTTTTCTAAAACAGGAAGAGAGATCTGTGACGCTAGAAGGCAAAGTATTTGGAACAATAAGTAGATTATCGGCATTATAAAACGCCCCATAAAGTGAGGTTAAACCCAAAGTGCCAAAATCATTTACTTTGGTTAAAAGGTCATTACCGTTCCACTCATCCCCCTTTCCAAATTGCTCCATGAAACCGGAAATGGATACGGTGTATTCCCCAATGTTGGCGTAGGTGTGGCTTTTATCTCCTTCAGATGTAAAATTCTCGGGTGTAGTATCGTCGCCCCAATTTACGGTAACATCCACTGCACCATAAAGAGGTAATTCAATGGTTGTTGATGGTGTTGTAATATTAAAAACCAGCTCCATAGGTAGGGCTTGCTGCGCAGCCTTCAATGGATATATCGGTAAAAAAGTCGCCATACAAATCAATGCTATGAGGCCATACCAATATTTAACCGCTTTAAAATTCTTAGTCATCATAGTTGTAGATATTTTGATTATAGTAAGTTACTACTAGCACTCAAATAACTCCTTTTGATTCGGGGCTGTTGATTCAGCCCACAGTTTTATCATTTTATTTCACCAGCATCATTTTTTTGACCTGAGTAAAACCACTACTTTTCAAACGATAAAAATAAATCCCGGAGCTTACTTTCTGCCCGCGATTATCCAGCCCATCCCACCTGGTTTGATAATTTCCGGCAGGCTTTGTCTCACGCACCAAGGTTCGCACCATCTGACCCAATACATTATACACCACCAATTCTACCTTAGCTCTTTTTAACAAACTATATTGAATAGTTGTCGATGGATTAAACGGATTCGGGTAGTTTTGATCCAAGACATACTGTAAGTCTCGTTCTGAAGGTTCTCCGACATCCAAAACATCGCCATCGGAAAGCGCTTCATTCGTGATTGTACCTGATAAGATTCCCCCATTCATTGAAAGATCAGCACTATCAGTCACAATGGCTTGAATTCCGCCACCTGCGTTTGAAGACAAATCGCAGGTAATAAAATAATACCGGGTTGTTGTGTCAATGGCATTGTTAAATCCCGAAAAACTAATCGTACTTCCATCACCCGGGTCGGAAACAACGGTAGCGCCAAGAGTTGTATCATGAGCGCTGTTAAAGACATCATCTGTGCTTTTCCATAACTTAAAGTTGCTCATGCCATTACGTGCGCCATTTAATGTGAAGGTTGCGCCGATGAGTTCAGCGCCGAGGGTATCAGCCAAAAGTGAAAACCGACCAAACGGCTGGGTTTGGACACTTTGCATAAACGATGGGCTATAACCGCTGCCATCAGAAAAAGATACAGTTACACCTGCTTGCTGATTTGTATTCTCATACCATGATATTTTATCAACACCCAATGAACCTAGAAGAATGTCCATATCACCATCCTCATCCATATCTGCTGCAGAAACAGCACTAATGTATGAAACTCCTGAAGATATCTCATGTGATTCGAACACCTCATTGCCATTATTTTCATACCACAAGAATTTGTTGTCATAATATGGTGCAGTAAGCACATCCATGTCCCCATCGCCATCCATATCACATGCATAGACTGAATTTGCACCAATTGCATTCGATGCGATAATACGCACGGTAAAATTTTCACTACCATCATTTTCATACCAAGCCACTCTATCGATATCAATTGATGCTGAAAGCGCATCGATATCGCCATCGCCATCCATATCTGCTGCATAAACCGACCTTACATCACTGGCGCCACTGGCAATTAAATGTTTTGTAAATGTTTGGGCGCCATCATTTTCATACCAAAAATTATTGCATAACACGTCCATATCGCCATCGCTATCAAAATCAATAGTGTATAGTGACATGGCCCCTTCGGCATCATCTGTAATGGTGAGGGCAGTAAAGTTTTCAGACCCATCATTTTCATACCATACTAACTTATCATCGTATAATGAAGCTGATTGGACATCCATATCCCCATCGCCATCCATATCTGCTGCAGATACGACCCAGGCTCCATTTGCTGCTGTTGAAATATTTATAGCAGTAAAATTCTCGTTGCCATCATTTTTGTACCACGCAATTTTATCATCATCTTCCGAAGCAGAAAGAACATCCATATCCCCATCGCCATCAAGATCAGCCGCATATACAGCTCTAGCATATATAGCCGAGCTGGTGATGGTATGTGCATCATAACTTCCATCACCTTTGTTCTCATACCACACAATTTTATTATCATATATTAATGCTGCAAGCATATCGATATCGCCATCACTATCAACATCAGCAGGATGAATAAACCACACTGCATTGGCATCAGTTGTAATATCAATTTCGCTTTCAAAAGCTCCACCCTGATTGGAATTTAACGGTGTAAAAGACTGCACCGTGGAATATGTTGTTCCATTATCATCTGAGACGGCGACACCCCAATAATATCTTTCACCTGCTGTAAGTTCATCAAATAACGGGGTATGTGTTTGGGATTTATCGACCAGGTATGCTGTTCCTCCACTAAAAGGATTCAGATCGGTATCCACATACAATACATTCGTTAGAATACCGGTTCCAGTAGCATGCCATTTATAGGTTGGAGTTAAATCTACAACCCCAACACCCTGCTGCGGTGAGAGTAATATCACTGAAGGTAAGGGTAATGGCTCAGCTTGAATTTTAGGTTGAGCATTGAGGTTATAAATTGGGAAACTACTCAGGCTAATAATTAGTCCAAAAAAACTTAAAAAGCCTGATATTTTCTTAAACGTACGATCACTCATTATTGTAGCTGATTATATATTTATAAAATGCTTCTGTTTGATAAACACAAATATGGTAAACAGGGCTGAATCAACAGCCCTGCTATTTCAGCAGCATCATTTTTTTAACTTTAGAAAATCCATCGCTTTTCAAACGATAAAAATACATCCCGGAGCTGGCACGTTGACTGTTTTGATCTAATCCATCCCAGCTTACTTGGTAGGCACCCGCCGGCCTGGATTCATCGACCAGGGTTCGCACCCGTTGTCCTAAGACATTATACACACTTAATTCAACGCGGGAGCGTTGTTTTAAGGTAAATTTAATGGTAGTTGAAGGATTAAAGGGATTCGGGTAGTTTTGTTCCAGTGTAAAAACAGCTGGTTTTTGATAGGAAAACTTTTCCACATCAGAGATTTCTTCCTGAATTTTTAAGAGCCATATATCTGAGGGACCACTGCCATATGAATGAGAAATGCCTGCTATAAAAAAATCACCATCGGATGCAGGTAATATCCCCCCGGCTGCATCCCAGTCCAGGCCGCCATATGTTTGGGTTTTTAAAGTATCGCCGTCAGTATTTGCTAAAACCAACCAAATATCATAGTTGTCAGTGTCATATACTCTTGAGAATGCTGAAATGACTAAATTATTATTTGAGTTAATAAACGCTTTGCCTCCCCAGTCTTCTTCTATGCCGTTATAGCTTTTGTTCCATAAACTATCACCGTTCGCATTGACTTTCATAATCATCAAATCGCGAGTTTGGCTGATACCATTTTCACCAATAATGTAGAAGATATCGTTTTCGTTTTGTAAGACATGTCTGGCTCTATTGTATTCTATCCCGCCATAATGTTTATCCCATTGTTTTTCAAAACTGGCATTAAATTTCAGAAGCCATACATCACTGGCGCCGTTTGTATAGGAGTGGGTATACCCTGCAATTAAATAACCGCCATCATTGGTTTTGATGAGATCTAGACCAGCATCATCTTGGGTGCCACCAAACAGTTTGGACCATGTACTATCCCCATTTTCATCCGTTTTAATGAGCCATAAATCTCTGTTCCCAGCACCAAACGAATTGGTTTCTGCAAGTATTAAAAACCCATTATCTGAGGTTTGAATCACATCTTTTCCATAATCATTACCAGTGCCACCATAAGATTTACTCCATAAACTATCCCCTGTGGAATCGGCTTTTACCAACCAGATATCTTCATTACCCATACCAAACGAATTGGTATAACCTATCATCACAAAACCACTATCGTTTGTTTCAATAGTATTTACGCATTGATCGCGATCCGTACCTCCATAAGATTTTGACCAAAGGCTATCACCGAGAAGATTGAACTTGAGCAACCAAAAATCATAATCTCCCGAACCAAAAGAGTTTGTAGCTCCACTCATGATATAATGACCATCATTTGTGGTTATTAATTGGCCGCCACCTTCATTGCCTGAACCACCAAAAGTTTTAGTGTATGTTGTTTTAAAAGAGTAGGAAGTATCCTGGGCTTGTAAACAGGGGGAGAACAAAAAGAAACAAAGTCCAAATAACGCGTGTAAAGTAAGCTTCATCTGAGGCTCCTTTCAAAATAGGTTTTTTTAGCTTTGTTTTGGGTCAGTTTAAATATAAGATGAATCTCCTTGAATTCGATCTTTTCTCGTACTTGTTTATCCCAAATCGGTCATTAGAAGTACAAATTTTTGGCAATGGAAGCCAAAAAGACAAAACGGAAATGACGAATTACTTTTTAACGGGTCATCGCGAACGCCTGGAAGGCGTG